>NZ_JBJNLB010000006.1:0-288847 GCF_052169275.1 Serratia sp. CY27727 | reverse complement strand
GGCGGCAATAGCGCGGTGGTCCCACCTGACCCCATGCCGAACTCAGAAGTGAAACGCCGTAGCGCCGATGGTAGTGTGGGGTCTCCCCATGCGAGAGTAGGACACTGCCAGGCATCAAACCAAGCCGAAAGCCCTGAACTGACGTTCAGGGCTTTTTGCTATGCGTAAAACGGAAAATCCCCGTTGCAATCCGCTTCAGCTTTCAGCGTGCGGTTTAATATTCATCACAAATTCCGCGCATTGTCCCTCCAAACGCCAGATATTCTTCGTCCGCTATTAAGTTTGTTTGTTAACTTATAAATAACAATAAAGTAACAACCAGAGCGGCAGGACGCCGAATTTCATCATTGCTATGGCTCGGAGAAAATACCATGACAGAAACAACCTCGGTTCTTGAGGATGAACGCGGCGTCGAACAGGGGGCGCTGGATAACAAAAAACGCATTTTTGCCATCGTCGGGACTTCATCAGGCAATCTGGTGGAGTGGTTTGATTTTTACGTTTACTCCTTCTGCTCAATCTACTTTGCCGCCTCATTTTTTCCGGCGGGCAACAGCACGACACAACTGCTGCAAACTGCCGGTGTGTTCGCCGCCGGCTTCTTTATGCGGCCGATCGGCGGCTGGCTGTTCGGCTACATTGCCGATAAACACGGCCGAAAAAACTCAATGCTGCTTTCGGTCTGCATGATGTGCGCCGGATCGCTGGTGATCGCCTGTCTGCCGACGTATGAGTCGATCGGCAGCTGGGCGCCGGCGCTGCTGCTGATCGCGCGATTGTTCCAGGGGCTGTCTGTGGGCGGCGAGTACGGCACCAGCGCCACCTACATGAGCGAGGTGGCAATCAAGGGGCGGCGCGGCTTCTACGCATCGTTCCAGTATGTCACGCTGATCGGCGGGCAACTGCTGGCGCTGCTGGTATTGGTGATCCTGCAGCAGATATTGTCCGGCGAAGAGCTGAAGGCCTGGGGATGGCGCATCCCGTTTGCCTTGGGGGCCGTGTTGGCGGTGGTGGCGTTGTACCTGCGCCGTTCGCTGAATGAAACCTCCGATGCGAAAACACGTAACCACCAAGATGCCGGTTCGCTGACGGGGCTATGGAAAAACCGCAAGGCGTTTGTGATGGTGTTGGGCTTTACCGCCGCCGGTTCACTGACCTTTTACACTTTTACCACCTATATGCAGAAATATCTGGTGAACACCGCCGGTATGGACGCCAAGCTGGCCAGCGCCATCATGACCGCCGCGCTGTTCGTCTTCATGTTGCTGCAGCCGGCGGCAGGCGCGTTCTCGGACAAAATCGGCCGTCGCAGCTCGATGCTGATCTTCTCGGCATTGGCCACCCTGTTGACGGTGCCGATCCTGTTCGCCCTGAAAGGGGTGAGCAACCCCTTTATGGCGTTCGGCCTGATCGTACTGGCGCTGTTCGTTGTCAGCTTTTACACCTCGATCAGCGGGCTGCTTAAAGCCGAGATGTTCCCGCCGGAGGTGCGTGCGTTAGGGGTAGGCTTGTCTTATGCGGTAGCGAATGCCCTGTTCGGCGGTTCGGCGGAATATGTCGCGCTGTCGCTTAAATCGTTCGGCGTGGAAAATGCCTTCTTCTGGTATGTTTCCGGCATGTGCCTGCTGGCGTTGCTGGTCTCACTCCGGCTGCATCGCAAAGGCAAGGAAATACAGCTGTAATAAAAACCCCGGCCTTGGCCGGGGTCAGAGTAGATCTTACAGGATACGGCTAATCAACCGATCGATGCGGATACGCCGTAGACGGCGAATCAGCTTGCGCACCTTGATCGGGTACTGCTGAATGCTTTGCAGCTCCTGATAATGGCCGACCACGGTGGTGTGAGTGCGGATGCACTCCAGTTCTGTTTGCCGTTGCTCGCGCATTTCCTGCTTGGGATCGTGGATCAGAATGGCGTTTTCCAGATCCAACCGCCAGGCGCGCGGGTTGAGGTTATTGCCGGTAATCAGCTGCCACTCTTCGTCAACCCACATGCCTTTCAGATGATAGCTGTTATCGCCATCCTTCCACAGACGCACGATCAGCTGCCCGGTGTCGATATAGCGCTGCAAGCGGCTCAGAAAACGGCGCAGGTTGATCTCGTACAGGTAGGGCAGCGCGCCGATGATTTTGAACGGCTGGTCTTCCGGAATATAGAAGTCGTTGGCGGTCTTGTCGCCGACGATGATCTCCACCTGTTTGCCCTGGCGCAGCAGATAAATGATATTGCGCACCAGCAGCGCCGGCAGGTTGAAATAAGGGGTGCACAGCGTCAGTTTCTGGTCGGCGCACGACATCAGGTGATGAATGGTTTTATTCAGCACGCTTTGCTTGCCAAGCCCAACCAGCGGCGTCACCGCCAACTCATCGTTGCCGGCCTTGCTGCGGAAGTGATAGCCGGCGCGGCGAAGGGCGAAACGGAACAGGCGGGTCTCGTTTTTGATCTCCGGGCTTTTCGGCCGATCGCTGCGATCGAGGCGCTGTACGGCGCCGGCGGTGAGCAGATGCTGCTTGATGTAATCGATCAGGGTATCGGCCAACACCTCGTTGGTGATCAGCTGGTAGCGATCGTAACGGTATTTCTCATGCTGATGTAGATAAACGTCGTTGATGCTGGCGCCGCTGTAGATCACGGTATCGTCGACCACAAAGCCCTTCAGGTGCAGTACGCCCAACGCTTCGCGGGTATTGACCGGCACGCCGTAGATAGGCACCGACTGCTCGGGATGTTGGCCGGCCATGGCGCAGTACCAGTCGGCGTTGGTATTGGCGGCGGCGGCGCCGATGCGGCCGCGCTGTGCGCGGTGCCAGTCGACCAGCACGCAGATTTCCAGCTCGGGCCGCCGCTGCTTGGCTTGATAGAGTGCGTTGAGGATCTCGCGCCCGGCGTCGTCATGCTCCAGATACAGGGCCACCAGATAGATGCGTTGGGTAGCGTTGGCGATGGCGTCCAGCAGCGTGGTGCGAAAATCGGACGGCGCGTACAACGTACGAACATCAGCAACCGTCTGGGGGAGTTTGGGCAGTTGTGCAAGGTGTTGTTGATGTTTGCTACGTTTAAATTTTGACAACATCACAGTGCGTTTCTTCTCTCATGATTGATGGCCGGAACGCCACAGGCATAAAAACATTAAACCGAATAATCGGGCGATAATACCATTAGTTGCCTCGATTGTGCGTATGTTTTGGCGTTAAGTGGTGGATTCGTAGCGCATTGCGACGCAGGTCACTGCGCGTCGGCGGCCTGCAGCGGCAGCGTCAGATTGACGATGCCGTCCTCAAGCTGCACCTCGATGCCAAAGCCCAGCCGCTGCGCCAACGCGATCATGCCGCGGTTATTCGGCATGGTGATGCCGCTCAGACGGGTCAGGCCATGGGCGCGCGCATAGGCGATCATTTTCTCCAGCAGCTGGCGGCCCAGACCCAGGCCTTTCAGGTCGGAACGCACCAGCACGGCGAATTCGGCGTCGGTGTTGTCCGGATCGGACAGCGCGCGGGTCACGCCGATGATCTCGTCTGCGCGCACCGCCACAAAGGCCATTTCTCGATCGTAGTCGATCTGCGTCATGTTGGCCAAATCGTCATGGGTAAACTCGTTGATCTCGCTGAAGTAGCGATAATAGAGGTCTTCCTTGGTCACCCGGTCAATGAAATGCTTCAGCGCCGGCTCGTCTTCCGGCAGGATCGGGCGGAACAGGCATTGGCTGCCGTCTTTCAACGCGATGGTTTCTTCCAGCTCATGCGGATAAGGGCGAATCGCCAGCCGCGCCTGCGGATCGCCGCTGAACGGCGCGAGCTGCATCGAAACGTCCAGCAGGGTGAATTCGCTGCCGGAGGCCAGCACCGGGTGAATATCCAGCCGGGCGATCTCCGGGCAGTCGAGGATCAGGTTGGAGACCTGCACCATCAGGCGGCTCAGCCCGGGGATATCCAAAGGCCGCAGCGCGCTGCGGCCGCGGATCTTGCCGCCTTTCACCGCCTGCAGCACCAGATAACGCGCCAGCGCCATGTTCAGCGGCGGCAGCGCGACCGCCACCTGATTTTCCTGGCGCCATTCCACGCCGCCTTCGCCCAGCATGATCAGCGGGCCGAAAATCGCATCCTGCTCCACCGCGATGCGCAGCTCCTGGGCACCGGCGCGGTTGGCCATGCTCTGCACCAGCAGGCCGTGAATGCGCGCCTGAGGGTAGGTGCGCTTCACGCGGTCGAGGATCGCCTCCGCCGCGCGCTGCACTTCGGTCGCGGTGCGCAGGTAGAGCATGACGCCCTGAACTTCCGATTTATGCGGGATATCCGGCGAACGCAGCTTCAGCGCCACCGGGTAGCCGATCTGTTCGGCAATGTGTACCGCTTCGGCGCTGTCCTCGGCGATCCAGGTCGGCAGGGTGCTCAGGTCATAGGCCTGCAGGATGGATTGCACCTCGTGGGTATCCAACTGGGTGGCGCCTTCGGCCAGCGCCTGATGGATCAACCGGTGGGCGTCGGCGGTGTTGGCGGTCAGGCCGATCGGCAGCGCCGGCGTCTCTTTCAGCTGCTTCTGATTGCGGCGATATTCCACCATATGCATAAAGGCGGTCACCGCGCCTTCCGGGGTGCGGTAGGTGGGAATGGCGGCCTCTGTAAACAGCCGGCGCGCCTCTTGCGAAGAGTATTCGCCGCACCAGTTGGTCAGCAACGTGATGCGCTTGCCGCGCGCATGGCGATGCAGCGCGTCGATCAGCCGTTCCGCCGTGGCGGTGCCCGGCGCCGCCGCGCTCGGCGCGTGGATCAACAGCAGCGCGTCATAGTCGTGGCTGTCGAGCAGCGCTTCGATTGCCGCTAGGAAGCGCTGCGGCGTGGCGTCATCGCGCAGGTCGAGCGGATTGCCGGCTCGGATGAAATCCGGCAGCGCGTCGCTCAATTTTGCCAGGCTCTCATCGCTCAGCGTGGCCAGCTTGCCGTTGCGTCCGAGCAGTTCGTCCAGCGCCATCGCCGCCGGCGCTGCCCCGTTGCTGACGATCATCAGCCGCTCGCCGCGCAGCGGATGCATATGGCTGAGGGTTTCCACCGCCGAGAACAGCTCGTGGGTATCCTGCACGCGCAGCAGGCCGGCGCGCTGGATGGCGGCGTCATAGGCGGCGTCCAGCCCCAGCTGGCTGTTGAGCAGCAGCTGCGCCTGTTGGCTGCGGCCGCTTTTGATCACCAGAATGGGCTTGTTGCGTGAGGCGCTGCGCGAGGCGGAGAGAAAGCGCCGTGCGTCGCTGATGTTTTCCAGATACAGCAGGATGGCGCTGGTCTTGCTGTCGCGCGCCAAAAAGTCGAGCAGGTCGTCGACGTCGATATCCAGGCTGTCGCCCAGCGCGATGAAGTAGGAGAAACCGACTTCGCGCTGCTGCGCCCAGTCGAGAATGGTGTTGGCCACGGCGGCGGACTGCGAGATAAACGCCAGCTTGCCCTTTTGGATCGGCACCGGCGAGAAGCTGGCGTTGATGCCCTGCCACGGCGCCAGCAACCCCAGGCTGTTGGGCCCTAACAGCCGCATGGCGTAGCGCTGTGCGCAGGCCTTCAGCTCGGCGAACTGTTCCGGCGGCGAAGAGAGCACGATGGCGGTTTTGCAGCCGCGTTGGCCCAGCGCGTCAATCAGCGCCAGATTGCGTTTGGCGTGGGTGCAGATGATCGCCAGATCCGGCGTCAGCGGCAGGCTGGCGACGTCGGGGTAGGCCATCACGCCGCATACCGCCTTGTAGCGCGGCGTGACCGGCAAGATGGGCCCGCCGAAACCGCCGGCCAGCAGATTGCTCATCATCAGGTTGCCGGCGCGGCCGGGCTGCTGCGACGCGCCCAGCACGGCGATCGATTTGGGACGTAGTAGCGCTTCTAACCCTCGCTGGCTCATGCACGGCTCCTTTTGGCAACGTTACGCCTGATTTTAGGCGCTTTCTGGCTACATTGCTGTGACCGGTGCCTCCGGCCGGGTCGGTTTTCCCGCCAGATACTGTTGACGGAAATAGCGGAAATGCTGATTCAAACCGTCGGCGGCCGGCAGATCGCCCGCCTGTTGCAGCAGGGCGGCGGCCACTTCCGCCGTGCAGTGTTGCTCGGCGCGGCTGGCTTCGCGCAGCTGGTAGTCCGATGCTGCGTCGACGTTGAGGGAAAACACCGGGAATTGATTGAGGTACGGGCTTTTACGGAACATTTTGCGCGCTTCCGCCCAGGTGCCGTCCAGCATGATGAACAGCGGCGGTTTGCCGCCGGCGGGCAGCTCGCTGAACACCGGCCGTTCGGCGTCGGCGTAGGAAGCGGGGAACACCACATAAGGCTGCCGCGCCGGATCGTTGATGGCCGCCAGCAGAGCAGGATCGATCTCGGTGCGTGACCAGAGAAACGCCTGGGTGTCCGGCAGGATATCGGCGATCAGGCGGCCGGTGTTGCTGGGCTTGAGCGGCTCGGCGCCGAACATGATCAGGCAGAAACGGCTGCCGGCCTGCTGCGGGCGAATGGTGTCGCACAGGCAGTTTTTATGCGGTAGCAGGCAACCCTGACAACGCGCCACCCGGCAACCGCGCGCCAGAAAAGGGCGGGTGGCGCGGTCTAAACGGAATTGGCGCAGGCGAAGTACGGCGTTGTCGGTCATAACGATCCTGGGGAAAAACCGCCATTGTAACGCAGAAAAAAGCCCGCCGGGAGGGGCGGGCTCGATCGGGGCGCGTTCGCGCGCGATGGCGGGATACGGCCTATACTTGCCGAATCACACTAACTCGTTGAGCCAGTTGTCAAACGGCGCTTTCGGCATCGCGCCGTTGAGCATATCGACCACTTTGCCCTGACGGAACACCATGATGGTCGGGATGCTGCGGATGCGGAAACGGGCGCTCAGCTCCGGCTCGGCTTCGGTGTTCACTTTCACGAAGCGCACTTTGCCGGCGCGCTCTTCGGCCACGTCTTCAAAGATCGGCGCAAAGCTGCGGCACGGGCCGCACCACGGCGCCCAAAAATCGACCACGACCGGCAGATCGTCCTGCAGCAACTGGTCCAGCGTGGCGGCGGTGGCGTTGATCACTTCACCGTCGAAGAGCTCATGGCCGCAGCGGCCGCATTTCGCGTTGTCCGCCAGACGTTCTTCCGGCACGCGGTTGGTGGCATTGCAAGCTGCACAAACTGTATTCATGTTGACCTCGGGTACAGAGAAAGCATGGTCCCCGCAATGCGGTTGCGGAGATGTTTCTTTAATGCTGACAATTATCGGCAAAACCCGACGCATGAACAATGAGGTTTGTTCAATGGATGTGATAGTTGGGAGCTTTTAGCGCAAGTTGGTGGCTTCGTGCACCAACATCAGGTAATCTTCGCGCCCTGCGCGTTGGTGGAGAAGACAATGAACGATTCATTTAGTGGCAAGAACGGTAAAGTCAAAGTGATGTACGTCCGCAGTGACGATGACAACGGCGACGACCGCAACAAGAATAAACGTCCGGCCGGCAAAGGCCGTCCGGCTGACGGTGCGCGCTCGGGCCGCACCGGTCAAGACAAGGCGCGCGGCGGCAACGATCGCCGCGGCGCCGACTCCCGCCGCAGTGAAAGCGATCGTCCTCGCCGTCCGGCGCGCTCTGAAGATCGCGGCGGCAACGAGTCGCCGTGGAGAACCGTCTCGCGCGCGCCGAATGAAGAGCCGGCATTCGATCACGGCGGCATCAGCGGCAAAAGCTTTATCGATCCTGAGCAACTGCGCCGCCAGCGCGCGGAAGAAACCCGCGTTTACGGTGAAAACGCCTGTCAGGCGCTGTTCGCCAGCCGCCCGGAAGCGATCGTGCGCGCCTGGTTCGTGCAGTCGGTCACCCCGCGCTTCCGCGAAGCGCTGCGCTGGATGGCGGCCAACCGCAAGGCTTACCACGTGGTGGATGAGGAAGAGCTGGCCAAGGCTTCCGGCACCGAGCACCACGGCGGCGTGTGCTTCCTGATCAAAAAACGTCAGGGGCTGGACGCGCAGACCTACCTGAAAACCGCCCCGGCGACCGACTGCGTGCTGGCGCTGGAAGAAGTAGGCAACCCGCATAACCTGGGCGCCATCGTCCGTTCGTGCGCCCACTTCGGCGTCAACGGCGTGCTGCTGCAGGATCCGGCGCTGCTGGAGTCCGGCGCGGCGGTGCGTACCGCAGAAGGCGGCGCTGAGCACATCAAGGCGATCAACGCCGATGATTTCCTGTCGGTGCTGGATACCTTCCGCAAGGCGGGTTACACCATCGTTACCACCTCCAGCCATAAAGGCACCGCGCTGGCGCAGGCCAAGCTGCCGGCCAAGATGGTACTGGTGCTGGGCCAGGAACGTGACGGTCTGAGCGACAGTGCCTGGCAGCAGGGCGACATGAACGTGTCTATCGGCGGCACCGGCAAGGTGGAAAGCCTGAACGTTTCCGTGGCGACCGGCATTCTGCTGGCGGACTGGTGGCGTCAGAATCAGGCGTAATCTGTTCTACGTCGGATAAAAAACGGGCGCCCCAGGGCGCCCGTTTCGTTTATTGAAGCTTAGTGAGCGCCGCCGCCCCCACCGCCGCCGGAGCTGAATGGCGGTTTCGCCACCCACACCAGCACCAGCAGCACCAGGAACACCCCGGCCGACAGCCAGAAGATCTCGTTGGCGGAGATGATCAGGCCCTGCGCGGTGATCTCGTTGGCGATATATGCCGACGCCTGTTGTTTGCTCATGCCGAGCTGCTCCAGCTGCCGGTACATCTCCTGCGACTGCGGGTTGTACGGATTGACGAACTCCGTCAGCTGCGAATGGTGCTGTGATTCGCGCTGCGTCCACAGGGTGGTGGTGATCGAGGTACCGATCGAACCCGCCAGCGTTCGCGTAAAGTTCGACAGGCTCGACGCCGCCGCCATGCGTTCCGGCGGCAGGCCGGACAGCGTGATGGTGGTCAACGGCATGAAGAAGCAGGCGATGGCGAAACCCTGGACGAACTGCGGCCAGGCCGAAGCGCCGAAGTCCATGCCTGGCTCAAACGTATAGGCGCGCCAGTAGAAGCACACGGCATACATGATGAAGCTGAAGGTCACCAGCTTGCGCATGTCGAGCCGGTTGCCGAACTTACCGATGATCGGCGACAGCAGCACCGGGATCAGCCCGACCGGCGCCGACGCCAGCCCCGCCCAAGTGGCGGTATAGCCGTATACCTCTTGCAGCAGCTGCGGCAACAGCACGATGGCGCCGAAGTACAGCATGTAGGCCAGGCTGATGCACAGGCAGCCGATGGTGAAGTTGCGTGACTTGAACAGTGACAGATCCACCACCGGGTGGTCGTCCGTCAGCTCCCAGACCACCAGGAACAGCAACGCCACCACCGCCACGACGGTCAGGGTGATGATCTCGGTCGAGTTGAACCAGTCCAGCTCCTTGCCCTGATCGAGCATCACCTGCAGCGAACCGATGCCGACGATCAGCAGCACCAGGCCAACCGTATCGATCGGTTTGATCTCGGTTTTGGTTTCTCGCCCCTTCAGCGTCGCCATCGCCGCCATAATAACAAAGGCGCCGATCGGGATGTTGATGAAGAAGATCCAACCCCAATGATAGTTGTCGCTGATGTAACCGCCGAGGATCGGCCCGAAGATCGGCGCGACGATAACGGTCATCGACCAGAGCGCCAGGGCCATCGCTCGCTTGGCGGGCGGGTAGTTGTTCAGCAACAGGCTCTGCGACAGCGGGATCAGCGGCCCGGCCACCACACCCTGGATCACGCGGAAGAAGATCAGCATGCCGAGGCTGTTGGAGATGCCGCACAGCCAGGAGGCGAGGACGAACAGCGCGGTGGACCAGAGGAACAGCCGCACTTCGCCGATGCGCTTCGCCAGCCAGCCGGTGATCGGGATCGAGATGGCGTTCGCCACGCCGAACGAGGTGATCACCCAGGTGCCCTGGGAGTTGGAAGACCCGAGGTTACCGGCAATGGTGGGGATCGCCACGTTGGCGATGGTGGAGTCCAGCACCTGCATGAAGGTCGCCATGGCGAGCGCGACCGTCATCCAGGCGAGCTGGGCGCCTTCAAGCGGTTTCTGTGGCAAGATGGCCTCCCGCGCGCTTAGCCGGCGTTCGCATGGATCACGTCGGCGATCAGCTGATTAACCGGCGCCAAGTTCAAGGCCAGCGCGTCGCTCTGGTACAGCGGTTTGTCGCGCACCACGTCGGCCAGCACGCGGCCGTCCAGGTTGGCGGTGTCGACGGTCACCAGCGTAGAAAGACCGATGCGCAGCGGATGGTCGGCCACCTGCTTGGCGTCGAGCTCAATACGCACCGGCAGACGTTGCACCACTTTGATCCAGTTACCGGTCGCGTTCTGGGCCGGCAGCAGCGAGAAGGCGCTGCCGGTGCCCATGTCGATACCGGCCACTTTGCCCTGATACACCACGTCGTCGCCGTAGACGTCGCTGACCACCGTCGCCGGCTGGCCGATGCGCATGTTGGCGATCTGGGTTTCCTTGAAGTTGGCGTCAACCCAAATGTGATCGGCCGGCACCACCGCCATCAGCGGCGAACCGGCGGCGATCTGCGCGCCGACCTGCACGCTGCGGCGCGAGACATAGCCGGTAATGGGGCTGATCACTTTGGTACGCTGCAGCGCCAGCCAGGCGTCGCGCATTTGCGCAGCGGCCTGTTGGATCGCCGGCTGCTGTTCCAGCGGGGTGTTCAGCACCATCGCCTGATTGGCGTTGTATTGCTGCACCGCCACTTCCAGCGCGGCCTTGGCGCTGTCGACCGCATCGCGAGCGTGTTGCAGCTCTTCGCGGCCGATGGCGTCAACGCTGCCCAGCACCACGCGGCGCTTCAGATCGTTCTCGGCCTTGCTCAGATCGGTCTTGCGCAGGGCGATGTTGGCCTGATACTGCTTGCTGTTGATGATCAGCTGGTGGGTCTGGCGCACGCTGTTGGCCAGGCCGGTCTTGGCGCGTTCAAATGCCTGCTCGGCATCGGTCGGATCGAGCGTCAGCAGCACGTCGCCCTGCTTGACGTAGTCGGTGTTGTCGAAATTGACGCTGTTCACGCTGCCGGACACCTGGGCCATGATCTGCACCTGGTTGCCGGAGACGTAGGCGTCGTCGGTTTCCTGATGATGACGCAGCACCAGGAACCAATACACTAAGTAAGCCACCCCTATAACAATGAAAATAACCGTCAGCAACAGCAGCCAAAATTTACGCTGCTTCTTTTTGCCGCTCGGCTGCTGCGGGTTTTGGATTTCCGCGCTTGCGCTCATGGTGTTCTCCAAGCCTTATATTATTATGCTTTCGAATCCGCTGCGGCCGGGGCCTGATAGCCACCGCCCAGCGCACGGATCAGTCCTATCTTCGCCTGCAGTAAGTTGCTGCTGGCATTCAACTCCGCCTGTTGCTGCTGCAATAGCTGCGTCTGGCTGGTCAACAGATCGTCGCGCCCGATAATCCCTGCCTGGTAACGGGCGTTGGCGACCTGATACACCTGTTGCATCGACTGGGCCGCGGACGCCGCCTGCAGCTGCTGTTGCGCAGAACTCTGCTGGATGGTGATGGCGTCGGCGGTTTCCTGTACCGCATTCAGGATGGTTTGGTTGTAGGATTCCACCGCTTCGTCATACAGCGCGGATTCCTCGCCCAGCTTGCTGCGCAGCGCCCCGGCGTGGAAGATCGGCAGCGAAATCGCCGGCATCACGTTCCAGGCCTGGCTGGCCGCTTCAAACAGATTCGGGCTGGTGCCACTGGTATTGGTGGTCATCAGGCCGGCGAAGGCTGAAATGGTCAGGCTGGGGTAAAACTCTTTACGTGCGGCGCTGACGCGCTGGCTGTAAGACTCCACCAGCTGGCGTTGCGCGGCGATGTCCGGGCGTTTGCCCAGCAGATCCGCCGTCAGCTCGCCCTGCGGCGCCATCAGGTTGTCTGCAGGCAAAGGCACCTGACGCAGGTGCTGCATGGCGTTCGGCCCCTGGCCCGCCAGCGCGGCGAGTTGGTGCCGGAGCTGCTCGATCTGCGACTGCAGCTGCAGGATCTGCTGCTTGGCGACGTCGGACTGCGCCTGGGTTTGTTGCGGCACGTCGACGCCGGTCAGGCCGGCCTGATAGCGCTGTTGGCGCAGCGCGGTCAGGCGCTCATTGTTGTTCACTTCCTGTTGCAGCAGCTTCTCGAGCGCCAGATTGCTCTGCAGCTGATAGTAGGCGGACGCCACCGAGCTGGTCAGCGTCAGCGCCGCCTGTTCCTGCTCGGCGCGCGCGGCGTTGACCTGCGCTTTGGCGGCGTTCACCTGGTTGCGGTATTTGCCCCACCAGTCGAACTCGTACGCCAGGTTCAACCCCAGCGAGTTGGAGCTTGAATAGATCGGCTTATGCGGATACCCCAACCCCATATTGACGTTTTGCGGCACGCGCTGGCGCTGGGTGCTGGCGTTCAGATCCAGGTTCGGCCCGTTGGCGGCGCTGGCTTCGCCCACCACGCTTTGCGCTTCGCGCACGCGGGCGGCGGCCTGCCGCAGGGTCGGCGAGCTTTGCAGCGTTTGCGTCATCAGGGTATCCAACTGCGGATCCTTGAGGGCGCGCCACCACTGCGGGCTGACGGCCAGCGAACTGACTTTTGGCTGAGCCAACTGCAGGCTCTGCGGATCCATCAGCGTGGATTGCGGGGCAATATTATCGGTCGAAGCACACCCGGCCAGCAGCAACACGGCGAACAGCGGGGTGAATCTCCAGTTAAATGGGGATCGCATAATAGGTACCTGAACAGAAATTGTGAATTAGGGTAACTGTTCTGTGATTTCCATTTGATCCAGACGTGCCAGCAATTTGCGCGTCAGCTGTTCCAGCTGTTTTTGCTCATCGTCGGTCAACGTGGACCACAGGAAATGCAGACATTGGTGCTGCGGCGGCAGCAGTTGACTGAGAAACTCTTCCCCCTGCGGTGTCAGATGCAGATGCAGGCAGCGGCGATCGTTGTCGCTTTCCCGGCGCTCGATCCAGCCGCGTTTCTCCAGCTCATCGGCGATGCGGGTCGCATTGGTGCGCGAGGAGCCCAAGGCAGAGCTTAGCTCAGAAGGTTGGATGCTGTGGCTCTCCTGCGCATCCAGGGTAATCAGCGCCATAAACAGTGTTTCGTTAATCCCCTGCGCCTTGAGCATCTTATTGCGGTTTTCCAGCAGCTTGCCTTGCATGTGCATGCACAGGCGGGTCAGCAGGATTTCCTGATAAGGGAAATCTTTCTGCCGCGTGGCGCGGAAATTCAGCATTTGTTCTATGGGGGCAAACGAGCTTTCCATAATTTAGGGCCTCATTAATTTCGTTCGAGATAGTAACGACGGTGACTAATAATGTAAATGTTCAGCCGTGCGGATAATTTAGCAATTCGTGTCATTTGTCAGTGTTTGTAAAGATGTGGCGCCTGAAAACGCCAAAGTGAAGCCAAACGATCGGAGCGGCGTCAGCCCGGACCGAAAAGCATTAACAGCTTTAATGTGACGCCAAAGGCCGTCGCGCCGAGCAGCGTCGACAGAATGATGCTTTTGCTGCGGTAGAAGCACAGCGCCAGCGCGGCGAACCCCACCAACGTCGGCAGCAGCTTGTCCGGTTCGCGCATCACCACCGGCGTGCTGGAGACCACCAGCAGGGCGCAGATCGAGGCGATGCCGATGCTGTCGAGCAGCAGGGCGGCTTTACCGCGTTTGAGGCCGGGCTGGGCGCGCGCCGGCGCCAGCCGCAGCGGCAGATAACGGAACAGGTAATTGGCGCAGCCCACCACCAGACCGATCGCCAGCACATCAGTGTTCATGGGGGGCCTCCGCAGGGGCTGGCTGGAACAGGGCGGCGATGCAGCCGGCGCCGATGCCGGCCAAAATGGCAACCGGAATGGAGAACAGCACTACGCCGAGCAGCGCGCCGGCCAGCGCGGCGGCGATAGTCAGGCTCTGCGGGCGGCGGAAGGCGGCCAGCAGGAAGCTGAGAAACAGCGCCGGCAGCATGAAGGCCAGCGAGGCTTCGATCACCGGGAACTGCTCCAGCGGGCCGTTGCCGAACAGCGCGCCGAGCGCGGTGCCGGCGACCCAGGAGAGCCAGGAACAGAGCGCGATGCCCAGCATCCAGCTTTCGCTCCAGCTGCGGTTATTGCGCATCAGCCTGGCGGTCGCGGCGGCGAAAACTTCATCGGTCAGGCCAAAGGCCCACATCGCCGTTTTGCCGGGCGACATGCGCGAGACGATGCGGTGACGCAGCGCCGGGCCGTACAGCAGGTGGCGCACGTCCATCGCCATCACCGTCAACGCGGAGACCCACAGCGACATTCCGGCGCTCAGCAGGGCGGTGATCACGAACTGGCTGGCGCCGGCGTAGATGATGCAGGAGAAGAAAATGCTTTCCAGCGGGGAAAAGCCCAGTTTGACGGCGCTGAGGCCGAAGGCGAACGCCACCGGGACATACCCGATGACGATCGGCAAACTGTCGACGACGCCGTTGGCGAAGGTGGCGCTGACGGCGGGCGGATTGAGGCTGTCTGCAGCTTGGCTTTGCATGGTTGTGGGTCGCAGGGTAGATAGGACTTCAATAGTTTATGGCCAGAACATTACCAGAGAGTAAGTAATGTTTATACCCTGCACCGCTAATAAATTTCTCAAGTTACTATTTGCACGATAATCAGATTGCCGCCGGCCCCTGCGGATCGTGGTGCTTGCCGAGCCACCAGGTCAGCAGGTTGAGCAGGCATAACACCCCGCCGGCGGCGGCCACGCCGTACCAGCCGGCATGCTGATACGCCGAGGCGGAGAGCAGTGAACCGAGGGCGCCGCCGATAAAGTAGCTGGTCATGTAGCCGGCGGTCAGGCGGTTGCGCGCGTCCGGCATGATGCGGTACAACACGCTCTGGTTGGTGACATGTACTGCCTGCACCGCCAGATCGAGGATCAGGATGCCGGCGATCAGCGCCCACAGCGATTGTTTAGCCAACGCAATGGGTATCCAGGACAGCAGCAACAACACCAGGCCGACGGTGGTGGTCAGCCCGGCCTTGCCCTTGTCCGCCAGATGCCCGGCGCGCGAAGCGGCCAGCGCCCCGGCGGCGCCCACCAGGCCGAACAGCCCGATTACCCCCTCGGAGTAGTTGAACGGCGGCGCGGCGAGCAGAAAGGCCATGGAGGTCCAGAGCACGCTGAAGTTGGCGAACGACAGGGCGCCGAGGATGGCGCGGGTGCGCAGCAGCGGCGTGCGGCAGAACAGGCTGAAGATCGAGGCCAGCAGCTGCGGGTAGTTCAGCCCGGAGTGCTGCTTATAGCGCGGCAGCGCGCGCCACAGGATCAGCGCCATCAGGATCATCAGCACGCTGGCGACCCAGTAGATGGTGCGCCAGCCGCCGAACGACGCCAGTGCGCCCGCGACGGTGCGCGCCAGCAGGATGCCGAGCAGCAGGCCGCTCATGATGATGCCGACGGTCTTGCCGCGCTTTTCCGGGTGAGCCAGCGTGGCGGCCAGCGGCACCAGGATCTGTGCCACCACCGAGAACAGCCCGGTGAGCGCGGTGCCGAGAATCATCATCGGCAGCGTGGCGGAGGTGGCAGTGATCAGCATGCCCCCGGCGGCCAGCAGCGTCATGAAAACGATCAGCCCGCGGCGCTCGAACATATCGCCGAGCGGCACCAGCAGCAGCAGGCCGGTGGCGTAACCGAGCTGCGCAGCGGTGACGATAAAGCCGGCCTGGTTGACCGACAGATTGAAGCCGGTGGCGATGGTTTCCAGCAGCGGCTGCGCGTAATAGTTGCTGGCGACCGCCAGGCCGGTAGCGATGGCGATCAGCACGGTCAGCGCCGGGCTGAGGCCCGGGTGGACGTTTTGTTGGTTCATGATTTTTTCATCACGGGAAGAAGATAGCGCGCAGTATCCGGCAATGCGTCTGCGGAAACCAATGTATAATTTTCATTTGATTTATCTCATTTCAAGATAGATGCCATGAACCTGAAACAGATCCGCTATGCGCTGGCGGTGGCGGAGGAACAGAGCTTCACCCGGGCGGCGCAGCGCTGCCATACGGTGCAGTCGGCGCTCAGCCACCAGATCGCCAAACTGGAAGAAGAGCTGGGCTGTACGCTGTTTGAGCGCACCTCGCGTCGGGTACGATTGACCCCCGCCGGCCAGGCTTTCATTCCCTCGGCGCAGCGGCTGCTGGCGGCGCAGCAGGCGCTGGTGGAAGAGGTGACTGCCGCCGGGGATGCGGTGTCCGGCACCTTGACCATCGGCACCATTTCAACCATAAACGCGATTGATCTGACCGAAAAGCTCGACAAGTTTCATCGCCACTATCCGGCGGTGAACATCCGCCTGTACGTCGGCATGAGCGAAGCCCTGCTGGAGGACGTGCGTCAGCAGAAGTGCGATATGGCGTTCGTCGGCATCTGGCCCGGCGACGTCGATTTGCTGCCGATGTCGCACCGGCAGTTGACCGATGAGCCGCTGGTGGCGTTGGTGGCGCCGCAGCATCCGCTGGCCAACCGCGAGCGGGTGAACCTGCAGGCGCTGGCGGAAGTGCCGCTGGTGGATTTCTACAGCGGCACCGGCGCGCGGCGCCAAACCGATCGCGCCTTCCAGGCGGCGGGCATCCGCCGGCACGTCAGTTTTGAAATCGATCATATCGAATGGTTGGAGAATCTGGTGCGGCGCGGATTGGCGGCGGGCATCGTACCGATCTCGACCGCGCAACGCCTAAGCACGCTGGTGTCGATTCCGATTGAAGACGGGCCGCGACGCCAGGTGTATTGCATCTGGCCGCAGCCCTTGTCAAACGCCGCCGCACGTTTTTTACAGTTCAGCGGCATCGATATGGCGGGGTAGGGGGCGGCGGATGCGGCGCCCCCGATCGGTTACGGCTTCGCCGCCTCGGCGGCGGTTTTCACCCAGCCGTCGAAGGTCGCCTGGTGCGCCTTGATCCAGCCGTTGACGTGGTTCTGGATGTCGGCTTCCGAAGCCTGGCCTTCATGCATACGCAGGTTTTGCGCGTTGATGTCGGCGATCGGCAGCTTCATGATGGCGAACAGCTTGGCGGCCGCCGGATTGGCTTCGGCCCACTGCTTGTTGGCGGCGATGCGCATGGTGTTGACCGGGAAGCCGTAGTTGGCGCCGTTAGGCAGCTTGGTGTCGACGTTCTTCTGCTCGCCCGGCAGGGAGGAGAACGGCACCTGCAGCCAGACCACGTCGCGGCCCGGCACCATCACATCGCTGACCCAGTACGGCGTCCAGGTGTAATACAGCACCGGTTTGCCCTCTTTGTAGCGGGTGATGGTGTCGGCGATCATCGCCGCGTAGTTGCCCTGGTTGTGCTCGACGGTGTTGCTCAGGCCGTAGGCCTTGATGTGGTGGTTGATCACCGCTTCGCAGCCCCAGCCCGGGGTGCAGCCGGTCAGATCGGCCTTGCCGTCGCCGTTGGTGTCGAACAGCTTGGCGATCTTGGGATCCTTGAGCTGCTCGACGTTGGTGATGTGATATTGCTCGGCGGTCTTCTTGTCGATCAGGTAGCCCTGCGCGGCGCCGTTGACGTAGACGCCTTCGCGGTAGAACTTGGCGTCGCCGCCGGCGGCCTTGTACTGATCGGCGTGCAGCGGATCCCAGTTGACCGCGATAAAGGTCGCGTCGCCGGAGGCGATCGAGGTGTAGGCGACGTTGTAATCCACTTCACGCGGTTCTTTCACGTCGTAACCCAGTTTTTCCAGCGCCTTGCTGACCAGCAGCGTCTGGAAGGTCTCTTCGGAAATGGTGCTTTGCACCGGCTGTACCGCGATCCCCTTGCCGGGTAAATCTGCCGCGCTCACGCTCTGTGAGCCAATCAGCGTCGTCAGGGCGAGAGCCCAGATGCCCGTAGTGCGCATAGTGTTTCCCCTTTTTTCGATGTGGTGGTGTCATAGCCCGCCGGGGCCGCAGCCGCCGGCGGGAAAAGCGTCAGGCTTGTTTGATGAACGGGCGAGTCAGCAGCCCGATGGGGCCGCGGCGATACCAGCGGCCGATGCCTTTGCTGCGGCGATCGCGCCCCAGCGATTGGGTGAGGCGATCGAGAATGATCGCCAGGATCACGATGCCGACCCCGCCGACGGCGGCCAGACCCATGTCCAGCCGGCCGATGCCGCGCAGCACCATCTGGCCCAGACCGCCGACGGCGATCATCGAGGCGATGACCACCATCGACAGCGCCAACATCAGCGTCTGGTTCACGCCGGCCATGATGGTCGGCATCGCCAGCGGCAGCTGCACCTTGAACAGCAGCTGGCGCGGGCTGGCGCCGAAGGACTCGGCGGCCTCGATCAGATCTTCCGGCACCTGCTTGATGCCGAGAATGGTCAGGCGCACGATCGGCGGCAGCGCGAAGATAATGGTCACGACCACGCCCGGCACGTTGCCGATGCCGAACAGCATGACGATCGGCACCAGATAGACGAAGGCCGGGGTGGTCTGCATTGCGTCGAGCAGCGGTCTAATCACCTTGGCGGCGTGCTTGCTGCGCGCCAGCCAGATGCCGAGCGGCAGGCCGATAAGGATGCAGAAGAACAGTGCGGTCAGCACCAGCGCCAGCGTGACCATCGCCTGCGACCAGGCGCCGATGGCGCCGATGGCGACCAGGGAGAGCAGCGTCGCGGCGCCCATGCCGAGGCCCGAGACCTGCCAGGCGAGCAGCGAGAACACCAGAATGGCGATCGGCGCCGGCATGCCCAGCAGCAGTTGCTGGAAGCCGCTCAGGATCATGTCGACCGGCACGCGGATGCCCTGGAACAGCGGGCGGAAGTGCAGCACCAGCCAGTCGATGCCCTGCGTGACCCAGGTATCGAACGGCACCCAGGCCTTGTGGAACGGATCGAGCAGGCTGAAGTGTTCCGGCTGCGCCGGGGCGCTGCTGAGCCAATCGGCACCTGACGCGGCGGCGTCATGGGTGGCCGGCGGCGGCGCGCTGGACCAGGCGTCGCCGGCGTTGGCGGCGGCATCGTTTGCGGGTGCGGCGCCGGTATCGGCCGGTGCGGTAGCCCAGGGATCTTGGGTTTGCGTAGTGTCACTCATTGGCGGAGCCCTCCTTGTCCAACGCCTGCAGCAGCATGGCCTTGGAGATGATGCCGAGATAGTTATGTTCTTCGCACACTACCGGCACCGCGCACGGTGCCTGGGCGACCAGGGAAATCAGATCGCTGAGCGGCGTGTCGGCCGGCACGGCGGCAGGGGCCTCGAGCAGGGCATCGTCCAGCGTTTGATTGGCGGACAGCGCCTTTTTCAGCGACTCTATCGACACTACGCCGATAAATTTCTTTCCGCGTTCAACAACATAACCATAATCACGGTCCTCATCGCGCAGCAGCTGCAGCGCCGATCGGGGGCCAAAGCCGGGGGTTTTGCGGATCAGCGTCACCGGGCGCCGTTGG
Source organism: Serratia sp. CY27727 (assembly GCF_052169275.1). Taxonomy (NCBI): domain Bacteria; kingdom Pseudomonadati; phylum Pseudomonadota; class Gammaproteobacteria; order Enterobacterales; family Yersiniaceae; genus Serratia; species Serratia sp. CY27727. The sequence continues at coordinate 269,481 of NZ_JBJNLB010000006.1, read as the reverse complement.
GCGATATCCTTGGCGCTGAATACATGACTGATGTCCACGCCGCGGAAGAAGGTGCGCACATAGTCGTTGGCCGGGTTGTTCAGGATCTCGTCCGGCGTGCCGACCTGGATCACCTCACCGCCCTGCATGATGGCGATGCGATCGCCGATGCGCATCGCTTCATCCAGATCGTGGGAAATAAACACGATGGTGCGCTGATGCTGGGCCTGTAATTTCACCAGCTCATCCTGCATTTCGGTACGAATTAACGGATCGAGCGCCGAGAAGGCTTCGTCCATCAATAATATATCCGGGTTATTGGCCAGGGCGCGGGCTAATCCCACGCGCTGGCGCATGCCGCCGGATAATTCATCTGGATAAGATAGCGCATAATTCTCCAGCCCGACCTGGCGCAGGGCATCCAGCGCTTTTTCCTGGCGTTCCTGCAGCGGTATGCCGGCTAATTCCATACCGAATGCAGTATTATTCAGGACATTCATGTGCGGCATCAGCGCGAATGACTGAAATACCATGCTGATCTTATTTCGCCGCACGGTGCGCAGCGCGGTGTCGGATATTTTGGCGATGTCCTCACCGTCGATCAGCACCTGGCCGCGGGTGGGTTCTATCAGACGATTGAGAAGGCGTACCAGGGTGGACTTGCCGGAACCGGAGAGCCCCATGATGACAAATATCTCGCCTTCTTCAATGGCCAGAGTGGCGTCTTTTACGCCGAGCGATAAGCCGGTTTTTTCAAACAGCCGATCTTTTGTCAGACCTTTATCCAGCAGTTTGAATGCGCGTTCCGGGTGTTCGCCAAATATCTTATACAGGTTCTTTACTTCGAGTTTAATTGCCATGCAATTTGCTGTTTCCTCTGGTTTAATTAACGCGTTATGGGCTGTCCTTAGCAAAATAAAAGAGCTTTTTACCCTAACACAGTGAATATCTGAGACAACCCTCAATGTCATTTAAATGGGATATTAGTGGTTTACATCAAGGTTTTAATTAGTTATGGTAATTTTGCCCATGACTCGAAATTGACGGCCGCTATTCGCCATAATGGTTTGGTTTTTAGGGAAATAACGCGGCGTGAAGCAATGGGATATTTCGCTTTTGCGCCAGCCGTTTCGGATAATAAAAAACCCGACCAGAGGCCGGGTAAAAGTCATCAGTATTTCATCAGTTTTAACGACAGGTGCCGATATCGAGGGGGATATCGTCGAGCGCTATGTTATCGCCGTAATATGACAGCCAGATGGCAGCCTCAGGCCTTGCGATACAGCCGCCGCGGATGGCCGATATTGCCGTACAGCATCTCCACCCGCACGAACTGGGTGGCGACGCAATATTCCAGATAACGGCGGGCGGTAGTCTTGCTGATGCCGACCTGCTCCACCACGTCTTCCACCGCATGCGCCACCGCCGGCTGGGCGATAAACAGCGCCTGCACCAGCTCGAGGGTATTGGTTTCGATGCCTTTGGCGCTTGGCTCGCTGGAGAACTGCTTCGACTGCAGGTTGTACAGCGCATCGACGTTGTCCTGATCGATGATCTTGAAGGTGCGCTGGGTTTGCACGAACTGCATGAAGCGTTCGAGCGAATTGCGCAGCCGCTTGTAGGATACCGGCTTGATGATGTAGTCGAAGGCGCCGTTGCGGATCGCCTGGCTGCAGGTGTGCATGTCGCTAGCGGCGGTGATGAAGATCACCGAACAGGCGGGGTTCTTCACCGCCGGCTCTTCCATCAGCTCGATGCCTTGGCCGTCCGGCAGAAAGTTATCCAGCAGGATCAGCCGCGGCTGATGCGCATTGGCTTTGGCCCGCGCTTCGGCCAGCGTGGCGGCGTAAGCCACCACCCGCAGGTTGAAATTTTTCTCGATGAACTCCGCGTGCAGCGTCGCCAGTTGCGGCTCGTCTTCCACGATCAGAACGTCCAGTGTTTGGTGTGACATAATCGGGTGCTCAAAAAATCGGGTTATGGGTTTTATTTAGGGATAAATATAGAGAATATCGCGCCGTGCGGCTCGTTGTCCGACACTTCTATGCTGCCGTGCGCCTGCGCCACGTGGCTGGCGACCAGATGCAGGCCGATGCCGTGGTCGCTTTTATCCGCTTTGGTGGTGACGCCCTGTTCAAACAGCGTATCACGAATCTCCTCGGCGATGCCGGTGCCGCGATCCGCCACCTCGATCACCAGCTCGTCGCTGCCGTCGCTGATATAAAGCTCGATCGCGTCGTGCGGGGCCGGGCAGTGCAGCGTCGCCTCCACCGCATTATCCAGCAGGTTGCCGACGATCGACATCAGTTCGGTCTCATTCAGCGCCGCCGGGATCTGCCGCAGCTGGCAGGCCGGATCGAAGCGCAGCTCGATGCCTTTTTCTCTGGCGCTGGAGTATTTGCCCAGCAGCAGGCCGCACAGCGCCGCCGAACTGAAGCGCTGCGAGATGAAATCGAGGATTTCCTGCGCCCCCTCCGACTGGGCTTCCACATAGCGAATGGCCTCGTCGTAGCGCTGCATATGCAGCAGCCCGGCCAGCGTGGCGGTCCAGTTCAGCTGTTCGTGGCGCATGATGCGCAGGTTATCGGCATAGCGTTTCACCTGGCTAAGCTGGCTGCTCAGGGTATTGATGTCGTTCTTGTCGCGGAAGCTGATCACCCAGCCTTGCAGCTCCTGCTCCTGCATGATGCGCACCCGGCTGGCGATCACCCGCACGTGATTGAAGCGGCACACCTCATCGTGCGTATCCTGGCCCAGCTGCGCGGCGGCGAAGAAGTTCGGCTGCGCCTGAATGACGTCGCCGATCGGCCGGCCCAGCAAACCGGCGGCGGGCTGGTGCAGATCCAATAGCTCGCGCGCCGCATGGTTGATGGTGATGATCCGCATCTGCGGATCGATGGCGATCACCCCTTCATAGATGGCTTCCAGCAGCGCTTTTTGCTGGCGCACCAGCAGCGCGATCTCTTTCGGCTCCAGCCAGAACATCTGGCGCTTGAGGTTTTTCGACAGCAGCCAGGAAAAGACGAACAGGGCGATCAGCAGCAGGACGATGGAGCCGATAATTTGCGTCAGCGTCCTGGCATTTAAATTATCGATGTGCGATTTCAAATAGCCGACAGAAACGATGCCGATCACGTGATTATTTTCATCCAGGATCGGCGCCTTGCTGCGCAATGAAACGCCGATGCCGCCCTTGCGAATGGAAATAATGCTTTTCCCTTCCAGCACCTCTTTATTATCGCCGCCGATCATCGGCGTGCCCAGGCGGCCTTCATATTCGGAATGATAAAGATGGCGGGCGTGATTATCGCCGATGACGATATAACTGGCGTCGCTGCTGGCGCGGATTTTTTTCATCAGCGCAGTGATTCGGGCGGCGTCGTTGTTTTCCACCGCGTCGACCAGCGAAGGAATGAGGGCGATTTCCCGCGCCTGCACCTGCGCGCGGGCGCCGAGATCGCGGTGCAGCTGCGCATCCAGCTGGTAATAGGTGTAGGCGCCGATGCAGGTCAACAGCAGGCAGGAGAAGGCCACCAGGCACAGAAACAGCTTGATTTGAAATGAGAGTTTGAGCCGCATGGCGGAGCTCCACCGTAAAGAGATCCTGAAGCCTTACCCTATCACGAGAAGCGGGGTCTGTAATATTGCGCCCGATCAACTTGTGATCCCTCACACGGGATTAGAGTGAACCGGACGAGAATTGTTCGTCTGCGATAAAGTTGATAAGCTTTAAAATAAAAACGGCATTAACACCATTAAAACCACGCCGGTTTTTACATAATCTTAATTAACCCCATAGAAACCATAACCACCATTAAAAACCCTTTTTAACTTTGAACATAATCACAGCAGATAATCCGTGCGCTTCTCTATGATGGCTGAACAAACTAATAAGAGGCCAGATTATGAGCACAACAGATGATTCTTACCTCGTAGCCAAAGACAAGGCCGCCGATATTCCTCTGCGCGAGAAATGGTGGCGAATACTGGATAATTATAAAGTAGGGATTATTCCGTTACCGTTCTTTATTCTGGCCGGCGTGTTGATTCTGCTCGACTGCCTGGAAGGCAAGCTGCCGAGCGATATCGTGGTGATGGTGGCCACCCTGGCGTTCTTCGGCTTCGCCTGCGGCGAATTCGGCAAGCGCCTGCCGCTGATCGGCAAAATGGGTGCGGCGGCGATCTGCGCCACCTTCATTCCTTCCGCACTGGTGCACTACGGCCTGCTGCCGGACGTGGTGGTGGAGTCGACCACCAAGTTCTACAAATCGACCAACATTCTTTATCTCTACATCTGTTGCATCATCGTCGGCAGCATCATGAGCATGAACCGCCAGGTGCTGATCCAGGGCTTCCTGCGCATCTTCATTCCGATGCTGTGCGGCGAGATCGTCGGCATGCTGGTGGGGATGGGCGTCGGCATGGCGCTGGGCCTGGAGCCGTTCCAGATCTTCTTCTTCCTGATCCTGCCGATCATGGCCGGCGGCGTGGGTGAAGGGGCGATCCCGCTGTCGATGGGCTACGCGGCGATCCTGCACATGGAGCAGGGCGTGGCGTTGGGGCGCATTCTGCCGATCGTGATGCTCGGCAGCCTGACCGCCATCGTCATCGCCGGCCTGCTCAACCAGTTGGGCAAGCGTTATCCGCACCTGACCGGCGAAGGCAGCCTGATGCCGAGCAAGCAGGGCGACAGCGACATGAACGCGGTGGAAAAAATCAGCGGCAAGGTGGACGTCAGCACCATCGCCTGCGGCGCGCTGCTGGCCATCCTGCTGTATATGGTGGGCATGTTGCTGCACCGCCTGATCGGCCTGCCGGCGCCGGTGGGCATGCTGTTCGCCGCCGTGGCGGTGAAGCTGGCGCACGGGGTGTCGCCGCGCATTCAGGAAGGCTCGCAGGTGGTGTACAAATTCTTCCGCACCGCCGTGACCTATCCGATCCTGTTTGCGGTCGGGGTGGCCATCACGCCGTGGCAGGAGCTGGTGGACGCGTTCACCGTACAGAATCTGATCGTGATCGTCACGACCGTCAGCGCGCTGGTGGCGACCGGTTTCTTCGTCGGCAAGAAAATCGGCATGCATCCTATCGATGTGGCGATTGTCTCCTGCTGCCAGAGCGGGCAGGGCGGCACCGGCGACGTCGCGATCCTCACCGCCGGCAACCGCATGTCGCTGATGCCGTTCGCGCAGATCGCCACCCGGATTGGGGGCGCGATCAACGTCTCGCTGTCGCTGCTGGTGTTGGCCAAATTCTTCGTATAACTCCTAGAAATCCTTAGCGTTACTTTGCCTTTCCCCGCCCCCGCGGGGATTTTTTTGCCCGCGCGCCGGCCGTACGCGCGGGCGGGGTGGATGGGGGTTATGCCGCCTGTTTCATGGCGGCGTCGTACCAGGCGAAGTAGCGCTCTACGCCGCGGCGGCCGGATTCGATCAGCGCGCGTTTCTTCTCCTCGCTGATGCCGAACTCCAGCGTGCCGACGTCAAGCGTGTCGACATACACGGTGCGTTTCCAGTCGTCGCTGTCCAGGTGCACCTTGGTTTGGATGTCCAGCATCACGTTGGCCACCGCCAGGGTGAAATCAAATAGGTTGTTGACCTGCGTGCGCGGACCTGCCTGCCCGGCTGCCTGGGCGATTTCGCCGGCGGAGTCCAGGCGAAGGCCCAGCGTGCGGGTGTTGATGTGCTGGCTTGAAGCGTCGATGTAAGGCGGCGTGGCGGAGAAGTCATAGTCGAACAGCCGCACCGGGTAGTTGTCGATCATGCCGCCGTCGATGCACAGGTCGCCCAGGGTGTTGTTCTTCGCCACGAAGGCGAACGGGAATGACATCGAAATGCGCAGGCCGTCCGCCACTTTCATGCGCGGCGTAGTGCGATGCGAATAGACCTCGCGCTGGCCGCTGTTGAGGTTGGCGCCGATAAAGTAAATCGATTTGAACCCTTTCGCCGCTTTCATCGCTTCGAACTGCTCGAAGGTAATATCCGGCTTGCCGGTATATTGCTTGATAATATCGCGCGACCATTGATAGAAATAATCGCCGGGCGCGATGCCGTATTGATTGAACAGGCGATAGGCATCGTGGAGCGTACCGAAAAAGCCGCCGTTATAATCGAGGAATTTTTTAAAATCCATCGCCGACAGAATTTTGGTTACGTCCGCCGAGCTGCAGCCCAAGCCGACCAGCAGCGCGGCGATAGCGCCCGCCGAGGCGCCGGAGGTTTGCTTGATCTGTGGCATGATGCCTTTGGCTTCCAGCAATTCCAGCGCGCCGCCATAGGCGATGCCTTTTACGCCGCCGCCTTCAAAGACCAGATTTTCGAATTGATAGTTCATGATATTTCCTCACTCTTGGTTTAGGGAGTAAGAAAAATAACCAAGTGGCGAGCGAGAAAATATTGATTGGGGTTGTGTGAGTCGGCAAACAAAACTATTCATAATAAATATATTATTTATATATTTATTAAAGGAATTTATTAAACAGGCGCATCGGGATTTTTGCGTCAATACTTAGCGCTGTTCAATTCTCGCAAGGAGTCATCATGTTCTGGAAACGTTGTCTGCTGGGCGCGGCGCTGGCCGTTATGTCATTACAGGCCGGCGCCGCCGCGCCGCAGGCCAAAACCCCGACGCCGGGAGTTTACCGCATCATGCTGGGCAGTTTTGAAGTGACCGCGTTGTCCGACGGCGTCATTCGCCTGCCGGCGGACAAACTGCTGCTCAACACCACGCCGCAGCAGATCGCCGCCGGGTTGGCCGAGCGGCATCAAAGCCTGCCGGTGGTCACCTCGGTCAATGCCTATCTGATCAATACCGGCGACAAGCTGGTGATGATCGACAGCGGCGCCGGCCAGCTGCTGGGCGACGGCCTGGGCAAGCTGGTGGATAATCTGCGCGCGGCGGGCTATCAGCCTGAGCAGGTGGATGAGATCTACCTGACTCATATGCACCCGGATCACCTCGGCGGCCTGACGCACGACGGCAAGGCGGTATTCCCCAATGCGGTGGTGCGCGCCGCCAGCCAGGATGCGGACTTCTGGCTGAGCGCCGACCGGTTGAAACAGGCCAAGGCGCAGAACAAAGGCAATTTCGAAAAGGCCATGGCGGCGATCAAGCCTTACCAGGCGGCGGGGCACTTTAAGCCGTTCAACGGCGACGGTGAGCTTTCGCCGGGCATCGCCGCCTTTGCCGCTCACGGCCATACGCCAGGCCACAGTGTCTATCAGGTGACCAGCCAGGGCAAAAAGCTGCTGTTGCTGGGGGATCTGATCCACGTGGCGGCGGTGCAGATGCCGCATCCGAAGGTGGCTATCAGCTTTGACAGCGACGCCAAGGCGGCGGTCGCTCAACGGCTGCGGATGTTCAGCGACAGCGCGCGGCAGAACGAGCTGGTGGGCGGCGCGCACCTGTCGTTCCCAGGGTTGGGCTACCTGAACCGCCAGGGAGAAGGGTACAGCTGGGTGCCGCTGAATTACGGCGCGTTGTAACGGGGATGGCCGCCCGTTGGGCGACCATCGAACGAGTCCAGACGCATTGTTCGATAATTTGGGATGATGATGCCAGAGAATCGGGGCTTATTCGCCGCGATAAAGAGTGCATGATTAACGTTACCCTCGTCGTTTTCTTTAAGGATCTCCGATGCACCAGAAAACTCCCCCCGTCGCCATCGTCACCGGCGCATCGCGCGGCATCGGCGCCGCCATCGCCGAGCGTCTGGCCGCCGACGGCTTTACCGTCATCATTAACTATTCAGGCAACCCGGCGCCGGCCGATGAGCTGGTGCGCAAGATAGAACAGCGCGGCGGCCGCGCGCTCGGCGCCAAAGCCGACGTCAGCGATGCAGCCGCGGTCGCCCGGCTGTTCGACAGCGCCGAACAGGCATTTGGCGGCATCGACGTGCTGGTCAATAACGCGGGGGTAATTGCGTTGGCGCCGGTGGCGGACATGCGCGATGAAGACGCGGATCGCCTGATCGACATCAACCTGAAAGGCAGCTTCAACACGATGCGTGAAGCGGCGAAGCGCCTGCGTGACAACGGCCGCATCATCAACTTCTCCTCCAGCGTGGTGGGGCTGCTGCAGCCGGGGTACGGCATGTATGCCGCCAGCAAGGCGGCGATCGAGGCGCTGACCAGCGTGCTGGCGAAAGAGCTGCGCGGCCGCAATATCACGGTAAACGCCGTCGCGCCGGGGCCGACCGCCACCGGCTTGTTCCTCGACGGCAAAACGCCGGAGCTTATCGATCGGCTGGCGAAGATGGCGCCGCTGGAGCGGCTGGGCACGCCGGAAGATATCGCCGCGGCGGTGGCCTTCCTGGCCGGCGCCGACGGCGGCTGGATCAACGGCCAAACCCTGCGCGCCAACGGCGGCATCATCTGATTGACGACGCGCCGCCGCCGGATCGGGTATCCTGTGGCGGCACACATCACATCAAGGGCGGTTTATGGCGGGCGACAATCAGCAATCCCAGCACGGCGTAAGATCGCCCTGCGTCAGCCTGTGCCGCATCGACGACGAAACCCAGCAGTGCCGGGGATGTCGGCGCACGCGGGCGGAGATCGCTGCCTGGCCGACCGCCGGCGACGCGGAGAAACGCGCCATCTGGCGGCGGCTTGAGCTGCGTGCGGCCTTCAAGCAAAACACATAGTCGCGGGAGCACGACACGTCGCACTCCCGCGAAAGCCTTTTCCTGATACGGCCAGCCAGTCCTCAGAAATCCCAGTCCTCATCTTCGGTGTTGACCGCCTTGCCGATAACGTAAGACGAACCGGAGCCGGAGAAGAAGTCGTGGTTTTCATCGGCGTTTGGCGACAATGCCGACAGGATAGCCGGGTTGACCTCCGCCATCGCCGGCGGGAACAGCGCCTCATACCCGAGGTTCATCAACGCCTTGTTGGCGTTGTAGTGCAGGAAGGTTTTCACGTCTTCCGTCCAGCCGACGCCGTCGTACAGCTCCTCGGTGTAACGCACCTCGTTGTCGTACAGATCCTGCAGCAGATCGAAGGCAAAGTTTTTCACCTGCCGGCGCCGTGCGGCGTCCACTTTCTCCAGCCCTTTCTGGAATTTATAGCCGATATAGTAGCCATGCACCGCCTCGTCGCGAATGATCAGGCGGATCAGATCGGCGGTGTTGGTCAGCTTGGCGCGGCTTGACCAGTACATCGGCAGGTAAAAGCCCGAATAGAACAGGAACGACTCGAGGAACACGCTGGCAACCTTCTTCAGCAGCGGATCGTCGCTGCGATAGTGCGCCAGAATGATGCTGGCCTTCTTCTGCAGCGCGCGGTTTTCCTCGCTCCAGCGGTAGGCGTCATCCACGTCCGGCGTTTGGCACAGGGTGGAGAAGATTGAGCTGTACGAGCGGGCGTGCACCGCCTCCATAAAGCTGATGTTGGAGTACACCGCCTCTTCGTGCGGCGTTAGCGCATCGGCGATCAGGGCCGGCGCGCCGACGGTGTTCTGGATGGTGTCCAGCAACGTCAGCCCGGTGAACACCCGAATGGTCAGCTGCTGCTCCTTCGGCGTCAGCGTGGCCCAGGAGGGGATATCGTTGGACAGCGGCACCTTCTCCGGCAGCCAGAAGTTGGAGGTCAGGCGGTTCCACACCTCCAGATCCTTGTCGTCTTCGATGATGTTCCAGTTGATGGCGCGCACCAGCGGCGCCGATGTTACGGTCGTCATAAGTTGCCTCACAGCGCGCAGGACACGCAGCCCTGCACCTCGGTGCCTTCCAGCGCCATTTGGCGCAGGCGGATGTAGTAAATGGTCTTGATGCCTTTGCGCCAGGCGTAGATCTGCGCGCGGTTGATATCGCGGGTGGTGGCGGTATCGCGGAAGAACAGCGTCAGCGACAGCCCCTGATCGACGTGTTGCGTGGCGGCGGCGTAGGTATCGATGATCTTTTCCGGGCCAATCTCATAGGCATCCTGGTAATACGCCAGGTTGTCGTTGGTCATGTAGGGCGCCGGATAGTAAACGCGGCCGATCTTGCCTTCCTTGCGGATCTCGATGCGCGAAACGATCGGGTGGATGCTGGAGGTGGCGTTATTGATGTACGAGATGGAACCGGTCGGCGGCACCGCCTGCAGGTTCTGGTTGTACAGCCCGTGCAGCATCACCGACTGGCGCAGCGCGCGCCAGTCGTCGCGGTTCGGAATGGCGATGCCGGCGGCGGCGAACAGCTCGCGCACCCGCTCGGTCTGCGGCAGCCAGTCGCGCTCGGTGTACTTATCGAAGTACTCGCCGCTGGCATAGCGGGAATGCTCAAAGCCGTCGAAGGCGCCGCCGCGCTCGATCGCCAGCCGGTTAGAGGCGCGGATGGCGTGATAGGCCACGGTATAGAAATAGAGGTTGGTGAAGTCGATGCCTTCTTCCGAGCCGTAGAAAATGCGCTCGCGCGCCAGGTAGCCGTGCAGGTTCATCTGGCCCAAACCGATGGCGCGGGCGCTGCGGTTGCCTTCGGCGATCGACGGCACCGAGCGGATATCGCTCATGTCGGCCACCGCGGTCAGCGCGCGGATCGCGGTCTCGATCGCCTTGCCGAAGTCCGGCGCGTCCATGGTTTTGGCGATGTTCAGCGAGCCGAGGTTGCAGGAGATGTCCTTGCCGATGCGATCGTAGCTCAGATCCTCGTGATACGTGCTGGCGCGGTTGACCTGCAGGATCTCCGAACACAGGTTGCTCATGTTGATCCGCCCGGCGATCGGGTTCTCCCGGTTAACCGTGTCCTCGAACATCACATAGGGGTAGCCGGATTCGAACTGGATCTCCGCCAGCACCTGGAAGAACTCGCGCGCGTTGATGCGCGACTTGCGGATGCGCTTGTCGTCCACCATCTCGCGGTACTTCTCGCTGACGGCAATCTCCGAAAACGGCACGCCATACACCCGTTCGACGTCGTAGGGCGAAAACAGGTACATCTCTTCGTTGTTCTTCGCCAGCTCGAAGGTGATATCCGGGATCACCACCCCCAGCGACAGCGTTTTGATGCGGATCTTCTCGTCGGCGTTTTCGCGCTTGGTGTCGAGAAAACGCAGAATGTCCGGGTGGTGGGCGTTGAGGTAAACCGCGCCGGCCCCCTGGCGCGCGCCGAGCTGGTTAGCGTAGGAGAAGGCGTCTTCGAGCATTTTCATGATCGGAATGACGCCGGAGGACTGGTTCTCGATGCGCTTGATCGGCGCGCCCACCTCGCGAATATTGCTCAGCAGGAAGGCCACGCCGCCGCCGCGTTTCGACAGCTGCAGCGCGGAGTTCACCGCCCGCCCGATCGATTCCATATTGTCTTCGATGCGCAGCAGGAAGCAGGAGACCAGCTCGCCGCGCTGGCGTTTACCGCAGTTGAGGAAGGTCGGGGTGGCCGGCTGGAAGCGGCCGGAAATCATCTCCTCCACCAAATCCTGCGCCAGTCCGGTGTCGCCCGCCGCCAGCGTCAACGCCACCATGCACACCCGATCTTCGTAGCGCTCCAGATAGCGTTTGCCGTCGAAGGTTTTCAGCGTATAGCTGGTGTAGTACTTGAAGGCGCCGAGGAAGGTCTCGAAGCGGAATTTTTTGGCGTAGGCCTGCTGGAACAGCTGCTTGATAAACGGGAATTCGTACTGCGCCAGCACCTGCGGCTCGTAGTAGCCTTCCTCCACCAGATAGCGCAGCTTTTCCTCCAGGTTGTGGAAAAACACGGTGTTTTGGTTGACGTGCTGCAGGAAGTAGTGCCGCGCCGCCAGCCGATCTTTATCGAACTGGATCCGGCCTTCCGCATCGTAAAGATTGAGCATCGCGTTGAGCGAATGGTAATCCAGCGCGCCCGTTTCGGGCCTGGTCAGTTCTGTCGTTGCCAAAATGCGGTTACTCCCTGTCTAACGTTTTCAACGTCTTGCGTAGTGCCGAGCAGCTCAAAGCGGTATAAAAAAGGCACCTGGCATTTTTTGGCGATGATGTCGCCGGCGATGCCGTACGCCGCGCCGAAGTTGGTGTTCCCGGCGGCGATGACGCCGCGCAGGTATGAACGGTTTTGCGGAACGTTGAGAAAGCGGATCACCTGGATCGGCACCGCGCCGACGGCGCTGCCGCCGCCATAGCTGGGCACGATCAAGATAAAGGGGTGTTCCATCAGCAGCTTGCTGCGGGCGCCGGCGATCGGAATGCGGATCGCCGGCAGGCCCAGTTTCTCAACGAACCGATGGGTGTTCTCCGAGCTGCTGGAGAAATAAACCAGCGGATTCATCGGCGGGCCTCAGCAGGTGAGCGCCAGCGCGCCGATCTTGTCCGGCCGGAATCCGGACCAGTGATCGTCTCCGGCGATAATTACCGGAACTTGCTGATAACCTAAGGATTTAACGTGGTTCAGCGCCTGCTGATCCTGGGTGAGATCGACCACCTGATAATCAATCCCCTGTTTATCAAATGCGCGATAGGTGGCGTTGCACTGGACACAGTCCGGCTTACTGTAAATAATAATGCTCATGATTCGCATTTACCTTTAGACTGAAGGAAAGGCGGACAAGTCAGATAACGGAGCATTGTTCCTGGCGTTTCTGACGGCGTTATCAACCGAACGACATTCCCTGCGGCTGACCTATAAAATACTATATGTTGATATTTATTTTATCAACCACGCCATATATGGTGTTTTGTCAGGTTGGGTGCGCAGACCGCGCCGGGGCTGGAAAAGGCGAGGGAAAAAATTTTTGCGGGCGAGAAATTCCCCCTCTCAGTGCAGAGGGGGGAAGCGAACGCATTACTGGCGCATGCTGACCGCCAGCCGGTTGAAGGCGTTCATGATGCTGATGGCGAAGGTCAGATCGGCGATCTCGGCATCGCTGAAGTGCGCCTTCAGCGCCTCGAAAGCGCTGTCCGGCGCGCCGGTGGCGGCGATCAGCGTCACCGACTCGGCCCATTCCAGCGCGGCGCGCTCGCGCTCGTTGAACTCATGGCTGACGCGCCAGCCTGCCAGCGTATCCAGCTTGGCATGGCTGAAGCCGCTTTCGCGCAGCGCTTTGCCGTGCATATCCAGGCAGTAGGCGCAGCCGTTGATCTGCGAAACGCGCATAAACATCAACTCGATGGTCGCCTTGTCCAGGGCGCCTTTCTCCAGCGCCATCAGCGCGCTCAGCATATTTTTGTACGGGGCGGGCGCCAGCTCGGCATAGTTCAAACGTTGCTTAATCATGGTCAACCTCAATCGGTAGTAACGAAATCATGGCGCTACTTTAGCGGCCTTATGGTCTATGCTATAGGGCCATAAAATGATTATTTAACCGGGCCATAATGCCATCTTTCCTGACCTCGCTGCGGCTGGACAACCGGCTCACCGAGCCGCTGTACCGGCAGATTTACCTGCGGATTAAAGACGCCATCGCCCAGGGCAGCCTGGCGGCGGGCAGCCGGTTGCCCTCGGTGCGCGGGTTGGCGAGCGATCTGGGCGTGGCGCGCGCCACGGTGGAAAGCGCCTACGCGCAACTTATTGCCGAAGGTTTCTTGCAGAGCCGCGGGCAGGCGGGCACCTATGTTTCACCGCAGCTGCCGCACGTGCCGCCGGGCGCGGTATCCGCCGCGCCGCCGCTGGCGGCGATAGCGCCGGATCCGCTGCAGCCGCAGGGCATGCTGCAGCCTTTCCAGCTGGGCGTGCCGGCGCTGGATGCGTTTCCGCGGGCGCTGTGGCAGCGCATTGTCGCCCGCCGGCTGCGCGCTTCCACGGTGGCTTCCCTGGCGCTGCCGCCGGCCGGCGGCCTGCCTGAACTGCGTGAGGCGATCGCCCATTATCTGCATTTGTCGCGCGGCATCAGCTGTCGGCCGGAGCAAATTTTCCTCTGCGCCGGTTATCCGGCGCTGTTGGACTGGGTGGTGGAGACGCTGTTGCACGCCGGCGACGCGGTATGGATAGAAGATCCCGGCTATCCGGTTACGCGCCCGCTGCTGCGGGCCGCCGGCGTCAGGCCGGTCGCCGTGCCGGTGGATGAACAAGGCATGGACGTGGCCGCCGGTATGCTCACGGCGCCTGAGGCGCGGCTGGCGGTGGTGACGCCGACCCATCAAAGCCCGCTCGGCGTCTCGCTCAGCCTGGCGCGGCGGATGGCGCTGCTCGACTGGGCGCAGCAGCGCGGGGCCTGGATCCTGGAAGATGACTACGACAGCGAGTTTCGCTATCACGGGCGGCCACTGCCGCCGCTGAAGAGCCTCGATGTTCAGGGGCGGGTGCTGTACGCCGGCACCTTCAGCAAAACGCTGTTCCCGGCGCTGCGCATGGCTTATCTGGTGGTGCCCGTCGGTCTGACGGAGACATTCGCGCGCAGCAGTCGGCTGCGTGGCTGCGGTTGCCCGCCGCTGCTGCAGGCCGGCGTGGCGGATTTTATCCGGCAAGGGCATTTCTACCGCCACCTGAAACGCATGCGGCCGCTGTACCGCCAGCGGCGCGAGTGGCTGACGCAGGCGTTGGAGCGGCAGCTGGGGGCGTGGCTGACGGCGGTGCCGCAACAGGGCGGCATTCAGCTGTTGGCCCGGCTGCGCGACGGCTTGGCGGATGCGCCGTTGGCGGCGCAAGCCTGGCAGCAGGGGCTGGCGGTACAGGCGTTGTCGGACTGGCGAATCGACCATCCGGCGGGGCAGGGGTTACTGCTGGGGTTCGCCAATTTCACCCGGCGAGAGGAGGCGGAGCGGGCGGTGCAGGGGCTGGCGCAGCTGTTTCGCGCAAATTAAACGGCCCGCGATTTCCGCGGGCCAGACGCACATCTGTTTTATCTTTATGACTGCAGGGGTGTTAACGCCGGGCCAGCAGCACGCCGAGCACGATGCCGACGGCGGCACCGATCCCTACGCCCTGCCAAGGTTTGTCACGCACATAGCTATCGGCTTGATCAACCGCATCGCGCGCATGCTGTGTCAGACTGGTGGAGCCATTGAACCGCGCTCGCGCGTCGCGCAGCACGCCTTTCGCCTTGCTGTGCAGCTCTTTCAGTTCCTCTTTGGTCTTGTCACCGGACTCGCGCAACACTTCATCCAGCGTATCGGCCAACAGAGTGACGTCCTGATCGATATCGCGTTCTGTTCTTTCCGCTTTCTTAAACATTCAGCTCTCCATTTCGACACATGTCTCTTAAGTGTAGACCATGGCGCGATTTGCGTGGCCGATCACGGAAAAAAACCGCCGTCGCCCGCGTGTTTATCGGCGCCTGGGCTTTGTACATTTGGTTACTCGGCGAAACCAATCACTCACGGAAGCGGCAGTTTGATTCCACTAGTATCTGTTTCAACGGCTCCACCGGAGCTTACCGAAACAACACTCTGAGGATGTAAAGATGAAAAAAGTATTAGCGCTGATCGTTGCTGCCACTATGGGTCTGTCTTCTGTTGCTTTCGCTGCTGATACCGCAGCTTCTGCTCCGGCTACCACCACCGCGCCAGCTGCGACCACCACTACCGCTGCGCCAGCGGCTGCTGCTGAAAAAGCGCCAGCTAAAGCAACGCACCACAAGAAAGCCAAGCATCACAAAAAAGCGCCAGCCCAGAAAGCGCAGGCCGCTAAAAAGCACCACAAAAAAGCGCCGGCTCAGAAAGCCCAGGCAGCTAAAAAACACCACAAAAAAGCGCCAGTGCAGAAAGCTCAGGCCGCTAAAAAACACCACAAAAAAGCCGGTAAAAAAGCTTAATTAAGTGATGTTTGCGGAACCGAAAGGTTCCGCACTCTCCAGCCCGTACTCCAGACACCCGGTTATCCCGGGTGTCTTCTTTTGAGGCGACGAACGATGATCAATCGCTATCTGTTTGAAGTCATTTTCAGCGCGGTAACCCTGTGCGGAGCGATCGTCGGTTGGGAACTGTTTTTGGCCGGCAGCTTTCTGTAATTATTGCGCCGCGGCGGTTTCGTGCAAATGCCGCCAGCCGAGCGCGTTGGGCTGACGTTCAAAGACCACCGTGGAATAGCGCAGCGTGGCGCTTTGCCCCGGCAGGCTTTGCTTTTCCCGGTAGCTGACTACCGCGCCCGTCGGCCATTCGGCCACCAGCTTCATCTCTTCTATCTCGATTTCCAATCCCGGTTTGGCGGCGCGATGCGCGCGGAAAAAGGCGCACAGCGCGGCAAAATCCAGCGGAGCGCCGCTCAGCGCGATCATGCTGAAATCCGGCGTAAAGCGCGCCAGCAGCGCCTGCTCTTCTCCAGCCCCTTTGCCCAGCCAGCGTTCAATGGCGATGTGGGCGTCGATCACTTCGGTAAAATACGGGTTCATAAAGCATCCTGTTGAGCGTTGAGTTGGCGCACGATGGCGCGGTTGGCGAGGCGCAGGCACAGCAGCAGCGGGATAAATACGCTGGCGCCCGCCAGAATGAAGCAGGTTCGGTAGGCCGCTGCGGGCGGCAACACGGTCAGCAGCAGATTCAGCAGCAGGCTGAGCAGCGCCACGCCGAGGCAAAAACTGAGCTGGCGATTGATGTTCCACAGCGCGCTGGCGTCCGCCAGCTGAGCGTCGGGGATCTGCAGGAACGCGCTGCTCTGCGCGGTGCTGCTGCACAGGCTGCCGCCAAATCCCATCAGGGCGAAGGCGGCGATCTGCAACGCGTGTTGCCCGGCCTGGTCGATCTGCGCCAGCGTCAGCATGCCGGCGCCTTGCAACAGGCAGCCGGCGATCAGCAGCGGCCGCGGGCCGAGGCGGTTAAAGGTTTTGCCGGTCAGCGTGATGGCCAGGAACGACGCCAGCGCCCAGGGCAGCATCAGGCCGCCGACCTGTGCGGCGGGCATCCCCAGCTGGTTTTGCAGATACAGCATCGCCACCAGGCTGACGCCGATGAACAGGCCGGGAATGCACAAATAAACCGCCATGGCGTTGCGCAGCAGCGGATCGCCGACCAGCCGCAGGTTCAGCAACGGTTGCGGGGTGCGCAGGCTATGGCGCAGATAGTACGCCAGCACTAGCAGGCCAGCGGCCAACAGCGCCGCACCGGAAACCTGATGGCCGGCCTCGCTCAGCCGGGTCAGGCCGAGCAGCAGCAGCGTCAGCGCCGCGCAGGCGCTCAGCAATCCTTTGCCGTCGAGCGGTTTGCGCGCCGTCGCCGACGTTTCCGCGCGCAGCCACAGCGCCGCCAGCGCCAGGGCCAGGGCCGCCAGCGGCAGGTTGGCGAAAAACACCCAGCGCCAGTCCAGCCGATCGACGAGCCAGCCGCCCAGCGCCGGTGACAGCGCCGGCGCCAGCAGCCCCACCAACATGATGGCCGCCGACAGCCCGGCGCGTTCATGGCTGCGGTACAGCTGGTAGGTCAGCGTTTGGCCGATGGGGATCAGCAAGCCGCCGCCCATGCCCTGCAGGGTGCGCCAGCCGATCAGCGCGCCGATGCTGTCGGCGTTGCCGGCGCCGAGGGTAGCCAGCATGAACAGCGCCAGCGACAGCAGGAACACCCGCCGCCCGCCGATGCGCTGCGCCAGCCAGGCGCTGAGCGGGATCACCAGCGTCAGGCCGAGAATATAGCCGTTGCTGACCCACGCCAGTTGGCTGACCGACGCCCGCATCGCCTGGCCGATGGCGGGGTAGGCGACGTTGGCGATAAACATATTGATCAGATCGACGAAAAAGCCGAGCAGATAGACGATTGCCACTTTGCTGCGATAAGACATGGTGCCTCCGGTTGAAGGCGAGCAGTGTATCGGGGGGAAAAGTGCGGATAAATCGGCGGCGGGCGATTACACTGTCAAAATAATTTTGACAATAAGGGCGGCGAAATGCTGAATTTGCAGCGCCTGGCGATCTTTGCGGCGGTAGTGGAAGCGGGCAGCTTTACCGCGGCGGCGGCGGCGCTGGGGCAAACCAAGGCGGTGGTGAGCTTTAACGTCAAGCAGTTGGAGAACGAGCTGGGGGTGTCACTGCTGGCGCGCAGCACCCGGCGGCTGTCGCTGACCGACGCCGGCGAACGCTTTTACCAACGCAGCCTGCAACTGCTGCAGGAGGCGGAAAACGTGCTGGACGACGTGCGCCGCGATCACCACGGGTTGAGCGGCGTGCTGCGCATCACCAGTACGCCGGAGTACGGCGCGCAGGTGGTGGTGCCGGCGCTGGCGGCGTTTTCGCGGCAGCATCCGCGGCTGCGCATCCAGCATGTGTCTTCTTCTTATCATGCCGATCTGATCTCGGAGCGCTTTGACGTGGCGATCCGCCTGGGCCAGCTGGCGGATTCCAGCCACCGCGCGGCGCTGATCGACAGTTTCGCCATTTTTCCGGTGGCGTCGCCGGGTTACCTGGCCGAGCGGCCGATTCATTCGCTGACGGATCTGGCGCAGGCGCAGTGGATCGCCCACAGCCGACTCAGTTCGCCGCTCAGCTGGCAGGTGGCCACGCCGCAGCGCGAAGCGGTGCTGTTCAAGGTGGCGGACGCCGCGACGCTCACCGGCGACAGCGCCGCGGCATTGCTGGCATTCGCCCTGCATGGCGCCGGGGTGGCGCTGCTGCCGGCGTGGCTGGCGCAGCCCGAAATCGACGCCGGCCGGCTGCAGCGGTTGCTGCCGGATCACCGTTTCCCCGAGCAGAGCATCTACGCGCTCTACCCGAATACCCGCCACGTGCCGGAAAAGGTGCGGGCGTTTATCGATTTTCTGCGCGCGCGGGTGGCGGCCAACCGTTAGCGAAATAATAATTCGTTATAACTCTCTCATTTATCATCAGATCCCATCGGGGTATGCTGGCAATCTCTGTCTACCCCGTCCGATGCGAGCCACCTTCGATGACCGCAGAAAATAACCTCCAGCTGAACCGACGCATTCTGTCCGTGGTGATGTTCACCTTCGTCTGCTACCTGACCATCGGCCTGCCGCTGGCGGTGCTGCCGGGATTTGTGCATGACCACCTGGGTTACAATTCGGTGCTTGCGGGCCTTATCATCAGCGCGCAGTACTTCGCCACGCTGTTCAGCCGCCCGCACGCCGGGCGCTATGCCGATCAGCTGGGGCCGAAAAAGGTGGTGCTGTTCGGCCTGGCGTGCTGCGGCGCCAGCGGCCTGTTTTATGCGCTGGCGTTCGGCGTTGACGGTTACCCGTGGCTCAGCCTGCTGTTGCTGTGCGTGGGGCGGGTGTTTCTCGGCGTCGGCGAAAGCTTCGCCAGCACCGGTTCCACGCTGTGGGGCATCGGCCGGGTCGGAGCGATGCACACCGCGCGGGTGATTTCCTGGAACGGCGTCGCCACCTACGGGGCGATGGCGGCCGGGGCGCCGCTCGGCGTGTACCTGAATCAGCAGTGGGGATTGGCCGGGGTGGCGGCGCTGATCGTGCTGGCGGTCGCGGTGGCGCTGCTGTTGGCGAGCGGCAAGCCGGACGTCTCGATCGCCGCCGGGCAGCGCATCGCTTTCCGCGCGGTATTCGGCCGCATCTGGGCCTATGGCCTCGGGCTGGCGATGGGCACCGTCGGCTTCGGCGTGATCGCCACGTTCATCACCCTTTACTACGCCGACAAAGGTTGGAGCGGCGCGGCGTTTTCGCTGACGCTGTTCAGCTGCGCCTTCGTCGGCATCCGTCTGATCTTCAGCAACGTCATCAACCGCCACGGCGGTCTGAAGGTGACGCTGGCGTCGTTTCTGGTCGAGATCGTCGGGCTGCTGTTGATCTGGCAGGCCGGCGAACCCTGGATGGTGCAAACCGGCGCGTTGCTGGCCGGCGCCGGGTTCTCGCTGGTGTTCCCGGCGCTGGGCGTTGAGGCGGTGAAACAGGTGCCGCCGCAGAATCAGGGCACGGCGCTCGGCACCTATTCGGCATTCCTCGACCTGGCGCTGGGCATCACCGGGCCGTTGGCCGGGCTGCTGATTGGGCAAGCGGGCGTGCCGTCGATCTATCTGGCGGCGGCGCTGCTGGTGGCGCTCGGGGTGCTGCTCACCCTTCGTCTGCTGCAGCGCAGCCGAGCCATTCAGGAATAGTCTGAAACCCGGATTCCTCCCCAGAAAATCATTGTTTCGGTGAATGATTACGGTAAGGTCGCTCAGCGGTCCAGAATGAGAGGAGGAATCGATGTATTTACGGCCGGATGAAGTGGCTAAAGTGTTGGAGAATACCGGCTTTGAGCGTGATTATGTCACCGACCAGGCCTATGGCTACCGCAAGGGTACACACTACGTGTATGTGAATCGCGAAGCGCGGATGGGCAGAACCGCATTGGTGATCCACCCGGCTCTGAAAGAGAGAAGCGTGCATTTCGCCACGCCGACCTCTCCGGTGCGCACCAGCGAGCAGTATCTGGAGTTTCCCCTGGATTTAAGCAGCGACGCCCCGAACCAGCGTTACGGCATCGCACACGGCTTCAGCTCGCGCGAAGCGCTGTCGCGCTACCTCTACAGCATGTTCCTGTAATCGGTCCCCCGCCCGGGGGACGCGATCAGCCGTGGGCCAACGCTTCGCGGTTGAAACGCTCATTGTAGGCGCGGCGGAACTGCGCCAGTTCAAACGCATCGATATCCAGCTCGGCGAAGTAAAACAGCGCCGCTTCGGTGTGCTCAGCGTGCAGCTCCGGCGACAGCCCGGCGCGCAGCAGCACGTCGCGCCACAGGGCAATCTGCTCGTCGTCCGCCTGTTTGATGAACGTCAGGTAGATGAACAGCAGATAAGCCGCCTGGTGCATCTCTTCGGTGTAGCCGTTGTTCAGCATGCGGATAAAGGTCTGGCTTTGGCGGCCGCCCATCTCCTGGATCATCGATTCAATCAGCATCGGCTTGACCCTCAGCAGATGGGCCAGCGAATCGATGGCTTTGCGGGTGTCGGACGTCAGGATGCGGTAACCGATGATAAATACGACGATCAGGGCGGCGAGGATGATCCAGGTCATTTAGGCTTTATTACACTCTCAATACGCCAGAAGAGGGGCGGGAGGCGCTGTGCGACAGCGCCCGCTATCAATGCTGTTCGCCGCTGAAATTACCGACCGCGCCCTGTTGGCGCAGGTGGTGATTGAAGGTGGCCGCGTCTTTGGCCAGCGCGTCCAGATGGGCGCCGAGCATTTTGATCTGCTTCACCAGCGCATGCTGCTCCGGCACCGAACTGGCGGTGCTCAGTTTGCGCGCCAGTTGTTCATTCTGCGCCCGCAGCGCGGCTTCGCGCTGTTTGGCTTCTTCCAGCAGTTGCTGCAGCGCCTGGTAGCTCTGCTGCCATTCGCGGTGTTGCCGTTCGAAGCTGCTCTGCAACTCATTCATCGCATTTTGAAACTGGATTTCCAGCTCGCGCATTGTCATGGGCTCGATCCTTTGCGGCACTCAATGATGGCTTAGCAGTATAGCGAAAACTGTTCGCAAGCTCACCCGTTGACGACAAATGAGACAAATGCCGCTGACAATTCCCGGCTTGCAACCATGGCAAGGCGTCTTACAATCGACCCCATTCCCGGCCGTAAAGGCTGCCGTTCAAGAGAGGTGGAAGATGAGCGAGCAGGAAAAAGACTTTTTTGAACAGGCGATGGCGGACGTGGTGCCGCTGGCGAGCGGGCGGCAGACGCTGTACCTCAAGCCGCAGGAGACGCTGGACAAAAGCGCGCGGCGCGAAGCGCAGCGGCTGCGGCAGGAAAACTTCCTCAGCACCGATTTCCTCGAGGTGGTCCCCTGTGAACAGCCGCTGGAATTCAAAGGGGAAGGCATTCAGCAGGGCGTGCTGGACAAGCTGCGCAACGGGCGTTACCCGCCGCAGGCGTCGCTGAACCTGTTGCGCCAGTCGGTCGAAGCCAGCCGGCAGGCGCTGTTTCGCTTCATCTTGCAGGCGGAGGCGCAAAACCTGCGTTCGCTGCTGATCGTGCACGGCCGCGGGCGGCAGAACGAAAGCCATCCGAATATCGTGCGCAGTTACGTCGCCAAATGGCTGGCGCAGTTTGAACAGGTGCAGGCGTTTTGCCGCGCCTTACCGCGCGACGGCGGCGAGGGCGCCTGCTACGTCACGCTGCGTAAATCGGCGCAGGCCAGGGCGGAAAACTTTGAGCGCCACGCCAAGCGCAGCCGTTGAAAGGATAGCGGAAATAAAATGGCCGGCGAGAGTCGCCGGCCATCGATGAATTATTTATTAAATATTTTATAGTCCAGCGAATAACGGCCGGCGCCGGTTACCGCCAGCAACAGCAAGCCGCCAATGATGCTGATGTTTTTAAAGAAGTTGATTTCGTTGCCCATCATTTCCATGCCGGTCATTTTCCAGAACGGATGGCCGATAAACGCGGTGCCCAAAACATACAGGGCGAAAATGACCGCGATAGGGCGAGTAAACAGACCGAGAATAAGCGCGATGCCGAAAATAAACTCCACCAGCACGGCAACGATCGCCGCCAAATAAGGCATCGGTGTGCCATAGCCTTCCATCGCCGTGACGGTCGCACCGAAGTTGACCAATTTCATCCAGCCGAAAATGATAAACAGAATCATCAGTAATATGCGGGACAGCAGAATGACGCCGTCTTTTGAGCTATCACCCATTTCGAACTCCTTAGCCACTGTCGGAATTATGTTGTCTTACTGAATAAAGATTAGAACAATTTACGTTTTTTTCTAGCGGCGACGGGCGGTTGCGCCACTTTTTTCGGTGTGCGAGACGCGTGGTGAAGCCGGCGGCATTGCCTATACTTGAACCCGGAGCAAAAACAATAAAACAGGCAATGTGAGGCCAAGATGGATGAGGAATTGACCGCCGCCGGTTACCGCCGTTATTCCGGTGATAAGATTGACGTTTATTTTAACCGTGCAGTTTGCCGCCATTCCGCCAACTGCGTGCGTGGCAACGCGGCTATTTTTAACCTGAACCGCCGCCCGTGGATTATGCCGGACCATGCCGAGCCGGCCGAAGTGAAACGCGTCATCGACACCTGCCCCAGCGGCGCACTGAAATATAGGGAGAAATAATATGGATCATAAAATACTGGCAGACGAGAAGCGTTTTTATATCAATGACGAACAAGGCAAGCTGATCGCCGAGATCTCTTTCGTGCCGAGCGGCGACAAGCTGACCATTATTGATCACACTTGGGTGGATGAGTCATTGAAGGGGCAGGGCGTCGGTAAAAAGCTGGTGGCGCTGGTGGTGGAGAAAATGCGCGCGGAGCAGCGTAAAATCATTCCGCTATGCCCGTTCGCCAAGCATGAGTTTGATACCACGCCGGCCTATCAGGACATTCGCGCCTGAAGCGATAACGGGGCGCGGCGCGCCCCGGTTATTCAGCAGACGCCGAAATCGCCGTCTTCGTGGTACAGCGCCACGTCGCTGGCCTGCACCTCCGTGCGCTGCTCTTTGCCCAGCTCATTCCAGCTGCAAATCAGGGTTTCGCCGTCGATCGCCACCACGGTCATCTTTGGGCCGCCGGTGGTGCGTTGAACAAAATCACCGATATTGAATGCCATGCGTTCCTCCACAACAGATTAAACCTCACCTATTGATAACACAGAATGGCGCCGCTGTTGGCACGAGTTTCGTTGTGTATTATTTTATATAGCGATTATCACCAAGGAGAGCAGACTAACATGCCGGGATTATTGATGTTTTATGTGGGCGGTACGGCGCCGGGCGCCAATATTGAGTTGCACGACGTGCAGTTCGCGGCGGCGGATCGGCCGGAAGAGGCGTATCCGCTGCTGCGTGAAAAGTGGTTCGGCGATAAGCGCAAGGTGCATGTCGACGGCTATGCGCGCATCGACTGGGCGGACGGTTACGACGTGAGCCTGGAGCCTGCGCCGTTCGCCGGTGAAGAGAAGCTGTTTTTCGTCAACGTGGGCGGCTACCGCAGCGATGAGCTGGCGGAATTGCACCAGTTCGGCCTGTTTGTGGCGCGCTCTGCCGACGAGGCGAAGGGCAAAGCCAAACGGGCGCTGCTGACGGACAGCGCGCAGCAGCACAAGGATGACCTGGCTGAGGTGGACGACTGCCTGCTGCTGCAGGCGCTGCAGGGCTACCACGTGCATCTGCGGGCCAACCCGCACGGCAAACCGGCCCGGCCGCTGTGGCAGGGGTATCTGCCGATCGGCGAACCCGCGTTATAGCGCCGCCAGCGCCTGCAGCTGTTGCTGCAACCAGCGGCAGGCCTCCGGCCGGCCGTTCTTGCGGTGCAGATAGATTTTGATCTGATACGGCGGCACCGGAAACGGCAGGGGATGGATAGCCAGCGCCGCCGCCTGCCGCAATTTTTGCGCGGCGTAGCGCGGCATGCTCATCACCAGTTCGCTGTCGGCGACGATGAACGGCGCTCCCAGCAGCGAAGGCGTGCGGATGGCGATATCGCGCTGCAGCCCCAGCTTATCGAGCTGATAGTCAATGACGCCGCGCTGTTCGTTCCACGGCGTCACCACCAGATGGCGCGCCCGCAGGTAGTTTTCCAGCGTCAGTTCGCCGTATTTGACGCTGAAGGCGGGTGAACAAATCGCCACATACTCATCCTCCAGCCAGCTCACTTCGTCGATCTCCGGGTAGCTTT
Source organism: Serratia sp. CY27727 (assembly GCF_052169275.1). Classification (NCBI taxonomy): domain Bacteria; kingdom Pseudomonadati; phylum Pseudomonadota; class Gammaproteobacteria; order Enterobacterales; family Yersiniaceae; genus Serratia; species Serratia sp. CY27727. Next base: position 245,119 of record NZ_JBJNLB010000006.1, on the reverse strand, counting down.
CGCCGTCGGTTTCGGTAAAGCCCAGCGCGAAGTCGATGCGCCCCGCCAGCAGATCGTTCAGCGCCACTTTGCGCTCGGAATAGCGCAGCTGGAACGACAGCCCTGGCGCCAGGCGCTGCATCTGCGCCATCAGCGCGGGAAATACCGCGAAGGCGGTGTAATCGGTAATGGCGAAGGTGAAGCTCTCCCGGCTTTCGGCGGGAACGAAGCGCGGGCGCGGATGCAGCCCTTTGGCCAGCAGCGCCAGACTTTCGCTGACGGTTGGGGCCAGGCTGTCGGCATACACCGTCGGGTGCATGTCGTTGCCGACCCGGTAAAACAGCTCGTCCGCCAGCGCCTTGCGCAGCCGGATCAGCGCGTGGCTCAGCGCCGACGCGCTGAGAGCCAGCTCCGCCGCGGCGCGCGTTACAGACCGCAGCCGATACACCGCTTCGAACACCAGCAGCAGATTGAGATCGAGGCGTTTCAAATCCAGATGCATGATATTCATTACCTGTTGATGAAAATGCAGTTCATACAGTATTTGAGGCGCGATATGCTGGCAAGCACAGCCATCAACACACTCAGGATTTGCCATGACCATTGAGATTTACCCGGCGCAAAAAAGCGACGCCAAACTGATTCTGGATATGATTATCGAGCTGGCGGTGTACGAAAAGGCGCGCGAGCAGGTGCTGGCCAGCGTGGAAGATATCGAACGCAGCCTGTTTGGGCCGGGCGCCTGTTCCGAAGCGCTGATTTGTACGGTAAACGGCGAGCCGGCGGGTTATGCGGTGTTCTTTATGAGTTACTCCACCTGGCTGGGTAAAAACGGCATCTATCTGGAAGACCTGTACGTGGCGCCGAAGCATCGCGGCGCGGGCGCCGGTAAAAAGCTGCTGCGGCACATCGCCCAGCTGGCGTGCGAACGGCAGTGCGGCCGCCTGGAGTGGAGCGTGCTGGACTGGAACCAACCGGCCATCGATTTCTACCTCAGCATCGGCGCGCAGCCGCAGGGCGAGTGGGTGCGCTATCGTATGGAAGGCGAGGCGCTGACGCACTTCGCGGCGCACGGGGCGGCGCTGCCGGCATGATAGCCGTTGGGGGGAGGCGGCCTCCCCAACTGTGGTGATGTGAACGGTTTACTGCGGATCAATCAGGCGGGTTTGCGGGCGGCGAGAATGAAGATCATCGGGCGCTCCTGCTCTTCGTCCAGCGCCGGGTTAGCGGCAATTTGCTGCGCGCTGGGGCCCCATTCGTTCAAATGCTGGATGATAAAGCCTTGCTGCGCCAGCGGGTTGATATAGCCGCCGAGCGTGCGGTGCTGCTTGATGACACCTTCCGCCAGCCAGTTGGAAACGCGCCGGCCTTCTTGCTGGTAGCCGTTCACCGGCCAGGATTTCTGTCCGTTGCCGTCGGTCAGCCAGCCCTGCTGCGCCGGGGCGGTGTAGATCGGGTGCTCGGCGGTGAAGATGAACTGCCCGCCGGGTTTCAGCGCGGCGTAAACCGTGGCGAACAGCGCGGCCAGATCCTCGAGGTAGTGCAGCGTCAGCGAGCTGTAGACCAGATCGTAACTTTCCGGCGGCAGCTGCAGCTGCGCCAAATCCTGCCGACGATACGCGATGCCCGCGTCGGCGGTCATCTCCCGCGCTTTGGCCAGCATTTTTTCCGAGACGTCCAGCCCCAGCACGCTGGCTGCGCCCTGTTCGCGCGTGCTGCGGCAGAACCAGCCGTAGCCGCAGCCGAGATCGACCACGCTTTTGCCCTGCAAATCCGGCAGGATGCGGCGGATGGCGGGCCATTCCGGCGCGCCGTCCAGGCCGTGCTGCGAGCGGCTGAGCTGCGCATAGCCGTCGAAAAAGGCCTGATTGTCATAGATGTTTTGCGTCATGATGACTCCTTAGTGAATGACGGCGGCGGAATGCCGCTGCCATACCGTGCATATTGCTGCATAATTCTACGCTGACAACATGGATAACAGGAATGACGATGGACATGATTTCGGTGCGGCAAGCGCCCGAGCTGGCGCCGCGCGCCATTGCGTATTTTCAGCGGCACTGGGCCACGGCAGAGACGCTGATGATGTATGAAGACGCCATCAACCGCAGCCTCGGCGCCGCCAACCCGCTGCCGCAGTGGTACCTGCTGATGGAAAATGACCAGATCCTCGGCTGCGCGGGGCTCATCACCAACGACTTTATCAGCCGTGGCGAGCTGTATCCCTGGCTGTGTGCGCTCTACGTAGAGGAAACGCAGCGCGGCCGGGGCTACGGCGCCAAACTGATTGAGCATGTGGCGGCGGAAAGCCGCCGGTTGGGCTTCCCGCAGCTGCACCTGTGCACCGATCTGGAGGGCTACTACGAGCGCAGCGGCTTTGTTTATAACGGGCTCGGCTATCACCCCTGGGGCGAAGCCTCGCGGGTCTATTCGCGGGTGCTGTGATCGCCGCCGCCGGGGGCGCGTAAGACAAACCTGACTTTTCTTTCACCTCATCGCGCATCGCGGGTTACACTGGCCGCTTGTTCGCCACCGACCGGGTTAATTCGCCGCTGCGATGAGAGTGCCACGCCAGCTACAGCAACGCTTTACCGCCTGCATCGCCATTATGGCGGTGCTGTTGCTGTTTGTGGCGCCGGTGGTGTCGAAATCGCTGATGCACCACCCGATGATGGGCGGCATGGCGCAGACGGACGCCGCTATGCCGCACAACATGCACGCGATGACGATGCCCGCCGCCGAGCATGCCGGCCACCACGGCATGGATCCTGCGGAAATGATTTTCTGCGGCTATTGCGAGCTGCTGATCCACGTGCCGCTGCTGCTGTGGACATTCGTCCCGCTGCTGTGGTTGATGGCGCGCATCGCGCGCCTGCCTTGCGCGCCGCGTATCGTTTCTCCGCCCATTCGGCGCCTTGTTCTGCGGCCGAGCCCGCGCGGGCCGCCCGGCCAACCGTTTTTCCCTATTGCTTGATCATGGGTAACGCCGTCCGTATCGCTGCGGACGGTTTGCCTGCGCGCACAGTTTGAAAAACGAGAAAGGCCATGTCTTCAATAACCAAAACTCCACCTGCCGCATCGCCGCGTGGCGCGATGCTGAACCTGATCAGACGGCTGCATTTTTATATCGGCCTGCTGGTCGCTCCTTTTATTCTGGTCGCTGCATTGACCGGCACGCTGTATGTGTTGACCCCGCAGCTTGAAGAGGCGCTGTATCGCGATGCGCTTTTCACCGAACCGCACGGGCAGGCGAGATCGCTGGCTGACCAGATCGCCGCCGCCCGCCGCGCGGTGGGTGACGAGGCGCGCATTTACGCCGTGCGCCCGGCACCCGGCGCAATGGACACCACGCGCGTACAGTTCGCGAGTGCCGATCTGGGCGCTTCCGAGTCGCGCGCGCTGTTTGTCGACCCTTACACTCTGGCGATCAAGGGCGATATGACGGTGTACGGCACCTCCGGCGTGCTGCCGCTGCGCACCTGGCTGGATAAGTTGCACAGCAGCCTGCTGCTCGGCGATCTGGGGCGCAACTACAGCGAGCTGGCGGCCTCCTGGCTGTGGGTGGCCGCGCTGGGCGGCGTAGCGCTGTGGCTGGCGACGCGGCCGAAACGCAAGCTGAAAAGGGCGAAAGGGGGCTTCGCCGCCAGCCGCCATTGGCATATCACGCTGGGTGTAGCGCTGCTGGCCGGGCTGCTGTTCTTCTCGGCTACCGGGCTGACCTGGTCGCAGTGGGCCGGCGGCAACATCGACGCGCTGCGGGCCAACCTGGGCTGGCTGACGCCGCAGGTCAATACCAGCCTGCAGGCCGATGCGCCGCAGACGCCGGCCGATCCGCACGCCGAGCACCGCGGGATGATGCCGGGCATGAAGATGGGCCCTGCCGCGCAGAGCAATGCGCTGAACGGCGACTGGGATCGGGCGCTGTACGCCGCGCGCGCCGCCGGGATCGACGCCGCCAAGATCGAGCTGCGCCAGCCGAAAGGCGAGGGCAAAGCCTGGACGGTGACCGAAGTGGATCGCAGCTGGCCAACGCAGGTGGACGCGGTTGCCATCGCACCGCAAAGCTTCGCCGTCGTCGACCAGGTGCGGTTCGACACTTTCCCACTCATCGCCAAGCTGACCCGCTGGGGCATCGACGCCCACATGGGCATTCTGTTCGGCTTGCCGAATCAGCTGCTGCTGGCGGCGTTCGGCCTTGGGCTGTGCCTGATGGTCGCGCTGGGTTACTGCATGTGGTGGATCCGCCGCCCGGCGGCGGGGGCGCAGCATCCGGTGCATACGCTGGTTGCCGCCTGGCTGGCGCTTTCCCTACCGGCGCGCGCCGGCACGCTGCTGGTGGCAGCCGTACTGGGTTATTGCCTGCCGGTGATGGGCGTGAGCCTCGCGGCGTTGCTGCTGGTGGACGTGTGGCGCTGGCGCGGCCAACGGCAAAGCCACCGGGACGAAACGCCGGAAGCGGCCGCCCGCCGCGCCGAGGTGCGCAAGTTCCGCGCGGCGGTGGCGACGGTGGCGGTGGCGGTCGGCTGCGTGATGGGCCGAGCGATCCTCGGCGGCACCGTCGAGCAATTCCAACTGCCGATCGGCGCCTGGAGTGCCCAGATGGTGATCATGCAGAGCCTGATGGTGCTGCTGTATACGCTGGTGTTCACCCTGCTGCTTTCCATTCCGCTGTGGTATTTCTTCCTGGGGGAGAAAGAGGGGCGGTGAGGCATTTTGCGCCGACATGAAGCGTTCAACCCCGCTGCGGCGGGGTTTTTCTTGTTACATCAGGCGGTGCGCGTGCAGCTTAACGCTCTCCATGATGCTGTCCATCGTCACCTGCACGCGGTGCGGCAACACGCCGCGCCGGCGGTAGATCAGGTAGGCCTGCATATCGATGCCGCGCTCGCGCGCCAGGCAGGGCAGCAGTGTGCCTGCATCCAGCTCGGCGGCGACGGAATAGTACGGGGCGTAGACGATGCCCAGGCCCTGTTTGGCCAGCTCGATCGCCGGCAGAATGTTATCGCAAACGCTGGCGCCGTTGATCTCGACCTGCACCAACTCCTCCTGCGCACTGTAGCCGCTCCAGGTATTGCGAATGCCGCCCAGCATGCGCAAGGTAATGCAGCGATGCTGCGGCAGTTCATCCAGCGCTGTCAGCGGCGAGCGGGCGATGTAATCCGGTGCGGCGAACAGCCCGACGCGAAAACGGGTGAAGGGCCTGGCGATCAGGCTTTCGTTTTGCGGCTGGAAAAAGCTGATCAGCAAATCGCAGTCGCTGTCGAACACTGCGCCGTACTTTTTCTCGCGTTCGTCGGGGTTGCGGGTCACCAGATCGACAGTCAGCGCCGGTGCAGCGTGCAGCAGCGGCGGCAGTAAATAACGGGCCAGGAAAGCGTGGATGCCTATCGGCGCGCCGAGCGTGACCATGCCGTTCAGGCTGCGTTTATAGGTGCCGGACATATCGAGCAGATCGCTGTGTTCGTCCAGCAACTGCGAGGCGCGCCGCAAGAATTGCTCGCCGAATTCAGTCAGCGCCAGGGTACGCGGGCCGCGCAGGAACAGTTCCAACCCGAGCCGCCGTTCCAGCGCGGTGAGGGCGCGCGACACGTTAGACTGCGGCATGTCCAACCGCTGCGCCGCTTTGCTGACGCTCGCCGTTTCGGCAATGACGCGGACAATCCTGAGTTCTTCAATGCGGAAGTCTTTCTCTTTCACTGGCCGGCTCTTGTGAGTTTGTATATCAAAAATGATATACACCTTTGGCGGCATTGTCATATGACTTATCGCGGACGGGTGGGTATCATTCGATTTGATTATTTGCTATTCACCAAAATAAAGAGAAACCCGTCAATGAAAGTGACAAGAGCGGTTATTTTGCCTGCGCTGTTATTACTGGCCGCGTGCTCTTCCGCCGTGACCGAAAAAGAAAAATACTCGACCTTTCTGACCAATTATAACGATATCAATAAAGGTCAATCCGCGTCCGGCAAAGACGTTTTATATTGGAAAGATAAGAACGTCGATTTTTCCCGTTATCAATATTTGGTTTATCAACCGATGATCTATTTCCCGCGGCCGAAACCGAGCGAGATGGTGAGCCAGCGCGCACTCGACAATATTCTGAACTATACCAACCAGCAGTTTAAGCAGGCGATGGGCACCCACTTTACGCTGGTGAACATGCCGCGCGAGCATACCCTGATTTTCCGCGGCGCCATCACGGCGATCGACACGCAGAAGAAGGGGCTGCAGATCTATGAAGTCTTGCCAATCACCCTGCTGATTGCCGCGACGCAAAGCGTGACTGGGCACCGCACCATGGAGAGCGCGGTCTATATGGAAGGCGAGTTTATCGATGCGGCGACTAATCAGCCGGTCATTAAAGTGGTGCGCAAGGCTTCGGGGGAAAATCTCAATAACGAGAAAGCGCAGCTTAAAGTCACCGACGTGAAGAATGCCATCGATACCATCGCCAACGATATCAGACAATATAACACGCTATAAACCTCGTTTATTTCCGTTATTCTCAGCCAGGAATTTACATGTTTCTTAACTATTTCGCTTTAGGCGTACTGATCGCGGTATTCCTGATTTTATTCTACGGCGTCATTATTATTCATGACATTCCCTATTTGCTGGCCAAAAAGCGCCGGCACCCCCATCAAGATGCGATTCACGTTGCCGGTTGGGTTAGCCTGTTTACGCTGCACGCTATTTGGCCACTGCTGTGGATCTGGGCGACGCTCTATCGGCCGGAACGCGGCTGGGGCATGAGTGAGAAGGCAGAACCTTCAACGGATCTGCAGGCGCGCATCGCGCTGCTCGAAGCCGAATTGCAACGCCTGCAGGAAAAGCCGACGGCGGTTCCCGGCCCCACGGTAAGTTGAGCGTAGCCTATGGATTTGCTCATTATTCTCAGCTACGTAGCGCTGAGCTACGGCGTATTTAAACTGTTTCGCATTCCGGTCAACAAATGGACCGTGCCGACCGCCGTGCTTGGCGGGATCGTTATCGTCGGTGCGTTGATTCTGACGATGAACTACAACCATCCGTACAGCGATCGGGCGCAGAAAATTGCCGTTTCTGTGCCGATGGTGCCGCAGGTCTCGGGCATGATCGTTGAGGTAACGGAGAAAACCAACGTGCTGCTGCGCAAAGGTGAGGTGCTGTTCCGTCTCGACGACAGCCGCTACCGTGCGCGGCTCACCAGGCTGGAGGCGGATCTGGCCGGGGCCGAGGCGGAGATCAGAACGCGCCGGGCGGCGCTCAGCGAGTCCGCCGCCAACGTGCAGCGGGCGAACGCGGAGTACGAGCGTGCTCGTAAGGACTACCAGCGCTATGCGAAAGGGGCGGCGATGCCGGTCAACCCGTTCTCGGAGCAGGACGTCAGCCATGCGCAGCAGCAGTACCAGGCGCAATCCGCGGCGCTGCAGGCGGCGAAAGCTCAGTTCCAACAGGAACAGGCGCGGTTGTCCGGGCGCTATGACGGCGAAGACGCCACGATAGCCAGCCTGAAATCGCAGATTGCCGAAGCGCGCTACAACCTGGAACAAACGGTGGTGCGTGCGCCGAGCGACGGGTATGTCACGCAGGTGCTGGCGCGGCCGGGCACGGCGGCAGTTCGCCTGCCGTTCAAACCGGTGATGATCTTTATCCCGCAGCAAAAGCGCCAGGTGGTGGCGGTGTTCCGCCAGAACGCCATCCTGCGTTTGGCGCAGGGGGACCAGGCCGAGGTGGTGTTCAACGGCTTGCCGGGACAGGTTTACGGCGGCACCGTAAGCCGAGTGTTGCCGGCGATACCGGACGGCAGCTACCAGGCCAGCGGCGCACTGCAAGGCTTGAGCGCCACGCCGGGCCGGGAAGGGGTGTACGTGATGATTGACCTGGCGGCCAACCCGGATCTGGCTCACTTGCCCGACGGCGTGAGCGCTCAGGCGGCGGTCTATACCGGGCACTTCGAGCACGTCTCCGTGATGCGTAAAGTGCTGCTGCGCATGACCAGCTGGCTGCATTACCTTTATCTGGATCACTAGCCTGCATTGGCCCGGGGGAGCACGGGCCGTGGGGCGAGCCTTCGGAATACGCCAAACACAAAAAAGCCCGCAACCGAAGTTGTGGGCTTTTTCGCTATTATCGCCGGGTCTATCTGGTTCACTGGCGACGTATTTGGTGGAGCTGGGGGGATTTGAACCCCCGTCCGAAATTACTACACCGTCGGCACTACATGCTTAGTCCAATCTTTACATTCGCCGGCCAGCTGCGGATGGACACGCTACTGACAGACTAGCCTGATTGAGTTTAACGCTTCAGCCCCAGGCAGGACGTCCACGCGATCTCTTTTGGGTTTGACCTCTCTTGATCCCCGTCCTAAGAGCGGAGGCTAGGGAGAGAGGGCTCTAAGCAGGGTATTAAGCTGCTAAAGCGTAGTTTTCGTCGTTTGCGACTATTTTTTTGCGGCTTTTTACGAGGCCAACCGCCCCTCGGCATGCTCCTAGGGCTTCGCAAATCCCGTCGAATCCAGAATCAGCCCCAAGTAACTTTGTGCAGTATACCAGAAGTTTACTTCGATAAGCCAGCGGCTTAACGATTGGCGTGCTTCATGATACGGGCTTTCGCCGTCTGCCATTCGCGATCTTTGATGTCATCGCGTTTGTCGTGCTCTTTCTTGCCTTTGGCTACGCCGATCTTGATCTTGCTCCAGGCATTTTTCCAATACAGGGACAAGGCCACCACGGTGTAGCCATCGCGGTTGACGCGGCCGAGCAGGGTATCCAGCTCGCGTCGTTTCAGCAGCAGTTTACGGGTACGCGTCGGATCGCACACCACATGCGACGAAGCCACGTTGAGCGGGGTGATGGTGGCGCCAAACAGATAGGCTTCACCGTCACGGAACGTCACGTAGCTGTCGCTGAGGTTGGCTTTGCCTGCACGCAGCGATTTAACTTCCCACCCTTGCAGCGACAGGCCCGCCTCGAACTCTTCTTCAATGAAGTATTCGAAACGCGCGCGCTTGTTTTGAGCAATGGTGGCGGAACCGGGTTTGTGTGCTTTTTTCTTTGTCATAGTGCGTTCATTATACTGGATGCTTCAGCGAAAGAAATCCTTTCCCGTTCAGCACCTGCGCAATTTTTCGCATTTTTGGCGCCCCCATCCCTTAGCAGATTTTTTGTTTGCCGCCAGATAAATGGTATTATCTGTACGTTTTATGTCTCACAGGAAATGATATGCCCCAGATCAGTCGGTCTGCATTAGTGCCGTTCAGCGCCGAGCAGATGTATCAGTTGGTTAACGATGTTCATTCTTATCCCGATTTTCTGCCTGGCTGCACCGGCAGCCGGGTGCTTAACGCTACCTCTAACGAAATGACCGCCGCGGTGGACGTCGCCAAGGCCGGTATCAGCAAGACCTTCACCACGCGCAATACGCTGCTGGATAACCAGAGCATCAATATGCAACTGGTCGATGGCCCGTTCCGCAAGCTGATGGGCGGCTGGCAGTTCACGCCGCTGAGCGAAGAGGCCTGCAAGGTGGAGCTGCACCTGGACTTCGAGTTCACCAATAAACTGATTGAGCTGGCGTTCGGCAAGGTGTTCAAAGAGCTGGCGGGCAGCATGGTGCAGGCATTCACCCAGCGGGCGAAAGAGGTCTACAGTGTCTGACATCCAGGTCGAGGTGGTGTACGCCTTGCCGGAGCGTCAGTACCTGCGCAAGGTGAAACTGGCCGAGGGCAGCAGTGTCGAGCAGGCGATCCAGGCTTCGGGCCTGCTGGAGCTGCGCCAGGATATCGATCTCAAGAGCAACAAAATCGGCATCTACAGCCGCCCGGCCAAGCTGGGCGATACGCTGAACGACGGCGACCGGGTGGAGATCTACCGGCCGCTGATAGCCGATCCGAAAGAGCTGCGCCGGCAACGAGCAGAGAAGGCAAAAAAATAAGGCGCTATGAGCGCCTTATTTTTTTATCTGAAACTGATTTTCTCTTCCGCGTTGCAGCCTGCGACTGTCATGAGGAACACCATGCCCCCTCATGGGCCGGAAGAGCGGGCTGCGCCGATTACTTGGTCAGCGCCGGTTTGTTCTGGATATCGGTCAACACGCCTGCGCTGTCGAAGGTCAGCGTCAGCGTCTGCTGGGTGATGTCTTCATGGCCAGGCTGCTGGCGGAACACATAGAACCACGTCTGAGTCCCGAACGGGTCTTGCAGCATTGGGGTGCCCAATGTGTAAGCGACCTGTTGCTGGGTCATCCCTTTCTGAATTTTCGCCACGTCGGTCGACGTCAGGTAGTTCCCCTGGTTGATGTCAGGACGATAAACCACCTTTTCAAAAGTAGAACAGCCTGCAGTCAGCATCACAAGAACTACAGCGGCGGCAGTCAGCGTTTTACAGCGCATAGTAATCACATTCCTTTAGGGCATAGGATGCCGATGATAATAGACCTTGCGGCAGTTGGAAACCTTTATACCCTTCATCTTTCACGTTGCGACGCGTTGGCTTTCTTTCAGCACCTCAAGCGCTTGGCCTGTTTCAGGCCGTTGAGGAGGCTTAGGATCGCCGCCGCGCCGCACTTTAGATATCTTTCGGGTCAACAGCGTCACTGTCAGACCGCAGGAAAGTGAAAAAGTTGAGCTTTTTTATGCCGCCAGCAGTTCTTTGGCGTTCGCCAACGTATTGCGGGTGACTTCACTGCCGCCGAGCAGGCGCGCCAGCTCCTGCAGCCGGGCGCGTTTATCCAGCGGCGCCATCTGGGTTTCGGTGACCGTGCCGTCGGTCTGCTTGCTGACGAACAGGTGCTGATGCCCGCATCCGGCCACCTGTGGCAGGTGGGTCACGCACATCACCTGGGTGGATTCGCCGAGCTGGCGCAGCAGGCGGCCGACGATGGCGGCGGTCGGGCCGCTGATACCCACGTCCACCTCATCGAAGATCAGCGCCGGGGTTTCCATCTTGCGGGCGGTGATCACCTGAATCGCCAGCGCGATGCGTGACAGCTCACCGCCGGAGGCGACCTTCGCCAGCGGCTGCAGCGGCTGCCCCGGGTTGGTGGAGACGCAGAACTCGGTGCGGCTGGCCCCTTCGGCGCTCAGATGCTGCGGCTCGAAACGCACGTCGATGTTGAACTTGCCGTGCGGCATGGAGAGCGCCTGCATACTGTCGGTGATGAGCGTGGTCAGCTCGGCGGCGTAATGCAGGCGTTTCTGATGCAACTGTTCCGCCAGCGCCAGCGCCTGCTGGTGATGCAGGGTGACCGCCTCGTTCAGGTGTTCATGGTCGCTTTCCTGCTGCGACAGCAGCTGCTGTTCATCCAGCAACTGCTGATGCAGCTGCGGTAGCTCTTCCGGCGCAACCTGGTGTTTGCGCGCCAGGCTGATTTGGCGCGACAGGCGCTGTTCCAGCTCGTGCAGGCGGTTGGGATCGAGATCCATGCGATCGGCGTAGTGGCGCAGCTCGTCGCTGGCTTCGCTGATCTGGATAGAAGCCTCTTCCAGCATGTCCAGCAGGCCGCTGAGCTTGTCGTCCAGCCCGGCCAGCTCGAGCAGCAGGTGCTTGGCGCTGTATAGCTGGCTGAGCATGTTGTTCTCGTCGCTGTCGGCCAGCAGCTGCAGCGTCTGCTGGCTGAGGGTCAGCAGCTGGCCGCTGTTGGCCAGGCGCTTGTACTCGGCGTCGGTCTGTTCGAACTCGCCGGCCTGCGGCGCGAATTCGTTCAGCTCTTTCAATTGGTATTGCAGCAGCTGCTTGCGCGCTTCGCGCTCGATGGACTGCTGCTGATGGTGCGCCAGCTCGCGGCAGCTCTGGTGCCAGCGTTGGTAGGCCTGGCTCATCGCCGCCAGCAGGGCGGGTTCGTCGGCGTAGGCGTCGAGCAGCGATTTTTGGTGCTCCGGCTTGAGCAGCAGCTGATGGGCGTGTTGGCCATGGATTTGAATCAGGCGTTGCCCCAGCTCGCGCAGCTGCGACAGCGGCACGGCGGTGCCGTTGATAAAGCCGCGCGAACGGCCGTCGGCGTTGATCACCCGGCGCAGCAGGCATTCGTTGCTGTCGTCCAGCTGGTTCTGCTCCAGCCACTCGCGCGCGGACGGGGTGTCCGCCAGCGAGAAGCGGGCGCAGATGTCGGCGCGGGCGGCTCCCAGGCGCACCACGTTGCCGTCGGCGCGGTTGCCGAGGCACAGCCCCAGCGCATCGATGGCGATGGATTTGCCGGCGCCGGTTTCACCGGTGATCGCCGTCATACCCGGTTGAAAATCGATTTCCAACTCACGAACGATAGCAAAGTTGCTGATGGTTAATTGCGCCAGCATGGGAACCTTCCTGTGTATAAACACATAACTGTAGTTTCATACAGTATAAACTGGTTTTATATACAGTAAAGTGGCCGGCACAGATTTTAGAACAATTTTTTCGACCAGCCCAGTTTGGTGCTTAACGTGTTGAAATAGCTGTAGTCCTTTGGGTGAATCAGGTTCAGGTGGAAATCGCTGCGGCGGATCAGCACTTCTTCGCCTTCCTGGATCGGCAGCGCGATCTGGCTGTCGCAGCTGATCTCCAGATCGCTGCCGATCTGCGAAAACTTCAGGCGGATGGTGCTGTCGCCGTTGATCACCAGCGGCCGGGCGGAGAGGGTATGCGGGAACATCGGCACCAGCGCGATCGCCTCCAGCGACGGGGTGAGGATCGGTCCGCCGGCGGAGAGCGAGTAGGCGGTGGAGCCGGTCGGCGTGGCGATAATCAGGCCGTCGGAGCGCTGTGAGAAGGCGAAGCGATCGTCGATGTACACCTCGAATTCGATCATGTGCGCCACTTTGCCGGGGTGCAGCACCACTTCGTTGATGGCGGTGCTGATGCGGCACTGCTGGTGCTCTTTATGCACGATGGTTTCCAGCAGGAAACGCTGTTCGTCGATGTACTCGCCTTCCAGCACGTCCGCCAGTTGCTGCAGGGCGTTGTCGGGATCGAGATCGGTGAGGAAGCCGAGGTTGCCGCGGTTGACCCCGATCACCTTGATGTCGTAGCGCGCCAGCACGCGCGCGGCGCCGAGCATGTTGCCGTCGCCGCCGACCACCACCGCCAGGTCGGCGCGCTGGCCGATATCCGCCAGGCTGCCGGTCACGGCGTCTTTCAGCCCTAAATCATGAGCGATCTGGCGTTCGACCATCACCGAATAGCCGCGGGCGACCAGCCAGTGGAACAGCATCTCGTGGGTTGCCAGCGCTGAAGGGTGACGCGGGTGGCCAACAATGCCAATACAGGCGAATTTTTTATTCATTTGTTGTGATTTTCCTCACCGGGAGCCGTTTATGCCCCACATTGTGACCGGTTGACTTGAAACCCCGGTTTTGATCCCCATAATAAGCCAAGTTGCGAGATTAATGCTAAAACGCGGAGATATTCATGAGTAGTAAAGAACAGAAGACGCCAAACGAGCAAGTCTCGGAAGAAATGGAACAACACGCTCACCACGAGGATACGCTGCCGGAAGCGGCGGAAGGCGTCGATCTGCGCGATGCGCGTATCGCCGAACTGGAAGCCCAACTGGCGGAAGCTCAGCAGCACGAGCGCGACAGCCTGCTGCGCGCCAAAGCCGAAGCGGAGAACATCCGCCGCCGCGCCGAACTGGACGTCGAGAAAGCGCACAAGTTCGCCCTGGAGAAATTCTCCGGCGATCTGCTGCCGGTGATCGACAACCTGGAGCGTGCGCTGGATCTGGCGGATAAAAACAACCCGGAACTGGCCGCGATGATCGAAGGCATCGAGCTGACGCTGAAATCGCTGCTGGACGTGGTGCGCAAATACGGCATCGAGATCGTCGGCGACGTCAACGTGCCGTTCAACCCGGAAGTGCATCAGGCGATGAGCATGATGGAATCCGCCGATCACCAGCCGAACCACGTGATGATGGTGATGCAGAAAGGCTATACGCTGAACGGCCGCCTGCTGCGTCCGGCGATGGTTGCAGTCTCCAAAGCCAAGGCGTAATCGCCCCGGCAACGGCATAAAGAAAGGCACCCGAGGGTGCCTTTTTTGTTTCGGGGTTACGCCTGCGGCAGGCGCGGCATCCAGTCGATCGGCGTGAGCCCTTGCTGCTCCAGCAGCTGATTGGCCTGCGAGAAGTGGCGGCAGCCGAGGAAGCCGCGGTGCGCGGAGAGCGGCGACGGGTGCGGCGCCTTCAGCACATGGTGGCGGTTGCGATCGATAAAGTTGCCTTTCTTCTGCGCGTGCGAGCCCCACAGCAGGAACACCACGCCTTCGCGGTTCTCGTTCAGGGCGGCGATCACTTTATCGGTAAAGGTTTCCCAGCCCAGGTTGGCGTGCGAGTGCGCGCGGCCGCCTTCTACCGTCAGCACGGTGTTGAGCAGCAGCACCCCCTGTTCGGCCCAGCTTTGCAAATAGCCGTGATCCGGGCGTTCGAAACCGGGAATATCAGTCGCCAGCTCTTTATACATGTTCACCAGCGACGGCGGCGCCGGCACGCCGGGGCGCACCGAGAAAGAGAGGCCGTGCGCCTGATTGGGGCCGTGGTAGGGATCCTGGCCGAGGATGACGACTTTGACGTCCGCCAGCTCGGTATAGCGGAAAGCGTTGAACACGTCCTTCTGCGGTGGATAAATGGTCTTACCGGCCTGGCGTTCAGCGGCAACAAAGGCGAGCGTTTCAACAAAATAGGGCTGCTCTTTCTCTTTGCCGATCACGTCATGCCAGGTGAGGGAGGTGGCCATAAACGCTCTCCTTTGTTTTCTTTAGCAATTCATGGGCTATAGCTTACCGTGTCGGCTCGCGCAGCGAAACCCGCTTTTCATTTCTTGCCGCTGCGTCTTATGCAATTAATTTTGAAAATTTACAAAAATAATTGGTTTTGCCGCAGTAGGAAAATTGATATAAAACATAAATTTGCCCCTTCACGCCTTGTGCCTACCCGGTAAAAATTGACTTTAATCAAGGAACTGGCTTGGTCAGGCTGGTATACAGAACAACAAGACAACAATGGTTTTACCAAATGGCCGAAACCAGAATTGGGTTTTCTCACGACGTGAATTTTTACGCCCTTGTACGGAGGCAACATAATGATTACCGGTATTCAAATTACCAAAGCGAACGACCAGGCGCTGGTGAATTCTTTCTGGCTGCTGGACGATGAAAAAGCGGAAGCTCGCTGCGTGTGCGCCAAGGCCAACTACGCGGAAGATCAGGTTGTCGCGGTGAGCGATCTGGGCCAGATCGAATACCGTGAAGTGCCGCTGGAAATGCAGCCGACCGTGCGCGTGGAAGGCGGCCAGCACCTGAACGTCAACGTGCTGCGTCGCGAAACCCTGGAAGACGCGGTCAAGCATCCGGAAAAATACCCGCAGCTGACCATCCGCGTGTCCGGCTATGCGGTGCGCTTCAACTCCCTGACGCCGGAACAGCAGCGCGACGTTATCGCCCGCACCTTTACCGAAAGCCTGTAATTTGCGGCGCAGTCAATCAGGGAGCTTCGGCTCCCTTTTCTGCGTTTGACGGCCGAAAATCGAACGCGGATCACATTCTGCACAAAGATAAGCATTTCTAATACAGAACTCATCCGACCTGCCGATAGCTAAATCAGTACCTATTCAGGTGCTAAATAAAAAAGTCTATCGACAAGGAGTCGGCATGAGTATGCCTTTAAGTTTTACCTCTGCAGTATCCCCGGTGGCCGCGATCCCTACACCTCGCGCCATCGCTGAGACGGCACCGGCGGCGCAGCCCGCGGCAGCACCGGCAAATCCGGCGCCGGTGGCCTCTCCCTCTCAGAACACGCTCAATGCGCAGAATCTGTTGAATACGCTGGTCGGCGATATCTCAGCGGCGGCGCCGACGGCGGCGGCAGCGCCGGGCGTGACGCGGGGGCAGCAATCGCAGGAGGGGGATTATGCGTTGGCGCTGTTGGCCAAGGACGTTTATTCACTCAATGGCCAGGGTGCCGCCGGGTTCAACCGCCTGAGCGACAGCGCGCTGCTCGGTTTCGGCATCGATCCCGCCAGCCTGCACGACGCGGGCAGCGGTTTCCAGGCTGGGATTTACAGCAACGACAAGCAGTATGTGTTGGCGTTCGCCGGTACCAACGACTGGCGCGACTGGCTGAGCAACGTGCGGCAGGCGACGGGCTATGACGATGTGCAGTACAATCAGGCGGTTGCCGCTGCCAAAAGCGCCAAGGCGGCCTTCGGCGATGCGCTGGTGATCGCCGGCCATTCGCTCGGCGGCGGCCTGGCGGCCACAGCGGCGCTGGCGACCGGCACGGTCGCGGTCACCTTCAACGCGGCCGGGGTCTCGGATTACACCCTGAATCGCCTGGGCATCGATCCGACGGCGGCGAAGAAAGATGCCGAAGCCGGCAGCATTCGCCGCTACAGCGAGCAATATGACATGCTGACCAGCACCCAGGAATCGACCTCGCTGATCCCGGACGCCATTGGCCACAACATCACCCTGGCCAACAACGATACCCTGACCGGCATCGATGACTGGCGGCCGAGCAAGCATCTGGATCGCAGCCTGACGGCGCACGGCATCGACAAGGTGATAAGCTCGATGGCGGAACAAAAGCCGTGGGAGGCGAAGGCCAATGCCTGAAGGGCGTCGCTTGCGGTGGGCGCTGGCGATAGCCTTACTGGCGCTGGTCGCGGTGACCGGTTTACTGATGATGGCTAAGGAGCAACAGATGGGGCAGGAGATTTCGCCGTTTGACGGCCACAGCAATCTGGCGCTGGCTCAGGCGGTGGCGCGCGGCGATACGCAGGACATCCGTGCGCAGGCCACGCAGGATCGTTTGCGCGAGCGGGGCGATCGGCAGGTCACGCTGTTGCAGTGGGCGGTGCTTTCGCAGCAGCCGGGTAGCGTGCAGGCGTTGCTGGATCTCGGCGCCGACCCGGCGGCGGCGGGGCTGGACGGCAACAGCGCGCTGCACACCGCGGCGATGTTGCAAGACGCGCAGTACCTGCGGTTGCTGCTGACCGAAGGGGCGCAGGTGAACGTGCGCAATGCCGTTACCGGCGCCACGCCGCTTGCGGCGGCGGTGCTGGCCGGGCGCGAAGAGCAGCTGCGGCTGTTGCTGGCGGCCGGGGCGGACACCACCTTGAGCGATCGGCTGGGGGATACCCCGCTGCATCTGGCGGCGAAGATTAATGCGCCGCACCTGGCGCTGCTGCTGTTGCAGGCCGGGGCCGATGCCCGGGCGCGCAACCAGCAGGGCGTTGCGTTCCAGTTTTATTTCTCGCAAACGCCGGCGCATTTGCAGAATGACGAGCTGAAGGCGCAGTTCCGCGAGCTGGATAAATGGCTGCAGGGGCATCGTCTGGCCACGCACTACGCGCAGCAGTAAACGCCCATAAAAAAACCGCCTGTACAGGCGGTTTTTTCTTAGGCAGCGGTGGTTATTCCGCGTCGCCGGCCGGTTTGGCCTTCGCCTGACGGCGTTTGCCGACGTTTTTGGCGTCGCGATGGCGCACTTTTACCTTGGCCTTTTCTTTGTTCTTCGCTTTATCTTCCGCGCGTTTGGCCAGCACTTTTTTCGATGGCTTGCCGTTGCTCTTCTCGTTCGGCACCTTGGTTTTCGGCCGCAGTTCGTCGATCACGCGCGCTTTCAGCGGCTCGTTCAGGTAACGGCCCACTTTGCCCAGCAGCAGATGGTCGTGCGCTTCCACCAGCGAAATGGCGGTGCCTTTGCGCCCGGCGCGGCCGGTACGGCCAATGCGGTGCAGGTAGGTGTCCGCCGTGCGCGGCATGTCGAAGTTGAACACGTGGGTGATATCGAGGATATCCAGACCGCGTGCGGCAACGTCGGTGGCGACCAGTACGTTAACCCGGCCATCCATCATGCGTTTGACCGCTTCGTTGCGTTTGGCCTGCACCATTTCGCCTTCGAGATAGCAGGTGTTGATGCCTGCTTCGCGCAGCCAGGTGGCCAGCTCGTGCACGCGCTCGCGTTTGCGCACGAAGATCACCGATTTCTGCACGTCCGGCTGCTTCAGCAGGTGGATCAGCAGCGCGGTTTTGTGCTGCACGTCATCGGCGCGGTAGTACCACTGCAGGATCTTTTTGCGTTCGCGGCGCGACGGATCGGCTTCCACTTCCACCGGCTCTTTCAGGATGCGCTCGGCGAATTCGCGGATCGCTTCGCCTTCCAGCGTGGCGGAGAACAGCAGCGTCTGGTTGCGCCAGCGGGTTTCGGCGGAGATGGTTTCGATGTCCTGCGCGAAGCCCATGTCGAGCATGCGGTCGGCTTCGTCGAGGATCAGGGTCTCCACCGCGCGGCAGTCGAAGTTCTCTTCTTTAATGTATTGCAGCAAACGGCCGGTGGTGGCGACCACTACGTCCTGGTTTTCGCTGAACACTTCCGCGTGGTTCATGTAAGCGACGCCGCCGGTGATGGTGGCGATATCCAGCGAGGTATGAGCAGCCAATTCACGCGCCTGATCGGCGACCTGCATCGCCAGTTCACGCGTTGGCGTCAGGATCAGTACGCGCGGCGGGCCGGATTTTTTGCGTGGAAAGTCCAGCAGGTGCTGCAGCACGGGCAGCAGGAAGGCGGCGGTTTTGCCGGTGCCGGTCGGAGCCGAACCTAAGACGTCGCGCCCGTCCATCGCCGGCGGGATCGCAGCGGCCTGAATGGCGGTGGGGCGATCGTAGCCTTTGTCGCGCAGCGCGTCGATCAGGCGATCATCGAGTTCGAGTTCGGAAAAAGTGGTTGCTGTCATGGTCTACCTCTACTTGGGGCGCCGATTATAGACGGGTTGGCCGCGATCTTCACCTATTTAAGCGGAAAGCCGCTCTTTTCCCGTCGATCAGATTGCCTTATGCTACGCCAGTTTTATAGCCAGGTGGTGAGTGTGAGCAAGCGATCGAAAGCCGATTTTACCCCGCGCCGCGGGGGTTTTACCTTTAAACAATTCTTTGTCGCCCACGATCGTTGCGCCATGAAAGTGGGCACCGACGGGGTGCTGCTCGGCGCCTGGGCGCCGCTGGGGCAGGCGCGCCGGGTGCTGGACATCGGCAGCGGCAGCGGGCTGATCGCGCTGATGCTGGCGCAGCGCAGCGGCGACGAAGTGACCATTGACGCGGTGGAGCTGGATGAAGCCGCCGCCGGCCAGGCGCGCGAAAACGCGGCGGCATCACCGTGGCCGCAGCGCATCCGCGTGCATGCGCAGGATATTCACCATTATGCGCAGCGGCATGCCGCTGAGTATGATCTGATCGTCAGCAATCCGCCTTATTTCGAGCCGGCGGTGGCCTGCCGCGACCAGGCGCGCCACAACGCGCGCTACACCGAAACCCTGACGCACGAGGCGCTGTTGGCCTGCGCGGCGCAGCTGCTGGCGGAACAGGGGACGTTCTGCGTGGTGCTGCCGCACGATATCGGCACCGAATTCGAACGCCTGGCGCAGCAAAGCGGCTGGCACACGGCGGCGAAAATGAACGTCAGCGATCGGGCCGATACGCCGCTGCACCGGGTGCTGCTGGCGCTGACGCGGCGGGAAACGCCGCTGCAGGCGCAGGCGCTGGCGATCAAGCAGGCCGACGGCAGCTACACCGACGATTTCCGCCGGTTGATCGCTGACTTCTACCTGTTCTACTGAAAAGAAAAGGGCGCCGATTAGGCGCCCTGTCGCAGCGTTTAAGGCTGCAATATGGTCGGCAGCGCTTCCGGCAGTAAATCCGGGTAGTCCAGCGTGTAGTGCAGGCCGCGGCTCTCTTTGCGCGCCATGGCGCTGCGCACGATAAGCTCTGCCACCTGCACCAGATTGCGCAGCTCCAGCAGGTTGTTGGAGATGCGGAAGTGAGCGTAGTACTCGTCGATTTCCGCCTGCAGCGTGTTGATGCGGCGCAGTGCGCGCTCCAACCGCTTGGTGGTGCGCACGATGCCGACGTAATCCCACATGAACAGCCGCAGCTCGTGCCAGTTGTGCTGAATCACCACCCGTTCGTCCGCATCGTCCACCCGGCTTTCATCCCAATGCGGCACCTGTTTGGCCTGCTGAATGAACGGCAGGCGCTGCAGAATGTCTTCCGCCGCCGACCAACCGTACACCAGGCACTCCAGCAGCGAATTCGACGCCATGCGGTTGGCGCCGTGCAGGCCGGTATAGCTGACCTCGCCGATGGCGTACAGCCCGTCGAGATCGGTGCGGCCGTGCTGATCGACCATCACGCCGCCGCAGGTGTAGTGCGCCGCCGGGACGATCGGGATCGGCTGCCGGGTCAGATCGAAGCCCAGCGTCAGCAGCTTCTCGTGGATCATCGGGAAGTGCTGGGTGATGAACTCCGCCGGCTTGTGGCTGATGTCCAGGTACATGCAGTCGGCGCCCAGGCGCTTCATTTCATGGTCGATGGCGCGGGCGACGATATCGCGTGGGGCCAGTTCGCCGCGCGGGTCGAAATCCGGCATAAAGCGGCTGCCGTCCGGGCGCTTCAGGTAAGCCCCTTCGCCGCGCAGCGCTTCGGTTAGCAGGAAGTTGCGCGCCTGCGGATGGAACAGGCAGGTCGGGTGGAACTGGTTGAACTCCAGGTTGGCGACCCGGCAGCCGGCGCGCCAGGCCATGGCGATGCCGTCGCCGGAGGAGATGTCCGGGTTGGTGGTGTATTGGTATACCTTGGCCGCGCCGCCGGTCGCCAGCACCACCGTTTTGGCGCGGTAGGTTTCCACCCGCTCCAGCTCGCGGTTCCAGACGTACGCGCCCACCACTCGGCGGGTGCCCGGCAGGCCGATTTTGTTCGAGGTGATAAGGTCAACCGCGTTGCGGCGCTCCATCACGCAAATATTGGGGTGAGCGCTTGCTTTCCCCACCAGCGTGGTCTCTACTTCCTTACCGGTCGCGTCCGCGGCGTGCAGGATGCGGCGATGGCTGTGGCCGCCTTCGCGCGTGAGGTGATAATGCTCTTCGCCCTGCGCGTTGACCTCGGTATCGAACAGCACGCCCTGAGCGATCAGCCACTGCACGCAGTGGCGCGCGTTGCCGGCGATGAATTCGACGGCCTCTTTGTCGCACAGGCCGGCGCCGGCAATCAAAGTGTCATCAACGTGTGAGGCAATGCT
Source organism: Serratia sp. CY27727 (assembly GCF_052169275.1). Taxonomy (NCBI): domain Bacteria; kingdom Pseudomonadati; phylum Pseudomonadota; class Gammaproteobacteria; order Enterobacterales; family Yersiniaceae; genus Serratia; species Serratia sp. CY27727. The sequence continues at coordinate 224,116 of NZ_JBJNLB010000006.1, read as the reverse complement.
GTCCGTCTCATCGAACACCGCGGCGATCCCGCCCTGGGCGTAAAAGGTGGCTCCCTCGCTGAGCGGCCCCTTGCTGAGAACGGTAATCTTGCAATGCTGCGCCAGGCGCAGCGCCAGTGACAGGCCCGCAGCGCCGCTGCCGACGATCAGTACATCGCTTACATGTTCAGATGATGGTTGCATAACGTATGATGTGTGCAGAAGAAGAGTGAATTTCATGTTAGCCTAACTGTCCGGGCAAAAGCCACGGATAGGGTGACATCAACAGAAAAAACAATGGCGATATGGAACTTCGTGTTCTATATGAACTCCAAGCGAGTGCTTGCTCAGGAAAATAATGTATGGCTGGCAGTACAATTTTACGCGTGGAGACGGATTTGGGGAGAGTTTACCTCGGATGAGCGAGCAGTTAACGGATCAAGTTCTGGTCGAGCGGGTCCAAAAGGGCGATCAGAAATCGTTTAACCTACTGGTAGTGCGCTATCAGCATAAGGTGGCGAGTCTCGTTTCCCGCTATGTGCCGCAGGGCGATGTGCCCGATGTGGTGCAGGAGTCGTTTATTAAGGCCTATCGCGCACTGGAATCGTTCCGTGGCGACAGCGCTTTTTATACCTGGTTGTATCGAATCGCCGTGAACACGGCAAAGAATTATCTGGTTGCTCAGGGGCGCCGTCCGCCATCCAGTGATGTGGACGCCAACGATGCGGAAAATTACGAAAGTGCGGGCGCACTGAAAGAAATTTCGAACCCTGAGAACTTAATGTTGTCAGAAGAGCTGAGACAGATAGTTTTCCGTACCATTGAGTCGCTCCCCGAGGATCTTCGCATGGCGATTACCCTGCGGGAGTTGGATGGTCTAAGCTACGAAGAGATAGCCGCCATCATGGATTGCCCGGTCGGAACCGTACGTTCGCGTATTTTCCGCGCCCGGGAAGCTATCGATAATAAAGTTCAACCGCTGATCCAGCGTTAGCAATGGCGGGCACAGGAAGGGTACTTAGGCATGCAGAAAGAAAAGCTTTCCGCTCTGATGGATGGTGAATCGTTCGACAGCGAGCTGTTGAGTTCTCTGTCGCAAGATCGAACGCTTCAACAAAGCTGGCAGAGCTATCACCTGATACGTGACACACTGCGAGGTGATGTCGGGCAAGTGATGCATCTCGACATCGCCGATCGCGTAGCCGCTGCACTTGAGAAAGAACCCGCCCGGCTGGTGCCTTCCGCCGTTCAGGAATCTCAGCCGCAGCCTCACACCTGGCAGAAAATGCCGTTCTGGGACAAAGTGCGTCCCTGGGCGAGCCAGATTACGCAAATCGGTATGGCGGCCTGCGTGTCGCTGGCGGTGATCGTCGGCGTGCAGCAGTACAACCAGCCTTCTGCGCCATCGAACGCGTCCGAATCGCCGGCCTTCACCACGCTGCCGATCATGGGCCAGGCCTCGCCGGTCAGCCTGGGCGTCCCGGCCGACAGTTTCTCCACCGGCAGCGGCCAACAGCAGCAGGTGCAGGAACAGCGCAAGCGTATCAACGCCATGCTGCAGGACTATGAACTGCAACGTCGCCTGCACTCGGATCAGCTGCAGCTTGAGCAAGGCAACCCGCAACAGGCCGCCATTCAGGTTCCCGGAACTCAGTCTTTAGGAATGCAACAGCAGTAATGAAGCAAATCTGGTTCTCCGTTTGTTTATTGACGGGCAGCCTGCTCTATTCCAGCATCGCCCCGGCGCAGCCAACTGCGTCCGGGGCGTTATTGCAACAGATGAGCAGCGCCAGCCGTTCTCTCAATTACGAGCTCGCCTACATCAGCATCAGCAAGCAGGGAATCGAGTCGTTGCGCTATCGCCATGCGGTGATCGGCAACGTGCCGCTCGGCCAGCTGCTGCATATGGACGGCCCGCGCCGCGAAGTGTTGCAGCGCGGCGGCGGGATCAGCTACTTCGAGCCTGGCCTGGAGCCGTTCACGCTCACTGGCGATCACATCGTCGATGCGTTGCCGGCGATCGTCTATGCCGATTTCACCCGCTTGGCCAAGTACTACGACTTTATCTCCGTGGGCAGCACCCGCATCGCCGATCGGCCGTGTGAAGTGCTGCGCGTGGTGGCGCGCGACGGTTCCCGCTACAGCTATATCGTCTGGATGGACGAGGACACCAAGCTGCCGCTGCGGGTGGATCTGCTCGATCGCGACGGCGAAACGCTGGAGCAATATCGGGTGATCTCCTTCGCGGTCGGCGCCGACGTGCAGGGCGCGATGCAGGGGCTGCTCAAAGCCAACCTGCCGCCGCTGCTGTCGCTGCCGGCGGTGGAAAACGTCAAGCTCAGCTGGAGCACCGGTTGGCTGCCGGCCGGGGTGGACGAGGTGGCGCGCAATCGCCGCAAATTGCCGAACGTCGCCGTGCCGGTTGAATCCCGGCTCTACAGCGACGGCCTGTTCAGCTTCTCGGTCAACGTCAGCCCGGCGGGCAGCGGAGCCGGGCAGCAATACTACCGTCAGGGGCGCCGCACCATTCAGACCGAAGTGCGCGCGGGCAACGAAATCACTATCGTGGGCGAATTGCCGCCGGCTACGGCCAAGCGCATCGCCGACAGCATTTCTTTCAAGGTATCGCCGCAATGATGAAAGAGTGGGCCACGGTGGTTTCGTGGCAACAGGGCGTAGCGCTGCTGCGCTGTGAACCCAAGGCCGGCTGCGGCAGCTGCACCGCGCGTTCCGGCTGCGGCGCGCGCGCGCTGAACGAGCTGGTGCCGGAAACCGAGCATCAGCTGCAGGTGCATATCGATCAGCCGCTCGAACCGGGGCAGCGCGTTGAAGTCGGCATTGCGGAAGGCAGCCTGCTGCGCTCCGCCATGCTGGTTTATCTGACGCCGCTGCTGGGCATGATGCTGGGCGGCGCGTTGCTGCAATATTGTTTCGGCAGCGACGCCTCGGCGGCCGTCGGCGCCGTACTGGGCGGCGCGGCGGCCTTTATGCTGGCGCGTCGGTTGGCCCGGCGTCTGGGCGAGCAGGCCGATTATCAGCCGGTGGTGCTGCAGATTGGGTTGCCGCCTACCGCGATGCGCATGCAGGCGGAAAATTCCCCGCTGATTTAAACCGACGACCGCGTCATCGCCGGGTTGTGATAGGCGGGGATGCGGTTGTGGATCATATGCTCCAGCAGCGCGATGAACAGATCGGCGCTGAGCAGCGAATCGTAGTTAATCGCGAATAGCACATTTCCCTGGCCGTCGAGCAAGCGGATGCCGCGCTGTGGATGGTTTTCCACCGCGCGGATCTGCTCGAGCGGCACGTTGCCCCGCTCCGTGGTCAGCAAGGTGGCGCTCAGCCGCAGCGTTTCGGTCGGCGTGCCTTGCCGCTTGCCGAGCAGCAGTTGCCACAGCCAGCGCGCGTCGCCCTCAACGGTGTGAAACGACACCGTCTCCCCTTGAGAGAGCGCATTCAGCGCCAGCGGCCCGCGCTGCTGCAGCTGTTGGTCGACGATCACGTCCGCCAGCCGCCACGAATGGGCGACATTGCTGAAAACCGTACACCAGGGCTGATCCGCGCCGGCGCGGAACGCCGTGACGTCAAACAGCCCGCCAAAAGCCTGGCCGCCGCGAAAGCGATAGATATCGCCGATCTTCTCAAACGGGATGAAGCGCTCTTTATGATGGTGGCCGTCAAAGACCCGCACGCCGTGCTCGTACAGGCGATAGGTCAGCGTCGGGCGCAGATAGTGCCGCAGCGCCAGCAGCGTACAGCCGAGTAAAATCGTGCCCGCGCCGGCCTGCAACAGCGTGATGACCTCGCTCTCATCAATGCTGCTCAGCAGCGGCAGCACCAACAGCGCCGCCCCCACGCTAAACAGCAGCGCCGCCGCCGCCAGAATGCCCCAGTTGACCTTTGAAAAATCGTGCCGGCTCAGCATTTGCCCTTTATCGATCATAATGCACCTTCCAATCAACGTACTGGATATATGCTGGTGAACCCCGGTGGGCTGCCGATGTAGTGCCCTGAATAATGTTTTGTCGCGGAGTTCATGCCCTTTCTATCCGAGGGGCGGTGGTGGCGTATATGGGGTTTTTCCTAAAGGAAGATGGGTGAGATGGAAATCTAAGAGGTTGATCCAAATATTCTTTTTTTATAATTTCGGAGAGGGTTTATTGCGCTGCGGCCGGTTATGTATTAGCGCCGGAGTTTGGCGGCCACGAATCACCGGCAAGCCTTGGGTTCAGGCCGTATCGTCCGCGTTAACATCTGTTTTCATCCGCCGGGGCGCCCTGTAACATTTAGCGGCGCATAATAGAATGCCTTCACTGCACCGATCGCTAGGTTTTCAGTGGTGTGGCATGTAGAATGCAGCGATTCAGGTGCAAGACGGCCTAACCCATTCACTGTCGCTTTAGGTCCATGCGGGTTTCTATAGGCGAGTAATTCAGAAATACCAAGGCAGAAAAACTTTTATAATGAAGCATATACGAAATTTCTCCATTATTGCCCATATTGACCACGGTAAGTCGACGCTGTCTGACCGCATTATCCAAATCTGCGGCGGCTTGTCTGACCGTGAAATGGCCGCGCAGGTGCTCGATTCCATGGATCTGGAGCGCGAGCGCGGCATCACCATCAAAGCGCAGAGCGTGACGCTGGATTATAAGGCGCTGGATGGGCAGACCTATCAACTCAACTTTATCGACACCCCCGGCCACGTTGACTTCTCCTATGAAGTTTCCCGCTCGCTGGCGGCCTGCGAAGGCGCGCTGCTGGTGGTGGATGCCGGTCAGGGCGTCGAAGCCCAGACGCTGGCCAACTGCTACACCGCGATCGAAATGGATCTGGAAGTGGTGCCGGTGCTGAACAAAATCGACCTGCCGGCCGCCGATCCGGATCGCGCCGCGCAGGAAATTGAAGACATCGTCGGCATCGACGCCACCGATGCGGTGCGCTGCTCGGCCAAAACCGGCGTCGGCGTGCCCGAGGTGCTGGAGCGCCTGGTGCGCGACATCCCGCCGCCGCAGGGCGATCCGGATGCGCCGCTGCAGGCGCTGATCATCGACTCCTGGTTCGATAACTACCTGGGCGTAGTGTCTCTGGTGCGCGTCAAGAACGGCACGCTGCGCAAGGGCGACAAGATCAAGGTCATGAGCACCGGCCAGGTGTACAACGCCGACCGCCTGGGCATCTTCACGCCGAAGCAGGTCGATCGCGACGTGCTGAACTGCGGCGAAGTGGGCTGGCTGGTCTGTGCGATCAAAGACATCCTCGGCGCGCCGGTGGGCGATACCCTGACGCAGGCGCGTCAGCCGGCGGATAAAGCGCTGCCGGGCTTCAAGAAAGTGAAGCCGCAGGTGTACGCCGGTCTGTTCCCGATCAGCTCCGACGATTATGAGTCCTTCCGCGATGCGCTGGGCAAGCTGAGCCTCAACGACGCTTCCCTGTTCTACGAGCCGGAAAGCTCCACCGCGCTGGGCTTCGGCTTCCGCTGCGGCTTCCTCGGCCTGCTGCACATGGAGATCATTCAGGAGCGCCTGGAGCGTGAATACGATCTGGATCTGATCACCACCGCGCCGACGGTCGTCTACGAAGTGGAAACCACCGGCAAAGAAGTGATCTACGTCGACAGCCCGTCCAAGCTGCCGCCGTTGAACAACATCCAGGAGCTGCGCGAGCCGATCGCCGAATGTCACATGCTGATGCCGCAGGAATACCTGGGTAACGTCATCACCCTGTGCGTTGAGAAACGCGGCGTGCAGACCAACATGGTCTACCACGGCAACCAGGTGGCGTTGACCTATGAAATCCCGATGGCGGAAGTGGTGCTCGACTTCTTCGACCGCCTGAAGTCCACGTCGCGCGGCTATGCGTCGCTGGATTACAACTTCAAGCGCTTCCAGGCCTCCGACATGGTGCGCGTGGACGTGCTGATCAACAACGAGCGCGTGGATGCGCTGGCGCTGATCACTCACCGCGACAACTCGCAGTATCGCGGCCGTGAGTTGGTGGAGAAGATGAAAGATCTGATCCCGCGTCAGCAGTTCGACATCGCGATTCAGGCGGCGATCGGCACGCACATCATCGCGCGTTCCACCGTGAAGCAGCTGCGTAAAAACGTGCTGGCGAAATGCTACGGCGGTGACGTCAGCCGTAAGAAAAAGCTGCTGCAGAAACAGAAAGACGGTAAGAAACGCATGAAGCAGGTCGGCAACGTCGAACTGCCGCAGGAAGCGTTCCTGGCCATTCTGCACGTCGGTAAAGACGGCAAGTAACCGCGACGAGTTCGCGAAACGAGGGAGTTTGCATGGCGAATATGTTTGCCCTGATCCTGGCGTTGGCCACTCTGGTCACCGGGATCATCTGGTGCTTCGAGCGCTTCAAATGGGCGCCGGCCCGCCGCGCGAAGATCGCGGCGGTCAACGCACAGACCGCGGGCGCCGTAGACGATAAAACGCTGGCGAAAGTGGCGAAGCAGCCAGGCTGGGTGGAGACCGGCGCATCGGTGTTCCCGGTGCTGCTGTTGGTCTTTGTGGTGCGTTCGTTTATTTACGAACCGTTCCAGATCCCGTCCGGCTCAATGATGCCGACGCTGTTGATTGGCGATTTCATTCTGGTGGAGAAATATGCCTACGGCATTAAAGATCCGATTACCCAGACCACGCTCATTGAAACCGGCCATCCGAAGCGCGGCGATATTGCGGTATTTAAATATCCGCTGGATCCGAAACTGGATTATATCAAGCGCGTGATCGGCCTGCCGGGCGACCGTATTACTTACGATCCGGTGAATAAGCGCGTTACCGTGCAGCCGTCCTGCAACAGTGGGCAGTCCTGCGATACCGCGCTGGCGGTGACCTACGCCGACGCGCAGCCGAGCGACTTCGTGCAGCTGTTCAGCCGCAGCGGCATGGGCGAGGCCAGCAACGGCTTCTACCAGATCCCGCTGAGCGATAACGTGCCGCCGGGCGGCATTCGCATGCGCGAGCGCCAGGAAAGCCTCGGCAACGTCACGCATCGTATCCTGACCGTGCCGGACGCGCAGGATCGGGTGGGCGCTTACTACCAACAGCCGGGCAAACCGCTGGCGGAGTGGGTGGTGCCGGCCGGGCATTACTTCATGATGGGCGACAACCGCGACAACAGCGCGGACAGCCGTTACTGGGGCTTTGTGCCGGAGAAGAATCTGGTGGGTAAAGCCACGGCCATCTGGATGAGCTTTGAAAAGCAGGAAGGTGAGTGGCCTACCGGCGTGCGTTTCAGCCGGATCGGCGGCATTCATTAATCGCTGACTGATTCCCTGTTAATTTCACGCCGCAGCCTACTGCGGCGTGAAAGATTAAGGGGATATAAAACACAGCATTATGTTTCCACTCGTTGTAGAATACTTTCTCGAGCGATAAAAAGTTGGCCCCTGCTGGGAGCCACTGCAAACGAAACAGCTTTGGATCGGCTTTCGGCGAAGCAGGCCTGTTCCGTATGCTGCAAGTTTTTGACGCATTCTTGATCTATTGGTAACTCATGAACCCCATCGTAATAAACAGGCTGCAGCGGAAGCTGGGCTACACTTTTCAACAGCAGGAGCTTTTACTGCAGGCTTTGACTCACCGCAGCGCCAGCAGTAAACACAATGAACGTCTTGAGTTTCTGGGTGACTCGATTCTGAGCTTTGTCATCGCCAATGCGCTCTATCACCGCTTTCCTCGCGTCGACGAGGGCGATATGAGCCGCATGCGCGCCACGCTGGTGCGCGGCAACACGCTGGCGGAGATGGCGCGCGAGTTTGACCTGGGCGAATGTCTGCGGCTTGGGCCGGGCGAATTGAAAAGTGGTGGGTTCCGCCGCGAGTCAATCCTGGCGGATACGGTGGAGGCATTGATCGGCGGCGTGTTCCTGGACAGCGATATCCAGACCGTCGAGCGTCTGATTTTGGACTGGTATCGCAGCCGGTTGGACGAAATCAGCCCCGGTGATAAGCAGAAAGACCCGAAAACCCGTCTGCAGGAGTTTTTGCAGGGGCGTCATCTGCCGTTGCCTTCTTATTTGGTAGTGCAGGTTCGCGGTGAAGCGCACGACCAAGAGTTTACCATCCACTGCCAGGTGAGTGGTTTGAGCGAGCCCGTGGTGGGCACCGGCTCGAGCCGCCGTAAAGCCGAGCAGGCGGCAGCGGAACAAGCGCTGAAAAAGCTGGAGCTTGAATGAGCGAAGTAAAACAACACTGCGGGTTTATCGCCATCGTCGGCCGCCCGAACGTGGGCAAATCGACGTTGCTGAACCAACTGCTGGGGCAGAAGGTTTCCATTACGTCGCGTAAGCCGCAGACGACCCGTCACCGCATCATGGGCATCGACACCGATGGCGCCTATCAGGCGATCTACGTCGATACCCCAGGGCTGCACATCGAAGAAAAACGCGCCATCAACCGCTTGATGAACCGCGCGGCCAGCAGCTCGATCGGCGACGTCGAACTGGTGATCTTCGTGGTCGAAGGCACCAACTGGACCGCCGACGACGAAATGGTGGTCAACAAGCTGCGCAGCCTGCGCTGCCCGGTATTGCTGGCGATCAACAAGGTCGATAACGTCACCGACAAATCCAAGCTGTTGCCGCACATCGCGTTCCTCAGCCAGCAGATGAACTTCCTCGACGTGGTGCCTATCTCCGCCGAAAAAGGCATGAACGTCGACACGATCGCCGGCATCGTGCGCAAGCTGCTGCCGGAAGCGGAACACCACTTCCCTGAAGACTACATCACCGATCGCTCACAGCGCTTTATGGCCTCCGAGATCATCCGCGAGAAGCTGATGCGTTTCCTGGGCGAAGAGCTGCCGTACTCGGTGACGGTAGAAATCGAACAGTTCGTGGCCAACGATCGCGGCGGCTACGATGTGCACGGCCTGATCCTGGTCGAGCGCGAAGGCCAGAAGAAAATGGTCATCGGCAACAAGGGCGCCAAGATCAAAACCATCGGCATCGAAGCGCGCCAGGACATGGAACAGATGTTCGACGCCAAAGTGCATCTCGAGCTGTGGGTGAAAGTGAAATCCGGTTGGGCGGACGACGAACGTGCGCTGCGCAGCCTGGGCTATGTTGACGATCTGAAGTAACGATCCGTGGACGGCTGGGAGCGCGCTTTCGTCCTGCATGGGCGGCCGTACAGTGAAACTAGTCTGATGCTGGATCTGTTTACCGAAGGTCATGGGCGGGTGCGCTTGCTGGCGAAAGGCGCGCGCAGCCGCCGTTCCAATCTCAAGGGTTGCCTGCAGCCCTTTACCCCCCTGTTAGTGCGCTGGGGCGGCCGCGGCGAAGTGAAAACGCTGCGCAACGCCGAAGCGGTCTCCCTCGGTTTACCCCTCAGCGGCATGATGCTGTACAGCGGCCTGTACGTGAACGAACTGCTGGCGCGCGTGCTCGAGCAGGAAACCAACTACTCGGTGCTGTTCTTCGACTATCTGCAATGCCTGCAGGCGCTGGCGGCGGAAGACAGCTCGCCGGAGCAGGCGCTGCGCCAGTTCGAGCTGGCCTTGCTGCACCACCTGGGCTACGGCCTCGATTTCCTGCACTGCGCCGGCAGCGGTTTGCCGGTGGATGACGCCATGACCTACCGCTACCGCGAAGAGAAAGGCTTTATCGCCAGCCTGGTGGTGGATCACTACAGCTTCACCGGGCGCGAACTGCGCGCGCTGGCGGAGCGGCAGTTTCCCGATGCCGAGACGCTGCGCGCCGCCAAGCGTTTCACCCGCATGGCGCTGAAACCCTACCTCGGCGGCAAGCCGTTGAAGAGCCGCGAACTGTTCCGCCAGTTCGTGCGCAAACAGCCGAATACGCCGGTCGACGACGCCTGACCTTTTCCCGCCCTGCGCCCGCGTGTAAACTGCTGGCACTGAAAATCGTATTTAGAGGTTGTCATGGCTGATTTGCTGCTGGGCGTCAATATCGATCACATCGCCACGTTACGTAACGCGCGCGGAACCCAATACCCGGATCCGGTTCAGGCGGCATTCATTGCCGAACAGGCGGGAGCCGACGGCATTACCGTGCATCTGCGCGAAGACCGCCGCCACATCACCGACCGCGACGTGCGCCTGCTGCGCCAGACCATCCAGACGCGCATGAATCTGGAGATGGCGGTGACCGACGAGATGCTGGACATCGCCATTGAGCTGAAGCCGCATTTCTGCTGCCTGGTGCCGGAGAAGCGCGAAGAAGTGACCACCGAAGGCGGTCTGGACGTCGCCGGCCAGCTGGACAAAATGAGCGTGGCGGTCGAGCGCCTGGCGCAGGCGGGCATTTTGGTCTCGCTGTTCATCGATCCCGATCATCGTCAGATTGGCGCGGCGGTGGCGGTGGGCGCACCCTATATCGAAATCCACACCGGCGCCTACGCCGAAGCGCAGGGCGAGCTGGCGTTACAGGCCGAGCTGCGCCGCATCGCGGTAGCCGCCGCCTACGCGGCCGAGAAGGGGCTGAAGGTCAACGCCGGCCACGGCCTGACCTACCACAACGTGCAGCCGATCGCCGCGCTGCCGGAGATGCACGAGCTGAACATCGGCCATGCGATTATCGGCCAGGCGGTGATGAGCGGGCTGCCGGCCGCGGTTGCCGACATGAAAGTGCTGATGCGGGAAGCGCGCCGGTAATGGCGGTGCTCGGGCTGGGAACCGACATCGTCGAGATGGCGCGTATCGAAGCGGTGGTGGAGCGCAGCGGCGATCGCCTGGCGCGCCGCGTGCTGAGCGACGCCGAGTGGGCGCTGTATCAGCAGCACCAGCAGCCGATTCGCTTTCTGGCCAAACGTTTCGCGGTGAAAGAGGCCGCCGCCAAGGCGTTCGGCACCGGCATTCGCAACGGCCTGGCGTTCAACCAGTTCGAGGTGTTCAACGATGCGCTGGGCAAGCCGAATATTCGTTTGCACGGCCGCGCCGCCGAGCTGGCCGGGGAGATGGGGGTCACCGCGATCCACGTTTCGCTGGCCGACGAACGGCGCTATGCCTGCGCGACGGTGATCGTCGAAAGCTGAAAATAGCAAGGGCGCCTGTGGCGCCCTTGTCAGTCCTGCGGCAAATTAAATGCGATCGGCGTGGTGCAGCACCACGAACTTGTCCCACAGCTGTTCGTTGGTCTCACGATGCTGCGGATCGGTGATGATGGTGTTGTCGATCGGGCAAACCTGCTGGCAGGTCGGCGTATCGTAATGGCCGACGCACTCGGTGCAGCGATCGGTATCGATCTGATAAATCTCATCGCCCATCGAAATCGCCTGGTTCGGGCATTCCGGCTCGCACATATCGCAGTTGATGCATTTCTTGGTAATCAGCAGTGCCATTGTCAGTTATCTTTCCATCGGTGTGCTCGGGCTGGCGCGCAATCTATCATAGAATCACCGCGCGGCGGGCGTTTTTTCGTCATCTTACCGCTTAGGGTAACTCAGGTGGGTCGTCAGCCAACTGATCGAAATCAACCCTTCTCTGCCCGTCAAACACCCAGCGCTTATCGGTATCCGCCATACGCATCGTAGGCATCACCTCCGGATGGGTAACCCGTATTCCCGCCTCTTGAGCAAACAACCCGATAAAATCGAACGCGCTCAAGGGATCATCAATGATCTGGTGCTGTTGGTCGCGATCGCTCAGCACCAGCAACGGCACCTGGTAATTCTGCCGGGTATCGCCGCTGTGACGCAGAGAACGTATGCCGCCGATATCCTTATGGGAAAGACCGTGATCGGAGAAATAGAACAGTTTAAACGGCGCGCCGGTCTGTTTCAGACTGTGATAAACCTGCTCGATAAAACGATCAGTCTTGCGATAGGTAGAGAGGTAGCAGGCCAGCTCCTTATTCGGCGACTCGACGCTCGGCGGTTCGCCGTTAAGCCGCTCGCAAAAGTCGGCGTGCGAGCCCATCAGATGCAGCACATAAAGGTTGCCTTGCCCCTGGCGGCTCAATAATTGGTCAAATATCGGCAGCAGTGCATCATCATCGGTGTTGCGCGATTGATAGTCGCCTTTCTTCAGGAAGTAATGGTTATCGCTGAACATAGCGATTTTTGATACCGGCGTATCGAATTGCCCGAACATGCCCTGATTGGACAGCCAGTGGGTATTGAGGCCGGCGGCTTTTGCCAGGGTGATGATATTATCTCCGAGGGCAATGCTGTGGCCGTTGCTTAAAGCCAGCGTGCGGGGGAGCGATTCGAATGTATTCGGCGCGGTGGAAATATAATTACTGTAAAACCGTCCCTTGGCATTATCCAGAAACGGTGTAGTGGACACCGGATAACCAAATAAGGACATATGATCCCTGCGCATACTTTCGCCGACGATAATGACATAGTTTTCATTCTTCGGTGCGCCAGAGGTGAACGACCAAGAGTACGGTTCTGAAACGCCGGTGTTTAATTCATCAATTTGCTGTTGATATTGATCGTAAGCGGAGTAGGTGGATAAAAAGAAGTCAGGTAATTTAAGCTTAACCAAGCCACCGCTGAATATTCTGGTGATGACGATAACCGCAAATAACGCCAGCAAAGGCAATATGATTTTTTTTGGCAGTGCTTGTCGCCAAATAAACCTTTTTAAAATAATAAGCATGGTAAATATTACGACAGGCAGCAGATAACACCTGGCTGGGAGGGTATGCAGGAACTCACTCGCTTCTGTACTGTTGGTTTGCAGCAGGGCAGACACCACGGCCGCTGACGGAGACCCGTAAATGGCACCGACCGGCGCATACAGCGCGCACAGCAGAATAAACGGAATAATCAGGCCGTAGCGGGTAAGCGAATGATTAGATAATAATAGCAAGATAAGTGCAATAAAAAGAATATCAATGCCTTTTCCACCGCTGTATCCCATCGCTTTGATCAATATCAAAGCAATAATGGCGTAAAATAAAAAAGTGCGCAGGGTCGGGTGAGCCACGGAGTGCCGCAACTTATCTAAAATAACAGTGTGTGTATTCATAATGGTATCGTTAAATAATGCTGTCCATGCATGCTCAATTATTGAACGATAATTGAGCGAGTCACCGCCCGCACATTATTTTTCGAATGCAGAGAAGGGAAATAATTGAGCTGGCGGCGTTTTATCGGCCGCCATTATACGCCTCAAACCAGCTTTTTCATTAACTGTTCGCTGTGTTTGATGCGATCGCGGGCATGATCGAGATCGTGCTGGATCAGCGCCATAAACAGCAGGTCGGTGAGGGCGTACTGGGCCGTGCTGGAAGAGATGGCCGCGCTGCGGGTGTGGGGCTCTTCGGCGATGGTATAGAGGCAGTGGTCCGCGCGCTGCTGCAGGCCGTTGGGAGAGAAGCTGGTCAGCGCCAGCACTCTGGCGCCGGCCTGGCGCGCCTCTTCCGCCGCCAGATTGATTTCACGCCGTTCGCCGCTGAAAGAGATAGCCAGCAGCAGATCGCGTTTGTCCAGCGCCTGAACCGCCGCCAGCTGGACGTGCATGTCCGGTTCGGCCACTGCCATCACGCCGATTTTCAGCAGTTTGAAGGAGAAATCCTTGGCCACCAGCCCGGAGGCGCCGATGCCGATCAGCATCACCCGGCGCGCCTGGCGCAGCATGTCCAGCGCCTGATGCAGCCGCTCTTCGCTGTTGATGTCCAGCGTCGCGCGCAGCGCCGCCTGCTTTTCCGCCAGCAGTTTTTCACCGACGATTTTCAGCGTGTCGCTGCTGAGGATGTGGTTGTGAACGGTCACCACCGGCTCGGCCTGCGGCTGGGCCAGCGTTTCGCTCAGCGCCAGCTTCAGCGCCGGAAAGCCCTTATAGCCCAGCTTTTGGGCGAACTTCACCACGCTCGACTGGCTGATGCCGGCCAGCTCGGCCAGCTTTTGCGAGCTGAGATGGCGCGCCTGCTCGGCGTTGTTCAGCAAAAAGTCCGCCAGCTTGCGGTCGTTTTGCGCCAGTGTCGGATACATCTGGCGTATGCGCAGAAGGGTACTCATTGATCTTTCCCTGGAAACCAGCGGCCATTTTGCCATGCAGGCGGCGAAAACGCGCGGTGAAAATTTTTGTGAGCTCGTCGTTAAAATAGCAAATAGCGCTCGCTTTGTTGAATAAAATATTCAAATATTGATTTAATTTTGTGAATTAAAAATTCAAAGGTGAACAGATGAACTTAGGCGCACTGGTATCGGAAACCCGCAACCCGGCCACCATGGGGCTGGATGAGATGTCGACTCTGGAGATGGTCCGCTGCTTTAACCAGGAAGACCGCAAGGTGCCGGAGGCGATCGAAAAGGTGCTGCCGGCGATCGCGCAGGCGGTCGATTTGGCGGCGGCGGCGTTGAAGGCCGGCGGCCGGCTGATTTATTTGGGCGCCGGCACCAGCGGCCGATTGGGGGTGTTGGATGCCTCCGAGTGCCCGCCGACCTTCGGCGTGCCGCACGGCGTGGTGGTGGGCTTGATCGCCGGCGGGCCGGGCGCGTTGCTCAAGGCGGTGGAGGGGGCGGAAGACGACGAAGCCCTGGGCGAAGCCGATCTCCGGGCGCTGAATCTGACCGCCGTCGATATGGTGGTGGGGTTGGCGGCCTCAGGGCGCACGCCTTATGTGATCGGCGCACTGCGCTATGCGCGCGGGCTGGGCTGCCCGACGGCGGCCATCTCCTGCAACCCGGATTCGCCGATCGCGCACGAAGCGCAGGTGGCGATTTCACCGGTGGTGGGGCCGGAGGCGCTGACCGGTTCGACGCGCCTGAAATCCGGCACCGCGCAGAAGCTGGTGCTCAACATGCTGTCGACCGGCGCGATGGTCAAGCTGGGCAAGGTCTATCAGAACCTGATGGTGGACGTGAAGGCCACCAACGTCAAACTGGTGGATCGCGCCTGCCGCATCGTGGTGGAGGCCACCGGCGCCGAACGCGCTCAGGCCGAGGCGGCGCTGGCACAGACCGGCTTCGAGGTCAAGCCGGCGATCCTGATGATTCTGGCCGGCGTCAGCGCCGAAGAGGCGCAGCAGCGGCTGCAGCGGCACGACGGCTACCTGCGCGCGGCGCTGGCGCGTTAACTCACGGTGGGGGCGGCGATGGACAAGACAACGGCATTGGCGACACAGATCCTGGCGGGCGTGGGGGGCGAGGGCAATATCCTCAAACTGGAGAACTGCATGACGCGGGTGCGCGTCGAGGTCAGCGACGAACAGCGTCTGGATCTGGCCGCTCTCAAGCAGCTGTCCGGCGTGAAGGGCTATATCAAACAGGGTGAGCAGCATCAGTTTATCGTTGGCCCGGGCGCCGCCGCCAAGGTGGTGGACGCCATGCGCGCATTGCTGAGCGGTAGCGCGCAGCCTGCCGTCGCCGTCGGTGACGCGGCCCGCACCAAGGCGCAGGCCAAGCAAAAATACGCTGCGCCGATGAGCGGTGCGCTGAAAAAGCTGGCCGATGTCTTTATTCCGCTGATCCCGGCGTTTATCGCCTCGGGCCTGATCACCGGCATCATCAACCTGCTGAAACGGCCCGACATCGCCGGCCAACTGGCGGTGGACTACCCGAACGTGCTGGGGTTGCTGGCGATCTTCGGCAGCGCGGTGTTCGCCATCATGAACATTTTGGTCGGGGTCAACGCCGCGCGAGTGTTCGGCGGCTCCCAGGCGATGGGCGGCGTGATGGCGGGCATTCTCTCCAGCCCGGCGCTGGCGCAGATCACCTTATTCGGCGAGGCGCTGCAGCCGGGGCGCGGCGGGGTGATCGCCGTGCTGCTGGTGGTGGCGTTGATGTGCTGGGTGGAGAAACGCCTGCGTACGCTGCTGCCGGAATCGGTCGAGCTGATCCTTAACCCATTGCTGACCACGCTGGTCACCGCTTCGCTGGCGATCCTGATTCTGCAGCCGATCGGCGGTATTATCTCTGACGCCATCGCCCACGGCGCCAATCTGGCGATCGACAAGGGCGGGCTGCTGGTGGGGGCGCTGCTCTCGGGGCTGTTCCTGCCGCTGGTGCTCTCCGGCCTGCATCAGGGGCTGGTGCCGATCCACGTCGAGCTGGTGCAGGCACACGGTTCCAACCCGCTGCTGCCGATCCTGGCGATGGCCGGCGTCGGGCAGGTGGGGGCGGCGCTGGCGGTGCTGTTGAAGACCCGCAACGCGCGGCTGAAGAAGGTGATCAAAGGGGCGTTACCGGTCGGCATTCTCGGCATCGGCGAACCGCTGATCTTCGGGGTGACGTTGCCGCTGGGGCGGCCGTTTATCGGCGCCTGCCTCGGCGGGGCGGTCGGCGGCGCGCTGATCAGCTACTGGAAGGTGGCGACGGTAATCACCTTCGGCATTTCGGGGTTGCCTTTGGCGTTGACCATCGTCTCAGGTAAGGTGATGTTGTATCTGGCGGGGATGCTGATTACGATTATCGCCGGTTTTCTCTTCACCTGGATGATGGGGTTCAACGATCCCGAGGAGTAGCGTTTGAGCGACAAGCAGCAACAACCGGCCGCAGAGGGGCGCCGCGTGGTCTTTTTCGATCTGGACGGCACCCTGCATCAGGAGGATATGTTCGGCAGCTTCTTGCGCTTTCTGCTGCGCCGTTTGCCGCTGAACCTGCTGCTGGTGATACCGGTGCTGCCGCCGATCGGCCTGGCGCTGCTGCTGCTGGGGCGCGCCGCGCGTTGGCCGATGAGCCTGCTGCTGTGGGCGATCACCTTCGGGCGCGCCGAAGCGAAGCTCAAGGCGCTGGAGCGGCAGTTTATCGAGGCCTTCCGCCAGAAGGTGACCGCGTTTCCGGTGGTGCAAATGCGGCTGCGGCAGTACCTGGACGAGCACGATGCTGAAGTGTGGCTGATCACCGGCTCGCCGGAGCGGCTGGTGGAGCAGGTGTATCGCGACTCGGCGTTTCTGCCGCGCGTGCGGTTGATCGGCAGCCGCATCACGCGCCGCTGCGGCGGTTGGGTCTTGACTCTGCGCTGCCTGGGGACGCAAAAAGTGGTGCAGCTGGAGCAGCGGCTCGGTGCGCCGCTGAGGCTATACAGCGGTTACAGCGACAGCAAGCAGGATAATCCGCTGCTGTTCTTTTGCGAGCACCGCTGGCGGGTAAGCAAGCAGGGCGAGCTGCAGCAGCTGGAATAAGCCAAGGGCGGAGGATTCCGCCCTTGCTGTTTTTATCAGTACCGCGATCGGTCGTCGGTCACGTCGTGCGGCTGGCGCCCCAACTGCCAAATTTTCTCCGCATAATGCCCCAACGCCCACAGGCTCAGGCCGAGCAGCGCGAAGAAAATCGTCTTCGGCATGCTGTCCCAGAAAAACTCGAACAGGCGGGTATACAGGTTAATGCCGAGGAAGGTTAGCCCGAAGCCGCGCAGCATGGCGTCGTCATGCTTCAATCCCAGCCAAATGGCGGCGAGGGCGGCCAGCCCGAACAGCAGGCTCCAGTGGAACAGCTCGATCTGGCGCGCGCGGTACCAGCTGTCGAGGTCGCCGTAGTTGCCGAAGATAGACAGCAGCCACAGGGCGATAAACAGATACAGCAGGCCCATCGCCAGCGACACCCGCTGCAGGCCGCGTTGCGCCAACAGCGGCCGCAGCAGCAGCGCGGCGGCGATCAGCACCGCGCCAAAGGCGATAAAACGAATCGGGTAGCTCATGCCGAGCCAGTAGGCGCCCCAGCCGGACAGGTAGCCGGTCTCGGCGCCGAAGGCGTTGCCGAGCGACAGCAAGGCGAACCACCACACCAGCCCGGAGCGGCTGAACCAGCCGATCGCGCCGTACAACAGCGCGGCGAACAGTAGCAGCACGGAAACCCGGCCGCTGCCGTTATCCAGCCAGACCCCCAACTGCCATAAGGCGCAGGCGGTAAGCAACACGGCGACAAACAGCGCCGCCTCATTGCCGTAGCGTTTTTCCGGGTGGCGCCGGCGGCGACGCAGCGCCCAGACGTAGGCCAGCGCCGCCAGCACGCCGGCGATCGCCATGCGTACCGGCGCGTCGAAGCGGAACAGTCCGCTGAGCCATGCAAGCAGTTCGCTGTCGGCGAACAGGCTGGTGACGGCGATCAGCAGCGAGGCCAGCGCGGCGAGAAACGCATAGCGCGCCAGCCGCCGCCAGTCGAAAGGCTGCACGGCCACATGCTGCAGCAGCTGCTGCCGTTGTGCGGGCGTCAAGGCGCCTTCTCCCACCCAGCCGTCCAGCGCCTTGCGCACCACGACGGCGTTCTTTTTACTGAGTTTCATGCTTCTTGTCCCTGAATCACACGCTGATTCGGCCAGTATAGCCATTGGCGGGCGGCTACGACAAAGGAGGGCTAGTGTGTATAATGCCCGCCGCAAAAGCGCACGAGGAATTATGCGATGACTGAATATAACGATGAGTACTGGATGCGTCAGGCATTGCAGCTGGCCCTGCGCGCGCAGGAAGAGGGCGAGGTGCCGGTGGGTGCGCTGCTGGTGCTGGACAATCAGGTCATCGGCGAGGGCTGGAACCGCCCGATCGGCCGACATGATCCTACCGCACACGCCGAGATCATGGCGCTGCGCCAGGGCGGCGCGGTGCTGCAAAACTACCGTTTGCTGAATGCCACGCTGTACGTCACGCTGGAGCCCTGCGTGATGTGCGCCGGCGCGATGGTGCACAGCCGTATCCGCCGGCTGGTGTATGGCGCCGCCGACGAGAAAACCGGCGCGGCCGGTTCACTGGTGGACATTCTGCGCCATCCGGGCATGAACCATCAGGTGGAGATCGTTTCGGGCGTGCTGGCGGAGGAGTGCGCCGCCACCCTAAGCAATTTCTTCCGCCTGCGCCGTGAACAGAAAAAAGCGCTCAGGCTGGCGCAGCGGGCGGCGGATAAGCCGGAATAATCAGTAGTTGAGCGCCAGTTCCGGCATCACCGTCGGGTAGCCTTTCCCCAACGCCTCCTGCTCGGCGGCCGCTTGCGCCGCCTTTCTCTCTTTTTCCTGCAGATAGCCCACCAGGCTGACCTGGTAGCGGCGAATGTTTTCTACATAGTTGTAGGCTTCACGCCCGCGCGCATAGCCGTAGGTCAACTGCGGGTAGTAGCGCTTCTGGCTGAGCATCGGCAGGCGCTGTTTGACGTCGACCCAGCTGTCCGGATTGCCTTTTTGCGTCTTGGTCAGCTTGCGAGCGTCCAGCATGTGGCCCCAGCCCATGTTGTAGGCCGCCAGCGAGAACCAGATGCGCTCGTCTTCCGGCACGCTGTCCGGCACCTTGGCCATCAGCCGCTGCAGGTAAAGGGCGCCGCCCTGAATGCTCTCTTCCGGATCGAGGCGGTCGTTGACCCCGAGGCCGTCGGCGGTGGCGCGGGTCAGCATCATCAGGCCGCGCACGCCGGTGGGTGAGGTGGCCTGCGGATTCCAGTGCGATTCCTGATAGGCGATGGCCGCCAGCAGCTTCCAGTCGATCTCGTTGGCGTGCTTCTCGAACAGCGGGCGGAAGTTGGGCAGCACCGAGTCGATGGCCGACAGGAAGGTTTTGGTGTCCACATAGTCGAAGCTGCCGACGTGGCCGAGGTATTTCTCTTCGAGCCGCGCCAGGGTGCCGTCGTCCACCATCTGGCTGTAGAAGTCCAGCATCGCCGCGTACAGGCTGTCGTCGCCGTCGCGTTTCAGATACCAGGTAACCGGCTCTTCGTCGGTGACGTCGAACGCCACCGCCAGCTGCGGATGGATGCGCTGCAGCAGCGCGATGGTCACCGAATCGCCGAGGGTGTAGTCCAGCTTGCCGTCGGCCACTCGCTCCAGCAGCTCTTTGGAGGTGAGATCGCTGGAGGACTCCCAGGCGAGATCCGGGTATTTATCCTGTTTGAGCTGCTTGAGGGTGCTGACGTGCGCGGAACCGGAAGCGACCGCCAGCTTGCCTTTAATGTCGGCGAAACTTTTCGGCCGCGGGGTGCCCAGCCGGTACACCAGCTGTTGAGAAACGGAGTAGTAGGCCGGGCCGGTGCGCGCGCGGCTGAGGCGCTCCTGGTTGTAGATCAGACCCGCCGCCAGCAGGTCGGCGTCGTCGTCGTCCAGATCGTCGAACAGGTCATTGATGTTCTGATGGGGGATCACCACCAGCTTCACCCCGAGGTAGTTGGCGAAGCGCTTCGCCAGTTCGTAGTCGAGCCCACCCGGCCCTTGCTTGGTGTTGAAATAGGTCAGCGGGGAGTTCAGCGTGCTGATACGCAACTCGCCGCGGGAAATGATCTCCTGGAGTTGCCCGCCCTGGCCGCTGCGCCAGGTGATATTGGGCCACAGCGCGAGAGCCAGAAGCAGGGTGACAACGCCGATGAGGATGTAGTTTATTTTAAGACGTTTCAAATAGTTATCCAGTGGTGGCACAGGTACGCCGGCGACGATAACCGCGACTTTTCTCATGGTTAAATCACCAGTGCGGGGGCATTTTGCGCAACAAAACGCCAGTGTGCAACTTTATTGACACGTTATGACAATTCGACGGTGCGGCACGCTTTTATCAATTATCCCTACGCAAACGGTTTCGTCGGCGGCGAGGATTCTCTATAATGACGCGCGTTTTCCCCTGTTGCGCCCAATGAAGCGTCTTATCCGTCGCTTCGAAGACGAGAGAACTTTGATTATGGAAATTCTGCGTGGTTCGCCCGCTTTATCGGCTTTTCGCATTACCAAACTGCTGTCCCGCTGCCAGGACGCTCACCTGCCCGTCAGTGATATCTACGCCGAGTACGTCCACTTTGCCGATGTTAGCGCACCGCTCAGTGCCGAAGAACACGCCAAGCTTCAGCGGCTGCTCAAGTACGGTCCTTCTCTCGCCGAACACGCCCCCGAAGGCCGGTTGCTGCTGGTTACGCCGCGTCCGGGCACCATTTCTCCCTGGTCTTCCAAAGCCACCGACATCGCCCACAACTGCGGTCTGCAGCAGGTCGTGCGCCTGGAGCGCGGCCTGGCGTTCTACGTCAAGGCGCCCGAGCTGACGGAAACCCAGTGGCGGCAGCTCGCCGCGCTGCTGCACGATCGCATGATGGAAACCGTCTTCAGCGAACTGCAACAGGCCGAACAGCTGTTCGCGCACCATCAGCCGGCGCCGTATCAGTCGGTCGACGTGCTGGGCGCAGGGCGCGCCGCGCTGGAGCAGGCCAACGTCCGGCTCGGCCTGGCGCTGGCGCAGGACGAGATCGACTACCTGCTGAATGCCTTTACCGGTTTGGGGCGCAACCCGACGGATATCGAACTTTATATGTTCGCGCAGGCCAACTCCGAGCACTGCCGCCACAAGATTTTCAACGCCGACTGGATCATCGACGGCGAACAGCAGCCAAAATCGCTGTTCAAAATGATCAAAAACACCTATGAGCAGACGCCGGACTATGTGCTGTCGGCGTATAAAGACAACGCCGCCGTGATGGAAGGCTCGCAGGTCGGCCGCTTCTTCGCCGCGCCGGAGACCGGCACCTACGATTACCATCAGGAAGACGCGCACATCCTGATGAAGGTGGAAACCCACAACCACCCGACGGCGATCTCGCCGTGGCCGGGCGCCGCGACCGGCTCCGGCGGCGAGATCCGCGACGAGGGGGCTACCGGCCGCGGCGCCAAGCCGAAGGCCGGCCTGGTGGGCTTCTCTGTGTCCAACCTGCGTATTCCCGGCTTTGAACAGCCGTGGGAACAGGATTTCGGCAAGCCGGAACGCATCGTCACCGCGCTGGATATCATGACCGAAGGCCCGCTGGGCGGCGCGGCGTTCAACAACGAATTCGGTCGTCCGGCGCTGCTGGGCTACTTCCGTACCTATGAAGAGCGCGTCAACAGCCACAACGGCGTTGAGCTGCGCGGTTACCACAAACCGATCATGCTGGCGGGCGGCATCGGCAACATCCGTGCCGATCACGTGCAGAAAGGGGAAATCACCGTCGGCGCCAAGCTGGTGGTGTTGGGCGGCCCGGCGATGAATATCGGCCTGGGCGGTGGCGCGGCGTCGTCGATGGCGTCCGGCCAGTCCGACGCCGATCTGGACTTCGCTTCGGTGCAGCGCGACAACCCGGAAATGGAGCGCCGCTGTCAGGAAGTGATCGACCGCTGCTGGCAGCTGGGCGACCAGAACCCGATCCTGTTTATCCATGACGTCGGCGCCGGCGGCCTGTCCAACGCCATGCCGGAGCTGGTGAGCGATGGCGGCCGCGGCGGCCGCTTCGAGCTGCGCGATATCCTCAACGACGAGCCGGGCATGAGCCCGCTGGAAGTGTGGTGCAACGAATCGCAGGAACGTTACGTGATGGCGATCGCCCCGGCGCAGATGGCGCAGTTCGACGAGATCTGCCGCCGCGAGCGCGCGCCTTATGCGGTGATCGGCGAAGCGACCGAAGAACAGCACCTGACGCTCAACGACCGCCACTTCGACAACCAGCCGATCGACATGCCGCTGGACGTACTGCTCGGCAAGACGCCGAAAATGACCCGCGACGTCACCCGCCTGCAGGCGAGCGGCGAGGCGGTGCAGCGCGAGAACATCACGCTGGCCGACGCGGTGAAACGCGTGCTGCATCTGCCGGCCGTGGCGGAGAAAACCTTCCTGATCACCATCGGCGACCGCACCGTTACCGGCATGGTGGCGCGCGACCAAATGGTCGGCCCGTGGCAGATCCCGGTGGCCGACTGCGCGGTCACCACCGCCAGCCTGGACAGCTATTACGGCGAAGCGATGTCGCTCGGTGAACGCGCGCCGGTGGCGCTGCTGGACTTCGCCGCCTCCGGCCGCCTGGCGGTCGGGGAAGCGCTGACCAACCTGGCCGCCACAGAGATCGGTAGCCTGAAGCGCGTGAAGCTGTCCGCCAACTGGATGGCCGCCGCCGGCCACCCGGGCGAAGACGCCGGCCTGTACGAAGCGGTAAAAGCGGTGGGCGAAGAACTGTGCCCGGCGCTGGGCATCACTATCCCGGTGGGTAAAGACTCCATGTCGATGAAGACCCGCTGGCAGGAAGGCAACGAACAGCGTGAAATGACCTCGCCGCTGTCGCTGGTCATCACCGCCTTCGCCCGCGTGGAGGACGTGCGCCACACCGTGACGCCGCAGCTGCGCACCGATAAGGGCGACAGCGCGCTGCTGTTGATCGATCTGGGCAACGGCCATAACGCGCTGGGTGCCACCGCGCTGGCGCAGGTTTACCGCCAACTGGGTGACAAACCAGCCGACGTGCGCAACGTTGCGCAGCTGGCGGGCTTCTTCAACGCCATGCAGCAGCTGGTGGCCGATCAAGCGCTGTTGGCTTACCACGACCGCGCCGACGGCGGCCTGCTGGTGACGCTGGCGGAGATGGCCTTCGCCGGTCACTGCGGCGTGGACGTCAACCTTGACGGCCTCGGCGATGATGCGCTGGCGGTGCTGTTCAACGAAGAGCTGGGCGCGGTGATCCAGGTGAGCGCCGAACGTCTCGATGACGTGAAGCAGGCGTTCGCTCAGCACGGTCTGACCGACAACGTGCATCACATCGGCAGCGTGCAGGCCGGCGATCGTTTCGTCATCACCCAACACCGCAAGGCGCTGTACAGCGAAAGCCGCAATACGCTGCGCACCTGGTGGGCGGAAACCACCTGGCAGATGCAGCGCCTGCGCGACAACCCGGCGTGCGCCGATCAGGAACATCAGGCCAAGCAGGATGAACAAGATCCCGGCCTGAACGTGAAGCTGACCTTCGCACCGCAGGAAGACATCGCCGCGCCGTACATCGCCAAGGGCGCTCGCCCGAAAGTGGCGGTGCTGCGTGAGCAGGGGGTGAACTCCCACGTTGAAATGGCGGCGGCGTTCCACCGCGCCGGCTTTGACGCGGTGGACGTGCACATGAGCGATCTGCTGGCGGGGCGCCGCGATCTGCAGGACTTCCACACGCTGGTGGCCTGCGGTGGCTTCTCTTACGGCGACGTACTGGGCGCCGGCGAAGGCTGGGCGAAGTCTATCCTGTTCAACGAGCGGGTGCGTGACGAGTTCGAAGCGTTCTTCCACCGTCCGCAGACGCTGGCGCTGGGCGTGTGCAATGGCTGCCAGATGATGTCCAACCTGCGCGAGCTGATCCCGGGCGCCGAACACTGGCCGCGCTTTGTGCGCAACCTGTCGGATCGCTTCGAGGCGCGTTTCAGCCTGGTGGAAGTGGCGGCCAGCCCGTCGCTGTTCCTGCAGGGCATGACCGGTTCGCGTATGCCGATCGCCGTTTCCCACGGCGAGGGGCATGTTGAAGTGCGCGATGCGGCGCATCTGGCCGCGCTGGAAAGCCACGGCCTGGTGGCGCTGCGTTTCGTCAACAACGCCGGTCAGGTGACGGAAACTTACCCGGCTAACCCGAACGGTTCGCCGAACGGCATTACCGCCGTGACCAGCGCCAACGGGCGCGCCACGGTGATGATGCCGCACCCGGAACGCGTGTTCCGCACCGTCAGCAACTCCTGGCACCCGGAAGAATGGGGCGAGGACAGCCCGTGGATGCGCATGTTCCGCAACGCCCGTAAGCAGCTGGGCTAAAAACGGCCACCGCCGTACAGAGGGTGCAAGCAATTGCGCCCTTTTTTATGGCCGGCGTTCGCCGTCTGGCGGCAGTGTCTGCATTTTGCGACAGGCGCTATTTTCCCTGTCGCTAAATGGAGACATTTAACTATTTGATTTTATTAATGGTAAATGGGTTTGGCTTTAGTTGTCTGCATTTGGCGACAGCGCGGCGTTTTTTTCATCGCTCATCGGGGCGTGATGCACAAAGAAATTTGCTGATATAATCTTATTTTTTAATAAAATCATATTGTTATTATTTTTATTGCAAAGTTGGCACGTAACGTGCATTATTCTCGGCGGCTGCTCATTCACCTTTTTATGACGGCGCCGTAATTAGACGGCAAATCGCCTCATAAGCCTCCGAATGATGCCAAAGAAATGGTGCCTATCGTCCAACCAAACCGATAACAGACCGTGCAAGCGGCTTTATCAAGCATCGGGCGACACGTGGAGTGAGGCACCGCCTGTATCCAACTGTGATGAAGGGTTCATCAATCCTGGATACTTACGGATGCTATTCGTCCTGTTCGATGCCAGCCGCTGCGCTACATCACCCTGGGGACGAGGTTTAAGGGCATCCACACTTTCCTTGCGTTGGGGCAAGTTTCTTGCCCCGATGTCAATTCTCAACGCTGCGCTTATCCCTGTTGCGTTGCCTATGCCCTCGAAAGCAGACGCTATCCCCACACTCTTGCTATCGCACCGGTTGATGTTACCGGGGCCGCATGCCGTAGGCAGGCCAGGCCTATGGGCGCGGTTCACCGATCCCGCGGCTTTTTCCTTGCGCGTTCAGGATTCTCCCTTGCCGGGCTTTTCTCTTTCCGGCGAGTCAGTTAGCATCGTGACAGAGCTGAGAGAATGAGATGATTTCGTTGAAAAGATGGCGTTTATTCCCCCGTTCGCTGCGGCAATTGGTGCTGCTGGCCTTCCTGTTGGTGCTGCTGCCGCTGCTGGTGCTGGCCTATCAGGCCTATCAGAGCCTGGATCACCTCAGCGCGCAGGCGGCGGACATCAACCGCACCACGCTGGTGGACGCGCGGCGCAGCGAGGCGATGACCAGCGTGGCGCTGGAGATGGAGCGCAGCTATCGTCAGTACTGCGTGCTGGTCGATCCCACGCTGCAAAAGCTGTATCAGAACCAGCGCAAGCAGTATTCGCAGATGCTGGACGCCCATGCGCCGATTCTGCCGGACGAGCGCTATTATCAAACGTTGCGCCAGCTGCTGACCCAGCTGGCGGCGATCAAATGCCATAACAGCGGGCCGGATCAAGAGGCTTCCGCCTTGCTCGAGTCGTTCTCGCGCTCCAACGCCGAAATGGTGCAGGCCACGCGCGCGGTGGTGTTCTCGCGCGGCCAGCAGCTGCAGCAGGCCATCGCCGAGCGCGGCCAGTTCTTCGGCTGGCAGGCGCTGCTGCTGTTCCTGGTCAGCGTGCTGCTGGTGGTGCTGTTCACCCGCATGATCATCGGGCCGGTCAAGGCCGTGGAGCGGATGATCAACCGTCTGGGGGAAGGGCGCGCGCTGGGCAGCACCGCGTCGTTCAAAGGGCCGCGCGAGCTGCGTTCCCTGGCGCAGCGCATTATCTGGCTGAGCGAGCGGCTGGCGTGGCTGGAATCGCAGCGCCACGAGTTCTTGCGCCATATTTCGCACGAGCTGAAAACGCCGCTGGCCAGCATGCGCGAAGGCACCGAGCTGCTGGCCGACGAGGTGGCGGGGCCGCTGACTTCCGATCAGAAAGAGGTGGTGACGATCCTCGACAACAGCAGCCGCCATCTGCAGCAGCTGATTGAACAGCTGCTGGATTACAACCGCAAACTGGCCGATGGCCCGGCGGCACATGAGAACGTCGAGCTGCGCGAAATGGTCGATTTGGTGGTCGCCGCGCACAGTTTGCCGGCGCGGGCGAAGATGATTTCCACCGAAATTGCGCTGGAGGCGGAAATCTGCTGGGCAGAGCCTACGCTATTAATGCGCGTGCTGGATAATCTCTATTCCAATGCGGTGCACTACGGCAAGGAATCCGGTAACAT
This sequence comes from Serratia sp. CY27727, assembly GCF_052169275.1. Lineage (NCBI taxonomy): Bacteria > Pseudomonadati > Pseudomonadota > Gammaproteobacteria > Enterobacterales > Yersiniaceae > Serratia > Serratia sp. CY27727. Next base: position 197,682 of record NZ_JBJNLB010000006.1, on the reverse strand, counting down.
TTGGATCCGCAGCCGTCAGGTTGGACAACGGGTGCAAATCGACGTCGCCAATACCGGCACGCCGATCCCCGAGGCTGAAAGAGCCATGATTTTCGAGCCTTTTTTCCAGGGTAGTCACCAGCGAAAAGGGGCGGTAAAAGGAAGCGGACTGGGGTTGAGCATCGCTCAGGACTGTATCCGTCGCATGCGCGGTGAGCTGCAACTGGCGACGGTCGCCGGTGCAGACGTCTGCTTCCGCATTGAATTGCCGTTAACCGCCGAGAATGAATAAATAATGTACACATGGTCTAAGCGCCTTCGTCTTTCACAGACCGAAGGTTCACCGCGTGCCACGCACAGGACGCCGCTCGGCAAACGCCCGATCGGCTGGTTGGGCGCCGTCTTCTTTATGCCGCTGTTGCTGGCGGGCTGCGTCGATCGCGCCGTCAGCGGCGGCCTGAACGCTCAGCAGCAAGAGGCGATCCCGGATACCAAGGTGATCGATTACCGCACCGCGGCTTGCGATACCCTGTGGCAGTTGGACGACAAGGACGCGCTGGATAACGCGCTCTACTGGCTGCGCGCGATGGACTGCGCCGATCGCATCGGGTCGACCCAGGCGCGCGCGCTGGCGAAAACGGTGCCTGGCGACAGCTGGTCCGGCGTTTTCAAACAGAGCATCCTGCTGGGCAGCGCGCAGCCGACTTTCGGCGAGCGCCGCCAGATGATCGACAGGATCAACAGCTACCGAATGGAGTTCCCCGGCTCGTTGCGGCCGCTGACGCAGCTGTGGCGCCAGCAGCAGATGCTGCAGATCACGCTGTTCGATGAAAAAGCGCGCTATCAGCATCTGCAGGAGAGCAGCGACAGCCAGATCGATTCGCTGCGCCAGAGCCAGGCGCGTTTGCAATCGCAGCTGCAGGACACCTCGCGCAAGCTGGAAAACCTGACCGACATCGAGCGCCAGCTCTCTTCGCGCAAGCAGCTGCAAGGGGAAATCCCGGAAAACAACACAGGCTCGCAAAAGGGCGAAGCCGCCGGTAAAAACGGCGCGGCCGCCAAAGGGGCGGAGCCGCAGGACGAACCGGAAAAGGGCACCGCGCTGCCGGTTGAACCGGAAGACACCTATACGCCGCCCCCTGCCAATAAGGAGTCTCACGCGCAATGACCGCACGCAAACCGGCCAACCTGCTCTTGGTTGACGACGATCCCAGCCTGCTGAAGCTGCTGGGCATGCGTCTGACCAGCGAAGGTTTTCACGTCACCACCGCCGAAAGCGGCCAGGAAGCGCTGCGCCTGCTGGCGCGCGAACAGATCGATCTGGTGATCAGCGATCTGCGTATGGACGAGATGGACGGCATGGCGCTGTTCGCCGAGATCCAAAAGCATCAGCCGGGCATGCCGGTGATCATCCTCACCGCGCACGGTTCGATTCCCGATGCGGTGGCTGCCACCCAGCAGGGGGTGTTCAGCTTCCTGACCAAACCGGTGGATCGCGATGCGCTGTACAAGGCGATCGACGAAGCGCTCGCGCTGTCGGCCACCCCGGCCGGCGACGACGCCTGGCGCGAAGATATCGTCACCCGCAGCCCGCTGATGCTGCGCCTGCTGGAGCAGGTGAAAATGGTGGCGCAGTCCGACGTCAGCGTCTTGATCAACGGCCAGAGCGGCACCGGCAAAGAGGTGGTGGCGCAGGCGATCCACGCCGCCAGCCCGCGCGCCGGCAAGGCGTTCATCGCCATCAACTGCGGCGCGCTGCCGGAGCAGCTGCTGGAGTCCGAACTGTTCGGCCACGCCAAGGGCGCCTTTACCGGCGCGGTCAGCAGCCGCGAAGGGCTGTTCCAGGCGGCGGCGGGCGGCACGCTGTTCCTCGACGAGATCGGCGATATGCCGCTGTCGCTGCAGGTGAAGTTGCTGCGCGTGCTGCAGGAGCGCAAGGTGCGGCCGCTGGGCAGCAACCGCGATCTGGACATTGACGTGCGCATCATCTCCGCCACCCACCGCGATCTGCAAAAGGCGATGGCGAAGAACGAGTTCCGCGAAGATCTCTACTATCGCCTCAACGTGGTGAACCTGAAGATCCCGGCGCTGAACGAACGCGCCGAAGATATCCCGCTGCTGGCCAACCACCTGTTGCGCGAAGCGGCCCAGCGGCACAAGCCGTTCGTGCGCAGCTTCTCGACCGACGCCATGAAGCGGCTGATGACCGCCAGCTGGCCGGGCAACGTGCGCCAGCTGGTCAACGTCATCGAGCAGTGCGTGGCGCTGACCTCGGCGCCGGTGATCGGCGAAGCGCTGGTGGAGCAGGCGCTGGAAGGGGAAAACACCGCGCTGCCGACCTTCGCCGAAGCGCGCAACCAGTTCGAATTGCACTACCTGCGCAAGCTGTTGCAGATCACCAAGGGCAACGTGACCCAGGCCGCGCGCATGGCGGGCCGCAACCGCACCGAGTTTTACAAATTGCTGTCGCGCCACGAGCTGGACGCCAACGATTTTAAAGAATGACAGTTTGCCGCCGGCGCCTGCCACGCAGGTTCTCAACAAATCCGGCGGAATGATTTACACTCCGTTCTCTTTGCCGCGGCGCGCCCGGCGTAGAGCACCATGGAACGTATTAAGCGGGATCGTACACAAATGAGCAGATCACTTTCCATCGCCCTGGCCCAGCTGAACCTGCTGGTCGGCGACATTGAAGGCAACACCGAACGCATGTTGCAAATCGTGCAGGAGCAGCAGAAGGCGGGAGCCGATCTGGTCATGTTCAGCGAACTGGCGCTGTCCGGCTACCCGCCGGAAGATCTGCTGTATCGCAATGATTTCTATCAGCGCTGCGACGCGCAGCTGCTGCGCCTGCAGCAGGCCTCCGCCGAGACCGCGATCCTGGTCGGCCACCCGTGGCGCGAAGGCGACAAGCTGTATAACGCGCTGTCACTGTTTGCCGAAGGCCGCCTGCTGACCCGCTACTTTAAACAGCAACTGCCGAACTACGGCGTGTTCGATGAGAAGCGCTATTTCCACGCCGGCAACGACACCTGCGTGGTGGAGCTGAAAGGCTACCGTCTGGGGCTGCTGATTTGCGAAGATCTGTGGTTCCCTGAGCCGATTGACGCCGCCAAGGCGGCCGGCGCGGAAATTATCCTGTCGATCAACGCCTCACCGTATAACCGCGAAAAGCCGTATATCCGCAAAACGCTGATGGCCGGCCACTGCCAGCGCACCCAGCTGCCGCTGGTGTACCTCAATCAGGTCGGCGGCCAGGATGAGCTGATCTTCGACGGCTGCTCCAAGGTCTTCGACGCCGCCGGCACCATGACCCACCGTCTGGCGGCCTTCGACGAGCAGGTGACCCGCCTGGAATTCAACGAGCTGGCCGTGGTGCCGATGGCCGATCCGGCCGCCGAGCTGCCGCAGCTGGCGCAGGTGTACCAGGCGCTGGTGTTGGCGGTGCGCGACTACGTGACCAAAAACGGCTTTAAAGGCGCGGTGCTGGGGCTGTCCGGCGGCATCGACTCGGCGCTGACGCTGGCGATCGCCGTGGATGCGCTGGGCAAAGACAAGGTGCAGGCGCTGATGATGCCGTTCCGCTATACCGCGGACATCAGCATCGCCGACGCCAAGGAAGAGGCGGAAATCCTCGGCGTGGAGTTCGATATCGTCTCCATCGAACCGATGTTCGACGCCTTTATGGGCCAGCTGTCGCCGATGTTCGCCGGCACCGAGCGCGACACCACCGAAGAAAACCTGCAGGCGCGTTGCCGCGGGGTGGTGCTGATGGCGCTGTCCAACAAACGCCGTAGCATCGTGCTGACCACCGGCAACAAGAGCGAAATGGCGGTGGGATACGCCACGCTGTACGGCGATATGGCCGGCGGTTTCGACGTGTTGAAAGACGTGCCGAAAACGCTGGTGTTCAAGCTGTCCGAATACCGTAACACCGTCTCCTACGTGATCCCGCAGCGGGTGATCGATCGTCCGCCGTCCGCCGAGCTGGCGCCGGATCAGGTCGATCAGGACAGCCTGCCGCCATACGATATCCTGGACGCGATCCTGGAAGGCTACGTTGAGCGCGACAAATCGGTTGCCGATCTGGTGGCCGAAGGGTTCGACGAAGCGATCGTGCGCAAGGTGATCCGCCTGGTGGACATCAACGAATACAAGCGGCGTCAGGCCGCCGTCGGGCCGCGTATCACCGCCCGTAACTTCGGCAAAGACCGCCGCTACCCCATCACATCCGGTTTTGGCCGCAAAAATTGGTAAAAGGAAAGAAGATGAAAAAGATCGACGCGATTATCAAGCCGTTCAAACTGGATGACGTCCGCGAAGCGCTGGCCGAAGTGGGCATCACCGGCATGACGGTCACCGAAGTGAAAGGCTTCGGCCGCCAGAAGGGCCACACCGAGCTGTACCGCGGCGCCGAGTACATGGTCGACTTTCTGCCTAAGGTGAAGATCGAGATCGTGGTTGCCGACGACATCGTCGACACCTGCGTGGAAACCATCATGCAGACCGCGCAGACCGGCAAGATCGGCGACGGCAAAATCTTCGTCTTCGACGTGGCGCGCGTGGTGCGCATTCGTACCGGCGAGCAGGACGAAGAAGCGATTTAATGTGATCGTCTACCGAGCACCGCCAGCTTGAGCCTGGGCAGTGCTCGGTCTCCTCACGTACTGCGTGTACGCTCCGGGTCCTGCGCGCTGGCCGTGCCTAATCTGGCCGGCGCTCGCTACGCCCCACACCTCAGTGAACATCTCCCGATCTCTCCACAATCCTGGTTATTTTCACCATTAGCATTCTAAAAAAGCGAACGCTATCGCGTTTTTGATACTTTGCCCGATCGCTTTTTTTGCGGGATCTACAATCAATCTAACAATCTTGATTGAGGTGATCCCCAATGAATTTCAAGTTGCGGCTAGGCGGCAAGGGCGTGCATCCCCAGGAGCTTACTCAAGTAAGTGACTGGGGGGACAAATCTGCCGGGAGCAGATTTGAACGCTGCTTGCAGCGGCCCGTTAGGGCGTGGCCTACGGATGGGCCACGTAATAGAACGCAGACAACAACGCAGCGGCTTGAAAGGCGATGGGGATGATGACGTTACGCCAAATCCGCCACTTTATCGCGGTGGCGGAAACCGGGTCGATCTCCGCCGGCGCCCAGGCGGTGTTTGTCTCCCAGTCTTCGCTGACGCTGGCGATCCAGCAGTTGGAAACCGAGATCGGCGTGCGGCTGTTCGATCGCCACGCCAAGGGCATGACGCTGACCCATCAGGGGCACCAGTTTCTGCGCCAGTCGTATCTGATCCTGGCGACGGTGGACAACGCCAAGCGCAGCCTGCAGATCGGCACCGAAAGCCTGACCGGCAAGCTGACCGTCGGCGTCACCAGCCTGGTGGCCGGCTACTTCCTGGTGGAGCTGCTCACGCGCTTTAAATCGGCCTATCCCAACGTCACCGTGCAGGTGGTTGAAGACGAGCGCCCGTATATCGAGCATCTGCTGGTCAGCGGCGAGATCGACATCGGCGTGCTGATCCTGTCGAACATAGAAGACCGCGACGCGCTGCAGACCGAGGTGCTGATGCACTCGCCGTATCGCCTGTGGTTGCCGCCGCTGCACCCGCTGCTGGAGCACGAGAGCATCAGCCTGGCGGACGTGGCCAAACAGCCGCTGATCCAGCTCAACGCCGATGAAATGGACGTGCACGCGCGGCGCATCTGGGCGCGCGCCGGGCTGAAGCCGGAGATCGCCATGAAGACCGCCTCGACCGAGGCGGTGCGCAGCCTGGTGGCGGCGGGGATGGGGGTCTCCATCCAGCCGGACATGGCGTACCGCGCCTGGTCGCTCGAGGGCAACATGATCGAGGCGCGCAAGCTGGACGATCTGCTGGAGCCGCTGGACATCGGGTTGGCGTGGCGGCGCGGCAGCGCGCGGCCGGAGCTGGTGACGCCGTTCCTTACCATCGCGCGCGAGAACGGCAGCAAACACGCCGCCGGGCTTAAGCATTCGATTTAATCGAACGCGGCGTTCAGTATTTAGAATTTGTTGCCCGCCAGAGGCTCGCTTAGGCTGATTAAAACTAACTTATTCACATTTAGTTAACGTTTTTGTCACTTAGGGGCGTCAGGCGATGGCAGATGTGCAGGTTCTCTCAGGTTTGTCCTGTCAGCAGTTCATTAACGGTCAGCTTATCGACGGCGAAGGCCAGCAGGAGTGCATCGTCAATCCGGCCAACGGCGAGACGCTGATCGCCCTGACCGAAGCCTCTTCGGCGCAGGTCGGCAGCGCGGTGAAAGCCGCGCAGCAGGCGTTTGGTCACTGGTCGCGCACCACGCCGGCCCAGCGCGCCGCCCTGTTGCTGCGCATCGCCGACGCCATTGAGCGGCAGGCGCCGCAGCTGGCGCAGCTGGAAGCCCTCAACTGCGGCAAACCGCTGCATCAGGCGCTCAATGACGATCTGCCGGCGGCGGTCGACGTGTTCCGCTTCTTCGCCGGCGCGGTGCGCACGCAGCAAGGGCAGCTGGCCGGCGAGTATGTGCCGGGCCACACCTCGATGATCCGCCGCGATCCGATCGGCGTGGTGGCCTCGATCGCCCCCTGGAACTATCCGCTGATGATGGCGGCGTGGAAGATCGCGCCGGCGCTGGCGGCGGGCAATACCGTGGTGTTCAAACCCTCCGAACATACGCCGCTGACCATTCTGGCGCTGGTGCCGGCGCTGCAGGAGATCCTGCCGCCGGGCGTGCTGAATATCGTCTACGGCGGCGGGGAAGGGGTCGGCAGCCAGCTGGTGGGGCACCCGCAGGTGCGGCTGGTATCGGTCACCGGCGATATCGTCACCGGGCAAAAAATTCTGCAGGCGGCGGCCAAAAGCGTCAAGCGCACCCACCTGGAACTGGGGGGCAAGGCGCCGGTGATCGTCTGCGACGACGCCGATCTCGACGAAGTGGTCAACGGCATTCGCACCTACGGCTATTACAACGCCGGCCAGGACTGCACCGCCGCCTGCCGCATCTACGCGCAGGCGGGCATCTATCCCAAGCTGGTGGACGCGCTGGGCGAGGCGGTTGCCAGCCTGCGCTTCGCCCGCAAGCGCGATCAGGACAATGAGATCGGCCCGTTAATCAGTGCCCGCCAGCGCGATCGCGTCGCCAGCTTCGTCGAGCGGGCGCTCAGCCAACCGCATATCGAATTGATCACCGGCGCCGCGGCCCACTCCGGGCCGGGGTTCTATTACCAGCCGACCCTGCTGGCGGGCTGCCTGCAAAGCGACGAAATCGTGCAGCGCGAGGTGTTTGGCCCGGTGGTCAGCGTCACGCGCTTCGAACACCTGGAGCAGGCGGTCGAGTGGGCCAACGACTCGGAATACGGGCTGGCTTCGTCGGTGTGGACGCAAAATATCGATCGGGCGCTGCACATTGCCGCCCATCTGCAGTACGGCAGCACCTGGATCAACACCCATTTCACCTTGGCGAGCGAGATGCCGCACGGCGGCCTGAAACGCTCCGGCTACGGCAAGGATCTGTCCAGCGATTCACTGCAGGATTACAGCGTTGTCAGGCACGTAATGGCGAAGTTCAAAGCCGGCTTCTAACGGTTATATCAAGAAAAATCAGGCGGCAGCCGTTCCCTGCCGCACATCGATAAGCAACACAGGGGTAATTACGATGGGAAAAACTACCGCAGTCACCACCACCGTCTCCGCGCTCTGTCTCACCGTGCTGTGCGGCCTGGCCCAGGCGGCCGATCTGCCGCAGACGCTGGGCAAAGGCGAAGGCCGGCTGGATATCATCGCCTGGCCCGGCTACATCGAACGCGGCCAGTCCGACAAAAACTACGACTGGGTCACCCAGTTTGAGAAGCAAACCGGCTGTGCGGTGAACGTGAAGACCGCCGCCACCTCTGATGAAATGGTCAGCCTGATGGCCAAGGGCGGCTACGATCTGGTAACCGCCTCCGGCGACGCCTCGCTGCGCCTGATCTTCGGCAAGCGGGTGCAGCCGATCAACACCGCGCTGATCCCTAACTGGAAGAACATCGATCCGCGCCTGCTGAACGGCGCCTGGTACACCGTGGACGGCAAAACCTACGGCACGCCGTACCAGTGGGGGCCGAACCTGCTGATGTACAACACCAAAACCTTCCCGACGCCGCCGGACAGCTGGGCGGTGATCTTCCAGCAGCAGAACCTGCCGGACGGCAAGAGCAACCAGGGCCGGGTGCAGGCTTACGACGGCCCGATCTACATCGCCGACGCGGCGCTGTTCCTGAAGGCCACCCAGCCGCAGCTCGGCATCAGCGATCCATACCAGCTCAACGAAGAGCAGTATCAGGCGGCGCTGAAGCTGCTGCGCAGCCAGCACGCGCTGATCCACCGCTACTGGCACGACACCTCGGTGCAGATGAGCGACTTTAAAAACGAAGGCGTGGTGGCCTCCAGCGCCTGGCCGTATCAGGCCAACGCCCTGAAGGGCGAGGGGCAGCCGATCGCCACCGTGTTCCCGAAAGAGGGCGTGACCGGCTGGGCGGACACCACCATGCTGCATGCCGACGCCAAGCACCCGAGCTGTGCCTACCAGTGGATGAACTGGTCGCTGGAGCCGAAGGTGCAGGGCGACGTGGCGGCCTGGTTCGGGTCGGTGCCGGCTTCGCCGGCGGGCTGCAAGGCCAGCGCGCTGCTGGGTGAGAAGGGCTGCGAAACCAACGGCTTCAACCAGTTCGACAAAATCGCCTTCTGGAAAACGCCGCAGGCGCAGGGCGGCAAGTTCGTGCCGTACAGCCGCTGGACCCAGGATTACATCGCCATCATGGGCGGCCGCTAAGCCGCGGGGCGCAGCCCGCTGCGCCCGAACTACATCAGTATGGAGCACAGAAAATGACCATTGCCGTGCAATTCATCGATGTTTCGCGGACTTTCGGCGATGTTCGCGCCGTGGATCGGGTATCCATCGACATTCAGGACGGGGAATTCTTCTCCATGCTCGGGCCGTCCGGCTCGGGCAAAACCACCTGCCTGCGCCTGATCGCCGGCTTTGAACAGCTCACTTCCGGCTCGATTCGCATCCACGGCCAGGAAGCCGCCAACCTGCCGCCGTACCAGCGCGACGTGAATACGGTGTTTCAGGATTACGCGCTGTTCCCGCACATGTCGGTGCTGGAAAACGTCGCCTACGGCCTGATGGTGAAGGGCGTCGCCAAACGCGAGCGGCTGGCGCGGGCGCAAGAGGCGCTGGAGAGCGTGGCGCTCGGTTTCGTTGCCGAACGCAAACCGGCGCACCTGTCGGGCGGCCAGCGGCAGCGCGTGGCGTTGGCGCGCGCGCTGGTCAATCGGCCGCGGGTGCTGCTGCTGGACGAACCGCTCGGCGCGCTGGATCTCAAGCTGCGCGAGCAGATGCAGGGCGAGCTGAAGAAGCTGCAGCGCCAGCTGGGCATCACCTTTATCTTCGTCACCCACGATCAAAGCGAAGCGCTGTCGATGTCCGATCGGGTGGCGGTGTTCAATAACGGCCGCATCGAACAGGTGGATACGCCGCGCGAGCTTTACATGCGGCCTAAGACGCCGTTCGTCGCCGAATTCGTCGGCACCTCCAACGTGGTGCGCAGCGAGCTGGCGCAGCGCCTGCTCGGCGAAAGCCGAACCTTCTCGATCCGGCCGGAGCATATCCGCCTGCTGGAGCAGGGCGGCGCGGCGCAGGACGAGATCCAGGTGCAGGGCACGCTGCAGGAAATCCATTACCAGGGCGCGGCCACGCGGTATGAAATCGCGCTGAACGGCGGCGAAAAGCTGCTGGTCAGCCAGGCCAATCCGCAGTGGCTCGCCGAAGGGCAACAGCGGCAGATCGGCCAGCCGATCGTCGCCTGCTGGCCGCGCGCGGCGATGGTGCCGCTGCTGGAGGAGAGGTGAGATGGACATGAGCATCGATTCCCCCTCGGCGCGCGGCGGCACCGTGCGCGCGCTGTCGACCTGGCTCTATCGCCGGTCGACGCTGTATCTGCTTTTGCTGCTGGTGCCGCCGCTGCTGTGGTTCGGCGCGGTGTACCTCGGTTCGCTGCTGACGCTGCTGTGGCAAGGGTTTTACACCTTTGACGATTTCACCATGGCGGTGACGCCGGATCTGACCTTCGCCAACCTGGCGGCGCTGTTCAACCCGGCCAACTACGACATCATCCTGCGCACGCTGACCATGGCGGTGCTGGTGTCGCTGGCCAGCGCGGTGCTGGCGTTCCCGATCGCCTATTACATGGCGCGCTACACCAGCGGCCGCGTCAAGGCGTTCTTTTACATCGCGGTGATGATGCCGATGTGGGCCAGCTATATCGTTAAAGCCTACGCCTGGACCCTGCTGCTGGCGAAAGACGGCGTGGCGCAGTGGTTCCTGCAGCACCTGGGGTTGGAGCCGCTGTTGGCTTCGCTGCTGACGGTGCCCGGCGTCGGCGGCAACACGCTGTCGACCTCGGGGCTGGGGCGTTTTCTGGTGTTCGTCTATATCTGGCTGCCGTTCATGATCCTGCCGATCCAGGCGGCGCTGGAGCGCCTGCCGCCCTCGCTGCTGCACGCCTCGGCGGATCTGGGCGCCCGGCCGGCGCAGACCTTCCGCCACGTCATTTTGCCGCTGGCGGTGCCGGGCATCGCCGCCGGGTCGATCTTCACCTTTTCGCTGACGCTGGGCGACTTTATCGTGCCGCAGCTGGTGGGGCCGCCGGGCTATTTCATCGGCAGCATGGTGTACGCCCAGCAGGGTGCGATCGGCAATATGCCGATGGCCGCGGCCTTTACGCTGGTGCCGATCGTCCTGATCGCCATTTACCTTTCCATCGTCAAACGTCTGGGGGCTTTCGATGCACTCTGAACGCGCGCCCTTAGGGCTGAAGCTGGCCGCCTGGGGCGGACTTGTCTTCCTGCATTTCCCGTTGGCGATCATCGCCATCTACGCCTTCAACACCGAGGATGCCGCTTTCAGCTTCCCGCCGAAGGGGTTCACGCTGCACTGGTTCAACGTTGCCGCCGGGCGGCAGGATATCCTCGATGCGGTGCTGCTGTCGGCGCAGATCGCCTGCCTGGCGACCGCCATCGCGCTGGTGCTCGGCACCTTGGCGGCGGCGGCGCTGTATCGGCGCGATTTCTTCGGCAAGGACAGCATTTCGCTGCTGTTGCTGCTGCCGATCGCGCTGCCGGGGATCGTCACCGGTCTGGCGCTGCTGGCGGCGTTCAAGGCGCTGAACATCGAGCCGGGCATCCTGACTATCGTCGTCGGCCATGCGACGTTCTGCGTGGTGATCGTGTTCAACAACGTCATCGCCCGGTTCCGCCGCACCTCGTACAGCCTGATCGAAGCGTCGATGGATCTCGGCGCCGACGGCTGGCAAACCTTCCGTTACGTGATCTTGCCGAACCTCGGCTCGGCGCTGCTGGCCGGGGGCATGCTGGCGTTCGCGCTGTCTTTCGATGAAATCATCGTGACCACCTTTACCGCCGGCCACGAGCGCACGCTGCCGCTGTGGCTGCTGAACCAGCTCGGTCGCCCGCGCGATGTGCCGATCACCAACGTGGTGGCGCTGTCGGTAATGCTGTTGACCATGCTGCCGATCCTCGGCGCTTACTACCTGACCAAAGGTGGGGAAAGCGTCGCCGGCAGCGGCAAATAATTTCCTTACCCGACCTCTGATAAAAGGATAACCCTATGCAAAGCCAACTGTTGATTGACGGCCACCTGGTGAACGGCCAGGGCGCGACCCAGCCGGTGTATAACCCGGCGACCGGCGAAGTGATCGCGCAGGTGGCGGAGGCCAGCCCGGAGCAGGTCGATCGCGCGGTGCTGGCGGCGGACGCCGCGTTCGCCGCCTGGGGGCAAACCACGCCGAAAGAGCGCGCCGAGCATCTGCTCAAGCTGGCGGATCTGATCGACGCGCATGCCGAGACCTTCGCCAGGCTGGAGTCGCTCAACTGCGGCAAGCCTTATCACTGCGTGTTGAACGACGAACTGCCGGCGGTGGCCGACGTGTTTCGCTTCTTCGCCGGGGCCAGCCGCTGCCTGACCGGCATGGCGGCCGGCGAGTATCTGGCCGGGCATACCTCGATGATCCGCCGCGATCCGCTGGGCGTGGTGGCCTCGATCGCGCCGTGGAACTACCCGCTGATGATGGCGGCCTGGAAACTGGCGCCGGCGTTGGCGGCGGGCAACTGCGTGGTGATCAAGCCGTCGGAACAGACGCCGCTGACCACTTTCAAACTGGCCGAACTGGCCGCCGGGCTGTTCCCGCCGGGCGTGCTCAACGTGCTGTTCGGCCGCGGCGCCAGCGTCGGCGATCGGTTGACCGGGCATGACAAGGTGCGCATGGTGTCGCTGACCGGCTCGATCGCCACCGGCGAGCACATCATCGCCCACACCGCCGCCGGCATTAAGCGCACCCATATGGAACTGGGCGGCAAGGCGCCGGTGCTGGTGTTCGACGACGCCGATCTGCAGCAGGTGGTGGACGGCATTCGCGGCTTCGGTTTCTACAACGCCGGGCAGGATTGCACCGCCGCCTGCCGCATCTACGCGCAGAAAAGCATTTATCCCGAGCTGGTGAAGCGGCTGGGCGAGGCGGTGGCCAGCCTGAAGATCGGCGCGCCGGACGACGAGAGCACCGAGCTGGGGCCATTGATTACCGCCCAGCATCTGGAGCGGGTCGCCGGTTTTGTCGAGCGAGCCAAAGCCTTGCCGCACGTGCAGGTGGTGACCGGCGGCGAGAAGGTGAAGGGGCCGGGTTACTACTTCCAGCCGACGCTGCTGGCCGGCGCGCGCCAGGAGGATGAGATCGTGCAGCGCGAGGTGTTCGGCCCGGTAGTGACGGTGACGCCGTTTGACGACGAAGAACAGGTGCTGGCCTGGGCGAACGAATCCAACTACGGGCTGGCGTCGTCCGTGTGGACTCGCGACGTGGGCCGCGCGCATCGCTTAAGCGCCCGCCTGCAATACGGCTGCACCTGGGTGAACACCCACTTCATGCTGGTGAGCGAAATGCCGCACGGCGGCCAGAAACTGTCCGGCTACGGCAAGGATATGTCGATGTACGGGCTGGAGGATTACACCGCCATTCGTCATGTGATGTTCAAACATTGATTTTACAATAATTATCCGCACAATAGCGCGGCCTTCGGGCCGGCCCCGGCCGGCCGATGATAATAATATTCCCCTATGAATTTCAGGCTACGGCTAGGCGACCAGCTTGTTCATCCCCAGGAGCTTACTTAAGTAAGTGACTGGGGATGAACAAGTGCAGGCAACAACGCTGTAGCTTGAAATACGACGGGGAAAAATTGAAAGGAAGCCTATATGGGTATTACCCGACGCGATTTTCTCAACGGGGTGGCGATCACCATCGCCGCCGGGTTGACGCCGCTGCAAATCTTGCGCGCGTCGCCGCAAACCGCCAATCAAACCCTGTACTACCCGCCGGCGCTGACCGGGCTGCGGGGTAACCATCCGGGCTCGTTCGAGCATGCGCACCAGTTGGGGCGCGACGGCAAAACCTTTGATTTCGGCAGCGTGCCCGCCGTTGAAGAGTTCGATCTGGTGGTGGTCGGCGCCGGCATCAGCGGGTTGGCGGCCGCCTGCTTCTGGCAGCAGCTGAAAGGTGAGCAGCAGCGCATTTTGCTGATCGACAACCATGACGACTTCGGCGGCCACGCCAAGCGCAACGAATTCAACACCGACGACGGCATGCTGCTCGGCTACGGCGGCAGCGAATCGCTGCAGTCGCCGCGCTCCAACTTCAGCCCGGTGGCGATGGGGCTGCTGCGCAATCTCGGCGTCGATATCGATCGGCTGGAGCAGGCGTTTGACACCACCTTCTACCCGGATCTGAACCTGAGCCGCGGGGTTTACTTCGATCGCAAGAACTTCGGCGTCGACAAGGTGGTGAGCGGCGATCCGGGCCGCACGGTGGCGGACGACATTCCGCGCGATCGTCTCAACGGCCGCTCTTATGAAGCGTTCATCGGCGATTTCCCGCTGCCGGAAAGCGATCGCCAGGCGTTGATCGCGCTGCATACGGTGAAGAAAGATTATCTGCCGGAGATGACGCTGGAGCAGAAGGTCGAGTGGCTCGATACCCACAGCTACACCCAGTTCCTGCGCGAGAAGGTGGGCCTGAGTGAGCTGGCGATCCGTTATTTCCAGCAGACCACCAACGATTTCCAGGCGGTGGGCATCGACGGCACGTCGTGCAGCGATGCGCGCATCTGCGATCTGCCGGGCCTTGACGGCATGAATCTGCCGCCGCTGGACGAGGAGTCGCAGGCGGATCTCGACGATCCTTACGTGTTCCACTTCCCGGACGGCAACGCCACGCTGGCGCGCCTGATGGTGCGCAAATTGATCCCGGCGGTGGCGCCGGCCGGCAAAGACATGAACGACGTGGTGCTGGCCAAATTCGACTACGGCCAGCTCGATCGGCCGGAGTCGCCGGTGAAGCTGCGTTTGAACAGCACCGGGCTGCACGCGGCCAACGTCGGCGACAAGGTGGAAGTCACCTACATGACCGGTGAGAAGATGACCAAGGTGCGTGCCGGGCAGGTGGTGATGGCCGGCTACAACATGATGATCCCGTACCTGGTGCCGGAGATGTCGCACGAGCAGCAGGAGGCGCTGAAGCAGAACGTCAAGGCGCCGCTGGTGTACAGCAAGGTGGTGATCCGCAACTGGCAGCCGTTCATCAAGCTGGGCGTGCACGAAATTTATTCGCCGGCCGCACCGTACAGCCGCGTGAAGCTGGACTACCCGGTGAGCATGGGCGGGTACCAGCACCCGCGCGATCCGGATCGGCCAATCGGCCTGCATATGGTCTATGTGCCGACGCTGCCGGGCAGCGGCCTCAGCCCGCGCGAGCAGTCGCGCAAAGGGCGCGCGCTGCTGCTGGGCACGCCGTTCGAGGTGCACGAGCAGATGATCCGCGAACAGCTGCAGGGCATGCTGGGCGAGGCCGGTTTCGACCATCAGCGCGACATTCAGGCGATCACCGTCAACCGCTGGTCGCACGGTTACTCCTACTTCCTCAACGGGCTGTTCGACGACGAAGACGAGGCCACGAAAATCATCGAAACGGCGCGGCAGCCGATCGGCAAGATCGTTATCGCCAACTCCGATGCCGACTGGAGCCCGTACGCCAACTCGGCGATCGATCAGGCGTGGCGCGCGGTGAATGAACTGGCCTACGGCAAGGTAGCCGCCAAGGAGGGAGCATGAGTCTGCGTTCGCTGTACCTGTTGAGCCTGCTGGCGGCCGGCGGTTCGGCCCAGGCGATGTCGGCCGGGGAATACGTCGCCAAAGCCGGTGACTGCACCGCCTGCCACACCGCGCCGGGCGGCGCCGAATTGGCGGGTGGCATGAAGTTCCCGACGCCGCTCGGGGCTATCTACGCCACCAACATCACGCCGGACAAGCTGCACGGCATCGGCGCCTATTCGTTCGAGGAGTTCGATCGCGCCATGCGCCAGGGGATAGCCAAAGACGGCCACCGGCTCTACCCGGCGATGCCGTACACCTCGTACGCCAAAATGAGCGTGGAAGACATGCGCGCGCTGTATGACTATCTGATGAAAGAGGTGCCGGCGCAGAACGTCGCCAACCGGAACAGCGACATCAGCTGGCCGCTGTCGATGCGCTGGCCGCTGGCGGTGTGGAACTCGCTGTTCCACGACGACCAGCCGTATCAGGCCGATCCGCAGCAAAGCGCCGAGTGGAACCGCGGCGCCTATCTGGTGCAGGGCGCGGGCCATTGCGGCAGCTGCCACACGCCGCGCGGCTGGGCGATGCAGGAGAAGGGGCTGGACGGCAAGGAACCGGTGTTCCTGAGCGGCGCCGAGCTGGACGGCTGGTACGCCTCCAATCTGCGCGGCCTGCTGCCGGAAGAGGTGACGGCGCTGCTGAAAACCGGCCGCAGCCGCCATGCGGCGGTCGCCGGGCCGATGAGCGAGGTGGTGACCCACAGCACGCAGTATCTCAGCGACGGCGATCTGAACGCCATCGCGGTGTACCTGCGCAGCCTGGCGCCGGACACCGCCGCCAAAGCCGCTGCGCCTGCCGCGCAGGCGGATAACCCGGGCGGCAAGGCGACCTACGCGATGTACTGCTCGACCTGCCACGGCAATAAGGGGGAGGGCACTGACTTCGCCATTCCGGCGCTGGCGGGCAATGCCACGGTAACGGCGGACAATCCGCTTACCGCGCTGCGGGTGGTGCTGGAGGGGGCGCATACGCCGACCACGCAGCAGGCGATGGCGTTCGACATGCCGGCTTACGGCTGGGCGTTGAACGATCGTCAAGCGGCCGATCTGATGAGCTATCTGCGGGGAAGCTGGGGCAACCAGGCGGCGCCGGTGACGGTGCAGCAGGTGCAGGACGCGCGCCAACTGCAGGCGAAATGAAGAGGGAGCGCGGCTTGACGGCCGCGCTCCGCAAGCATTACAGCACCTTATGCGGGCCGAAGCATTCGTAGTGGATGCGTTCGGCCTCTACGCCCATTTCCAGCAGCTGTTTGCCCACGAACTGCATGAAGGCCACCGGGCCGCAGAAGTAATAGTGCATCTGCGGATCGGCCAGGCTGCCTTGCAGCGCGCTCAAATCCATCAATCCGCGGCTGTGGTAGTCGCGGCCTTCCACGTCATCGGCGCCCGGCTCGCGGTACCACACATGGCGGCTCAGATTCGGCATGCGCCCGGCAATATCCGCCACTTCATCGGCAAAGGCGTGCACGCCGCCGTTTTCCGCCGCGTGCAGCCAGTGGACCTGCGCCTGATGCTGGCTGTCGTGCAGGGTGTTGAGCATGCCGAGCATCGGGGTTTGGCCGACGCCGGCGGAGATCAGCGCCACCGGCGTGGTCGGCGCCACGTCGAGGAAGAAGTCGCCGTGCGGCGGGGCGATGTAGATCACGTCGCCTTCCTGCGCCTGCTGGTGCAGGTAGTTGGACACTTTCCCCTGATCTTCGCGCTTCACCGCGATGCGGTAGAACTCGCCGTTCGGCGAGGTGGTCAGCGAGTACTGGCGAATTTCCTGATGTTCCAGGCTGTCGTGCTTGATGTAGACCGCCAGATACTGCCCCGGTTTGAAGTCCGCCACCCGGCCGCCGTCCACCGGCGCCAGCACGAAACTGCAGATCACGTCGCTCTGCGGCTGTTTCTTCAGGATGCGGAACGCGCGCAGATCGCGCCAGCCGCCGTTGTCGGTTTCACTCTGCTGATAAATCTGTTCTTCACGCTGGATAAATACGTTGGCCAGCACGCCGTAGGCCTTGCCCCAGGCGTCCAGGACTTCCTGACCCGGGCTGAACATTTCGTCCAGGGTCGCCAGCAGGTGACCGCCGACGATGTTGTATTGCTCCGGCTGGATATTGAAGCTGGTGTGCTTCTGCGCGATGCGCTCCACCGCCGGCAGCAGCGCCGCCAGGTTCTCGATGTTGGCGGCATAGGCGCAGATGGCGTCGAACAGCGCCTGACGCTGATCGCCGTTGCGCTGGTTGCTCATGTTGAAAATGTCTTTCAATTCCGGGTTGTGCGCGAACATGCGATCGTAAAAGTGGGCGGTCAGCTTCGGCCCGGTCGCAGCCAGCAGGGGAATGGTGGATTTCACGGTGGCGATGGTTTGGCTATCCAGCATGGAAGCGCTCCTTGGGTTGGGATCTTGACGAGAATTTTAATGATGTATTTTAAATGCATCTTATTGGGTTCCGCGTCGCTTGTAAATACCCTTGTTTTCGTTGCGGTGTTCTTCGGGCGTCGATCGCGCTCACAGAACATGAAAAAAGCGCATCGTTCGCATGAGGAAATGTCCGTTGATAAACGGCGGCGTTTAGCGGATCAAAGCCTTGCGCCACCTTATGCCAATCGTTTGCGTAAAAACCTCTGTCAAGACCTATCTTCGGTGGGGCGAAACGGTTTACACTGTGGCCCAGAACCCAAACGGGTAGTTATTTGGTGATTTTTTAGTTAGCTGATTTAAGTCAGGAGATGCCGGATGTTAAAGCGTGAAATGAACATTGCCGATTACGATGCGGAACTGTGGCGTGCCATGGAGCAGGAAGTGGTGCGTCAGGAAGAGCACATCGAGCTGATCGCGTCTGAGAACTACACCAGCCCGCGCGTGATGCAGGCTCAGGGTTCCCAGCTGACCAACAAATACGCTGAAGGCTATCCGGGCAAGCGTTACTACGGCGGCTGCGAATACGTGGATATCGTTGAGCAGCTGGCTATCGATCGCGCCAAAGAATTGTTCGGCGCCGATTACGCCAACGTGCAGCCGCACTCCGGCTCCCAGGCTAACTTCGCCGTGTACACCGCGCTGCTGCAGCCGGGCGACACCATTCTGGGCATGAACCTGGCGCACGGCGGCCACCTGACCCACGGTTCCCCGGTCAACCTGTCCGGCAAACTGTATAACGTGGTGCCTTACGGCATCGACGACAAAGGCCAAATCGACTATGACGATCTGGCCAAGCAGGCGCAAACCCACAAGCCGAAAATGATCATCGGCGGCTTCTCCGCTTACTCCGGTGTGGTTGACTGGGCCAAAATGCGTGAAATCGCCGACAGCATCGGCGCTTACCTGTTCGTCGACATGGCGCACGTGGCGGGCCTGATCGCCGCCGGCGTGTACCCGAACCCGGTACCGCACGCGCACATCGTCACCACCACCACCCACAAAACCCTGGCGGGCCCGCGCGGCGGCCTGATCCTGGCGAAGGGCGGCGACGAAGATCTGTACAAAAAGCTGAACTCCGCCGTGTTCCCTGGCGGCCAGGGCGGCCCGCTGATGCACGTGATCGCCGGCAAGGCGGTGGCGCTGAAAGAAGCGATGGAGCCTGAGTTCAAGGTTTATCAGCAGCAAGTGGCGGTCAACGCCAAGGCGATGGTGGACGTGTTCCTGCAGCGCGGCTACAAAGTGGTCTCCGGCGGCACCCATAACCACCTGTTCCTGCTGGATCTGGTCGACAAAAATCTGACCGGTAAAGAAGCGGACGCTGCCCTGGGCCGCGCCAACATCACGGTCAACAAAAACAGCGTGCCGAACGATCCGAAAAGCCCGTTCGTCACCTCCGGCGTGCGTATCGGCACCCCGGCCGTCACCCGTCGCGGCTTCAAAGAAGCCGACGTGCGCGAACTGGCCGGTTGGATCTGTGATGTGCTGGACAACATCAACGATGAAGCCACCATCGAACGCACCAAGAAGAAAGTGCTGGATATCTGCGCCCGCCTGCCGGTTTACGCGTAATCCCGCTTTCGCCCGACAAAACCCGCTGCGGCGGGTTTTTTTGTGGCCGCTCGCGGCAAACTGTGAGCTGTCTGGCACTCTAACGCATTGAAGTGGAATGAAGATTGCGGGGCGGTGTGAGCTCTGTCAAAGTATTGCCCTCACTCCGGAGGGATCATGGTTCTGCAATCCACGCGTTGGCTCGCGCTCAGTTATTTCACCTACTTCTTTTCCTATGGCATCTTCTTACCGTTCTGGGGCGTGTGGCTGAAAGGCGAGGGCATCGCGCCCGAAACCATCGGCATGCTGCTCGGCGCCGGCTTGGTGGCCCGCTTCCTCGGCAGCTTACTGATTGCGCCCCGCGTTAAAGATCCCTCTCATTTAGTCTCCGCCCTGCGCCTGCTGGCGCTGCTGACCCTGGCCTTTGCGGTCGGTTTCTGTTTCGGCAACGGCTGGGGTTGGCTGATGCTGGTGATAGCGGGTTTCAACCTGTTCTTCTCGCCGCTGGTGCCGCTGACCGACGCGTTGGCCGCCACCTGGCAAAAGCAGATCCGTATGGACTACGGCCGGGTGCGGCTGTGGGGTTCGCTGGCGTTCGTCATCGGCTCGGCGCTGACCGGGCAGCTGGTAGCGGTATGGGGCCATAACGCCATTCTCTACAGCCTGATCTTCAGCGTGCTGGCGATGCTGCTGGGCATGCTGTTGAAGCCGAGCGTCATGCCGCAGGGCGAAGCGCGCACGCGCAGCGGAACCGAACGTTCGCTGTGGGCACTGTTGAAAGAGGGGCCGGTCTGGCGCTTCCTGCTGTGCGTCACGCTGCTGCAAGGGGCGCACGCCGGCTACTACAGCTTCGGCTCCATTTACTGGCAGGAGGCGGGCTATTCGGCCTCGACCATCGGCTATCTGTGGTCGCTGGGCGTGGTGGCGGAGGTGATTATTTTCGCCAGCAGCAACGTGCTGTTCCGCCGCTGGAATGCGCGCAACCTGCTGTTGCTCTCCGCCTGCTGCGGCGTGTTGCGCTGGAGCCTGATGGCCTATAGCACCGAGCTGGGCTGGCTGCTGCTGATCCAGATCCTGCACTGCGGCACTTTCACCGTCTGCCATTTGGCGGCGATGCGCTTTATCGCCGCGCGTCAGGGGCAAGAGGTGATCCAACTGCAGGCGGTGTATTCGGCGCTGGCGATGGGCGGCGGCATCGCCGTCATGACGGTCATTGCCGGGTTCCTGTTCGAACATTGGCAGGGCGGGGTATTCTGGGTGATGGCGGCGGTCGCGGTGCCGGCCTTGTTTATCCGGCCGCCGGCGGTCAGCCTCAGCCGCTGATTAAGGGGCTTCCAGCAGCGCGCGGATCGCCTGGCGCTGCCGGGTTTCCAGCGGTAGTTCGGTATAGATCAGCGGCGGGTGCGGATCGCTGTGCACCGCCGCATAAGGGGTGATCACCAGCGTGATGCCCTGCGGCGCTCCGCCGCGCAGATAGTCGCTCAGCGGCAGGTACTTGATGTTCAGCGGCAGCAGCGTGAGCTCTCGGATCTGATATTCCACTTCCTCTTCCAGCTGCGGGTTGTCCAGCGTCAGCAGCAGCACCTGCTTTTCCTGCAGCGCGTTGTCCTGCATCAGCCAGGCGCCGAAGCTGATGGCCACCAGACCCGCCTCCTCGTTGGAAAAATGCACGCCGTACTCCTGCTCCAGCGGTTTCAGCGCTTCCTGCGTGGTGCGCATCAGCCGCGGGTATTTGCGCACCACTTCTTCCAGCAGCATATTGTCGATGCCGATGGCGAAACGGCAGCGCTCCAGCGCCGGCGCCAGATGGGCGAACAGCTGGCTGACCAGCTCCGCCTTGCTGCTGAAGGCCATGCCGGAAAGTTGCTGGAAGCGCTCGACCATGCTGTCGATCGCCACCATCAATCTCCGCTCTTGCGCTGAGTCGTTGCTGTGGTAGCTGTGATTTTTCAACATGGTGAAGGTCAGCGCCAAAAAATCGCGCTCGTCTGCCTGCGGCGGCTGGTTAAACAGCCGGTTGCAGGCCTGATGCAGCCAGGCGGCGGCTTGCTGTTCCGGCTTTTTCCGCAGCCAGTCGCGTTGAACCGCGTCGAAACGCGGATGCTGCTGCAGGCGATTTTGCCAGGCGCAGTAGAGCAGGTAATGCTGCAGGAATTGGCGGTCGCGCGCATCGAAGTGGCGGCTGAGCAGCGGCTCGCAGGCGTCGATCGCCTCTGTCAGCGCAGACGCCGGGGCGGCATCGGTCGCCAGCGCTTGCCGCAGGCGCGGGGCGAAATCGCCTTCGACAAACCGCGGGCTACAGCGCAGGGCCCGCCGCAGCCAGTGGATCAGGCACAGGCGTTGGTCGAGCACGCTGCCCCGCAGTTGGTAGCCATGGTCGGGATCGACGGCGATCTCCAGGTGATGGAAACGCTGGATTTCACTGGCCACCTCGGCTATATCTTGCCGGGTTATCGGGGGGGCGACGCCGTTGATTCGGCTTAGGGTCTCCAGCTGTAACTCGGGCTCCGGCGTGTACAGCATCAGCAGCAGATGGCAGCGCCGTTGTTGTCCGGAGAGCTCGGGCACGGGAGAGGTGTCCAGGCTCATTATCACCTTCCGGCATAAAAGGTTGCGATTATGCCTAAGCATAGCAAAAGGCTTTGTGACGGCAGGATTACCGCGCGGCTTTTACTTCGGCTTACAACTTTCGTCACAAATATCGCCGGGAGAGGCGGGCCGTTAGGCATTTATTTGTGTTACGTTATAACAAATGCAGGTAAGACAGGATAATGATGAAGTTACGTCGTCTTTTGGCTGCCTTCGGCGCCGTGTTCAGCGCCGGTGCGATCGCTCATCCGCACAGCTTTATCGACATGAACACCACCTTCGTCGCCAAAGACCAGCGGCTGGTCGGCCTGAAAATGGTGTGGGTGATGGATGAAATCACCTCGGCGGATCTGCTCTACGATGCGAAAAACGCCAAGAGCGATTCGGAAGTGTGGAAAAAGCTGGCGGCGGAAGTGATGGCCAACGTGCTGGGGCAGCACTATTTCACCGATCTTTACCGCGACGGCAAACCGGTGAAATACCTGAACTTGCCCAGTGAATATCACCTGTCGCGCCAGGGCAACCAGGCGGTGCTGGAGTTCGTGCTGCCGTTGGCCGAGCCGCAGCCGCTGGCGGGCAAACCGTTCGAACTTTCTACTTACGATCCGACTTATTTCGTGGATATGACCTATAAAGACCAAAATGCGCTGCATCTGCCGCCGGAGATGGCGCAGCTGTGCAGCTACAAGCTGATGACGCCGAAGCCGAATGCGTCGCTGCAGGCCTATGCGCTGTCGCTCGACAAGAACGACTCGCCCGGCGAAGACCTGGCCCTGGGGCAGCAGTTCGCCCAGCGGGTGACGCTGCAATGTCGTTAAATCTCTCGCAACCGACGACGAGCCGACGCCACTGGGCCTTCGGCCTGTGGCCGCTGCTGCCGTTCACGCTGGCGCTGGCGGCCGCCACGCTGTTGGCGTGGCACTATTGGCCGCAGCTGCTGATGCAGAGCGTGGTGTGGCAAAAAGCGCTGCACCAGCAGATGGCGGGGCTGTTGCAGCAGGTGAAGGCCGCGCCGCAGCAGGCCGGGCTGGCGCTGATGCTGTTCAGCCTCGGCTATGGCGTCTTGCATGCGCTCGGCCCCGGCCACGGCAAAGTGGTGATCGCCACCTACCTGGCTACCCATCCGGCGCGGCTGAAAAGCAGCCTGAAGCTGACCTTCGCCGCCTCGCTGGTGCAGGGTGGGGTAGCGATCGCGCTGGTCACGCTGATGCTGGTGGTATTGCAGCTCTCTTCGCGCCAACTGCACCAAAGCAGTTTCTGGCTGGAGAAGGGCAGCTTTATTCTGGTGATGCTGCTTGGCGTGCTGCTGAGTTGGCGCGCGCTGAAACGCCTGTTTGCGGCGATCAAGGCGATGCGCCCGGCGCCGGCGCTACGCATCAACAGCCTGACGCCGCTGGCGGCGGATCATGTGCACAGCGCCAATTGCGGCTGCGGCCACCGGCATCTGCCGAGCGACAGCGAGCTGCAGGCGGGAAGCGACTGGCGCACTCAGGCCGCCATCGTGCTGGCGATGGGCATGCGCCCCTGTTCGGGGGCGATTTTGGTGCTGCTGTTCTCCAAAGTGATCGGCGTGTTCGGCTGGGGAGTGATCTCCGCGCTGGCGATGGCGTTCGGCACCTCGTTGACCATCTCGATGCTGGCGCTGCTGGTACATTACAGCCGCCGGCTGGCTGTGCGCCTCAGCCGTTCGCGCGCGCCCGCCGCCTGGAGCGCGGTGGCCTGGGGGGCGTTGGCGCTGGCCGGCGGCCTGATCCTGCTGGCCGCCGGGCTGTTGCTGTACGTCAGCGCGCAGCCGGAATTCGGCGGCGGCATCCGTCCCTTCTCCCGCTAACGGGCATAAAAAAAGCGCTGCATCGGCAGCGCTTTTTTCGATTCGCTTCTGGCGATTAACGCTTCAGCGCTTCGCTCAGTTCTTCACGCATGGTGGCCAGCATGGCTTTCACTACGCGCGGGTTGCCTGCCACCACGTTGCCGGAGCTGAAGTGGTTGTGGCCGCCGACGAAGTCGGTCACCAGGCCGCCGGCTTCACGCACCAGCAGTTCGCCCGCGGCGAAGTCCCACGGCTTCAGGCCGATTTCGAAGAAACCGTCTACGCGGCCGGCGGCCACATAGGCCAGATCCAGCGCAGCGGAACCGGTGCGGCGGAAGTCCGCGCACTGGGTGAACAGCTTGCCGACGATGTTGATGTAAGGCGTTGCGTGCTGTTTGACCTTGAACGGGAAGCCGGTCGCCAGGATGGTGCCATCCAGATCTTTGGCGTTGGTGCCGCGCAGGCGGTAGCCGTTGAGCTGTGCACCCTGGCCGCGCGTGGCGGTGAACAGTTCGTTGCGCATCGGATCGTAAACCACGGCCACTTCAGTACGGCCTTTGATGCGTACGGCGATGGAAACGGAGAAATGAGGGAAACGTTTGATGAAGTTTGCAGTGCCATCCAGTGGATCGATCACCCATTGCACATCACGATCTTCGCCGATCAGCTCACCGCGTTCTTCGCTCACGATACTGTGTTGCGGATAAGACTTGCGGATGACGTCGATGATCAGATGCTCTGCATCGCGATCGACGTTGGTGACGAAGTCATTGGTCCCTTTCTGGCTCGCTTCTACAGCGTCCGGGGTTTCGTAGTTTTTGGCAATCAGGTTACCGGCCTTGCGCGCAGCGCGCACGGCGATAGTCAGCATCGGATGCATGGGTATCTTCCAACTAGGATGTTAAAGAACAGGAAACGGCGCGAAGTATAGCAGCTGTTCGGCAAATTGCCTACGGCTGTGTTAAGATGCTGCGATTTTCCGCCACGCTCAGAGTTTGTATGCTGCACAATATCCGCATTGTTCTGGTTGAGACTTCACATACCGGCAACATGGGCTCGACCGCCAGAGCCATGAAAACCATGGGTTTAACCAACCTTTATCTGGTTAATCCGCTGATCAAACCCGATTCTCAGGCCATCGCCCTGGCCGCCGGCGCCAGCGACGTGATCGGCAACGCCACTATCGTCGATACCCTCGATGACGCCATCGCCGGCTGTAGCCTGGTGGTGGGCACCAGCGCCCGTTCTCGCACCTTGCCGTGGCCGATGCTGGAGCCGCGTGAATGCGGCGTGCGCGCGGTGCACGAGGGCGAACACGCGCCAGTGGCGCTGGTGTTCGGCCGCGAACGCGTCGGGCTGACCAACGATGAATTGCAGAAGTGCCACTACCACGTCGCTATTCCGGCCAACCCGGACTACAGCTCGCTGAACCTGGCGATGGCGGTGCAGATCCTGGCGTACGAAGTGCGCGTGGCTTACCTCGATCGCCAACAGGCGGGCGCGCCGCAGCTGGAAGAGACGCCGTACCCGCTGGTGGATGACCTCGAGCGTTTCTATCAGCACCTGGAGCAGACGCTGCAGCGCACCGGCTTTATTCGTCCGTCCCATCCGGGCCAGGTGATGAGCCGCCTGCGTCGGCTGTTCACCCGCGCGCGCCCGGAAGGGCAGGAGCTGAATATCCTGCGCGGCATGCTGACGTCGATCGAGAAACAGGATAAACATCAAGGTAATTAATTGATGTGGCATAGCGGTGGGCGACAATAGTATTAGTTATCCAAAGGTTATAACATGTATTTTATATACCTTTGTTCTTGCTAAGTTCAAAACGTGCTAATACTTGAGTCAATTACTAGGTTAAATAGTTGACTGTTTTACTCAGGAATGTCAGACTTTCGGCCATATTTGACCAACAGGTAACCATTGAGCTATGAGACTGACATCCAAAGGCCGTTATGCCGTAACCGCTATGCTTGACGTAGCGCTGCATTCCCAGGAAGGGCCGGTGCCACTGGCGGACATTTCCGAACGCCAGGGTATTTCGCTCTCTTATCTGGAACAATTATTCTCCCGTCTGCGCAAAAATGGCCTGGTGGCCAGCGTGCGCGGCCCGGGCGGTGGTTATCTGCTGGGTAAAGACGCGGGTGAGATCGCCGTTGGCGCTGTCATCACTGCCGTCGATGAATCGGTAGATGCAACCCGGTGCCAGGGCAAAGAAGGCTGTCAGGGCGGCGATCGCTGCTTGACCCACGCCCTGTGGCGCGATCTGAGCGAGCGCATCAGCGGGTTCCTGAACAACATTACGCTGGCAGAACTGGTCAACAACCAGGAAGTGCTGGTGGTGGCGGATCGTCAAAATAACGATACGCGCCGCACGGCCAACGGTCGTCCGCAAGAAACTATCAACGTTAATCTGCGCGCATAAGCAGCTGGCGAAATTATTTTAGTTTTTGGAAGTGATGTACGGAGCACAAGAGCAATGAAATTACCGATTTATCTGGATTACTCAGCAACGACGCCGGTTGACCCGCGCGTTGCTGAGAAGATGATGCAGTTTTTGACCCTGGACGGCACTTTCGGCAACCCGGCTTCCCGTTCCCACCGTTTCGGTTGGCAGGCGGAAGAGGCGGTAGACATCGCCCGTAACCAAATCGCCGAACTGGTGGGCGCCGACCCGCGCGAAATCGTCTTCACCTCCGGGGCGACCGAATCCGACAACCTGGCGATCAAAGGCGCTGCCAATTTCTACCAGAAAAAAGGCAAGCACATCATCACCAGCAAAACCGAACACAAAGCCGTGCTGGACACCTGCCGTCAGCTGGAGCGCGAAGGGTTCGAAGTGACCTATCTGGCGCCGCAGAGCAACGGCATCATCAGCCTGCAGGATCTCGAAGCGGCGCTGCGCGATGACACCATTCTGGTCTCCATCATGCACGTCAATAACGAAATCGGCGTGGTGCA
Source organism: Serratia sp. CY27727 (assembly GCF_052169275.1). Taxonomy (NCBI): domain Bacteria; kingdom Pseudomonadati; phylum Pseudomonadota; class Gammaproteobacteria; order Enterobacterales; family Yersiniaceae; genus Serratia; species Serratia sp. CY27727. The sequence goes on along the minus strand of NZ_JBJNLB010000006.1, from coordinate 171,126 downwards.
GGACATCGAAGCGATCGGCGAAATGTGCCGCGCGCGCGGTATCATCTATCACGTTGACGCCACCCAGAGCGTGGGCAAACTGCCTATCGATCTGAGCAAGCTGAAAGTCGACCTGATGTCGTTCTCCGGCCACAAAATCTATGGCCCGAAAGGCATCGGCGCGCTGTACGTGCGCCGCAAGCCGCGCATCCGCATCGAAGCGCAGGTACACGGCGGCGGTCACGAGCGCGGCATGCGTTCCGGCACCCTGCCTGTCCACCAGATCGTCGGCATGGGCGAAGCTTACCGCATCGCCAAAGAAGAGATGACCGAAGAGATGGCGCGTCTGCGCACCCTGCGCGATCGTCTGTGGAACGGCGTGAAAGATATGGAAGAAGTGTATCTGAACGGCGATCTGGAGCACGGCGCACCGAACATCCTGAACGTCAGCTTCAACTACGTTGAAGGCGAGTCGCTGATCATGGCGCTGAAAGACCTGGCCGTTTCCTCCGGTTCAGCCTGTACCTCCGCCAGCCTCGAGCCGTCCTACGTGCTGCGCGCGCTGGGCATGAGCGATGAATTGGCGCACAGCTCGATCCGTTTCTCCCTGGGGCGTTTCACCACGGAAGAAGAGATCGACTACACCATTCAACTGGTGCGTAAATCCATCGGCCGTCTGCGCGATCTGTCTCCACTGTGGGAGATGTTCAAGCAGGGCGTGGACATCAACAGCATCGAATGGGCGCATCATTAATTCTCAGGTTTCAGGAGCAAGGTCATGGCTTACAGCGAAAAAGTAATCGATCATTATGAAAACCCGCGCAACGTGGGTTCCTTTGACAACGAAGATCCTACCGTCGGTAGCGGCATGGTAGGGGCACCGGCTTGCGGCGACGTCATGAAGCTGCAAATCAAGGTTAACGATGAAGGCATCATCGAAGACGCGCGCTTTAAAACTTACGGCTGCGGTTCCGCCATCGCCTCCAGCTCGCTGGTGACCGAATGGATGAAGGGCAAGTCGCTCGATCAGGCTGAAGCGATCAAAAACACCCAGATCGCCGAAGAGCTGGAATTGCCGCCGGTCAAAATTCACTGCTCGATCCTGGCTGAAGACGCCATCAAAGCAGCGATTGCCGACTATAAGAGCAAGCATAGCGCCGAGTAATTTGTCTGAGTCGGCCCGGCCACGCCGGGCTTTGATTTGAAGTGTGAGGTTGTGATGTCTATTACCATGAGCGACAGCGCTGCGCAGCGTGTTCAGGCGTTTTTGACGAACCGCGGCAAGGGTCTCGGCCTGCGTCTGGGAGTGCGAACTTCCGGCTGCTCCGGAATGGCCTACGTGCTGGAATTTGTTGACGAAGCCAACGATGACGACATCGTGTTTGAAGACAAAGGCATCAAGGTGATCATCGACGGCAAGAGCCTGGTTTACCTTGACGGCACCGAGCTTGATTTCGTTAAGGAAGGCCTGAACGAAGGCTTCAAGTTCAACAACCCGAACGTCTCAAGCGAATGCGGCTGCGGCGAGAGTTTCAACGTCTGACAGTCCATCGTGCTCCCCCGTTTCGGCGGGGGAACTTCATCCGCTAACGCCCAGAGCACGCTATGGATTACTTTACTTTATTCGGGCTGCCAGTTCGCTACACCGTGGACGGCAGCCTGCTTGCGTCCCGCTTCCAGGATCTGCAGCGCCAGTTTCACCCCGATCGTTTCGCCAACCAGCCGGAGCGCGAACGCCTGATGGCGTTGCAGCAGGCGGCGACCATCAACGAAGCCTACCAGTCGCTGAAGCACCCGTTAAAACGCGCGGAGTATATGCTATCTTTGCACGGCTTCGATCTGGGTAACGAACAGCATACGATGCGCGACACCGCGTTCCTGATGGAACAGCTGGAACTGCGCGAAGAGCTCGACGCCATTGAGCGCAAGCCGGAGGCGGAAAGCCTGCTGGCCGATTTCGGCGCGCGGCTGGCCGCCTCCATCAAACAGCGCAGCGCGCTGATGCTGCAGCAGCTGGACGGCGAGCAGTGGGCGGACGCCGCCGACACCGTGCGCAAGCTGCGCTTTTTGGACAAACTCCAGCAACAGGTTGAACAACTCGAAGAAAAACTGCTGGGTTTTGAGTAACACCTTCTGATTCTGATTGTGGAAGCTTCAACATGGCCTTATTACAAATTAGTGAGCCTGGCCTCAGCGCCGCGCCGCACCAGCGACGCTTGGCCGCCGGCATCGACTTAGGCACCACCAACTCGCTGGTCGCCACGGTGCGCAGCGGGCAAGCGGAAACGCTGGCCGACGAACAGGGCCGCCATTTGCTGCCTTCGGTGGTGCATTATCAGGCGGACGCGCAGCGCGTCGGCTGGGAGGCGCGCCAACAGGCGGCGCAGGATCCGGCCAATACCGTCAGCTCCATCAAACGCATGATGGGCCGCTCGTTGGCGGACGTGCAGCAGCGTTACCCGAACCTGCCTTATCAATTCCAGGCCAGCGACAACGGCCTGCCGCTGATCGTCACCGCCGCCGGCCCGGTTAACCCGGTCGGCGTCTCCGCCGATATCCTGCGAGCCCTGTCCGCGCGCGCGCAAGCGGCGCTGGAAGGGGAGCTGGATGGCGTGGTGATCACCGTTCCCGCCTACTTCGACGACGCGCAGCGCCAGGGCACCAAAGACGCGGCGCGTCTGGCCGGCCTGCACGTCCTGCGCCTGCTGAACGAACCGACCGCGGCAGCGATCGCCTACGGGCTGGACTCCGGCCAGGAAGGGGTGATCGCGGTTTACGATCTGGGCGGCGGCACCTTTGATATCTCCATTCTGCGCCTCAGCCGCGGCGTGTTCGAAGTGCTGGCCACCGGCGGCGATTCCGCGCTGGGCGGCGACGACTTCGATCACCTGCTGGCCGACTGGCTGCGCGAGCAGGCCGGCGTGGCCGATCGCAGCGACCACGGCGTGCAGCGCCAACTGCTGGACGCCGCCATCGCCGCTAAAATCGCGTTGAGCGATGCCGACAGCGTGCGCGTCGAGGTGGCCGGCTGGCAGGGCGAGGTGACCCGCGCCCAGTTCGAAGCGCTGATCGCTCCGCTGGTGAAACGCACGCTGATGGCCTGCCGCCGCGCGCTGAAAGACGCCGGCGTCGCCGCCGACGAGGTGCTGGAAGCGGTGATGGTCGGCGGTTCCACCCGTGTGCCGCTGGTGCGTGAGCAGGTGGGGGCCTTCTTCGGCCGTACGCCGCTGACGTCGATCGATCCGGATAAAGTGGTCGCCATCGGCGCCGCGATCCAGGCCGACATTCTGGTGGGCAACAAGCCGGACAGCGACATGCTGCTGCTGGACGTGATCCCGCTGTCGCTGGGCCTCGAAACCATGGGCGGTCTGGTGGAGAAAGTGATCCCGCGCAACACCACCATTCCGGTGGCGCGCGCGCAGGAATTCACCACCTTTAAAGACGGCCAAAGCGCGATGATGATCCACGTGCTGCAGGGCGAGCGCGAGCTGGTGCAGGACTGCCGTTCGCTGGCGCGTTTCACGCTGCGCGGCCTGCCGCCGCTGCCTGCCGGGGGCGCGCACATTCGCGTCACCTTCCAGGTGGATGCCGACGGTCTGCTGAGCGTCACCGCGATGGAGAAATCCACCGGCGTGGAAGCCTCGATCCAGGTGAAGCCGTCGTACGGCCTGTCGGACAGCGAAATCGCCGGCATGATCAAGGATTCGATGGCCAACGCGCAAAGCGACGTGGGCGCGCGCAAGCTGGCGGAGCAACGCGTGGAAGCCGCGCGGGTGCTGGAAAGCCTGCAGGGCGCGCTGGCCAGCGACGCCGCGCTGCTGAGCGAGGCGGAAAGCCAGGCGATCGCCGCCGCGACCCAGGCGTTGCAGCAGGCGGTGCAGGGGGAAGATCCCGCCGCTATCGAAGACGCCATCAAAACATTAGATGCACAAACGCAAGATTTTGCCGCGCGCCGCATGGACGCTTCCATTCGCCGCGCGCTGGCTGGCCATTCTGTGGATGAGGTTTAACCATGCCTAAAATTGTTTTCCTGCCCCATCAAGATCTTTGCCCGGAAGGGGCGGTTCTGGAAGCTGAAAAAGGGGAGTCGATCCTCAACGTTGCGCTGCGCAACGGCATTGAAATCGAGCACGCCTGCGAGAAATCCTGCGCCTGCACCACCTGCCACTGCATCGTGCGTGAAGGCTTCGATTCGCTTGAAGAGAGCAGCGAGCTGGAAGACGACATGCTGGACAAGGCCTGGGGGCTGGAGCCGGAAAGCCGCCTGAGCTGCCAGGCGCTGGTCGCCGACGAAGATCTGGTGGTCGAAATGCCGCGCTACACCGTCAACCACGCGCGTGAGCATTAATTGTTAGCCGCAGCGCCAACCCGGAGATCATAATGGGACTGAAGTGGACCGACAGCCGAGAAATCGGCGAAGCCCTGTACGACCAATACCCGGACACCGATCCGAAAACCGTGCGTTTTACCGACATGCATCAGTGGATCTGCGATCTGGAAGAGTTCGACGACGATCCGCAGGCTTCCAACGAAAAAATACTGGAAGCGATCCTGCTGGTCTGGTTAGATGAAGCGGAGTAAATAGCGTAACGGGCTGCCATGGGCGGCCCGTTTATTTTGTATCCGACATACCCGTCGTCTTTCAAACCGCAGCGTTGTTACCTGCACGTAGTTACGTGGCCCATCCGTGGGCCACGCCCCAAGGGGCCGCTGCGAGCAGCGTTCAAATCTGCTCCCGGCAGATTTGTCTTACCCCAGTCACTTACCTGAGTAAGCTCCTGGGGATGAGATCGCTGGGCGCCTAGCTGCAATTTGAAATCCATAGGGTATGCAATAAAGCCCTAATGAAATAATAAAGGGAACATCCGGAGTAAGAAGGCTATGACAACAGAATTCATGCAGGTCACGCTGTCGCAACAACCTGCCGACGCCCGTTGGGGCGAAAAAGCGCTGCTCAGCACCAACGGCGAAGGGATGACCATCCACCTGACCGGCACCGACAAGCTGGGCGCGATCCAGCGTGCGGGCCGCAAAATTGACGGTCAGGGCATCAAAAACGTCAAGCTGGCCGGCGACGGTTGGGACTTGGAAAACAGCTGGGCGTTTTGGCAGGGTTACCGCGGGCCGAAAGGGCAACGCAACGTCGAATGGGCCGAGCTGCCGGAAGCCGCACGTCAGGAACTGGATAAGCGCCTGAAGATCGTTGACTGGGTGCGTGACACCATCAACATGCCGGCGGAAGAGCTGGGGCCAGAGCAACTGGCGACCCGCGCCGTCGATCTGATGTGCGACGTCGGCTGCGATGCCGTCAGCTACCGCATCACCAAGGGCGAAGATCTGCGCGAGCAGAACTATGCCGGCATCCACACCGTCGGCCGCGGCTCTGAGCGTCCGCCGGTGCTGCTGGCGCTGGACTTCAACCCGACCGGTAACCCGGATGCGCCGGTGTTCGCCTGCCTGGTCGGCAAGGGCATCACCTTCGATACCGGCGGTTATAGCCTGAAACAGAGCGCCTTTATGGACTCGATGAAGGCTGACATGGGCGGTGCGGCCACCATCACCGGCGCCCTGGCGCTGGCGGCGGCGCGCGGCCTGAAGCAGCGCGTGAAGCTGTACCTGTGCTGCGCCGACAACATGGTCAGCGGCAACGCTTTCAAACTGGGCGACATCATTCGCTACCGCAACGGCAAAACCGTTGAGGTGATGAACACCGATGCGGAAGGGCGCCTGGTGCTGGCCGACGGCCTGATCGACGCTTCTGAGCAGAACCCGCAGCTGATTATCGACTGTGCGACCCTCACCGGCGCCGCGAAAACCGCGGTCGGCAACGACTACCATGCGCTGTTCAGCTTCGACGACGCGCTGGCGCAGGAGCTGCTGAACAGCGCCACCGCCGAGCAAGAGCCGTTCTGGCGTCTGCCGCTGGCCGAGTTCCACCGCAGCCAGCTGCCGTCCAACTTCGCCGAGCTGAACAACGTGGCCGGCCCGGCCTACACCGCCGGCGCCAGCACCGCGGCGGCCTTCCTGTCGCACTTCGTCAAGAATTACCAGCAAGGCTGGCTGCACATCGACTGTTCCGCCACCTACCGCAAAGGCGCGGTGGATCAGTGGTCGGCCGGCGCGACCGGTTTGGGCGTGCGTACCCTGGCCAACCTGCTGCTGAGCAAAGCCAAATAATTGAACGCCCGCCGCGTCGGGCGCTAGAATGCGCATTATCTTCGGGGCCCAGCATGCTGGGCCTCGCTATTTGATCCCTGGAGTTTGCCATGAGTGCCCATCATCACGATGCCGCCCCGAGCGAGAACGAACTTGAACGCCTGCTGAAGCTGGCGGTGACGGAGCCGGCCCATCGCCCGGCGTTCTTCCGTGAACTGCTCGACGCCACGGTGCTGATCCTCGGCGACAGCGAGCAGGTGCAGCAGGACGGCGACATCGCGCTGAACGCGGATACGCCGGTCAATATCCAGCATTGGGAGAAGCAGGACGGCGGCAGCATCATTCCGTTCTTCACCTCGCTGGAAGCGCTGCAGAAAGCCGTTGAGGACGAACAGCCGTTCATCGCCATGCCGGCGCGGGTGCTGTTCGAAATCACCCAGGGCGCGGATCTGTTCCTCAATCCGAAGGCGGAGTACGGCAAGGAGTTCTACCCGGAAGAGGTGGCGATGCTGCTGGCGACCGGCGGCGTCGTCAAACCGGTGGAGCATTACGTCGATAAAGAGACCCAAATCCTGCTGGGGCAGCCCGAAGAGTACCCGTCGGCGATGGTGGATGCGTTGACCACGCTGTTCAGCCAGCGCAAGCCGGTGCGCCGCGCGTTTCTGGCGCTGATGCACGATCAGGCGGCGGACGAGAAGCCGAATCTGCTGATCGGGCTGGAAGTGGACGCCGAGCCGGCGGAGATCGAGGCGTTGATCAACGAGGCCGGCAGCGTCGCCAGCGAAACGGCGCCGAACGACGAACCGGTGGATTTCTGCCTGGTGTCGGAGAACGAGCGCGGCATCAGCCACTATCTGATCTCCCATACGCAGCCGTTTTATCAGCGCCGCTGGGGCAGTTGGCTGCGCAATTTGATCCCGTCTACCGACAAGACCCAGTAGCGCCGCCGCGTGGTCGAAAATGAATCATGAAGATCATATTTTTTTAATGAAATGTTGATTTTCCCGTAGGCAAGCGTTAACGGCGCACATATAATCTGCGCCACTTGAGAAGGCCGGCAACATTGCAGACCGGCCTGTTTTGGAAGTCATACAGAGGCCATCATGACCGTAGAACGTACCTTTTCCATCGTTAAACCAAACGCTGTAGCCAACAACGACATCGGCGCTATCTACGCTCGTTTCGAGCGCGCCGGTTTCAAAATCATCGCCGCTAAAATGCTGCGTCTGACTCGCGAGCAAGCTGAAGGCTTCTACGCTGAGCACAAAGGCCGCCCATTCTTCGACGGTCTGGTTGAATTCATGACCTCCGGCCCAATCATGGTGCAGGTTCTGGAATCTGAAAACGCCGTGCAGCGCAACCGCGACATCATGGGCGCAACCAACCCGGACAACGCGCTGGCCGGTACCCTGCGTGCCGACTACGCGGACAGCTTCACCGCTAACGCCGTTCACGGTTCCGATTCCGTTGAATCCGCACAGCGCGAAATCGCTTACTTCTTCAACGAAAGCGAAATCTGCGCACGTTAATCGTGCCGTTTCTTGGCTGATAACCAGGCATTCACCGGCTGAAACAATAAAAATGCCCTGAATGCCTTTCAGCCGTAGCCACCCGCTACTAAAATTTGTACAATGCCGCGCCCCTGATAAGACGACTTGTCAGGGGCGTGTTTTTAGTGCCGCCACCCGAATCATGCGGGCTGAAATGCACAACTTACTGTCCATTCTTTAGCGCCATAACGTGTAATAACGAGGCCAGAGATCATTATGTTAGAACCCATCACGTCCGAGCACACCGTGTCTGAAAATAATTCGCTGACTACCCCCTCCGTTAACGTGGAGCAACCGGCTGCGGCCAAAATCAACCTGCTGGACCTGAACCGCCAGCAAATGCGCGAGTTCTTCGCCGAAATGGGCGAGAAACCGTTCCGCGCCGATCAGGTGATGAAGTGGATTTACCACTACTGCTGCGACGACTTCGAGCAGATGACCGACATCAACAAAGTCCTGCGCGGCAAGCTGCAACGCGTGGCGGAAATCCGCGCGCCGGAAGTGGCGGAAGAACAGCGTTCGGCCGACGGCACCATCAAGTGGGCGATTAAAGTCGGCGATCAGCAGGTCGAAACCGTGTACATCCCGGAAGCCGACCGCGCGACGCTGTGCGTCTCCTCGCAGGTAGGCTGCGCGCTGGAGTGCAAATTCTGTTCGACGGCGCAGCAGGGCTTCAACCGCAACCTGCGCGTGTCGGAAATCATCGGCCAGGTGTGGCGCGCGGCGAAAATCATCGGCGCGCTGAAGGTGACCGGCCAACGCCCGATCACCAACGTGGTAATGATGGGGATGGGCGAGCCGCTGCTCAACCTGAACAACGTGGTGCCGGCGATGGAAATCATGCTGGACGACTTCGGCTTTGGCCTGTCCAAACGCCGCGTGACCCTGTCTACCTCCGGCGTGGTGCCGGCGCTGGACAAGCTGGGCGACATGATCGACGTGGCGCTGGCGATCTCGCTGCACGCGCCGAACGACACCATCCGCGATGAGATCGTGCCGATCAACCGCAAGTACAACATCGAGACCTTCCTGTCCGCGGTGCGTCGCTATTTGGAGAAATCCAACGCCAACCAGGGCCGCGTGACCGTCGAGTACGTGATGCTGGATCATATCAACGACAGCACCGACGATGCGCATCAGCTGGCGGAAGTGCTGAAAGACACGCCGTGCAAGATCAACCTGATCCCATGGAACCCGTTCCCGGGCGCCCCTTACGGCCGCAGCTCCAACAGCCGGGTGGATCGTTTCTCCAAGGTGTTGATGGAATACGGCTTTACGACTATTGTTCGTAAAACCCGTGGTGACGATATCGACGCCGCCTGCGGGCAACTGGCGGGTGAAGTGATCGACCGTACCAAGCGTACCCTGAAGAAGAAAATGGCCGGGGAACCTATCAACGTACGGGCGGTCTGAATCCTATAGCACCATTTTTTGTTATCTAACAGCCTGTTATGCGAAAGCGTGTCGCTGGCGGGCGTTAGCTGACGGCCGATAAGGAAATGAATGCGGGCATGAAGCTGAAACTGTGGGGTGTGTGGCTGGCGGCCGGGTTGTTGGCCGGGTGTTCCGGTTCAGCGCCGGAAAAGGAAGCACAAGTCTCTGAGGCGGGCCAAACGCGGTTGCAGCTGGGCCTGGAGTACCTGCAGCAAGGCGACATGGACGCCGCGCGCCAGAACCTGGAAAAGGCGCTGGACGCGGCCCCGCAGGATTACCGCACGCAGTTGGGCATGGCGCTCTATGAGCAGCGGATCGGTGAAAATGCCGCGGCCGAACAGCGTTATCGGCAAGCGCTCAAACTTGCGCCGGGCAATGGCACCGTATTGAATAATTACGGTGCGTTTCTTTGCAGTTTAGGGCAGTATGTACCGGCGCAACAGCAGTTTAGCGCTGCGGCGCTGGCGCCCGATTATGGCCAGGTCGCCGACAGCTTGGAAAACGCAGGTTACTGTTTTCTCAAGGCCGGACAAAACGATGAGGCGCGCACGCTGTTGAGCCGCGCGCTGAAAGTCGATCCGGACAAAGGCACTCCGCTGTTGGCGGAGGCCGAAAAGCAATTTGGAGAAGGGAAGCGCGCCCAGTCGCAACTTTTATTGGATGTTTATCAGCATGTTCTGCCGGCCAGCGCCAGCAGCTTATGGTTACAGATTCGTTTCGCCGCGTTAGCCGGCCGTCAGGATAGCGTTCAACGCTATGGCAAGCAGCTAGCGCGAAGTTTTCCACAATCCAAACAGTACCAGCAGTTCTTAGCTAATGAATACTGAAGCCTCCCAAGATAAAACCGTATCCATGACGACGGGCCAGCGCCTGCGTCAGGCCCGTGAGCAACTCGGGCTGAGCCAACAGACCGTTGCAGAACGCCTGTGTCTCAAAATGTCCACCGTGCGCGATATCGAGGAAGACAGCGTGTCCGCTGACCTCGCTTCCACCTTCGTGCGCGGCTACATCCGTTCCTACGCCAAGCTGGTGCATTTGCCGGAAGACGAACTGCTGCCGATGCTGGCCAAGCAGGCGCCGTTGAAGATGGCGAAAGTGGCGCCGATGCAAAGCTTCTCGCTGGGCAAGCGCCGCAAGAAACGCGACGGCTGGCTGATGAGCTTCACCTGGCTTATCGTGTTCGTGGTGATCGGCCTGACCGGCGCCTGGTGGTGGCAAAACCACAAGGCCCAGCAGGAAGAGATCGCCACCATGGCCGATCAGTCCTCCGCGCAGCTTTCGCAGAATAACGAAGGGCAGTCCGTGCCGCTGACCGACGGCAATGCCGATGCCGGCACCAACGTGCCGTTGACCGACAACAGCGCCGCGCCGGCCGATACTGGCGCAGCGGCTCAGGCGCCGGCGGCGACCGCCCAGGCGCCGAGCGCGGCTCAGCAGCAGCCTGCCGTGGTGTCGCCAAGCCAGACCACCCTGCCGGAAACCGCGCCGGCGGCACAAGCGCCGTTGCCGACCGCCGATGCGGGCGTGGCTGCGCCGGCGGCCGATCCGAATGCGCTGGTGATGGATTTCTCCGCCGACTGCTGGCTGCAGGTGACCGACGCGAGCGGTAAGACGCTTTTCAGCGGCACCCAGAAGCAGGGCGGCAAGCTGAACCTGACCGGCACTGCGCCGTATAAACTGACCATCGGCGCGCCGGCGGCAGTTCAGATCCAGTATCAGGGTAAACCGGTTGATTTAAGCCGGTTCGTTAAGTCAAACCGTGTTGCTCGCCTGACCGTCGCCGCGCAGTAATCGCGCGGCACCGGTCGTGATGTCAGAGCAGCAATGGAGAGTAAGTAATGCATAACCAAGCGCCCATCAACCGTCGAAAATCTACACGCATTTACGTCGGCAAGGTGCCTATTGGTGATGGCGCGCCGATTGCCGTGCAGTCGATGACCAACACCCGTACCACCGATGTTGAAGCAACGGTTAATCAGATCAAAGCGCTGGAGCGCGTGGGCGTCGACATCGTCCGCGTTTCGGTTCCTACCATGGACGCCGCCGAGGCGTTCAAGCTGATCAAGCAGCAGGTCAACGTGCCGCTGGTCGCCGATATCCACTTCGATTATCGCATCGCGCTGCAGGTTGCCGAATACGGCGTAGACTGCCTGCGCATCAACCCGGGCAACATCGGCAACGAATCGCGCATTCGCTCGGTGGTGGACTGCGCCCGCGACAAGAACATCCCGATTCGCATCGGCGTCAACGGCGGCTCGCTGGAGAAAGACCTGCAGGAAAAGTACGGCGAACCTACGCCGGAAGCGCTGCTGGAATCCGCCATGCGCCACGTGGACATCCTCGATCGCCTCAACTTCGACCAGTTCAAGGTCAGCGTCAAGGCGTCGGACGTGTTCCTGGCGGTGCAGTCTTACCGCCTGCTGGCCTCGCGCATCGATCAGCCGCTGCATCTGGGTATCACCGAAGCCGGCGGCGCACGCAGCGGGTCGGTCAAATCGGCCATCGGCCTGGGCATGCTGCTGTCTGAAGGCATCGGCGACACCCTGCGCATCTCGCTGGCGGCGGATCCGGTCGAAGAGGTGAAGGTCGGTTTCGATATCCTGAAGTCGCTGCGCATCCGCGCGCGCGGTATCAACTTTATCGCCTGCCCGACCTGTTCGCGTCAGGAGTTCGACGTGATCGGCACGGTGAACGCGCTGGAGCAGCGCCTGGAAGATATCATCACGCCGATGGACGTTTCGATCATCGGCTGCGTTGTGAACGGCCCGGGCGAAGCGCTGGTGTCCACCATGGGCGTGACCGGCGGCCACAAGAAGAGCGGCTTCTATGAAGACGGCGTGCGCCAGAAAGAGCGTTTCGACAACGAACAGATGATCGACCAGCTGGAAGCGAAAATTCGCGCCAAGGCCGCGATGATGGACGAAAGCAACCGCATCACGGTCAATCTGCTGGAAAAATAAGCGTTATCGCTACACGGCGGGCCTGTTGGCCCGCTTGTTTATGAACCTGAAGGGCAGAAAACCGCATCCGCGTTGAATACCGGGCGGCAAAGTCCCTATAATCAGGTTCATTTTTACAGACAACGGACAGAGAACTCACGTGGCAAAGAACATTCAAGCCATTCGCGGCATGAACGACTACCTGCCGGAAGAAACGGCATTATGGCAGCGTATTGAAGGCACCCTCAAGCAGGTGCTGGGCAGCTACGGTTACAGCGAAATCCGGTTGCCGATTGTAGAGCAGACCCCGTTATTCAAACGCGCGATCGGTGAAGTGACCGACGTCGTGGAAAAAGAGATGTATACCTTCGAAGACCGCAACGGCGAAAGCCTGACGCTGCGTCCGGAAGGGACGGCCGGCTGCGTGCGCGCCGGCATCGAACATGGTCTGCTGTACAATCAGGAACAGCGTCTGTGGTACATCGGCCCGATGTTCCGCTACGAGCGCCCGCAGAAGGGTCGTTACCGTCAGTTCCATCAGCTGGGCGCGGAAGTGTTCGGCCTGCAAGGCCCGGACGTCGACGCCGAGCTGATCCTGCTGACCGCCCGCTGGTGGAAAGCGCTGGGCATCGCCGAGCACGTCAAGCTGGAGCTGAACTCCATCGGTTCGCTGGAGGCGCGCGCCAACTACCGCGACGCGTTGGTGGCGTTCCTGGAGCAGCACGTCGAGGTGCTGGACGAAGACTGCAAACGCCGCATGTACAGCAACCCGCTGCGCGTGCTGGACTCCAAGAATCCTGAGGTGCAGGCGCTGCTGAACGACGCGCCGCGCCTGTCCGAGTACCTGGATGAAGAATCCCGTGCTCACTTCGCCGGTCTGTGTGAACTTTTGGCGCAGGCAGGTATCCCATATACCGTTAACGAGCGCCTGGTGCGCGGTCTGGATTACTACAATCGCACCGTGTTTGAGTGGGTGACCACCAGCCTGGGCGCGCAGGGCACCGTCTGCGCTGGCGGCCGTTACGACGGCCTGGTCGAGCAATTGGGCGGCCGTGCCACCCCGGCGGTCGGTTTCGCCATGGGCCTCGAACGCCTGGTGTTGCTGGTGCAGGCGGTTAACCCGGAATTCAAGGCGCCGTCGGCTATCGACGTGTACGTCATCTCTTCCGGCGCGGGCACCCAGAGCGCGGCGATGCAGCTGGCTGAACAGGTGCGCGACGCGGCGCCGCAGCTGAAGCTGATGACCAATTACGGCGGCGGCAACTTCAAGAAGCAGATCACCCGTGCGGACAAATGGGGCGCGCGCATCGCGCTGATCCTGGGTGAGAGCGAAGTGGCGGCGCAGCAGGTGGTGGTGAAAGACCTGCGCAGTGGTGAACAAGAAACGCTGGCGCAAAGCGAAGTCGCTGCGCGTCTGGCTTTGATGTTAGGTTAAGGAGAAGGACACCGTGGAAGTCTATACCACTGAAAACGAACAAGTCGACGCACTGCGTCGGTTCTTTGCCGAGAACGGCAAAGCGCTGGCGGTGGGCGTGGTGCTCGGAATTGGTGCCCTGGTTGGCTGGCGTTACTGGCAGAGCCATGAAAACTCCAACATGATGGCTGCGTCGCAATCCTATCAGGAAGCCAGCGATCGTCTGGCGGCCGGCAAGCCGGATGACGTGGCTGCCGCGGAGAAATTTGTCCAGGCTAACGGCAACAGCTACGGCGTATTGGCCGCGCTGCAGTTGGCCAAGCACTTTGTCGAACAGAATGATTTCGCCAAGGCGGAACAGCAATTGGCGCTGGCGCAGGGCCAGACCAAAGACGACAACCTGTTGGCGATGATCGACCTGCGTCTGGCGCGCGTCCAGCTGCAGGAGAAAAAGCTGGATGAAGCGCTGAAAACGCTGGATGGCGTGAAAGGCGAAGGCTGGGCGGCGATGATGCAGGATGTGCGCGGCGATGTGCTGCTGGCCAAGGGCGACGCCAAAGGCGCGCGCGAAGCTTACAGCAAAGGCATTGAGTCCAACGCTTCTCAGGCGCTGCAGGTTCTGCTGCGCATGAAATTGAATAACTTGTCCAGCTAAGGGGAATTCCCATGCAATTGCGTAAAACACTCTTGGTCGGACTGGTTTCCGCTGCCTTGCTGAGTGGTTGCTCGCTGTTTAACAGCGAAGAAGACGTGGTTACCATGTCGCCGTTGCCGAAAGTTGAAAATCAGTTTACGCCGAGCAAGGCGTGGAGCACCTCGGTCGGCGACGGCATCGGTGAGTATTACTCCCACCTGCGTCCGGCCTATCAGGACAGCACCATTTACGCCGCCGATCGCTTCGGCATCGTGAAAGCGATGGACGCCGACAGCGGCAACGAGAAGTGGAAGGTCAATCTCTCCGAGAAGACCGGCTTCTTCTCCAGCAACCTGTCTGCGCTGCTGTCGGGCGGCCTGACGGTCGCGGGTGACAAGGTTTACGTCGGCAGCGAAAAAGCGGTGGTTTACGCATTGAACACCGCCGACGGCGCCATCGCCTGGCAGACCAAAGTGGCCGGCGAAGCGATCTCCCGTCCGGTTGTCAGCGACGGCATGGTGTTGGTGCACACCTCCAACGGCATGCTGCAGGCGTTGAACGAAGCCGACGGCGCGGTGAAATGGACGGTTAACCTGGACATGCCTTCGCTGTCGCTGCGCGGTGAATCCGCGCCGGCCGTCGCCTTTGGCGCCGCCATCGTCGGCGGTGACAACGGCCGCGTCAGCGCCGTGCTGATGCAGCAGGGCCAACTGATCTGGCAACAGCGTATTTCTCAGCCGAGCGGCGCGACCGAAATCGATCGCCTGAACGACGTGGACACCACGCCGGTGATCGTTGACGGCGTGGTCTACGCGCTGGGCTACAACGGCAACCTGACGGCGCTGGATCTGCGTTCCGGCCAGATTATCTGGAAACGCGAGCTGGGTTCGGTGAACGATTTCATCGTCGACGCGGGCCGCATCTACCTGATCGACCAGAACGATCGCGTCGTCGCGCTCAGCACCGAAGGCGGCGTGACCGTGTGGACGCAGAGCGATCTGCTGCACCGCAACCTGACGCCGCCGGTGATGTATAATGGTTATCTGGTGACCGGTGACGCCGAAGGCTATCTGCACTGGATTAACACCACCGATGGCCGTTTTGTCGCCCAGCAGGAAGTGGACAGCTCCGGCTTCCTGTCTGCGCCGATGGTGGCCAGCGACAAGCTGATCATCCAGGCTCGCGGCGGGAAAGTTTACGCTTTCACCCGCTAACGCCGCTCGTCGCAAGGCTTGAAAACGGCTCCTGAATGTTCAGGGGCCGTTTCGTATTTTTATAAGCTGCACCGCTGGTGTCTATCCACAGTGTAGTAACGCATTGATTATTAAGTAATGAGGCTTCAACAATGATACCTGTCGTCGCGCTGGTCGGGCGCCCGAATGTGGGTAAATCCACCTTGTTCAACCGTTTAACCCATACGCGCGATGCGCTGGTGGCGGATTTCCCGGGGCTGACGCGTGACCGCAAGTATGGTCGTGCTGAAATCGAAGGCAATGAATTTATCATCGTCGATACCGGTGGTATCGACGGCACCGAAGACGGCGTTGAAACGCGCATGGCCGGTCAGTCGCTGCTGGCGATCGAAGAGGCGGACATCGTGCTGTTCATGGTCGACGCCCGCGCCGGCCTGATGCCGGCGGATCAGGGCATCGCCCAGCACCTGCGCAGCCGCCAGAAGGCGACCTTCCTGGTGGCCAACAAGACCGACGGTCTGGATCCTGACACCGCCACCGCCGATTTCTACTCGCTCGGCCTGGGTGAAGTGTTCGCTATCGCCGCTTCCCACGGCCGTGGCGTGACCCAACTGATCGAACACGTGCTGGTGCCGTTCGTGCCGGAAAAACCGGAAGACGTCGAGCTGACCGAGGAAGAGGCCAACGCCGCTTACTGGGCCGAGCAAAACGGCGAAACGCTGGAAGGCGAAGACGACGAAGAGCCGGAAGAAGCGTTCAACCCGCAGGATTTGCCGATCAAGCTGGCGATCGTCGGCCGTCCTAACGTTGGTAAGTCTACGCTCACTAACCGTATCCTCGGCGAGGAGCGCGTGGTGGTGTATGACATGCCGGGCACCACCCGCGACAGCATCTACATTCCGATGGTGCGCGACGAACGCGAATACGTGCTGATCGACACCGCCGGGGTGCGTAAACGCGGCAAGGTGACTGAAACCGTCGAGAAATTCTCGGTGATCAAGACCCTGCAGGCGATTGAAGACGCCAACGTGGTGCTGCTGGTGATCGACGCGCGTGAAGGCATCTCCGATCAGGATCTCTCGCTGCTCGGCTTTATCCTCAATAGTGGGCGCTCACTGGTGATTGCGGTCAACAAGTGGGACGGCATGAGCGAAGAAGATCGCGAGCACGTGAAAGAGATGCTCGACCTGCGTCTGGGCTTCGTTGACTTCGCGCGCGTGCACTTCATTTCCGCTCTGCACGGCAGCGGCGTCGGCAACCTGTTCGAATCGGTGCAGGAAGCCTACGAGTGCGCAACCCGCCGCGTAAACACCTCGATGCTGACCAAAATCATGCAGATGGCGGTTGACGATCACCAGCCACCGTTGGTGCGCGGCCGCCGCGTGAAGCTGAAATACGCTCACGCCGGCGGTTACAACCCGCCGATCGTGGTGATCCACGGCAACCAGGTCAGCGATCTGGCTGATTCGTACAAACGCTACCTGATGAACTACTTCCGCCGCTCGCTGAACGTGATGGGGACGCCGATCCGCATCCAGTTCAAAGAGGGCGACAACCCGTTCGCCGGCAAACGCAACCTGCTGACGCCGACCCAGATGCGTAAGCGCAAGCGCCTGATGAGCCACCTGAAAAAGAGCAAGTAATCGCTCATGAGGGGCGCGGCAGTGATGCCGCGCCCCTTTTTTATTGGCCCGAAATCGTTTTATTATCTGAAGATTACCTCGCCTGCCTGAAGGAACACCATGTCCTGGGAAACCTGGAGTTTTGCGTTTAACGTCACCGTGCCGAATCTGCTGATGATGCTGCTGGGGATCCTGCTGCGCCATTGGCGCCTGATGGATGACCGCTTTGTCGACGGCGCGACCCGCCTGGTGTTCAATCTGGCGCTGCCGTGCCTGCTGTTTTTCAGCATCGCCACCAACCATCCGCAGCTGCTCGGCAACCTGCCGCTGGTGCTGTTCGGCGCGGTCGGCACGCTGGCGACCTTCCTGCTCCTGGAGCTGGCCGCCAAGTGGCTGGTGAAAGAACCGCGTGAGCGCGGGGTGTTCGTGCAGGGCGGTTTCCGCGCCAATACCGCCATCGTCGGCCTGGCCTACGCCATGACCGCCTACGGCAGCGAAGGCATTGCGCTCGCTTCGCTGTACCTGACGGTGACGGTGATCCTGTTCAACGTGCTGTCGGTCATCACCCTCACGCGCAGCCTGCAGGGCGGGCAGGGCAAGAAAATCAGCCACCTGTCTTTGCTGCGCAGCATCGTTACCAACCCGCTGATCATCGGCCTGGTGTGCGGGCTGCTGTACGCGCAAACCGGGCTGGGCATCCCGGCCGTGATCCGCCAGACCGGCAGCTATATCTCTGCGCTGTCGCTGCCGCTGGCGCTGCTGTGCACCGGCGCCAGCCTGGATTTTCGCGCCATGTTCCGCTCGTCCAACGTGGCGGCGCTGTCGTCGGCGGCCAAGCTGTTTCTGGTGCCGTGCCTGATGACGCTGGCCGGCTGGCTGTGCGGGTTTCAGGGGGCGGCGCTGGGCATTATCTTCCTGTTTTCCGCTACGCCGACCGCGTCGGGCAGCTATGTGATGACGCGCGCCATGGGCGGCAACGCCACGCTGGCGGCCAATATTATCGCCATCACCACCGTCGGTTCGTTCTTCACCACCGCGTTGGGGATTTATTTCTTGCGCTCATGGGGCGCGATTTAACCTGGAGTCGTTATGGAAGCGCACTGTCCGCAATGCCGTCAGACCATGAAGTGGGTAGCGGGTCACTACCATTGTGAAGCCTGCCAGCGCGATTATCGGCAGCTGGCGAGCTGCCCGGCGTGCGGGCAGCCGCTGCAAGAATTGAAAGCCTGCGGGGCGGTGGATTACCTGTGCCAGAACGGGCACGTGCTGATCTCCAAAAAACGGGTGAATTTCAGCTATCAGCCGCTGTAAGTCCTCACTCATCCACCTGGCCGGTTTTCCACAGATCCACCAGCGCCTGCGGCGCGCTGCTTTCCGGGATTAACAGCACGATCTCAGTGCTCAGGGTGGGGCTGGTGTAGTTGATTTGCACGCGGTAGTAGCGTTGGTCGCCGCAGCCGGGGGAGCTGGGCTGGCCTTCTTCCTGCGCATAGGGCAGCGTCTGGTTCAGCAACTGATTCAGGCGCTGCCGCTGCTCCGGCGTGATATCGGCCAGCGCGATGCGGCGCTGGCCCGCCAGTTTGGGAATGTAGGCGAAGCCTCCCTCGCGCGCCAGCTCAATGACCGTATCCTGATTGAGCGTCGGCAGCGGTTTCATTATTCCACCCCCACCTGATGCCAGGCTTGCTGCACCTTGTCCGCCACGCTCTGGTCGAAACGCGCTAGCGCATGTTTCATCGTGGTGCGGGCGAAGGTGGCGAAGTCGGCGTTTTGCGGCAGCGCTTTGTCGCACACCGTGTCATACCAGACGTAACCGGCTTTCTCCCAGGCGAAGCCGCCCAGCGCCGTCGCTGCCAGGTAGAAAGCGCGGTTAGGGATGCCGGAATTGAGGTGCACGCCGCCGTTGTCTTCCTTGGTCTGGATATAATCCTTCATGCTGGCGGGCTGCGGGTCTTTACCCAGCAGCGGATCGTCGTAGGCGGTGCCGGGTGCCGACATCGAGCGCAGCCCTTGGCCTTTGATGCCCTCGGCGAGCAGCCCGGCGCCGATCAGCCAGTCGGCTTTATCGGCGGTTTGCTGCAGGTGGAACTGCTTGACCAACGAGCCGAATACGTCGGACAACGACTCGTTGAGCGCCCCGGACTGCTGATAGTAGATCAACCCGGCTTCGCTCTCGGTCACGCCGTGCGCCAGCTCGTGGCCGACCACGTCGATGGCGATGGTGAAACGGTTGAAGATCTCGCCGTCGCCGTCGCCGAACACCATCTGCTGGCCGTTCCAGAAGGCGTTCTGGTACTCCTTGCCGTAGTGCACGCTGCCGACCAGCGGCAGCCCCTGGTTATCCAGTGAATTGCGGCGATAGGCCTGCCAGAAGAAATCGTAGGTGACGCCGAGATAGTCGTAGGCTTCGTCCACCGCCACGTCGTGGTTGCTGGGCTGGCCCTCTTTGCGCACCTGTTTGCCGGGCAGCTGGGTGCCGTTCTGGGCGTCGTAGATATCGCGGAGCGCTTCGCCGGCTCGGGCGTTTTTCTCGGTCGGCGAACGCAGCGGCTTGTTACCGAGCAGGCTTTGCACGTGGTTCAGCGTGTGCAGCGCGCAGTCGCGCTGCGGGGCGTTGCCGTGTTCAATGATGCGGCGCAGCATGTAGGGAGGAATGACGGAACGCATGCGCTGGGCTGGCATAGTGGCTCTCCTTAGGCAAAAATTTTACCTCATCGA
The DNA here is from genome assembly GCF_052169275.1 of Serratia sp. CY27727. NCBI lineage: Bacteria > Pseudomonadati > Pseudomonadota > Gammaproteobacteria > Enterobacterales > Yersiniaceae > Serratia > Serratia sp. CY27727. Next base: position 151,487 of record NZ_JBJNLB010000006.1, on the reverse strand, counting down.
ATGAATGCACTGTGCCTAAGTGTAGCCTACTCGTCATAAAGCCTGTGGTCATGCGTGCTCACCGCCGGCGCGGTCTTGTGCGGGCTGATGCGTCGCACCGAGGCGCGCACCGCCAGCCGGCCGTGCAGCAGCAGATTGCACGGCGGCGCGTCGGCGCGCAGCATGCGCCGCTGCAGCAGTTGGATCGCCTCGTAGCCCAGTTCGTCACGCGGCACCTGCACCGAGGTCAGCGGCACATCGTGGATTTCCGCCAGGTTGAAGCCGTCGGTGCTCATCACCGAGACGTCGCCCGGCACGCTCAGCCCCCGCTTGTTGAGCGCTTTGACCGCCCCGACCGCCATGTAGTCGCCGCCGGCCAGGATCGCCGTCGGCAGCGGGGCGTGGCCGTGGAGGCCGTCGAGATAGGTGGTCAGCGCCTGCTCGGCCTCTTCGCCGCCGAAGCCGGAGGTGGTGATCAGATGGCGGCCGTCGTCGAACGGCAGATGATGCCGGGCGTAGGCCTGGCGGATGCCCGCCAGCCGCAGCTCCATGGTATGGCGGCGCAGACACTGCAGATTGAGGATATGGCTGTGCCCCTGCTGGAACAGGTAGCTGGCGGAGTAATCGCCGATCAGCTGATGGTCCGGCGAGACGCTGTCCAGCCGCATCTGCCGATCGCTGCAGTTGATCAGCACGCAGGGCTTGTGCAGATCGGCAGCCAGGGTGTGGATATGCTCGTCGTCGATGCCGATGATCAGCGCCGCTTCGGTGTGCGGGTCGCTCATCTTTTCCAGAAACAGCGCGCCGTCGCTGTGTTGCTCTTCCAGCCCGCAGTAGCGGATGCGCACCTCGTGCTCCATCAGCGCGGCGGCGATACCCTGAATGACCTTGTAGTAGAAGATGTCGGTGCGTACGTCGAACGCGCGCTGCGGCGCGAACACCATCACGTTGTTCAGCATCAGCCGGCCGCTGGAAATACCCTGCAGAATGCCGTTTTGCTGCGCACAGTCCAGCACCTTGCGGCGCGCCTCTGCGCTGGTGTTGGCCTTGCCCGCCAGCACGCGGGAAACGGTGCTGATCGACAACCCGGTTTGGCGAGCGATCTCCTGAATTTTCAGCTTTCCGTTCATTCTGTGATCTCCTTCAAATTCGTCCGTGAGAATATTTTCATTGCAGATTTTCAGCGTCTTGACCGGATTTCTTGGTCATTATGACTATTTTTTCACCCGCCTGTGAAAATCTTTGCAAAAAACAGCGTTTCGCTGCGCGCTCTCGCTGAGTAGTCTGCATTGGTACACCAATTTTAGCGACCTGTCAGTCCAATTTTAACGGTGTGCGAAAATGAAAACAAAAATAAATCATGGGGTTGTGATTGTCTGTCGGCCAATGATATGGCGCCGACCCGTTTTCACCGCCCCCGTGTTTGATAGCACAACGTACCCTACCAAAACGCGCGTCGCCGTAGCCGGCGGCCGCGGGGAGAGAACCGATGAGTGTGGAGATCAATCAGGCGGTCGCGCAGAGCGGCCGGCGCAAGTTCAAATCGCTGCGCTGGTGGATGCTGGCGCTGTTCTTGCTGGGCGTCACGGTCAACTACATCACCCGCAACTCGCTGGGCATTCTGGCGCCGGAGCTGAAAACCAGCCTGAACATGAGCACCGAGCAATATGCCTGGGTGGTGGCGTCGTTCCAGCTGGCTTACACGGTGTTTCAGCCGATCTGCGGCTGGCTGATCGACGTTATCGGCCTGAAGATGGGCTTTCTGATCTGCGCCGGCATCTGGGCGGTGGTGTGCATGCTGCACGCCGGCGCCGGCAGCTGGCTGCAACTGGCCATTCTGCGTTTCTTCATGGGGGGCGCGGAGGCGGCGGCCACCCCGGCCAACGCCAAGGCGATCTCCGACTGGTTTCCGAAGAAGGAGCGGCCGATCGCCGCCGGCTGGGCCGGCGTCGGTTTCTCCATCGGCGCCATGCTGGCGCCGCCGATCATCGTCATCGCTCACGTCTCCTTTGGCTGGCAGGGCGCCTTCCTGTTCTCCGGCGGGCTGGCGCTGATCTGGGTGGTGCTGTGGTGGCTGTTCTACCACTCGCCGCAGCAGCACCCGAACCTCAGCCAGCAAGAGCTGGATCTGATCCGCGAAGACAACGAGCCGGTGCTGCCTAAGCTGCCGTTCCTCACCTCGCTGGCCAGCCTGTGCAAGAACAAGAAGTTTTACGGCATCGCCATCCCGGCCTTTCTCGCCGAGCCGGCCTGGGCGGTATTCAGCTTCTGGGTGCCGCTGTACCTGGCCACCGAACGCGGCATGGATCTGAAACAGATCGCGATGTTCGCCTGGCTGCCGTTTCTGGCGGCGGATATCGGCAGCGTCGCCAGCGGCTATCTCACCACCCTGTACCGCAAATGGTTCGGCTGCAGCCGCGTCAACTCGGTGGTCGCCAGCTCGGTGACCGGCGCTTTCCTGATGGTGTCGCTGGCGTTCGTGGCGATCACCCAAGATCCCTATGTGGCGATCGCGCTGATCTCGATCGGCGGCTTCGGCCACCAGGTGATCTCCTGCATGCTCAGCGCGCTGGTGGTGGAGTCGTTCGATAAAAACCAGATGGCGACGGTCAACGGCATGCGCGGATCCAGCGCCTGGATCGCCAGCTTCCTGTTCACGCTGCTGATCGGCGCGGTATCCGACACCATCGGCTTCAACCCGCTGTTCATCGCCATGGGCTTCTTCGATCTGATCGGTGCCCTGTTCCTGATTGCCCTGATCGCCGAACGCGGCGGTAAGAAAACACCTTCACACAGCTAAGTGGAATGCTTATGAAAACCTTGAAAAACTGGACGCTGGCAGCGCAGCATGCCGACCACGTTGAGCTGCTGGTCGATGAACGCCACCGTTTCTGCCTGTACGTGCTGGAAGACGGTCTGTTCCGCGTGTTGATCAAACGTGAGGGCGAACTGGCGCTGGATCGTACCTGGAGCATCGCGCCGCAGGAAGATGTGCCCTGGGAGGGGCGCGATCGGCTCAGCGTCGCCGGCTTCAGCCTGCCGGGCTACCAGCTGCGCCAGGAGGGCGATCGGCTGGTGGTCAGCACGCCGCTGCTGCGCGTGACGGTGCATCAGCCGCTGTGGCTGGAATGGGAATATTGCAACGCCGCCGGCGAATGGCGGCCGCTGGCGGCGGATCGGCCGACCAGCGCCTACCAGCTCAATGCGCACGGCGACGGCGTGGCGCACTATCAGCGGCGTTTCGCCGATGAGCGTTATTACGGCCTGGGGGAGAAGGCCGGCGATCTGGAACGCACCGGCCGCCGCTTCGAGATGCGTAACCTGGACGCGATGGGCTACAACGCCGCCAGCACCGATCCGCTGTACAAGCACATTCCGTTCACCATCACCCGCGGGCCGGAGGCGAGCTTCGGCCTGTTTTACGACAACCTGAGCAGCTGCTGGTTGGATTTGGGCAACGAGATCGACAACTACCACGCGGCCTATCGCCGCTATCAGGCCGAAGCGGGCGATCTGGATTACTACCTGTTCCTCGGGCCGAAGGTCTTGGACGTCACTAAGGCCTTCGTGCGCCTGACCGGCCGCACCCACTTCGGACCGAAGTGGAGCCTGGGCTACAGCGGCTCGACCATGCACTACACCGACGCGCCGGATGCCCAGCAGCAGCTGCAGCAGTTCATCGCGCTGTGCCGTCAACACGCCATTCCCTGCGACTCTTTCCAGCTGTCGTCGGGCTACACCTCGATCAACAACAAGCGCTACGTGTTCAACTGGAATTACGACAAGGTGCCGCAGCCCAAGCAACTGAGCCAGGCGTTTCACGACGCCGGCCTCAGGCTGGCGGCCAACATCAAGCCGTGCCTGCTGCAGGATCACCCGCAGTATCAGGCGGTGGCGGCGCAGGGGCTGTTTATCCGCGATTCGCAAAGCGACGCGCCCGAGCGCTCCAGCTTCTGGGACGACGAAGGATCGCACCTCGACTTCACCAACCCGGCGGCGGTGCGCTGGTGGCAGCAGGGCGTCACGCAGCAACTGCTGGAGATGGGCATCGACTCGACCTGGAACGACAACAACGAGTACGAAGTGTGGGACGGCGAAGCGCGCTGCCACGGCTTCGGGCGGCCAATCGCCATCAAGCACATCCGCCCGGTGATGCCGCTGCTGATGATGCGCGCCTCGATGGAGGCCCAGCAGCGCTTCGCGCCGCAGAAGCGGCCGTATCTGATCTCGCGCTCCGGCTGCGCCGGCATGCAGCGCTACGTGCAGACCTGGAGCGGCGACAACCGCACCAGCTGGCAGACGCTGCGCTACAACATCCGCATGGGGCTGGGCATGAGCCTGTCCGGGCTGTATAACCTTGGCCACGACGTCGGCGGCTTCTCGGGCGACAAACCGGATGCGGAGTTGCTGGTGCGCTGGGTGCAAAACGGCGTGATGCATCCGCGTTTCACCATCCACTCCTGGAACGACGACGCCACGGTCAACGAGCCCTGGATGTACCCGGCCGCCACCCCGGCGGTGCGCGAGGCGATCAACCTGCGTTACCGGCTGATGCCGTATTTCTACACGCTGTTGTGGCAGGCCTGCGCGGATGACGAACCGATGCTGCGCCCGACCTTTCTCGATCATGAACAGGATGCGCACACCTTCGGCGAGAACGACGATTTTCTGATCGGCCGCGATCTGCTGGTGGCCAGCGTGGTGGAGCCGGGGCAGCGCCGGCGTGCGGTATATCTGCCGGACAACGGCGAAGGCTGGTACTGCTTCTACAGCGGCCAATGGTTCGGCGGCGGCCAGGCGGTGACGCTGGAGGCGCCGCTGGAGCGTTTGCCGCTGCTGGTGCGCGCCGGGGCGGCGCTGCCGCTGTCGCAGCGGCTGGCGCATGTGGACGTGGCGGCCGACGATCGGCGCGAGCTGCAGCTGTTTCCGCTCAAGGGCTGCGGCGCAAGCAGCGGGCTGTTGTTTGAGGACGACGGTGAAAGCGAAGGCTGGCGACAGGGCGATGCGCTGTGGCTGCGTTGGGAAATGCGCTGCGACCATCAGCGCATCATGCTGGATATCACGACGGAAGGGCGTTTCCGCCCGGCCTGGCGCACGTTGGCGCTCAGCCTGCCGGAAGGCGAAATGCGCGCGCTGTGGGTGAACGGCGAACCGGGCGAGCGTTTTACGCTGGAGTAGGGGTTACTCGGCCGCGCGTTTCTTGCGCGGCTTCTTGGCGACGGTGATGGTTTTCACCTCGCTTTCCACCCAGCCGTCCTGCAGGCGGGTTTTCAGCAGTTCGCCGACCTGCGCCTGCTTGGTGGTTTTCAGCAGCTCGCCGCGCGGGGTTTGCGTCACGCTGTAGCCGCGCGCCAGCGTCGCCAGCGGGCTGACGGTTTCCAACTGGCTGCAGGCCACGCCGAAGCGCTGGCGGTAGGCGTTGAGCTGCCGCTCCATTGCTTGCTGCAGGCGGTATTCCTGCTGCTGCACGCGCTGTTGGTAGCGATGAATGCGGCCCTGCGGCTGCACCTGCGCCAGCCGCTGCTGGGCGCGTTCGCTGCGGCGGGCGGCCAGGCGCAGCTGTTGCTGCATGCCGTCTTCCATCCGGCGCTGCAGCTTGAACAGCAGCGTTTGCTGGCGCGCCAGGCGCAGATGCGGATGCTGCTGCTGCAAACGGTGGTGAATGCGGGTGAACTGCTGCTGGCGCTGCGCCAGATAGTAATCCATCGCCATCTCCAGCCGCTGCTGCTGCGATTGCAGCTGGCGCAACAGCTCGAGCTGATTGCGGCTGACCAGTTCGGCGGCGGCGGAAGGGGTCGGCGCGCGCAGATCGGCGACAAAATCGGCGATGGTGATGTCGGTTTCATGGCCGACGGCGCTGACGATCGGAATGCGGCTGGCGAAGATCGCCCGCGCCACGCGTTCGTCGTTGAAGCTCCACAGATCTTCCAGCGAACCGCCGCCGCGGCCGACGATCAGCACGTCGCATTCGTCGCGGCGGTTGGCGGCCTCGATGGCGCGCACGATCTGCATCGGCGCTTCCGCGCCCTGCACCGAGGTGGGGTAGATGACGATCGGCAACGACGGATCGCGCCGCTGCAATACCTGCAGAATATCGTGCAGCGCCGCGCCGCTGGCGGAGGTGATCACCCCGACGCGTTTGGCCGGGGCGGGCAGCGGCTGCTTGAACTGCTGATCGAACAGCCCTTCGGCGCTCAGGCGCTGTTTCAGCTGCTCGAACTGTTGCTGCAGCAGGCCGTCGCCGGCGGGCTGCATGCTCTCGGCGATCAGCTGGTAGTCGCCGCGCGGTTCATACAGCGTGATGCTGGCGCGCACCAGGACCTGCTGGCCGTTTTGCGGCCGGAAGGTGACGCGGCGGTTGCTGTTGCGGAACATCGCGCAGCGCACCTGGGCGCGATCGTCTTTCAGCGTGAAATACCAGTGGCCGGAGGCGGGCTGGGAGAGGTTGGAGATCTCGGCGGAGAGCCAAATCTGCCCCATTTCCATTTCCAGCAGTTGGCGAACCGTCTGATTGAGGCGGCTTACGGTAAAAATGGAAGGCGAAACAGGTAGCGACATGTGACCCAGATCAAATTTCAAAACAATCACTTAATTGGTCGATACTACATGGCTGAAAAAGGTAATCAAGACTTTTTGTAAGAAAGTGCTGGAGGCAACCGATTCCGCTCTGTATAATGCCGCGGCAATATTTTATCTTTTTCACAGCCCACCCTGGTGAGATATTGCCCATGCTACGTATCGCTAAAGAAGCTCTGACGTTTGACGACGTCCTCCTGGTTCCAGCCCACTCCACGGTTCTGCCTAACACCGCAGAGCTCGGCACCCAACTGACCAAAACCATCCGCCTGAACATCCCTATGCTGTCCGCAGCCATGGATACCGTTACCGAATCCGGCCTGGCCATCGCGCTGGCGCAGGAAGGCGGCCTGGGCTTCATCCACAAAAACATGTCCATCGAGCGCCAGGCTGAAGAAGTCAGCCGTGTGAAGAAGCATGAAAGCGGCGTAGTTACCGACCCGCAGACCGTTACCCCATCCACCACGCTGCAGGAAGTGAAAGAGCTGACCGCCCGCAACGGCTTCGCCGGTTACCCGGTCGTCACCGAAGACAATGAGCTGGTCGGCATCATCACCGGCCGCGACGTGCGCTTCGTGACCGATCTGACCCAGCCGGTCACCGCGGTCATGACGCCGAAAGATCGCCTGGTCACCGTGAAAGAAGGTGAAGCGCGCGACGTGGTGCTGCAGAAGATGCACGAAAAGCGCGTAGAAAAAGCGCTGGTGGTGGACGACAGCTTCCACCTGCTGGGCATGATCACCGTTAAAGACTTCCAGAAAGCGGAACGCAAACCGAACGCCTGTAAAGACGAGCACGGCCGTCTGCGCGTGGGCGCGGCCGTCGGCGCCGGCGCCGGCAACGAAGAGCGCGTTGACGCGCTGGTGGCGGCAGGCGTTGACGTTCTGCTGATCGACTCCTCGCACGGCCACTCCGAAGGCGTGTTGCAGCGCATCCGCGAAACCCGCGCCAAATACCCGGATCTGCAGATCGTCGGCGGCAACGTCGCGACCGCAGCGGGCGCCAAAGCGCTGGCTGAAGCCGGCGTGAGCGCGGTGAAAGTCGGTATCGGCCCTGGCTCCATCTGTACTACCCGCATCGTGACCGGCGTGGGCGTACCGCAGATCACCGCCATCGCCGACGCGGTGGAAGCGCTGGAAGGCACCGGCATCCCGGTTATCGCCGACGGCGGCATCCGCTTCTCCGGCGACATCGCCAAAGCGATCGCCGCGGGCGCATCCTGCGTGATGGTCGGCTCCATGCTGGCGGGCACCGAAGAATCCCCGGGCGAAATCGAGCTGTATCAGGGCCGTTCGTTCAAATCTTACCGCGGCATGGGCTCTCTGGGCGCGATGTCCAAAGGCTCTTCCGACCGTTACTTCCAGACCGATAACGCCGCCGACAAACTGGTGCCGGAAGGTATCGAAGGCCGCGTGGCCTATAAAGGCATGCTGAAAGCCATCGTGCACCAGCAGATGGGCGGCCTGCGCTCCTGCATGGGCCTGACCGGCTGCGCCACCATCGACGATCTGCGCACCAAGGCGGAGTTCGTGCGCATCAGCGGCGCCGGCATTCAGGAAAGCCACGTGCACGACGTGACCATCACCAAAGAGTCGCCGAACTACCGCATGGGCTAATGCCTTAACCTCTCCTGAGTGAGAGGCCGGGGTGGGGCGTTAAGCCCCATCCCGAAACACACATTTTCGCTCTTTTTCTCTTGTTGCTGGAATTCGCCTCACATGACACAAAATATCCATAAGCATCGCATCCTGATACTGGACTTCGGTTCGCAATACACCCAACTGGTCGCCCGCCGCGTGCGCGAAATCGGCGTTTACTGCGAACTGTGGGCCTGGGACGTTAGCGAAGAGCAGATCCGCGAATTCAACCCAAGCGGCATCATCCTCTCCGGTGGCCCGGAAAGCACCACCGAAGCCGGCAGCCCGCGCGCCCCTGACTACGTGTTCAACGCCGGCGTGCCGGTGCTGGGCGTGTGCTACGGCATGCAGACCATGGCGATGCAGCTGGGTGGCCATGTGCAGGGTTCCACCGAACGCGAGTTCGGCTACGCGCAGGTGGAAATCGTCAACGAGAGCGCGCTGCTGCGCGACATCGAAGACGCCATCAGCCCGGCCGGCAAACCGCTGCTGGACGTGTGGATGAGCCACGGCGACAAAGTGACCGCGATCCCGTCCGACTTCGTGACCGTCGCCAGCACCGACACCTGTCCGTTCGCCATTATGGCCAACGAAGAAAAACGCTTCTACGGCGTGCAGTTTCACCCGGAAGTGACCCACACCCGTCAGGGCCAGCGCATGCTGGAGCGTTTCGTACTGGACATCTGCCAGTGTGAAGCCCTGTGGACCCCGGCCACCATCATCGAAGATGCGGTCGAGCGCATCCGCGAGCAGGTGGGTGAAGATCACGTGATCCTCGGCCTGTCCGGCGGCGTTGACTCCTCCGTCACCGCGATGCTGCTGCACCGCGCCATCGGCAAACGCCTGACCTGCGTGTTCGTCGACAACGGCCTGCTGCGCCTGAACGAAGCCAAGCAGGTAATGGAAATGTTCGGCGACCACTTCGGTCTGAACATCGTGCACGTCGAAGCGGAAAACCGCTTCCTGACCGCACTGGCGGGCGTGGACGAGCCGGAAGCCAAGCGTAAAATCATCGGCCGCGTGTTCGTTGAAGTGTTCGACGAAGAAGCCTGCAAGCAAGAGCAGGTGAAATGGCTGGCGCAGGGCACCATTTACCCGGACGTGATCGAATCTGCCGCTTCCGCCACCGGCAAAGCGCACGTGATCAAGTCGCACCACAACGTGGGCGGCCTGCCGAAAGAGATGAAGCTGGGCTTGGTCGAGCCGCTGAAAGAGCTGTTCAAAGACGAAGTGCGCAAGATCGGCCTGGAGCTGGGCCTGCCGTACGACATGCTGTTCCGTCACCCGTTCCCGGGCCCGGGTCTGGGCGTGCGCGTGCTGGGCGAAGTGAAGAAAGAGTACTGCGACCTGCTGCGCCGCGCCGACGCCATCTTCATCGAAGAGCTGCACAAAGCCGACCTGTACAACAAAGTCAGCCAGGCGTTCACCGTGTTCCTGCCGGTGCGTTCGGTCGGCGTGATGGGCGACGGCCGCAAATACGACTGGGTGGTCTCCCTGCGTGCGGTAGAAACCATCGACTTCATGACCGCGCACTGGGCGCACCTGCCGTATGACTTCCTCGGCCGCGTCTCCAACCGCATTATCAACGAAGTGGACGGCATCTCCCGCGTGGTGTACGACATTAGCGGCAAGCCGCCGGCGACGATTGAGTGGGAATGATCCCACGTCCGGTATAGACCGGCACCAAAGAGCATTAAAACACCCATAAGCCCGCGTAATTGCGGGCTTTTTTCGTTCTTGGCGTCGCACTGTCTGGCAAATTTTCGCATCGCCAAGCACCCCGTTTCTATGGCATGGTAGATGGTACGATTTGAACCTGATGCCATGTTCGGCACTCGATACCATGCCGCCTCTGATGGGGTTTTCATGGTATTGAATTTAGGTAACACATTGTTCTTAAAGGGTTTTTTTGAGGATTTGTGGGGCTTTTTGAACATGGTATTTTTGAGAGGAAACCCAACCCGACCATGCTGACTGATACCAAGCTGCGCAACCTCAAGCCAAAGGACAAGCTCTACAAAGTGAATGACCGTGACGGCCTCTACGTGGCCATCACGCCAGCGGGTTCGATTTCATTCCGCTACAACTACTCGATCCACGGCAGGCAGGAGACAATCACCTTCGGCCGCTACGGTGTCGGAGGGATCACGCTAGCGGAAGCACGCGAACGGCTGGGTGAAGCCAAGAAGATGATCGCCGCAGGGAAATCTCCAGCCAAGGAGAAGGCGCGGGACAAAGCACGCGTCAAGGATGCCGAGACATTCGGCGCGTGGGCCGAGAAGTGGCTGCGCGGCTATCAGATGGCAGAGAAGACTCGCGATATGCGTCGAGCCACGTTCGAGCGCGAGCTTAAGCCGAAGTTCGGCAACCAGAAGCTGACAGAAATCACCCATGAAGATTTACGGGCGCTGGCTGATGCCATCGTGGAGCGCGGGGCACCGGCAACGGCCGTGCTTTGCCGCGAAATCGTGATGCAGGTCTTTCGGTGGGCCATCGAACGCGGCCAGAAGGTCGAAAACCCGGCCGATTTGGTGCGCCCCTCGACCATCGCCAAGTTCGAGCCGCGAGATCGAGCGCTGACGCCCGATGAAATCGCCTTGATGTACCAGTACATGGAGCGCATCGGCACCACACCTTCGATCCGCGCGGCCGCCAAGCTGCTGTTGCTGACGATGGTACGCAAGAGCGAACTGACCAACGCAACGTGGAGCGAAATCAATTTCACCGACGCGCTCTGGACAATCCCCAAGGAGCGGATGAAGCGCCGCAATCCCCATCTGGTGTTCCTGTCGAGGCAGACGCTGGACATTTTCATAGCCCTGAAAACGTTCGCGGGCGGCTCGGAGTACGTTCTGCCATCGCGCTATGACTCGGATTTGCCGATGAGCAGCGCCACGCTCAATCAGGTGCTCACGCTGACCTATCGTCTGGCGCAGAAAGAAGGGCAGTCGCTTGGCAAGTTCGGACCGCACGACTTGCGGCGTACGGCCAGCACGCTGCTGCATGAGGCGGGCTATAACACCGATTGGATTGAGAAGTGCCTCGCGCACGAACAGAAGGGCGTTCGCGCCGTCTACAACAAGGCCGAATATCGCGACCAGCGCCGGGCGATGCTACAGGATTGGGCGGACATGATTGACGAGTGGACAATCAGGAAGCCCCGCCTCTAGGGCTGATTCGGAGCCTTGAGACCTCCATTTTGTAGCGAAATGCCCACTTCGGTGGGCATTTTTTTTGTCCCGAAATAGACGTTTGCTGGACACTCTTCCTCTCCAGAATTTCCTTAAGAAAACTTCCGAAAAAACAAAAGATTGGGCGATTGTCGCTGTCCCGAAACTATACGTTTGCCGGACGACTAACTCATTGATTTAGAACGAAAAAATAGCTCATTAATGCTGGAAAACACCGGCATTGTGTAGCAATAATTAAACCTCGGACGATGACAAAACGAGGTATTCGGTGTGGAAAAAGAATTAAGGAGAGCCAGTAAAGTTCTCATCAGCAAAAAGCAACTGCTGGAGATGATTCCGCTGTGCGAGCGCACGATCTACAACTTTGAAAAGCAGGGGAAATTCCCTCAGCGCATTGCACTCAGTAGCCGCAAGGTCGTGTGGGATTTGGCTGAGGTTGAGGCATGGATTGATGCGTGCAAACATTCCAGCCCGGCCCCTCGCCCCGGAATGGGGGCTTGAATTGTGGCGATTGACTTACGGGCAGCGTTCGAGAACGAACCGCCCACACTAGACTTTATTTGGCCGGGCTTCCTCGCAGGGACAGTAGGCGCGTTGGTGGCTCCCGGAGCCACAGGTAAGAGCTTCTGGGCGCTGGAAGCCGCAATGACCATCGCGTGCAGCGTCGCGGGTGGTGATCTTTTAGGGCTTTCCCCGGCCAGTACTGGCCGCGTGGTCTATTGCGCCGGGGAAGACCCGGCAGTCGCACTGGTGCGCCGTATTCATTCCATTGGCCAGCACCTGAACCAGCAGTCACGCGACGCCATCGCGCAGAACCTCACCCTTGAGCCGATCATGGGTAAGCGCTTGAACGTGATGGATGAGCGGCACCTTGCCCGCGTCATTGAATTTTGCGCCGGTGCCCGATTGATCGTACTGGATACCCTGAGCCGCATTCATGACAGGGACGAGAACAGCAATGGCGACATGGCAAGGCTTGTCGCCACGCTGGAGCATATTGCGGCCAGCACCGGGGCGTCAGTTCTGTATCTGCATCATGTCAGCAAGGGCAGTGCCCGCGAGGGGCAGACGGATCAACAGCAGGCGGCACGAGGCGCATCCGCTCTAATCGACAATGCCCGCTGGTGTGGCTATGTCGCCAGAATGACCGAGGCTGAGGCCGAACGCCTCAGTGATCGCATATATGACCGACAGCCTATCGGGGAAAACCGCCGGAAGTTCTTCGTTCGTTTCGGCGTTAGCAAACAGAACTACGCCGAGATTGACGCTGATCGTTGGTATCAGCGTCATGACGGCGGCGTGTTGCTGCCGGTGGAATTGGCGGCGGTGACGAAGGAACGCACTCTGCACGTCGTAAGTGGGAGTGACGATGAGCGGTGGTAATGCTGTGACCCCCACCAGTACTAGCGCACAGGCGCGGGTAATGCTCTATCAGCCTAGCCAGCGCCCGCGATTGCGCGAGGGTGATTGGACAGACACATCATTTGGCCGCTGCCGCGTGGCAGGCAGGCTAGGCCAGAGGCACGCCGATATTGTGGAAGCGGTCCTGTACTGCGCAGAACGTCGGCGCCCTGTCTCTGACGGCGGCGTAGAGCTGCTGGTAGACCCCGCTCGGGTGAGAAAGACGCTTTCCGACAGCCGCTACAGCTTTACGCAGATCGAAAAGCTGTTGGCCGAGCTGCGAGCGGCGACGATCACAATTGAGACGCCACAATTCGATTTCCCAATAATCGGGGGATTGATTGATCACGTTATCCCATCGCCCATGACACGGCCTGATCCCCTAACAGGGGGAGAGCGGAATCTGTGGAGAGTGCGCCTTGGCGTAGCGCTGGTGATGCTGCTTGAGCATGACTTGAGTCTGTACTATGACCCAGCCCCCATTGCTCGCCTACAGCATGGCATCAGCCAAGCAGTCGCAAGGCACGTCTTGAGCCACAAAATAGAGCCGACAGGCGGTTGGTATCTTGATACCGTTATCGTGGCCGTTGCTGGGATCGTGCCGAGCAAAGCAATGCGAGATGCACGATTCAGGCTGAGAGAAGATGCCGACGAATTGAAGGCGCTCGGCCTGATTCTAGATGGCGACCGGTTGAGGAAAAAAGGTACTGGTGACGCCTAAAGCGTCGCACACCCGCCCCATAGCGTCGCACAACCGCCCGGTAGCGTCGCACAACCGCCCGAAACGTCGCACACCCGCCCGGAGTTAGCAGGATATTCAGGATATTCAGATCCTGCGCGGCACAGCCCGCGCTTGAGGCGCGGTCCGGCCTTGCCAGTCGGCCTACGGCCGTTGGGCACCAAAAAGGTAGGGCGGGCCTGCCGTCGTCGACGCGGTTAGTTCCGTGGATTACCCACCGGTCGTAGCACCTGGTCGAGCCGTTGAAACCGGCAAAAAGACATCAGGCACCAAAAAGGGAAGGGCAGGGCCAAAACGAGCATAAGGCCTCTAACGGCCTGCGAAAGCGTCCAAAATCCCTCCCGTATGGGCCGTGGCGGCGTTTTTTCAGTGTCGGAATGGGGGTTGTGGCTGTCATGTGTGAAAACTTCTCACAGCGCTATACAGGCCGTTTTTGCGGTGTTTAATAGACGGAGAAGCTGCGGCAGGCAAACAAAACCCCGCACTTAGGCGGGGTTGTTTGGGTGGCTGGCCAGCGATCAGCTATTGTCGCGCTTCTCCTGCCTTTGAGCTTCCTGTGCGGCTTGGATGGCCATCAACACTTGCTGGTTTAGAGCGGCGTTATTCTTGCTGCCAAGCAGCGGTAGACGGTTCAGCGCCTGTGCCCCGGAAAACATGCGATAGGAAGCTGACAGGGCGAGCGGGCTTACCCGAAGCTGTAAGGCCGTGTATTGGCGATCCAGCCTATCAAGCTGTGGCCCGTAGCCCTTGCTACGTAGCCATCGGCCGAGCGCCCACATGCCGATAGCGAAGGTCGAGGCGAATACTACAAATCCAGCGAATATCAGAATGTCAAACATGGTTATTTCTCCAGTTGATCGTTGTTCGAAGCGGTGCCCTGCACGTCGAGCGAAGCGAGGCGACCGGGAGTAGAACTGGTGTCCGAAGCTGGTCGGATAACATTAGATTCCTCGACTACCGTTTCCGCGCCGTTGGCCGGGGCTGTCGAGTTGGCATCGTCGGGAACAGGTGGTGGAGAGCCTGCGCCAAGAGACAAAGAGTGCGCGTTCTCCATGCCCGGCACTGCCATCGAGGCCATTACGCCGAGCATCTTTGCACCACCATTGGCCGCTTGGGAAAGTGCGTTGCCGGAGCTGACAACTCCCCCTTTTGGTGTCGCTTGCTGGTCGTTGTTGTCGTTGCCCTGCGCCGCTTTTCCGGCCTGCTTGGCTGCCTGCTGCACTCCGCTGCTAGGATGCTGCGGCGCGGCCCCCGGCGTTTGTGGTGCGCCGCTACCGCCCACTCGGGCACCTACCGACGCCGCGCCCTTGGCCGCCGTTTGGCCGCCAGTGCTCGCGCCGATACCAGAGGTCGCACCGCCCCCACCTGTTGCGGCCGCTGCGGGCGCACCACCACTGGCAAAGCTGGAATTGATTGCGGCGGCCAGACCGCCGCCGCCAATCCCTCCGGCACCCGCCGCACCGGCAGCGCCGCCAGTCCCAGCAGCGCCGAGAGCACCGGCAGCAGCAGGAGCCGCGGCCCCAGCCGTGGCGATGGTGGCCGCCGCTGCGGCGGCCCCGGCAGCACCGGCTACCGCCATCCCGCCAATGGCGGAGCCGCCGCCCATCGATGTGCCGCTTATCATGCCGCCGATCAGATCAGGGATGGTCTTCGTCAGATAGCAGCACACCAAGGCCAGACCGACCATCGTCATCAATGACGCTTCGTCGTTGGTGTAGGCTGCTAGCCACTGCTTAGCCGACTGTACGATCAGGCCGACAATCAGCGTTAAGACGAACAGTTTGGCTCCGATTGCGACGGTAAAACGCATGGGCGCAGTTGCAAAGTCCCGCGTCCATTGCGAACCACCAAAGCCAAAGAACAGCACAGATGCGTTGATGATCACGTAGGACTCTACGAGCGTCACAAACATGAACGCTGCGATGAAGGCGAAGCACGCCAAGACCAGCACAGCGCATACAGCGATCAGAATTCCCTTGGCCGGAGAAAACACTGAAATGCCTTCCACCATGGTGCGGCCGAAATCCAGCGCAACTGCGAGCATGTCGCCGGGTTCTAATGCACGGCCAAGACCGCTTGCCGATGCTGCCGCATCGCGGAAGCTATCGACAATGGCCGTCGACCACTCCACGGAATAAGTCATGACTGCGAGGAAGAAACCGATCACCATCACGAAGCGCAGCAGTTCGCCGACAATCTCGCCGAAATCAGCTTGCTTCATGACCAGAGGCATAAGCGTCCATACGAACTGGATGGTGGCCAGCAGCCAGAACAGTCTAATGGCGTAGTAATACAGTTTTCCTGACCACTGGTGCGACTGCTGCAGAACGAGATCGAGAAGGCCCTGAACCGATGTATCGGCGTGGGACAGGTCGTTCGCAGCCATAGCATTTCCGGCGACAAGCACGCTCGCTAGGACAAGGAACAACAACAGACGACGTTCCATAACTAGTACCCCTTGACGCCGCCGCGAGTGTTCGGGCGCGCCTCAAATGCGGCATCAGCGTCACGCTGGTGCCGTTGTTGTTCCGACACCGCAGTGCATTCGCTATTGCCTTGAACAGCCACAGTGACCACAGAACCGGCCAATGCGGACGCGGTGCAAATCAGGGCTATAAGCCATTTCGAAATAGTCATTCTCAGTACCCCTTAACGCCGCCGCGTGTGTTTTTACGCGCTTCAAACTGTTGTTCGGCGGCTTCGCTAGCGGCCGTCCGGTCGCCTTGCTGGGCCATGTAGTTGCCCTGCATATTGATTTGCGTGGCTACCAGATCGCGCAGCTTTTGCAGTTGCTGCACGTTCTGCGAGGCTATTTCGTTGCCCGCCTGAATCGCCTGCATCCGGCCAGCGGCCGACTGCGAACGGGAAACCATGCGGGCAAGTTGCGCGTCCTCAGACTCGAAAGTGCCGGTATTGAGGTTCGCCGCTTCCATCGCGGTTTTCACGTTGTCGCGCCCCTGCTCTGACCACTTCTGATAACGATCCCGCGCCGGGACTGCCTCCGAGTTCGCGGCTTGATTCAGGTAGGACTCGAAGCCCGGAAACTGCGTGTTGAACTGCGAATCCATGTTCTGGATTTGGCGGCCCAAGGCCTGCGACTTCGTGTAGATATTCACCACGCTTTGCAGGTCGGCCGCGATGCTGCCGAACATGGAGTTGGGCAAGCTCAGACCCTGCGTAACCATGTTTTGATACTGCTGAATCTGCGTTGCCAGTTGCTGGGCCGTGTTCAGTTGCGTGTTGACCGCTTCGGCGTACTCGTACATCTGCTGATAGAACGTCGAGCAGTTCGAGCAGTAGATGGCATAGGCCGGAGCCGGTGCCATGTAGAGACTTACACCAAGGCCTGCGCTTGCCATTGCTAGAGCGAGCGCCGCGCCTCGACCGAATTTTCGGGCGGCATAAGCCGACGTTTTTTGCGATTCCATTTCCATACCGAATACCTCATTTTGTCATCGTCCGAGGTTTGATTATTGACCGATATGGAGCAGTTTTAAATATGCGGATAATCTTGTATCCGCATAGAATTCAATGATTTATGTCCGTAAACTGTCCGTCAATCTTCACGAGATTGTTTCTCAACGCTATGATTTTGATCGCGTTTTTCATGACAAGCGGAACGAGCTTGGTTGTCCGTTTTGATACATTTTGCGGACAAAAAAAAGCCCACCGAAGTGAGCTTTTGATAGGGCAGTGCGCGGCGTCAGTGGGCAGCGTAATAGGGATTCTGTGCGCGATAGAGGTCACGCTCCGGTTCAGGAATGTGTAGCGTTTCAAGGTGCCAATCTTCGAGTGAAGAAGCCAGCTCGGCCGCTATGCGCTGGGCTTCCATAACGCTGTCGCCAGGCCGCCCGCTGGCTCGACCGAGGCAGGCTTGCAGTTCGTTGAGTTGATTGGCCAATGCGCTGATGCGGTGAGCTGTCTTCATGATCAATTCCCCTTGCTGATCCTTTCCACGATTTTGTCGAATTCTTCCCGGACTTGATCGTCCGTCAGCTCAAGATTAACCAATCCTGACTTTATTGCAATTCTTCCGATTCTTTCTGCTGCCTCATTGTCGAGTTTTGCCAGTCTTGCTTTCGCCATTTCAAGCTCCGAAAGGGCATCAGAACGGCGCTCTGCGAGGGTTTTTCGTGCCATGATTACTCCGTTGTTTCTTGATGATCGAGTTTCGAAAAAAAGCGCGTAAACGGAGGCTATGTTCTCACCTGAGTCTAGCAATTTACAAGGCTTAGATTTGGCTGGTCTAGCGGATGGCCTCTCAAAGCCCCTCCTTTTGGTGTCAGTCAGTCCTTGATGCTCATGAACTCAATCGGAAACGCATTTCTATGCGAATGTACGCGATTCTATGCGATTAAAAGAATTGATTAATGCGACGCTACGCGAATGTATGCGAATTAGCGCGAATGTACGCGATTACGCCATATTTTAATGGCGATTCTGCTCCAGTCGCATAGAATCGCAGAGAAGTAGCAGGCAGGATGTGTGTTGTACGGGTACGGGCACGCCCGTCCCCATCCAACACCGCCCCTTATTCGCCTTCGGCTCAACGGAATCCTGCTCTGCGAGGCACACAGACGCTGCCGCGTTCAAGTGCACAATTTGTCCCTAATAGGAGTTGATCATCATGAGTGGCGTGGTTGCACCAAAAAATACGACGGCGCGGCGGCGCGGTAAGCCCATAGAGGTTTGGGTAACGGACGAGGAAAAAACTGCGATTACGGAGCTTGCTGACCAAACTGGTTTGTCTCGTTCCGCTTATTTGCGCGCCGTTGGTCTGAATAGACCGGTCGGAGCACGTGCCGATCTTGAAGCAGTGCGTGAACTGGTGAAGCTGAATGGAGACCTGGGCCGGGTGGCTGGCCTGTTGAAACTCTGGCTTGTGGAAAAGCGAGGCCAAGGTGCAAGGCCCATCGACATCGAAAGCGTGATGATCGAATTCAGGGAATTGCAGGCGCAGATTCGAGAGAAGATGAGCGCCATAGTCTTTGCCCGGAAATGACAACGGCCCAAGCGGGCCGTTTCGGTTTATTGTTCGTGCTGATGGGTGTTGAAATCATGCCGTTCTTCGAACGTGCATTTCCACGTGTAGGCCCGCTGTTGCTGCCATATTCACCAGTGCATCTAGTCCAAACAGATCGACCTTGCCTCTCGTAAGATCGGAAATTCGGGGCTGCGTTACGCCGAAAACCTTGGCAGCTTGTGACTGGCTTAGATGGGCGTTAACGATATGCTGCTTAAGAGCGGACATGAGTTCTGATCGCAGTTTCATGCTTTCTGTTTGAGCAGCATTTTCATTAAATGGATCTTGTCCTGTTTGTTCGTCTGGCATGGCAGCAGTCTTATCCTCTACGGACACGTCGAGGGAAAACTGTTCGTGTGAAATGCTGGCAATTTTTGATGTGAGACCGATTTTTTCTTCTGCCTTAGTTCTGGCATGTGGCGACATAAACGTAAGAAGATGCTCAAGCCCCGAAATATCTGAAATCGTCACAAAATCCTTATCTTTGTTGATAAAGACAACGGATTTTTTTCTCTCTCGAAGTAATTCAATGACGTTGCTCAGGGTTCCGGTGCTTTTGCAGTCCCAAATCATTAATCCATAATCACTGCTGCGAGCCATCTCTAAGTCTTTTGCTGTAAAATAGGCTCGGCTTCCAACTTTTGCTTTTGAGTAAACCCGGTGTACTGGCCAATCGGCGATGTTATTTCGTGGGGTTTCACCCGTGCAATACACCGTCACGTTATTGGCTTGATAGTTGCGAAGACACTCTTGAATGGATGAGTCCGCACCATCTGCGTCACCAACTACAATATTGAAGTTTGACGACACAATTTTGTTGATTCTCTCCTGCACCTTGGCATGCAGGCGACTAATCGAGATTGAGCCGGCTATAAATACTGTTGTCATAGCTTATTTCCACGTAATTGCGGCAGCGTAGACGCGATTTATTTTGTTGTACGTCCGCAGTGCATTGCAAACAGCGGCCATAGTCGCGCCTGTATCGAACAAATCATCCAGCAACAGTGCATCCCAACGGCCTTCATTGGTGATACACGGATTGATGCTGAACCTACCTTGCAAAGCCGCATCTTTTTCTTCGCGGCTGTGCAAGTTTTTGAGTTGAGGGGCACCTTGCGGTGCAGGTGCTTTCACCACAATATTGTTGAATACCGGAATCCCGGTAATTCTCCCGAGTTCTGCCGCAAGTTCATCTACCGGCTGCCGAGCGCGGGTGGTGGATGCTGGCATAGGAATTATCAAGCCAATTTTCCCAAACAATGGCAGTAATGTGGCTTGAATCTGCGCCGCCAGCGGTGCGATTTGATTCCAGTCACCTCGGTACTTGAGTTGGTAGAGAGCTTCCCCTGGCTCAGACCGAGTGTTGTCAAACCGGGGATGTCCGTACTCATCGTCCCCGAGGTAAACGCTTGAGAGCGTATGCTTATGCAGGGCATAGCCGAGGTCCCAGCTACCTTCGAGCTTTCTGACTTGAACTTGCATGCTTTGGCGGTCCTTTGGGTTGTTTGCAGTGTCGGGGAAGCTGCTAGAAACGCCATCTGAATATACAAAATTTTGTATGATCTTTCAAGGTGTGATCTGGCGAATAGATGTTGGATTGTGCAATCCAAAATGTGGACAATGAAATTGTCTTGGTGTGTTGCATGCTTTATCGTCACTGGAGAAAGGAGGGCGGCACCAATGAAAGACAGATCGCATGACATGGTGATGGCCGATCTGTTGCTGCAGATGCCCACGCCCTCGGAAGGTGAGGCGAGGGCGGATGATGCCTGTGCAGGCCGCGCTCAGCTAAATATTGTTATTCTGTAAATGCCAGTATAGTCAATCAGGACTGCTCCGGGTCGTGCTTCTGCATGAACCGACGTCTGGT
Organism: Serratia sp. CY27727; assembly: GCF_052169275.1. Taxonomy (NCBI): domain Bacteria; kingdom Pseudomonadati; phylum Pseudomonadota; class Gammaproteobacteria; order Enterobacterales; family Yersiniaceae; genus Serratia; species Serratia sp. CY27727. The sequence continues at coordinate 131,071 of NZ_JBJNLB010000006.1, read as the reverse complement.
GAGCGTCCATTAAAACATGATTTAACTAATGGAATGAATTTTATATGATAAAAAGAATAGATAAAATCGCCATAACGAATGTTAAGGGGATCGAAAGCTCTGTTTTTGATGTTCAGCTTATTCCAAACAAACCGACACTCGTTGTAGCTCCTAACGGTTTCGGAAAAAGCTCTATTGCTGCTGCTTTTGGTTGCCTGCGTTCGAAAAAGATGGATTTGGATAAGGACGAACGCCACAAGGGTGATGAAGGTCGCCATCCATCTCTTAAAATTAGTTATACCATGCAGGGCGGAGACAAGATTGAAAAAGAAGCGAATCATACAAAAAATGAACTGGCAGCGACATTTGGCGTTCATGTAATTAATAGCCAGTTAGTTTCGAAAGCAAAGAAACTCAAAATTGCGGGCGCTAACATTGTCACTTCAGCAATTGAAGTCACTCCGATCGTACTGATCAAAAATATTCCTCCGAAAGAAAAATTTAGCTACTCCTTCGCAGCAGTAAAAGTGGGCTTCGGAAAAAACGGAAAGGTATTGCCAAACATTTCAAATCTTCTTGCCGATAATCGGATAATGGCTAAAATTTGGAATCAGGTAGATTTTACCAAACAGGACCAGGCCGGTGTTAAGAAGGCAATAAAAGCTCTACAAGATGAGATCAACGCCGGGACAGGAAATACAGATAAAATCCTTGCCGATGTTAAGGATGAAACAACACAAGCGGTGTTAGCCATTGACTTTGTTAGCAGCATTTTGGCAGCCTTGGCGGAATCCGGATTAAACGATTTCTCGCAAATCGAGGCTATCCTCGTAGCCTTGCAGATTGGTGATATTCACGCCAACGATAAGGCCTCCTTTAAAAAAGCAGGGGAGCGCGCTAACTATGCGTTCGAAAAAGCAGCCTATATTGAGGATTTCTCTGCGCTTAAAGGCACTTGGCGTAATATTCAGCCAAAGGAAACAGCGGATGGACTTGTGATTGCCTTTCCGAAGGCAAATCAGATTTCCAACGGAGAGCGAGATATCATTTGCTTTGTAGCTCAGTTGAAAAAAGCCAAGCTCCAACTCAAGAAAAAAAAGGCCATTATTTTAGTCATTGATGAGATATTTGACTATCTGGATGACGCCAATCTGGTTGCCTGCCAATATTATCTGACGCAAATGATTGCGGAACTGAAATCTGAAGGTCGCCAAATTTTTCCATTGATTATGACTCACTTAAATCCTGGGTTCTTCAGGAATTTTACTTTTAGCGATCAAAAAGTTTGTTATCTAAACAAAATTGCGGTCTCGAACAAAGCGGTCGAAAACATAATCTCTAAGCGAGATGACCCTGCCATATCGGATGCAATTTCTAAGCACTTCCTGCACTTCCACTCTGAAGACGTAGACCTATCTAACGAGTTTCAGGCCCTTGGACTCCCTGCTGATTTGGCCAAGGCGTCTCAGTTTTCAGTACATTGTGCCAGCCAAATGCAGCGATATGTTGAAGGTAAGGGCTTTGATCCCCTTGCAGTTTGCAGTGGCGTACGCCGAAAGGTAGAGCAATTGACATTTGATTCGTTAGCGGAAGAGTCCCGAGAAGAGTTTCTGTCGGTACACAAAACCGTCAACAAATTACAATTCGCAGAGGCTGCGGGAACTACAGTTCCTGAAGTCTATTATTTGTTGGCGGTGATTTATAATGATGCGATGCATATCAGGCCCAATCAAGATAATTTCTCCGGATTGGGAACAAAACTGGCTAACCTGACCATCAAGCACATGATTTCCACACTAATTCAGCCTGATGCCCTTTAAGCCACCGCCCTGCTTCGGTGAAGTCGCTTCTGTCTAGCAGACAGGACGATGGGCAGAAGCGGCAGCTATTGGCTGAATCAAATGGTCTAGTATTAGCCTGAGTAGGCTATGTATGAGACTTGAGGGCGCTACGAACAGGGGCAATTGATGAAAGACCGCAGTCACGATGAGGCGATGGCCGAGCACTTCCGCGCCGATCCTGCCTATGCAGCGGAGCTGCTTGCCGAAGTGCGCCGCAATGGTGATCCAGCCGAGCTGGCCATCTTGTTGCGGCTGATAGCCACGGCCTCGGCAGATGACGCTAGGTCGGATGACGCCGATACAGGGCGCACTCTACCTCGCTGATTTGAGCATGGTATTTTTCATGGTTTAGTGTTCTTTGTATCAATTAACGTGATGATTTGTAAGGGTGTTTTTTGGTGTTTTATAATTGAGTGGGAATAAACCTGCGTCTAGCAATAGCTGGCACTGACTGGTACTAAAAATCATGAAGCCCGCGATTGCGGGCTTTTTTGTTTTTGTGTCTGGCACTTTCTGGCTGCTGTTAGCAAGGGAGTAGGATTTTTTCAATATAATTCAAGGTGTTGGTGAGAGGTTGCAAAAAAACGAACCAAAAAATTCGTGTATTTTTTCCTTTTAACTGTTTGTTAGGTGTATTTTAAAAAGAGTTAAAGATCACTATATGTGATTAATTCGATTTTGCTTCGTTCTGCACCGCAGTCAATCAGATTTTTTGTGTAGCGTTATTTCTCGATTTTTGAGTAAAACATACTTCCCAAAGCACTAATTTCGTAGTTTGTGTAATATGGCGAAAATAATGTCGACTATAGACTTTTATCCCGAAGCCAGTGGAATCGGCCTCCTCACATCGCTATGATGTGTAGAGTGACTACAGCTGCTGACTATCTCAAACTACGGAACTGGCGACATCATGTCTCTGATTTTATGACTATAGTTCTCAAACAGGCTCACTTTTATCAATGTTAAGATTTTGATGTTTTTGATTTTTTTATGCAGTCTAGGTGAAGGTTAGGTTAATATTACCTTTAAATTGAGCTGATAAAGACAAAATATTGGCAACTAATACAGGGGGAAAAATGCGTATTATTGATCTAAATGGGAATGGAGCGGAACGTTTCGATAATCCTGATAAAGTGCTTCAGGACGAAGCTTTAGACCAGTTAAATGCAATAATTCAGGCTCAGATTTCCAGTCTTGAAGCCCCCCCCTTTACACCGCCGACAGGGAAAGAGCTAAGTTACACTCGCCCCCATAATGGTATCTTGGTCGAAGGCGGACGCGGTAGTGGGAAGACAACCTTTCTACTCAACGCGTTACACTATCTCCAAAGGCAATCGCAAGGTTCTGCATATAAATGGTTTGAGGGACTTTCATCTAAACTGCAAGTGCTGCCCCCGGTCGATCCCACTCTGATAGAGACTAAGGAGCATATTATAATCGTCATCATCTCGCTGATTGATGCTGCACTTGACGACCCTGCCAATAATTCTGAAGCAGATCGTACGGCAGTCAACGAGGCACGCAGAAAGATGGCGGAAGGTCTGGGGCTTCTTGACGGTATTGGGAAATCCAAACCGTATGGAGATGAATGGGAAGATCCTGAGTGGATCATGAGCCGAGGTCTACGAAAGGCTCGCAATGGGAGATCATTCGAGATCAAGCTTCAGGTATACATCTTCGAAGCCCTAAAGGTTCTCAATAAAAAAGCTTTTGTTCTGGCGTTTGACGATGTGGACACAAATTTCCAGCACGGGCGCACGATTCTCGAAACAATGCGGAAATATTTAACATCACCGCAATTGGTTCTGTTGATCTCCGGTGACCTCGACCTCTATGGGCGGCTGGTACGACGTAATATCTACGACACGTTCGGTAAGAATGTTATGGAATACGACTCGGATGTCATCGGCCAAGAAAAAACGGGTATCGCTGCTGCTGTGCAAGAGCTTGAAGAGCAGTATCTTCTGAAGATTGCCCCCCCACAGAATCGGATCTCTATGATGCCGCTGGGGGGGATCATGCAGTCTGAATCCTCTACTGAAATAATGGTTGTCCCATTCAGACAGACTGAGAAAACTCCTTTGCGAGAGTGGGCTAGCGGTAATATACGCCGGCAGTTGCTGGAAGGGCTATCAGTCAACGGGGAGCGGTCCCCGTATCATCCTTTTCTTGAGCTTATCTCCCGCGAGCACCTGCGATTGGTGATAGGATACCTTCGAGCAATTGGTGATCCAAGTTCGGTACTTGCATGTCGTGGGGTCTTTTCTGTCTTCGAAACACGTCTCCGCCTTTCTGGCGTGGATTCATTACAGTTAGCGCATGCAACTCACAACGATGTCCTATTGCTTGTATTCCGTTGGCTTGTGGCGCAGGATAAACCGACGTCTCTTGCTCGTTTCGGTGTTCCCAGCGATGCAGATAAAGCAATTATCCTCCACTGCTTTGCGTTGGCCATTTCCAAAGAGCTGAACGGCTCTCCCGTAAAGTGCCTGAGAACCCTTCTTACACTAAATCTTCCAATTTCGATGATGCAGCGCCCGGGCTTCTCGGAAGTAGAGGTGCGCAAGGCGATCCTTGAATTTATCTGGGATGATGCCAGCCCAGACCTTCTTGAAGTAGCGGGACGTATTGGCTCCATCGCTCGTTTCGATACCGTCGAAGAGAGTTCAAACAGCATCGGTAACTTGAGAGCGAGTTGTTTTGGCTCGGTAGGCACGAAGAAGAAAGAGGATCGGTCTGAGATAATGAGCCGGATGTTTCATTTATCACAGGCCAAAGTCAAGACGGTTCAGGACCTGAAAAATGCCATTAAGTCAGAGGGTTTTACGGTTTCCGCAGACAAGTGGTTGAACACACTTGCAAGCAACACGGAGATAGCAGGCTTGAATGCTGAGAAGGGGGTTGTCTGGTTTCCGCTAGAGAATTTGACAATTCGCTGCGGAGCGTTTGGGTCTCTACTAGATTTGCTGACGTACGACAGGTTTAGCAGCCGTGGAGAACAATTCAGATCCATCTCGGCTCTCTCACTGTTGGCGGCAATCTCAAAAATTCTAGCCGATGAAGAAGACCGTGAACTGCATGAGCTGGCGCTAACTTCTATAATTCCGGTATTCCGCCCTGATGCTGGTGTTGTGCGTGCAGATCAATCTGAGATCGATGATACGCCCTCTAATAGCAATGTCGAAGGAGATTCTGAACCGCTCGAAGCCGAGTATAAATCTGATTTTCAGGCTTTTATGGAGCGAATGAATGCTTGGAAATGTTTTGCACGACAGTACGCCAGTGAGGCCGAGCAGACTGACCGGAAAACAGCAGAGGTCTCCCCGTCGGAGCTGGCGCGTATTGCCGAACGTATACACGACCAACTGACCTCGTTGGATGAAAAAGTTACTTCGGAGTGGAAGACCGGACATATCCTGCACCGGCAGATCACTAATGTCTTACATGCATTGCTTGTCATTACATCAGGCAGTTCTGGCCGACTGGCTTCGCCAAAGTCTACGGATCGTCCGCTGGTTGAGGCACTGCGACATGCAACTGCTAAAAATGCTCGTACTTTCCATCCTCTAGCTGCAATTGTTCTCGCCTGTCCCTTAGTCTGGGCTTTCCTGAACCCTGAGGAGGTTTACGACGTCAGTGGCAGTAGCACCGACAACGTAAGAGATGAGGTTGATAGAGCACTCAAGGTGTTCCAAGACAATAGGGGTACAGAAGAGATACCCTTTAACTCGGACTGGCTCAGCCCGCCCGAGATATCGATCGCGATCGGTCGTCCCAAGGCGATTCCACGTACAGTAAAGCAGAAAGGCTTCTTCGACGTGTTGAATGTAGTTCCTCGATACTATCCCAAGTCTAGTGCTGCAAAATGATTGGTGAAGCTGCCGAAGATCGGTTTCAGATTCGCGCACTGGTGGCGCTTGCAAAGGCGATCTTCTCCAATCTTGATCTGGTCGCCCATCTAGAAAAAAGAGCAACCAACGGAGCGGCAGATGAGTATCTGATGAAGCTCTGCGTCACCGCTGAAGATTGTGCTGAGATCGCTAGGACTTATGTCACTGGTCGGTTTCTACGGTTTCGCAAGTTACATCCGTCCCTGACTGACGAAGCACTGGAACACAGAGTTGCTTGGGCAGTCGCTGGTCCGGATCGGGAGCGAGCTGAGCGGGCGAGATGCGATCTCGATGATCCCGCGCGTTGTCTTGTGCCTCTACTCACGCGCCTTGCAGAGACCTTTCTGTGTGAGGCTCGCGACGGATCTCTGCGTGTACGGTCGCGCTTTCTCGCCGACTGGCAGGATCTTATCCTCGTCGTCCCGCCAATGCTGGTTTGCTCTGCCTGGATGGCTGCACAACCAGACGGGCCAGGTGTAACAATCTCGGAGCGCAGGGCTTTTGAAAGGAGAGTTCAGCGTTGGCTTTGCGACAGCACGCTGCCTGTCGACGATGATCCGCTTCTTGACCAGCTTTGCAAGGCTGAAGGTTTGGATGAAACCCACATGCACCTCAATGGTACCACAGAGGCAGAGAAAGTCTGGATGGATGCTTTGCGCAAGACCTCCAAGGTTGTGGAAGCTGTTAGTGGAATCATAAAACATGAGGATGGGATGCACGCTAGTATAGGGAACGGCGTCAACCGACAACTGCGTCAGGAAGACTCTATTCTTACCCCTAAACGCCTCAGAGAGCGAGTCGAACATGCTGTCGCACTAAAGTCATTCCTACTAGAGAGCTGTGCTCCGACTGGCGTACAAGTTACGTTAGAAGAATTGAGTCTTGAGAGCCGATACGCTGCTGCGGTTCGAAACAGGCTTACAGATAGCAGTGTATCCGCGACCACCGCTGAAGCACTACAACTAGTAGATATCATTACCAAGCTTGCTGACGGTCGAGGCTGTTATGTTCATGGGATTGCTTTCCTCTGGTACACACTGATCCGAGCTCAATTCTGCAGGCTCTTAGTTCAGCAGGTCGAGCAGACGGGGTTCGATCAGTTCCAGTACATCACCTTCAACGAATTGCGTGAGGCAACAGAAAAGGGGTTTGCCGAACGCTTCCGCCAGATCGAGAGAGGATTACAGCAACCGGTTGACTTTCTTGAGGGACGTTTTGCACCGAAGACGACACCAGATGGAAACGCAAGCCGATTAATGCAGATCCTGCGCGGCTATCTCCAGTTCTTAGATGAGGAACCGGAGGGCAAGTCGAGCGGCAAATTGGCGAGAATCTTTTCCGATCCTGAGACGGCCCATTTGTCGCTACCAGAGATACTAGAATTAGTACGCTCGTTCGAGGACGGAAAAATGGAGAATGGCAAAGAGGTGGTGCCTCGAAGTCAACGACGACTGCGGCTTGGACTTGTGGCGCATTTCATCAAACGGACCGATCCCTTAGAACGTGCTCGTTTCCGAAAGGGGGGGGGGCTTGCGCCGGTTTGCAGGGATAGTAAGGCTCGGCGAGAGGCTGACCAGGTCGCGCGGGCGTTGATCGTCCTGATGAATAAAACTACTGGCCTTTCCGAGATGATCCGAGGCGTGGATGCTGCCAGCAATGAGCGTCATGCCGGTCCTGAGGTCTTTGCCCAAGTTTTTCGACGGATGCGACGAGCTGGCATCCAGCGCTTCACCTATCATGCAGGTGAAGACTTTGTACATCTTGCTTCAGGTCTAAGGGCTATCAATGAGGCGGTTCGGTTCCTCGATCTGTCGGCTGGTTGTAGAATTGGGCATGGCACTGCTGCAGGGCTGATGCCTGAGAAATGGTGGTCATCCGTCGAAGGCTGGGTGATCCAACCGTGTGAGGAGCGTCTAGATGATCTCGTCTTTGCATGGGGAACCCTTGTGCATAAGGGGGTTTTGCTCGACAGGCTACCCATACTCGATTTGGAAATACGGCGGTTAGCTATGCAGATCTGGCAGGATCCGGCGTTAACACCAGAGATTCTCTTACGTGCTTGGCAACTGAGGCACCTTGACCCCATCGTCCGTATTTACGGCAACTATGACGTCGATCGAGACCGTAATTTCGAAATCCAAATGTTTCAGGACAGTAAACGCCGAGATCCCCATGCCCATGCACAGTTTCTTCGCCGTCACGGTGTTGGCGTGTCCGGTGATGCCCTGTTAAGAGGTAGTGAATCCCTCCTCGTCACCCGCGAGACGGATGTTTTGAGCCCTGATGTCCTTGAGATCCTGCAAGCAGCGACACTGGAGCTGTTGCTGGAACGCCGTATCGCCATTGAGACTCTGCCTAGCAGTAATGTTCGGATTAGCATTCATCAATCTTATGAGGATCATCATGCTCTTGGGTGGCTAGGCTTTGGGCGAAGCTTCTGTTCAACCTCGGTTGTTATCGGATCGGATGATCCTGGCATCTTTGCGACAAGCTTAAGGACGGAATACGCCCACCTACTCCGTGCTCTGGAGGCAAATGGTGCTGGCTTGGAAGCGACGGCGGTTTTGGAACGTATTAACAGAACGTCCAAGCGTTTCCGTTTTTGATATCAAAGAGGGGGGATTATACACCATCGATACTTTCTTACTACAGTACTACTTATGGCATTGGTTATGAGCCTCTTTAAAAATGTATTGATTTTTAATGATTTTTCAAAGGGGTAAATAATTGAGTGGGAGTGTCCTGCTTGCCGGCCCAGGCCAGCTCTGAATGGCAAAAACAATCCCTAAGTCCACTTAACTGCGGGTTTTTTTATATATTATCCGGCGCCTGTCCTCCGAATTTCCCCATGGCCAACCCGCGCCGTTTTCTCTGGTCAGGGTTCACGACGCCGTTAAACCCAAGTAAGTTATCTCTTTATCTCGGTGGTGAATTAAGCCGCCGAAGGGTGAATGGTATGACGGAGGTGCCATGACGGTTTTGCCAAGACGAATCCTTCTGCCTGACGAGCTTGAGGCGTCTTTAAGACCGCTGGCGCGGGATGACGTTGATGCCTGGTCGGCGTATTTGAGCCAGCCTGGCGTCACGGAACATACCAGCTGGGGCGACGTCGGGCCGGCGAATCTAGCGCAGCTTATTTCGGATTATGCCGCAGGCAGGGGCGCGTTTCGTTGGGCCATTGTGGATTCGAATGACCGCTTGCTCGGCACCGTGGGGTTGAACGAGATATCCCGTGAGAACGGCCGGGCGGAAATTGCTTACGATCTTGACCCGCGCCACTGCGGCAGAGGGCTGGCGACGGCCGCGGCAAGGGCCGTCGTACACTGGGCGCAGACTGCGCAGGGCCTGCAACGCGTTCAGGCTACGGTTCTTGATAGCAATCTCCTATCGATTGCCGTCCTGGAGCGCGTGGGCATGCAGCGTGAGGGCTTAATCCGTCAATATCGCCTAGTGCGTGGTCAGACCCGTGATTACTGGATGTACGCGGCCATTTTGCGCGCAGAGCATTGAGGCGCGAGCCTCAATTTTCACCCTGTAGGTGTTGCTCGTCGTATCTTTTTTGGCACTCCTGAATCGCCTCAATATTCCCCAATGTCCAGTCGAACAGTATCGAGAACGGCCCCTGCAGGGATTTGCCAAGCGGCGTCAGCGAATACTCGACGCCAAGCACTCGCCCATCCAACACTTTGCGATACACCATGCCGTTGCGTTCCAGTTTGCGCAGGGTCTGGGTCAGCACGCGTTGCGTGACGCCATCCAGACGGCGCTTGATGGCGTTGAAACGCTGCGGCTCGCGCAGCACTTCCAGCACCATCATGGACCATTTATCTGCAATCTGATCGAGCACGATGCGGCTCGGGCAGTCGGCGCGGTAAACAACATCGGTCTTATCCATCGGTATCCTCCCGCATCCCTGGGATGCTTAAGGTGCGTAATTGACGCCAGGTATGCAAAGTATACCATTCGAAACACGGCGCGAATAACCCGCACTTGTACCCCAGGTAAAAGGACATTGAGATGACAGATACAGATTTCAGCAAACTCAGGCTGTCTCATGCGCATGGCGTGATGACGATCGCTATCGATAACCCACCGGTAAACGTACTCGATGTGGCGCTGATGTCGGAAATCAGCCGTTTATTGCTCGCGGTGCGTGTCGATCCGGATACGCGGGTGTTGGTGTTCCAGAGCGCGAACCCAGCGTTATTTATTGCTCACGTCGACATGACCTTGATCGATGAGCCGCACGCTTTCGACGAACTGGCGAGCAACGCGCCGGAGGGGCTTAATCCGTTCCAGGCGTTTGGCGAACTGCTGCGCAGCCAGCCGCAGGTCACTCTCGTTAAGCTGGCCGGGCTGGCGCGCGGCGGCGGCGCCGAGTTTGTGGCGGCGGCCGATATGGCTTTCGCTGCACGGGAAACGGCGGGACTGGCCCAGTGCGAGGCCTTGATGGGCATTACGCCCGGTGGCGGCGCGACGCAGTATCTGACGAGCCGAATGACGCGCGGCCGCGCTCTGGAAGTGATCCTGGGCGCCGAGCTTTTCGATGCCGCTACCGCAGAACGCTACGGCTGGATTAACCGCGCCTTGCCTGCCGCCGAGCTTGATGATTTCGTCGATCGGTTAGCGCGCAATATCGCGGCATTGCCTGCGGGAGTGATTGCGGCGGCCAAACAGGCGATGCCTGCGCCGGATCTGCAGGCCGGTTTTTATCGCGAGCACGACGCCTGGGCGGGATTGTTCGCACGCCCGGCAGCGGAGCGGTTGATTCGCGGCGGGCTGAAGGCCGGTGCGCAAACCCCGGAGGGGGAGCGCAACCTTGAAGGCCTGCTGCGGCATCTTGCCCGCTAAGGCACCGCCGCGCGCTAGCCCGCCCCCCACTGCGTCAGTAGCGCATGCAGCCTGGCCGGCTCCAGCGGTTTGCGCAGCACCAGATAGCCTTCCTGCTCGGCCTCTTGCAATATCTGCGAGTTGAACTCGCCGCTGACCATTGCGCCGCTCACGTCCGGCAGGCGTTCGAACAGCGCTTTCAGGATGTCGAAACCGCTCTCGCCGGAACGCAGGCGCTGGTCGCACAGCACGGCGAACGGCGTAAAACCGTCGTCGACGATGGCGAAGGCTTCCTCGGCGGAGGCCGCGCAGCGCACGGTGATGCCCCAGGTGCTCATCAGGCTCTCCCAGGCTGAAGTCACCAAGGGATCGTCGTCCACCACCAGGCAGGCGCCGCGCAGCGGCGCATAGCGGATGGGCGTGGCGATGTTGTCGTAGGCGGCCGCGGTTTCCGGCGCTTTGTCTTCGCCGATGTATTGCGTGAAGCGCATCCAGAAGCGCGAACCTTTGCCTTCGACGGAGTGCATGCCGTACTTCACCTTCATCAGCTTGGCGCAGCGCGCCACCACCGCCAGCCCCAGCCCGTGGCCGGCGCTGTCGATTTTCCAAGCCAATTCGGGGCGGTAGTAAGGGGAGAAGATTTTGCTTTTCTCTTCGTCGGCGATGCCCACGCCGGTGTCCCACACTTCCACCAGGCACTCGGCGCCGCGCGGGCGGATGGCGATCAGCACGCCGCCCCGTTGCGTGTAGCGCAGGGCGTTTTGGATCAGGTTGATCAACGATTGCCGCACCAGCAGCGGATCGCCCATCACGCTGATGCGCCGTTTAGGCCGCCAGGTGCGCAGCGCCAGGGCGCGGCTGTTGGCCTCTTCGCGGAACAGGGTGATCACCGAGTCGAGCAGGGCGCCGATATCCACATGGGTGGCGGCGGTGCGCACGTTGCCGGACTCGATCTTGCTGAGATCGAGCAGCGAATTGAACATCAAATGCACCGAACGCACGCTCTGCTGCAGATCCAGCAGCTGTGGCGTCAGGCTGTCGTCGCGGTTCTTGTGGATGATGGCTTCGATCAGAAAGCCCATGGCGTGCACCGGCTGGCGCAGATCGTGGCTGGCGGTGGTCAGGAACTGGTTCTTGTCCAGCAGCGCCTGTTCCGCCTCCTCTTTAGCTTGCCGGAACTGTTCCGCCAGGCGCGAGCTTTGTTCTTCGAGCAACGCCTGCTGGATAAAGAACGCATGCGAGGTTAACGCGTGGCGGTAAATGGCGAAGCCGTACAGCAAGTTCAGCATCAGCACGATGAACATCACGTCTTCCAGCCGCCAGATGATGCCGAGGTTCAGCAGCCCCCAGGAAGCGAAGAAAAAGCGGGTAAAGGTGCTGATAACCGGCGTCAGATGCGTTGCGTTGGCGGCGACGATCGCGGCGATGCTGATATTGAGCAGCAGAAAAAAGTCAAAGTTATGGGTCTGCGGGGTAATTAAATAGAGTGATGAGATCCCCAATCCGTGAATAAACGCCACCTTATTAATGCGCGGCAGCCAGCGGCGCAGCACGGCGTCTTCATCATTTTCTTTGGCCTCGCGTTGGTAGCGCCGATGCCATATTCTGATCGCCACGGCGCATAGCAGGTAAACCATGATCCAGGCAATGGTTGGGCCGAGTTCATCCCCCAGCAAATAAATCCAGATGGCGAACGGGATGCCGACGAAAGGCACGGCGGTGAAGCTGAACACCAGCCGCATGAAGGTGTTGTCCAGCAGGCGGATCTGCGCGCGTGAGGAGATGCCATCATTTTGTAAATTCTGGAAAAACTTCATGGTGACGGATCCCGTTTGCCGTGCAACAGCGTGATGGCTTCCACCCGGCTGTTGACGCCGATCTTTTTCAAGATATTACTGATATGCTCTTTCACGGTGGGTTCGGAAATAGACAGCTGCGTCGCGATCCTTTTATTCGGCAGGCCGCGCAGCATCATAGTCAATACGTCGATTTGTCTCGGCGTTAAATTGAGTTTATTTAAATGTTCATGACTGTTTTTAATGGCGGGTTCATTTCCTTCCGGGAACCACTCCTGATTATTATTCAACGCAAAAACCGCTCTGGCGAATAATTCCGGGGGTTCATTCTTTAATACGAACCCATGCCCGCCGGCATTGTGCACTTTCTGCCAGATATCGTTATTTTCGTCGCCGCTGACCACCAAAATACGCACCTGAGAATAACGTTGTTTTACTTCTTTGAGTAATTTCAACGCCGTACCGGAAGAGAGCCAAAAATCGATCACCAGTAAACGCGGTGGGCCATTTTCCCTAATATGACGGTAGCAATTTTCTTCATTGGTCACCACATGTGCCTGTTTGAATCGGCAATGCGTGCTGAGAAAGTTAGCGATACCGCTTGCTACCAATGGATGGTCATCAACGACCAACGCATAATCCTGCCCCAAAGGATTCTCCTTTCGCCTTCACAGTTCAGATAGGTCTGATGAATTATTATCAACCCTCCCTACTTTAGGAGGGTTTTTTCGTTTAGGAAAGGGAAATATATTATTCGAGGATTTGGATAAGAGAAAACATAAAGCCAATCGATAATTTTAACTGATTGGTTATAAAGGATAATTTATGAAAAAACCACTTATCGTTTTAACCGTTACGATGATGATAGCCGGTTGTTCCACCCTGAAAACCGATCAGGCCATTCCATTACTGCAGGCGGAAACCGCCAAAATGCTGGGCCTGGGCTCATCGGACGAAATTACCGTGACCAATGTCAATGGCGCACCGCCGGATGCGCTGGGCGGGCAAAAACTTTCTTATCGCGCCACCACGGAAAAAGGCCGCATTTTCGATTGCTCGTCGCTGATGATGCCGGGAATTTTAGGTTCGTCGCCGTCGCTGAGCGCGCCGACCTGTACGCCGGTGGTCACGCATAAATAATTCGCTTTGGGGGCGGTATTGCCGCTTCCTGGTTTTCCATCGTCGGAGCGTCAGCGCCGGGGGGCAATAAGCTTTTGCTTCGACGATCACTAAACCGGCGTGCGCGAAATAACGCCTTACACCTCCTCTAGTGCATTGAGTTTCCCTATAACAATAAATTTCGCGCCATCACGCCAACGAGTACGGAGATAGCCCGTGAATGACAAGACATCGCATCCTTTAGCGGTTAAAACACCGCTTTCCAAACTTTACCTCGCTCTATTTTCTGCGCCGCTGTTGATGCTGGCGCCCGCCGATATCGCTCGCGCAGATGATGCCATTTTTGATGGCGACGCAAAAATTACCGAATCATTGGCCTACACCGGGGACGTTTACGTCGGCCGTAATCAAAGCGGCAACCTGCTGATCGATAATGGCAAGATCAGCGCCTATAACATCAATATCGGCCGGATGTTCAACGGCCAAATTCATGAAAGCCTGGTCACGGTCCGCGGGCCGAACGCCGAGCTGAACGCGGTGAACGATCAGTTCGTGCTGCGCGGCGGCCTGAATCTGGGGCGGGGCACCCTGCGGGTTGAAGACGGCGCGCTGGCCAGCGCGAAAGAGATCGTGGTCGGCACCACGCGTGGCTACGACAGCCACCTGATCGCCACCGGCGCCGGCTCCCGCGTCACCAGCAATTTTCTCAGCGTCGGCACCGATTTAGGGGCACGATCCACGCTGGCGATTGAAGACGGCGCGGTGCTGAACACCGCCTTCGACGCGCGCATCGGCAATGGCAGCGGGCCGGGCGAGACCGATACGCTGAGCCCGAAAGCCACGGTCACCGGGGCCAATTCCCAATGGAACGTCGGCCGCGCGCTCACGCTTTACGGCGATCTGGACGTGCTGAACGGCGGCGCGGTCAGCGTTGGCAGCATCGAAGTGGCGGGCGTCTCCGGCGCGCGTAAAACCGCCGAGCTGACGATCGCCGGCAACGGCTCACGGTTTACCAGCGGCAGCAGCGTCAACGTCGGCGATTACGGCAACGGCGTGTTGGCGGTCATGGACGGCGGGACATTCTCCGCCGGCGGCAACGAAGTGGTGCTGGGCAAGACCGGCTCCGGCTCGAACCGCGGCGCGCTGATTATCGGCAGCCGCGGCAATATGGATACCGGCACCGGGTTGACCGAGCCGACGCTCGGCGCGGCGGGCGCCGCAGGCACCATCGATGCCCAGACGGCGATCGCCCTGCGGGGCGGATTGTTCCGCAGCTATGTGTACTTTAACCATACCGACGGCAATTACGTTTTCAGCAACAAGATGAGCGGCGAAGGCGAGGTGATCAACAGCGCCGGGCAGACGACGCTGAACGGCGATCTCTCTGAGCTGCAGGCGAACGTCACCGCGCGCGGCGGCAAGCTCATCATCGCCAGCGACATCAATACCCAGAAAGAAGACGACATCTTCGAGATCCAAACCCTCAGCGCCGAGAACGGCGGCACGCTGATCCTCAACGCGATGGCGGGTTCCGACGTCAATAACGGGCAGGGCTACAGCAGCGCCGCGTCGATCAAGGCCGGCGGCACATTGGGCGGCAACGGCACGCTGGGCCAGACCGAGATCCAGTCCGGCGGCCATATATCGCCCGGCGACGGCAATATCGGCACGCTGACGCTGAAACGCTACCTGAACTTTATCGGCGAATCCTTCTACGACGTCGATATCGCCGGCGACGGCCGCAGCGACCAGCTGCTGGTGGCGGGCAAAACCACCATCAGCGATCGGGCCAAGGTGCAGGTTACGGCGCTGGATCCGCAAACCAGCTATAAAACCGGCCAAAGCTATCGCATTCTGACCTCGGACGGCGGCATTGACGGCCAGTTCGCGGCGGCGGTCTCCAAGTCTGCCTTCCTCGATGTGGCGCTGAATCACAGCGCCAACGCCGTGGATCTGACCATCGCGCAGAAAGACACGGGCGGTGAAAATCCAGGGGGCGAAAACCCGGGTGGAGAAAACCCAGGCGGTGAGAATCCAGGGGGCGAGAATCCGGGCGGGGAAAACCCAGGGGGTGAAAATCCAGGGGGCGAGAATCCGGGTGGGGAAAACCCAGGCGGTGAAAATCCGGGGGGCGAGAACCCAGGCAGCGGCAAGCCGGGCATTTTCCAAACGGTGGCCGAAAGCGGCAACCAGTGGAATACCGCCGGTGCGCTCTCGACGCTGACGCAGAGCGGCCCTTCGCTGGCGCTGTACAACTCGCTGCTGCTGCTGAGTGCGCCGGAAGCGCGCGAGGCGTTCAATCAGCTGTCCGGCGAAGTCTATCCGTCGATGCAGTCTAACCTGATCGCCGGCAGCACCCAGCTGTTCAACGTGCTGAACCAGCGCATGCTGCGCCTGTTCGACAACGACAGCCTGCCGATACCGCCGTTGGCGATGTCGCTGGTGCAACCGGCGCAGGCGCAAAACAGCGGCGTCTGGGGGCAGACCTTCAGTTCCTGGGGCAAAAACAGCGGCAACGGCAACGTGGGCAAGCTGGATGGCAACACCACCGGTTTCCTGTTGGGCGCGGATCGCAAGCTGACTGATCATAACGTGCGCATCGGCGGCTACTTCGGTTACAGCCGCGGCGACTACGACGTCGACAGCCGCCGTTCCAAGGCCGATACCGACAACTACCACATCGGCCTGTATGCGGCGGGGCAGCAGGATGCGTTCTCGCTGCGCGGCGCGCTGGGTTACACTTGGCACAAGATTGAAGGCAAGCGCAACGTCGATTTCAGCGGCTTCTCGGATCGGCTGAAGTCGGACTACGATGCCAACTCGCTGCTGGCGTTCACCGAAGCGGGTTACCGTTTCGGCCAGCCGGAGATGAACGTCGAACCGTTCATCAACCTGAGCTACATCCGTCTGCATACCGACAGCTTCCAGGAGTCGGGTGGCGCGGCGGCGCTGAGCGTGCGCAATGAAACGATGAACACCTTCTACTCCACGCTCGGGGTGCGCGGTGTGACCGAACTGCCGAAGAACGTCAGCCTCTACGGCTCGCTCGGCTGGCAGCACGCCTACGGCGATAAGAACACCTCATCGCGCATGGCGTTTGCCGGCAGCGACGCGTTCGTCACTCAGGGCCAGGCCGTGGATGACAACGTGATGGTGGGCGATATCGGCGTGAGCGTGAAACTGTCGCGCGCCGCGACGCTGGATGTCGGCTATCAGGGGCAATTCGGCGCCGATACCCGCGTTAATTCGGTCAACGCCAACCTGCGCTGGTCGTTCTGATTCTTCCTCTAGACTTCTCTGGTACTTGCAGGCCCGCTTGATGCGGGCCTTTTTTATGGTGAACATTAAGTTTCCCGTGAGCCTGCGTAAGGGGGCGCTAAGACATTTCCCGATATGAGCAGGGCGGGATTGCCTGTATGATTAATGTTCTTCTTAGCATGGGCAAGGGACTGATTTTCCAATGCGTGACTTGACAAGGCCGTTAACGATTTTCACAAGCAAGAAGCCTTTTAACGACCGTTTTGCTGATGATATGCAATATGGCGATATGGATGAACGTACACTTAAGCAACGATATCGTTTGGGGCAAGTATCAACGTTTATCGATTGGAGTACTTATAAATCGCCCTATGACCATCCGGCAACGCGAAATATTCCGGCAGCTGGAAAAGAAAAGGCGGTTGCAATGCTTTTTGATGAGCTGAGAGCTGCATCGAGATACTTTTCTTTTACTGGCGTTTATCAAGGGTTGATAGTTAAACTTTTCAATCATATGCAGTACAATAACGGAACTGACTTTCAAGATGTTCAAATGGACTTGGCCTATAAAAGGCTGATACTGAGCGATAAATCAGAAAATAGTACGCTAATTCGAATTAAAAGTGTTCTCGATACCTTTGATTTTAACTCATATCAGTTGAATAAAGATGCATTTACTCTTCAGTTATCACAGAGCCGTTTGCCAAAGTATGTTCGCTGGGAAGACTGCATAAATGGAATGGGAGTCAGTGTACATGAGGTCAATAGTACAGAGATTAGTATTGATTCTTTGTTTTTTCAAGATAATAAATATACTGCTGTGATTAGCTATAAAGCTCAGGATCATTTTGGGTTAGATAAAGAAGATATTAGTAAATTAAAGTTTAGTTCTATTGGGTTTTTCAGGATTTGGTTTGTACTTCAAAGGTATAAAGAGTTTGCGTTTAGACCCTTTTTCACCAACTTTGGCGCGAAAATAATAGTGACAGGTGAAAACTATGCTTAACAAAAAAAAGGTTGCGTTCTTTTCTTTGGTCGCCGTAGCGGCTCTTTGGTTGGTTTGGGTGCTTGTCAGGCCGGCTAATGTTGTGCGGGTTGATGGTGCTGCTGTTTATGTTCAATACCTTCCGCTGACCACGGAAGGTAAAATATCTTGGTGGAATGACAATAAAGATAAACTTCAGGATAAGTATCATATTATCAAAGACGAGAATCATTTTACCGTTGCCGTAATGAATTTTGACGGCTATGTTGCCGCTCCGACTGGCAGCAATGATGGAAGTATTGATGACTATCATTGTCTTAGCGAGGGTGATGCCAAGAGCAAATGTATCTATAAGGATATAGCGATGATTATTAATGGTGGTGTTAATAAAAGAATTTTTATTAGTCTGGATGGGAAGACTTTCGCTCAAGAGCCTGACGGTAAGACCACGCTGTTAAAAAAATAGTGACTCTTACCCTCTGAGTTTTTCCTCGCTTTCAATCAGACTCGTCTAAGTGGTGCTCAGGCTTTCGCCCTCGCCAAGCCCGCGCAACGGCGGGCTGAGCGAGGGTAAAAGGGCGTTTAACGCCCTTTTTTCTTGCGCCCTGGCTGGGTAAAGCGCTTGCGGCCGGCCGGCGCAGCGGCTTTGTCGGCGCTTTTGGGGCCGCCGGCACTCGGTTTTTTCGCCGCGGCGGATTTGGCCGGGGCCTTCTTCGCCGGCTTGGCCTCGGACGAGGAGCCCTCGATCAGTTTGAACAGCTCGATCAGCTCGTCATCGGTCAGATCGCGCCATTCGCCCAGCGGCAAGCCTTTGAGGCTGACGTTCATGATGCGCGTGCGTTCCAGCTTGGTGACCTCGTAGCCGAAGTGTTCGCACATGCGGCGGATCTGGCGGTTCAGCCCCTGTACCAGCGTGATGCGGAACACGAAAGGTGCCTCTTTCTTCACCTTGCACTTTTTGGTCACCGTGCCCAGCATCGGCACGCCGGCGCCCATGCCGCGAATAAACTCGTCGGTCACCGGCTTGTTGACCGTCACCAGATACTCTTTCTCGTGATTGTTGCCGGCGCGCAGGATCTTGTTGACCAGGTCACCGTGGTTGGTCAGAAAGATTAGCCCCTGCGAATCCTTGTCCAAACGGCCGATCGGGAAGATGCGTTTGCTGTGGTTGACGAAGTCGGCGATGTTGTCGCGCTCGCCGTCTTCGGTGGTGGTGACGATGCCGACCGGCTTGTTCAGCGCGATCAGCACCAGATCTTCTTCATTGCGCGGTTCGATCAGCTGACCGTTAACCTTCACCACATCCCCGGCAAATACCTGAGCGCCAACGGTGGCGCGCTTACCGTTGATGAAAACGTTGCCCTGTTCGATGTATCGATCGGCGTCGCGGCGTGAGCAGATACCGCTCTCGCTAATGTATTTGTTCAGACGAATGGATGAGTTAGTCAGCATGGGATCTCCGTAAAACGCGGACTATACATTACCCGGATGACGCTGCGAAGCGAATCATGCAGGGGGGCTGGATAAGGGTATCCTGACCGCGGCTACTACAAAGGTATTTGCAATATGTTTTTTTCGTTTAATTAATTATAGAAAATCGATGAGGATCTTTCTGCAAATTATTCAAGTTATAAATGGATTGTGCCAAATGCAACTCTTTAAGAGTTCATGTATAGATTCATTTTAAAAAAGCATTAGGATATTGATAAATTCAAGGAGGGATAAATGAACGCATTAGCTGAAGAGGGGACGTTACGACGTATGACCATGGGGGAAATAAAATTGGCTCGCCATATATATGGAAGCTCAATTATATATGGTCGTGTATGGATACACTGTGATAGCTATTTCCCGTTTGGCTTACAAAACAGAAGTTATGCCATGGCACCTAATGGTGAGTTATGGTTACGAAGGGAACTCTATAAAGACGATTTTTCTGATAACACGGTTCTGATAGAAGATAAACATCTTTTCATCCATGAGTTGGGGCATGTATGGCAGCATCAGCATGGACAATGGGTAAGAATGCGTGGGTTGTTTAGTTGGGCGGCTGAGTACAACTATCGTCTTGATAAGAATAAAATTACTGATTACTCGCTGGAGCAACAAGCTTCGATTTTTGCTGATTACTGGCTGCTGTTGGTTTATGGTATTGAAACGTGGCGTTATTATCAACGTCCTGGACGAGTGGGTAAGTACAGGGGAACCGATAGTTTGCGTGACATTCATGCACTTTATCAAAAAATTATTAAGGGGTGAGAGGGAGCATGAAAAAATATGTGGTTCTATTCACGGCCTGCTTCCTGGTCGGCTGTCCGGGGCCTGGCGATAAGCTGGCTCCGCGCTTCCCCGCCGTTGTCACTGCCAAAGATAACCATGTCTGCATTCTTTCTTCTATGAAGGCGGGGGATAATATCCGCTTCGTTCAGATTTATAGCGAATCAGGCGATAAGCTCATTAAAGCTATCGATAATGACGTTTTCTTCGTTGAGCCGGGGAGGTGCATGCCGGTATTCGACTATGCTTTTCGGCCAGGGAAGCGTTATTCCGTCGCCTACGATATACAGACACCCGAAGGTTCGCATTTGATTACCGCCGCATTCATGGTTGTCTCCGACGAACGGGGCAACCTGAGGGTTAACCATTAACGCATGTTCTTAGGTTCAGTTTGTTGGACTGCGTTAGGTTGTAGAATGAAAGGCCATGAAAAAACTTGCCCTGTTGCTCGCTAACGTATTGGCTGTTGTTGGGCTGGCTGTGCTGACAATAAAGCTTTTTCCTGTACCCAGGCTAAACCAGAACCAAACCGCTTGGCTGATTGACGCCAGTGGGTTTTTTCATTTTAACGATACGGAATGGTTTGGTGCGCTCGTTTTTGGCGCGTTTTATCTGCTGGTCGGGTGTCTGGAGTGGCTCTTTATCCGCCAGGTTTTTCAGCGGGTGAGCTGCGGGCACCGCCACTAACTCTCATCACCGTTCCTCCACCTTCACCACCCGGGTATTCAGCGGGGTGAGCGTCTGCCCGGCGCTGCCGATCGGCGTCAGGCGCGGGACGGGGCGGCCGCTGTCGCTTTCCACCAGCGTTGAGTGCGCTTCTCCCTCGGCGAACAGATGATCTTCCCCCCACTGGCGCAGGCCGACGATCACCGGAAACAGCGCGCGGCCTTTCTCGGTCAGCACATACTCCTGATAGGCGCTGCCGTCTGCGGCGGGCACGATTTCCAGCACGCCGTGCGTCACCAGCGCGCGCAGGCGGGTGGCAAGGATGTTCTTCGCCATCCCCAGCCCTTTTTGAAATTCGCTGAAGCGGGTGACGCCGTCGAAGGCGTCACGCACGATCAGCAGCGACCACCAGTCGCCAATCACATCCAGCGTACGCGCCACCGGGCACGGCGCGTTTTCCAGGCTTTTACGTTTCACGACGGTTATCTCCAGCTGCATATTCTGGTTGCATTATAAAACCTCCGCACCTAAAGTTCATTGGGTTTAATAATGAAACCAGATTGAGGTGTGCGATGAGCGACAAACTGCTGGATCCCCCCTGTGCGGCGCTGGGGCGCCTGCCGGCCCCTCTGGTGCTGCTGTTGGTCGCCGCCAGCGCCTTTAGCGTGGCCAACGTTTACTATGCGCAGCCGCTGCTGGACGCCATCGCCCATGATTTTTCCATCAGCCTGGCGGCGGTCGGCATGGTGATCACCGTGACCCAACTGGGCTGCGCGCTGGCGCTGCTGTTGGTGGTGCCGCTCGGGGATCGGCTGAACCGGCATTGGTTGCTGGCGGGGCAACAGCTGGGGCTGATCGGCGCGCTGCTATTGGTGGGCTGGGCGCACAGCGCGCCCTGGCTGCTGGTAGGGATGTTGCTGGTAGGCTTATTGGGCACCGCCATGACGCAGGGGCTGATCGCTTTCGCCGCAGTCCTGGCGGCGCCGCAGGAGCGCGGGCGGGTGGTCGGTGCGGCGCAGGGCGGGGTGGTGCTGGGGCTGTTGTTGGCGCGCACCCTGTCCGGCGCGCTGGCGGACGTTGGCGGCTGGCGCACGGTGTACTTCTTCTCCGCCGGGGTGACGCTGGTATTGCTGCCGATCCTGTCGCGCCTGCTGCCCGCGCCGCGCACCGCTCCCAGTACGCTGAGCTATCCCGCGCTGCTGCGTTCGATGCTGAGCCTGTTGCTGCATGACCGCACGCTGCAAATTCGCGGCATGTTGGCGCTGCTAATGTTCGGCGCTTTCAGCCTCTTTTGGAGTTCGCTGGTGTTGCCGCTGAGCCAGGCGCCGTTCAACTTCACCCATGCCGCGGTCGGGGCGTTCGGCCTGGTCGGCGCGGTGGGCGCGCTGGCGGCGGTACGCGCCGGGCATCTGGCGGATCGCGGGCTGGGGCAGGCGGCCAGTGGCGTGTGTCTGCTGCTGTTGACGCTGGCCTGGCTGCCGCTCGGTTTGCTCGGCAGCGGCCTGGTTTGGCTGGTGGCGGGCATCGTGCTGCTGGATCTGGCGGGCCAGGCGATCCACGTGCTAAACCAGAGCATGATCTTCAGCGCGCACCCGCAGTCGCACAGCAGGCTGGTGGGCTGCTACATGCTGTTTTACGCCGTCGGCAGCGGGTTGGGCGCCTTTGCCGGCACCCATATGTATGCCTGGGCGGGCTGGAGCGGCGTCTGCTGGCTGGGGGCGGGCGTCAGCCTGAGCGCGCTGCTGTTTTGGCGGCTGACGCTGCGCGGCATGCCGCCCTCAGCGGCGGCGGTGGAGCAGTGAAAGCTGGAAGCCCAGCGCACCGCACAACTGCTGAGGCGCGGTGAAGCCGCTTTCCGCCAGGAGGAGACGGCTGCGTGCCGCCGTCATCGGGTGCCAGTTGCGGCGGGTGCGTTCGATCACCTCCTGCGCCTGCGCCGCGGAATGCCCGGCGCTTTGCAGCCAATGTTGGTAGTGGCTGACGGGCAGGCCCTCCGGTTGATAGTCGAACAGCAGCAGCGGTGCGGCGGGGGAGAGGCGCTGTGCCAGCTGCTGCAGGAAATCCAGTTTGGCGCCATCGTCGGCGATAAAGTGCAGCACCAATGAGCACACCGCAGCGTCGTGGCGGGTTTGCGGCGCTTGTTGCAGCAAGGTGGGTTGGAAACTCACCCGCTGTGCATAACCCGCGGCTTCGGCCTTGGCGCGCGCGGCCGCCAGCATGCCGGCGGAGGGTTCCACGGCGCTGAAACGCCAGCTGGCGTTGGCGGCGGCCAGCGCCGACAGTTCGCTGCCGGTGCCGCAGCCGGCCAGCAACAGCGTGGCGTCATTCGGCAGCGTTTGCGCGAGCGTCGCCGTCAGCAGCGCCTGGGCAAACTGATAGCCGGGCACCAGGGTCAGAATACGGCGATCGTAGTCCGCCGCCGCGGCATCGGGGAAGCGAGTATCCGTTTGGTGTTGCATAACCTTCCTTGCAAAGTTCATTGAGAGAGACAAGGAAGGGTATGCTTAAGTGATAATGAAATCCATTATCATTAATAAGTTCTGTGACGGGAAAGGCAGCGTTAGCGGGCCGGCGAATGCAGCAGGTAATAATCTTCTTCGCCGTCGTTGCCGGTAGAGATGATGCGCCAGCCGTGTTTGCGGTAGAACGCCAGCGCCTTTTCATTCTTCACCAGGCATTTCAGCGAGCCGGTGGCGGTGAAGGTAGCTTCCGCCGCCTGCAGCAGCGCACTGCCGACGCCGCGCGGCGGCTGATGGGGATCGACATACAGGTTATGAATGAAGTTGTCTTCGCGGTAGACGGAGACGAATCCCTGCAGCACGCCGCCGTCTTCCGCCACCCAAATCGCTTCGCCCAGCGTCGCGCCGTCGAAATCTTCCAACTGATAGTTTGAGGTATCGCGCCAGCCGAACGCCGCCTTGCGCGACGCCAGGTACAGCGTGCGCAGGAAGGGGCGATCGGTTTCTTGATAAGGTCTTATCTGCATGGCATCTCCCGGTGGTTTGTGCTCACTATAGCGCATAGCGCGGCGTATGCCCGCCGGGCAATTTATTCGCTTGTTTGTCTGCGTCGCCGCTGGCATGATCCCCTGCAGGGATTAACGCAACGTTGATCACAACCTATTGATTTTCATGACTCGGGGTGCCCTTCTACGTGAAGGCTGAGAAATACCCGTATTACCTGATCTGGATAATGCCAGCGTAGGGAAGTCACGGCCGCCCAGCCGGCGCCGCCTTCTTGAACGCCGGTTGGGAGGAATATGATCGCTCGACCTGATGCACTACCCGGCGCGCGCGCCGCGGCCTGTCTGACCCAATTCCAACAGCGGCCTCCGCTGATCCACTGCCTGACCAACGAAGTGGTGCAATCGCTGACCGCCAACGTGCTATTGGCGCTCGGTGCCTCCCCGGCGATGGTGGTGGAGCCGCAAGAGGCGGCGCAGTTCAGCGCGCTGGCCGACGGCCTGCTGATCAACGTCGGTACCCTCAATGCGCTGCGCGCCGAATCGATGCGGGCGGCGGTGGCCGCCGCCAATCAGGCCGGCAAGCCCTGGACGCTGGATCCGGTGGCGGTCGGCGCGCTCTCCTACCGCACCGCCTTTGCTAAACAGCTGCTGGACGAGAAACCGGCGGCGATACGCGGCAACGCCTCGGAAATCATGGCGCTCAGCGGGTTGCTGGCCAGCGGCCGCGGCGTGGACAGCGGCGACGATTCGCTGGCGGCATTGCCCGCCGCGCGTGAGCTGGCGCAGCGCAGCGGCGCGGTGGTGGCGGTCACCGGCGCGGTGGATTACGTCACCGACGGCCAACGCGATTGGGCGATCGAAGGCGGTTCCCCGCTGATGACGCGGGTGGTGGGCACCGGCTGCGCGCTGTCGGCGGTCGTGGCAGCGTTTTGCGCCCTGCCGGGCGATCGCCTGGACAACGTGGCGACCGCCTGCCGGGTGATGTCCCACTGCGGCGGCCTCGCGGCCAGACAGGCCACCGGGCCGGGCAGCTTTACGCCGGCGTTCCTCGACGCCCTTTATCAGCTGCGCGGGGAGGATCTGTGATGAAACGCATTAACGCCTTGACCATCGCCGGCACCGATCCCAGCGGCGGCGCCGGCATTCAGGCCGATTTGAAGGCCTTCTCGGCGCTCGGCGCCTACGGCACCTCGGTGATCACCGCGCTGGTGGCGCAGAATACCCGCGGCGTGCAGTCGGTGTATTACATCGATCCGGCGTTCGTCGCCGCGCAGCTGGACTCGGTGTTCAGCGACGTGCGCATCGACAGCGTCAAGATCGGCATGCTGGCCAACGCCGACATCGTGCAGGCGGTGGCCGAACGGCTGCGCCATTACCGGCCGGAATTCGTGGTGCTGGACACCGTGATGCTGGCGAAAAGCGGCGATCCGTTGTTGGCGCCGGAGGCGGTGGCGTCTATTCGGCGCGAGCTGTTGCCGCTGGTGTCGATCATTACGCCGAACCTGCCGGAAGCGGCGGCGCTGCTGGCGTGCGCGCCGGCGGAAGATGAAGCGCAGATGCGCGAGCAGGGGCGGGCGCTGCTGGCGATGGGCTGCCGGGCGGTGCTGATGAAGGGCGGTCACCTGAGCGAAAGCGAGAGCCCGGACTGGCTGTTTACCGCCGAAGGCGAGCAGCGCTTTACCGCGCCGCGCGTCGCCACCCGCCACACCCACGGCACTGGTTGCACGCTCTCGGCCGCGCTGGCGGCGCTGCGCCCGCGCTATGCCGACTGGCCGGCCACGGTGGCTGCCGCCAAGGACTACCTGCAACAAGCGCTGCAACAGGCGGACACGCTGGAAGTGGGGCATGGCATCGGGCCGGTGCATCATTTCCACGCCTGGTGGTGAGTCAACTTTTTGCCGCAACCGTGGTCTGACTAGTTCAGGCCCGGTTTTATGGGCGAAACCTGATTTAACCTAGGGAGAAGGACTATGACGGGACACCAGGCGCTGCGTTGCGCCCTCTTCGGCGCACTGCTCAGCTTCAGCGCGGGCAGCTTTGCTCAGCAGATCGTCACCACGTCGGATTTGATTCAGCAGCCGGGGTATCAGGCCAGCTGGCAAAACATGGTGAAAGGCCAGGCGCGGATGCCGGGCTGGGCGCGCAAAGGCGTCGGCACCTCGACGCCGGCGCAGAACCTGAGCTGGAAGGGCAAAGAGTATCTGGTCGGCAATCTGTGCAAACCGCACGACTGCGGCAACAACTTTTTGATCGTGGCGTTCAGCGCGGACAAATCCCAGGCCTGGGGCGTGCGAGTGGCGGTGGAAGACCGGCCGGAAGCCGTCGATCATCCGAAGAAGTATGCCAAGTATCAGTGGCTCGGCAAGCCGGATGACGACATGAAGGCGCTGCTGAAGCAGCAGTTCGAGAACAATCCCGACTGGAAATGATCTGACTGGGGGCGCCGGTGACGGCGCCCCCGGCGTTGATCAGCCGATGCCGGCCTGATGCAGATCGTGCAGGTTGAGCGCCCCTACCAGCACGCCGTCCATATCGACCACCGGGGCCGCGCTGATGTGCTGTTCGTGCAGCGCTTCCAGCGCCTCGCCGGCGCGCCACTGCTCCGGCAGCCGATAGCCCGGGCGGGTGATTGCCGGGCTGAGCGGATCCTGCAGGCTGTTGCCCTTCACCAGCCAGCGGCGCAGGTCGCCGTCGGTAAACACGCCCACTACCCGCTGCTGCGCGTCGCAGACCGCCACTAACCCGAGCCCGGTGCGGCTCAGTTCCAGCATCGCTTCCATCACGTTGGCGCTTTCGCTCACGCGCGGCAGGCGATCGCCGGTGCGCATCAGGTGATGCACGCGGTTCAACAGGCGCGCCCCCAGGCTGCCGCCCGGGTGCGAGCGGGCGAAATCTTCCGCGTTGAAACCGCGCTGGCGCATCAGCGCCATCGCCAAGGCATCGCCCATCATCAGCGTGTTGACCGCGCTGGAGGTCGGCGCCAGCCCCATCGGGCAGGCTTCGCGCTCGACGCCGATATCCAGCACGCAGGCTGCGGCCAGCGCCAGCGGCGACTCTTTGCCGCCGGTGACGGCGATCACCGGAATGCCGTTCTCCGCCAGCAGCGGCAGGATCAGATCCAGCTCTTTGGCGCGGCCGGAGTAGGAGATGAACACCACCACGTCGTCGGCGCCGATCATGCCGAGATCGCCGTGCAGCGCCTCCGCCGGGTGCACAAAGAACGACGGCGTGCCGGTGCTGGCCAGCGAGGCGGCGATTTTCTTGCCGATATGGCCGGACTTGCCGATGCCGGAAATCACTGCTTTGCCACGGCAGTTCAGCAGCAGTTCGCAGGCGCTGACGAAGTTGTCGTCCAGGCGCGCCAGCAGGCGTTGCGCTTCGGTCAGCTCGATCTCCAGCGTTTCGCGGGCGAAGGCGAGCAGGGCGTTGGCGTTACTCATCGGGGTCTCCTACCAGAAGGATATTGATGCCTTTCGCCTGCAGGGCGGCGAGGTAATCGGGGTTGATGTCTCGGTCGGTGATCAGCGTGTCGACGGCGCTGAGTTCGCACACCACGTTCGGGCTCTTGCGGCCGAATTTCGAGGAGTCTACCAACAGAATAATGCGGCCGGCGGCTTCGCACATCGCTTTGCTGACGTTGTGCACTTCGTTGAAGGTGGTGACGCCGGCGTTGAGATCGACGCCGTCCGCGCCGATAAACAGCTTGTCGAAGCTGAACTGCTGAAACGCCGATTCGGCCAGGCTGCCGTGGAACGAGGCCGATTTTTTGCGGTAGGTGCCGCCCGGCATCAGGATGGTCTGATCGTTGTCCAGCTCCACCAGCGCGTTGACGATGGTCAGGCTGTTGGTCATCACCGTGATGTTATTGAACTGCGCCAGGTGCGGCACCATCTGCAGCACCGTGCTGCCGGCGTCGAAGATCAGCGAGTCGCCGTCGGCGATCAGCGCCACGGCGGCGCTGGCGATGTGGCGTTTTTTCTCGGTGTTGATATGGGTTTTGCGGTCGATCGGCTGATCGCCGTCGTCGCGGCTGAGCACCACGCCGCCGTAGGTACGTATCACCTCGCCTTCTTCTTCCAGCAGGGTGAGATCCTTGCGGATGGTGGTGCCGGTGGTGGAGAAATGCTCGGCCAGGGCATCCACTGCCGTTTTGCCGTGCCGCTGCAGATATTCAAGGATAGCGGCCTGCCGCTGCTTTGGTTTCATCGCGATTCCCGTTCACAAGAGTTGGGCATTTCCCCTCGCTGAATAATTCACTATGAAAGGTAATGTCTTTTAATGTGAAAATATCACGATTTGGGTTCAATCGCTAACGATAGTGCAGACTGGCATGCGCGATCCTCGGGGAAGATCACATCCGGGCGCAAATCCCGCTGATGCAAACCGTGCAATCGAGGCAGCGGGCGGGGCCGGGCGAAAACGGTCAGGCCGCGCAGCAACAGGCTGCCGCACACCCGCCGATCGGCGTCGAAGGCCAGCGCCAACACCACTCGCGGGCGGAAGCGGCCGCCGGAACGGCCGACGCCGACGGCGCCCAGCCGGCACAGGCCGTCGAAGGCGCGGTTGAAGCGCTGCAGTTGCCACCAGCCGAAGGCGATTTGCAGCAGCCAGGCCAGCAGCGCGAAGGCGATCAGAGCTTGAGTCATGGGGTTCTCCTTAGGCCCCCTTCCGCCGAAGGGGGCATCGATGGCGTCAGAACATCACCTGGCCGCCGGTGATGTTGATCGATTGGCCGGTGCAGTAAGAGGCCTTGTCGCTGGCGTAGAACAGCAGGGTGTTCAGCACGTCCTGGTAGTCGCAGCCGCGCTTCAGCGGCACTTTGTCGATGTAGTACTGCTCCACCTGGTCCGGCGCGATGCCCAGTTTTTGCGCGTACTGCGGCAGCAGCGACTGGAACATCGGCGACTTCAGCAGGTTGCCGAGCATCAGCGAATGCACGGTAATGCCGTACTCCGCCAGATCGAGCGCCAGCGACTGCGTCAGCCCCACGCCGCCGAACTTGGCGGCACTGTAGCCGGAGTTGTGCTTGCTGCCGACCTTGCCGGACTTGGAGTTGATCTGAATGATGCGCCCGGCGATGCCGTCGCGGATCATCAGGCGCGAGAACTCGCGGGCGCAGAGGAAATAACCCACCAGGTTCACCTGCAGCGAGCGATCGAAGTCGCCCAGCGGAAAATCGGTGATCGGTGCCGCCTTGGCGATGCCGGCGCTGTACACCAGCAGGTTGGCCTGGCCGAACGCCCGGTCAACCGCCGCCGCCAGCGCCATCACGCTCTGCTCGTCGGTGGCGTCGGCCTGAAAACCGCAGGCGCTGCCCGCGCCAAACGCTTCGTTGATCTGCTGTGCCACCTGATTGGCATTGTCGGCGTTCAGATCGGCTACCGCCACCCGATAACCGGCCTGCGCCAGCCCGTGGGACAAAAAGGCGCCTAACGTTTGGCCGCCGCCAATCACTACAGCTACTTCAGACATGGTCTACTCCTTATGCGATAAATGACAGCGTGCTGCCCAACGGGATATCGGTCGGCGTCGGGCCGGATACGTGGATCGAGCCGGGGAATTCGGCTTCGGCTTCGCCGTCGAAGCGCACGGTGATGTGGCCCAGCTCGCGCAGATTCTGCGTGGCGACGCTGCCGACGGCGGTGATGGCGTAGCGCCGCTGCGCCAGTTCCATCACGCCGCCGACCTGCAGCTCGCCGGCGGTCGCGCCGTGGCGGTGGATGAAGCAGAACTCTTCGATATCCGCCGGCGCGCCTTCACGGAAGGTGATCAGCATGTTGTCCAGCAACGCGTCGCGGGCGCAGCCGCCGATCTGCGTGATGGTGGTGTGAAAAATGGTGTGCATAAACGTCTCCCTGGAAATCAGCTTATTGATAAATGAAGGCCGAGGCGGCCCAGGCGATCAACACCGTCGGCGCGCCGGTCAGGAAGCGGCCGACCAGCACCGAAGGCACGCCGACCCGCACGGTGTCCTGCTTGGCTTCCGCCAGCGACAGGCCGACCGGAATGAAGTCGCAGGCGGCCTGCGCGTTGATGGCGAACAGCGCGGGCAGCGCCAGCTGCGGCGGAATATGGCCGAGGCCGATCTGCACCCCGACCAGCACGCCGATCACCTGGGCGATGACCGCGCCGGGGCCGAGGAACGGCGACAGCAGCGGGAATGAGCAGATCAGCGCCAGCGTCACCAGGCCGATCGGGCTGTTGGCGAGTGGCGTCAGGCCGTGAGCGATAAAGTCCCCGAGGCCGGAGGCCATGATGATGCCGATCAAGGCCGAGACGAACGCCATAAACGGCAGGATGGTCTTCAGCACGGTGTCGATGGTGTCGCGCCCGGCCTGGAAGAACACCGCCACCACCGATCCCATGCCCATGCCGACCTTCGCCAGCAGCCCGTCGCTTTGCTCGGTGATCTTCTTGCTGGTGTCGTAGTCGCGCGCCTTGGGCGGCGCTGCAACGGTGGCGGCGGGTTGGCTATCTGCCGCTTCGATTCGGCTGATGTTGTGGTCGCGCACGCCGGAGACATAGATGTCTTCGAGGATAAACTGCGCCAGCGGGCCGGACTGGCCGGTGGCGTGGATGTTGACCGTCGGAATGCGGCGTTTCGGATACAGGCCGCAGCGCAGGGTGCCGCCGCAGTCGATCACCGCCACCCCGATCTCTTCCGCCGGCGGTTCACCTTCTTTGAAGCCGTCGACGGCCGGCCAGCCGGTCAATTCGCTGAGGCGATCGACGATCGAAGGTCGGGTGCCGGCGGTGATGTACACCACTTTCTTGCCGGGCTCTATCGGCAGCTCCAGGGGGCCGCCCCAGCCGCTGGCGCCTTTTTCAATACGGATATAAGCACTCATGCTGCACTCCACGAATTAAAGTTGCACCTGGCGATCCAGACGGATGCCCATCTTGCGTTCGAACAGGCTGGTGGTGAGATCGGTGACCCAGCCGCGGAAGAAGTTGGTGAACAGCCCCACCAGGAAATAGCTCACCGCCAGCGGGCCGAGCGGCAGGCCGAGGGTGGTCAGGCCGCTGGCGATGCCGAGGTAAACGAACAGCTCGCCCGGATTGATGTGCGGGAACAGGCCGTTCATCGAGTGGCAGCTGTAGGAGGCCGCCGCGTAGTAGCTCGGCTTGTATTTCTCCGGCATGAAGCGCCCCAGGCTGAGGGTCATCGGGTTGCAGAAGACAAAGGTGCCGATCAGCGGCAGCAGCAGATAACGCGACACGGGGTTGCCCGCGCAGCGCTGCGCCAATCGTTCGATACGTTCCTGGCCAACAAATTTGATCAGCGCGTTCATGATAACCAACAGGCTGATCAACAAAGGTAAAATGCCGGTCACCATGCCGACAAACACTTCACCGCCTTTCTGAAACAGGCCGATAAACCACTCGGCGCCGTGGGTGATTAGCTCAATCATTATGTTCTCCTGTAATGGACTGATATGGCCTGGAGCGAACGGCGGCTCTGTCGCCATGGGCCTTACAGTAGTCACTTTGTTGGGCCATTTGTTTTAAATAGATCACAATTTGAAAGATAAATATTTTATTTTGAAAGTTTAAAATGAAAGAAAGAGAAGGTCTGTGGCATGAGGGGGAGAGCGCGGGCGCAAAAAAGCCCGGTGAACCGGGCTTTGGGTAGGGGGTATACGGAAATCGCCGTTGTTAGCGTGTTTCTGTTACTGCTCGAGAATCTTTTGTATTGTCTCTACGGAAGCACCGTTTCTTTCGGCCGTTTGAGCCAGTTCTTGCTTTTGTTTGTCTTTTTCAGCGATTGCCATATCTTTGGCGGCGGCTATCGCGGCCAGGAAAATTTCTTTTTCCGTCGCGGTGAGCGGGCCTTGTAGTCTGGCTTCGCAGACGCGATACAACGTATCGCGGATAAAATTTACCGTGGTGGTGCGCCGAGCCAGATCGACTACGGCGGTGCTGAACTCTGCATCGCCACTGACTTTTTGAATTTGTTCCGTGCTCATTTCAGCTTTCAGCGCGGCAATAACGGACTGCGCGACATCAGGCGGTGGAGCCACGCAGTACTTGATATTTGAGTCTGCGGGAATATAAATGGCGCTGCTTCTTGTTGAGTCATAGTCAAACCAATACGTTTCTCCAGGTTTCAACTCATGCCTAGAGGCCGGAGATTTAAATAGCGCGCAAGACGATAGCGAAAGGATGAGCAGGGAGATGATTACAATATTGACTTTCATGATGGCACCACCATAAAAATGTGGGTTAACTAGCGTAAAATTTAGTCAAAAGTCCATAAATAACAATGAACTATAATAATTATTAATGCGCTAAGTTTTTGTGTTTTCGGAAAAGGTGGGGAATTTGAAATTTGATAAGGTTAACTTTTAATCTTTAATGATTTATGTCGTTCTCTTTCGCATATTTGGAATAAAAAAAGCCCAGGGAGATTAAATAAAAACCAGCTCTTATTTTTGCTCATAAAATACATTCGGTTGCATTATTTCCTTGTCAAGACCTCCCTCGATGCACAAAAAAGCCCGGCGAACCGGGCTTGAGGACAGGCGGTCCGTCACATCAGGCGATGGTGACCTTCTTGTCCAGGTAGGCGTCTTGCACGGCGTTGATCAGCGCCACGCCGTCTTTCATCGATTTCTTGAACGCCTTGCGCCCCAGGATCAGGCCCATGCCGCCGGCGCGTTTGTTGATCACCGCGGTGCGCACCGATTCCTGCAGATCGTTCTCACCGGCGGCGCCGCCGGAGTTGATCAGCCCGGCGCGGCCCATGTAGCAGTTGGCCAGCTGGTAGCGCACCAGATCGATCGGGTGATCGGTGGTCAGCTTGGTGTAGACGCGATCGTCGGTATAGCCGAATTTCACCGCGCGGTAGCCGCCGTTGTTTTCCGCCATTTTCTGTTTGACGATGTCGGCGCCGATGGTGGCGGCGATGTGGTTGGCCTGGCCGGTCAGATCGGCGCTGGAGTGGTAGTCCACGCCGTCCTTGTTGAATGCCGGGTTGCGCAGATAGGCCCACAACACGGTGACCATGCCCAGCTCATGCGCGCGCTCGAAGGCGATCGAGATCTCTTCGATTTGGCGGCGCGACTGCTCGGAGCCGAAGTAAATGGTGGCGCCGACCGCCACCGCGCCCATGTTGAACGCCTGCTCGACGCTGGCGTACAGGGTCTGGTCGTACTGGGTCGGGTAGCTCAGCGTTTCGTTGTGGTTGAGTTTGACCAGGAACGGAATTTTATGCGCGTAGCGGCGCGATACCGACGCCAGCACGCCGTAGGTGGAGGCGACGCAGTTACAGCCGGCTTCAATCGCCAGCTCGACGATGTTCTTCGGATCGAAATACAGCGGGTTGGCGGCGAACGAGGCGGCGGCGGAGTGCTCGATGCCCTGATCGACCGGCAGGATCGACAGGTAGCCGGTGCCGGCCAGGCGGCCGTGGTTGAACAGGGTTTGCATCGAACGCAGCACGCTGTTGGGGCGGTTGTTATCGATCATTACGCGGTCAACGAAGTCGTCGCCCGGCAGGTAGAGATTCTCGGCGGGGATAGTGGTACAGCGGTGTTGCAGCAGATCTTCCGCTTCCTTTCCTAGCAACTGCACAATATCAGTCATGATTCACTCCCGATTAAGCTTCTTCATACACCGGCAATGCAAGGGTTTTTGACCACCGGCGCAGTAAAAAAGCGGTGATTGAAGCTGTAAAGCGATACTACCGAACTGGATCCGGCAAGGACAAACAATAGATGCGATTGAGAGGAAATGCCATTTGCGAGGCCAAATACGCGGGGACGATCGCCCCCGGCGCGCTAAACGATTGATTATTCGATCTCGAACCACTCGGTGTTCTGCTGGGCGATTGGGGTGATGGAGTAGATCATCTCCTGCAGGTGATCGTGGATGGCGCGCTCCGCCGCCTCGGCATCGCGCGCTTTCAGCGCCTCGTAGATGCGGTAGTGCTGCTTGATCAGGCTCTCCGGCGGCGAGACTTCGCTCAGGCTGAGGAAACGCACCCGATCCATGGTGGCCTTGATGGTTTCGATGGTCTCCCACGCCAGCGGGCAGTCGGCGAACTGGGTCAGCAGCTGGTGGAATTCGTCGTCCAGCGCCAGAAACTCGCGCGTTTGCCCGTTCTGCGCCGCCAGCGCCTGGCGGTGCAGGTTATGCTCCAGCGTCATCAGCTGCGCCGGGGTGGCGCGCTCGGCCGCGCGGCGCACAATGGCGCATTCCACCGCCTGGCGGATAAAGCGCCCGTCGGCCACGCGCTTGGCGGAGATTTTCATCACGAAAGTGCCGCGCTGCGGCAGGATCTGCACCAGGCCGGCCTCCGCCAGCTTGATGAAAGCTTCGCGCACCGGCTGGCGCGAAACGCAAAAGCGCGTAGAAATCTCTTTCTCGGACAACAGGGTGCCGGGGGGGATGGTGCAGTCGACGATATCCTTGCGCAGGAAGCGATAGATCTGTTGGTTGACCGGGACGTTGTTGGTGAGACTGTACGTTTCAGACATGGCGACAATCAGGCATCTGGCTGGAATTCGAATGCCACCATACTAGCAGATTATTGGTTGAGGGCGGGTGGATAAATCCACCCGCCGGGCAGGGTAACTCAGTGATGCCAATCCTGATATTCCTGCTTGCGCCGCCCTGGCGCGGTTTCCGGCATCAGGCTCAGGCCGATGGCCGACACCACGCCCAGCACCATCATGTAACCCGCCAGCCCGTAGTAGTGGCCGCCGGTCACCTGCAGGATCTTCACCGCCAGCAGCCCGAGAATGCCGCTGCCGATCAGCGATCCGATCTGCCAGATCAGCGCGATGCCGCTGCAGCGCACGCGGGTGGGGAACAGCTCCGGGAAGTAGGAGGCCTGCGGCGCGTAGCACATGCTGTGGCCGAAGGTCAGCACCACGATCATGGCGATCTGCGTCACCCAGAAATTATCGAGGTTGATCGCCATAAAGAACGGCACGATGCACGCCACCTGCAGCAGCGCGCCGGCGATGTATACCGGTTTTCGCCCAACCCGATCGGAGAGGCGGCCCATCAGCGGAATGGCGAAAATCTCCAGCAGCACCGCCACGATCATCGCCTCCAGCAGAATGCTTTCGTTGAGGTGGTTAGCCTTGCCGTAGGCCAGTACGATCACCGTGAACATGGCGAAGGCGCAGGCTTCAATCAGCTTGGCGCACACCCCTTTGCCGATAAGGCCGGGATAGCGGCGGGCTACTTCCACCACCGGCCGGCTCTCCACCGCCTTGGTGGCACGGATTTGGGTAAACACCGGCGACTCGTCGATCTTCAGGCGAATAAACAGCCCGACAATCACCAGCAGCAGGCTGAGCAGGAACGGAATGCGCCAGCCCCAGTCCAGCATCTGCGCCGGCGATAGTACGGCGGTCAACAGCGCGAACAGCCCGGACGGCAGCAGGAAACCGGCGGGCGCGCCGATCTGTACCCAACTGGCGTAGAAGCCGCGCCGCGGCGGCGGCGCATATTCGGCGGTCATCAGCACCGCGCCGGCCTGTTCGCCGCCGACGCCGAAGCCCTGCAGCACGCGGATAAAGATCAGCGCGAGCGGCGCCCAGATGCCGATCTGCTCATAGGTGGGCAGCAGGCCGATGCAGAAGGTGCCGAGGCCGACGATCAGGATGGTGATCACCAGCGCCTTCTTGCGGCCGACCTTGTCGCCGATGTGGCCGAACACGATGCCGCCCAGCGGGCGCGCCAGGAAACCGACCGCGTAGGTGGCGAAGGCCGCCAGCGTGCTGATCAGCGGATCGGCGCTGGGGAAAAACAGCTGGCCGAAGAACAGCACCGCGGCGGTGCCGTAGGCGAAGAAATCATAATACTCGGCGGCGGTGCCGATGGCCGAAGCGCTGGCGACGCGCCGCAGCAGCGGTTGATTGCCGGTATTGACGGCGTTATGCGTGGTGACGGTCATCGGAAACCTCCCGGTCGGTAAGCGGCAGAGCGGCGACGGCGGCTTTGGCCCCCAGGCTCAGCAGTTGATGATAAGCGTGGCTGACGGCGCGGACGAAGTCAGGCGAGTCGGGCAGATCCTGGCCGAAGACGCTGTCGAGCTGCAGCAGCGCCAGGACGCGGGGCCGGCCTTCCTCGCTGCCGGCGACCAACGCGGCGATGGGGTCGCGCAGCGGATCGCTGATGTCGATCGGCGCGCCTTGCTCATCGCGGCCGCCGACGTAGCGCATCCAGCCGGCGACGCCCAGCGCCAGGCAGTCGAAGCGGCTGCCATGCGCCAGATGCCAGCGGATCGCGTCCAGCAGCCGCTGCGGCAGCTTTTGCGTGCCGTCCACGGCGATCTGTGCGGTGCGGTGCTTCAGCGAGCGGTTGCGGAAACGCCGCAGCAGCGAGTCGGCATACTGCGCCAAATCGACGTTCGGCACCTGCAGGGTCGGCGCCTGTTCCGCCAGCATCAGGTGACGGGCGGCGCGGACAAAATCCGCGTCCTGCATGCAGTCGCCAATGTGCTGATAACCGGCCAAATAGCCGAGGTAGGCGAGGAACGAATGGCTGCCGTTCAGCATGCGCAGCTTCATCTCCTCGTACGGCAGCACGTCGCTCACCAGCTCGGCGCCGACTTTTTCCCAGGCCGGGCGCCCCTGGGGAAAGCGATCCTCAATGACCCACTGGCTGAACGGCTCGCAGGCCACGCCGACCTCATCCTCGACGCCGTCCAGGCAGGCAAACAGCTGCCCGCGGGCTTCCTGCGTCATCGCCGGCACGATGCGATCCACCATGGTGGAAGGGAAGGCGACCTCTTGACGCACCCAGTCGGCCAGCGCCGGATCCTGCCGCTGCGCCAGGTCGAGCAGCACCTGGCGCGTGACCCGGCCGTTGGCCGGCATATTGTCGCAGGACATCACGGCGAACGGCGGCAGCCCGCGTTCGCGGCGCAGGCGCAGCGCCGCCAACAGCAGCCCCGGCGCCGACTGTGGCTGCGCCGGGTGAGCGATATCATGCGCGATCGCCGGGTGTTCCGCCATCAGCCGGCCGCTGGCAGGGTGGTGGCAATAGCCCTTTTCGCTGATGGTCAGCGAGACGATGGCGATCTCAGGCTGCGTCAGGGCCGCCAGCACCGCCGCCAGCCCGTCGGTTTGCAGGTGCAGCGCCTGGCGCACCACGCCGATGACCCGGCCCCGCAAGCCGTCGTCGTCCATCTCCGCCACCGAGAACAGCAGATCCTGTTGCTGCAGGTCGGCGATCTTTTGCCGGCCGTGCTGCATGCTGATTTCGCAGTAGCCCCAGTCGCTGCCGTGCTCGCTGGCCAGCCTGTCGGCGTACATCGCCTGGTGCGCGCGGTGAAACGCGCCGAAGCCGATATGCACCATGCGCGGTTTCACTCGCTCACGTGCGTAGCCGGGCCGGAGAACGGCGGCCGGCAGCGCGCTGTGGTCGGAAAGTCTCATGTTCAATGTCCCTGGAGAGGTAAGCAAAGGGGCGAAGCCGCCCCGCCTGGCGTTATGGTTTTAAGATTTGCACGCCCGCCGTTGCGCGCGGCGCCTTGATCACCAGCAGCACCAGCAGCGCGCCCAGCGCGGCGACGCCGCCCGCCAGCATAAAGGCGCTGTCGAATTTGCCGGTGTTCTGCACGATGTAGCCGGTGACGATCGGCCCGATGATGCCGGAGACGCTGCCGATCAAATGAATGAACCCGCTGGCGCCGCCGACCCGGGATTTATGCACCACGTCCTGGATGATCGCCCAGTAGAGAGCGCCGGTGATGTAAAGGAAGAAGATCGACACCGACATCAGCATCACCGCCGGCACCACGCTGCTGACGGTGCCTGCCAACGCCACGCACACCGCCGCCGCCAGCAGGCTGGTGACCAGCACGATCTTGCGCGACAGCAGCAATTTGCCGGTGATGTTGAAGATTTTGTCGGAAATATAGCCGCCGAGCGCCAGCCCGACGAAGCCGACGATCCACGGGATCATCGTGGTCAGGCTCATCTCCTTGATGTTCAGGTTGTGCGCCTGCACCAGATACGAGGGGAACCAGCTCAGGAAGAAGAACAGAATATAGTTGTAGCAGAAGAAGGCGAAGGCGGTGACCAGAATGATCGGCTGCTTCAGGTAGTAACCCAGCCCGTGCGCGGCGTCGCTCAGCGCGCTTTCCTCGCCGAGGTTTTCCTGTTTCAACCGCGCGATCAGCGCCCGTTCTTCGGCGCTGACGCGCTGGCTTTTCGCCGGGTTATCCGCCACCACGAAGAACCACACCAGCATCCAGACGATGCCGATGGCGCAGATGATCATAAACGCCGGTCGCCAACCGAACGCCAGCGCCAGATAGCCGACGATTGGCCCGGCCACCGCGCCGCCCAAAGGCGAACCGGCGCTGAGCAGGCCCATGGCGGTCGCCGCCTGCTTCTTCGGGAACCAGCCGTTGATCATCTTGTTGGCCGAGGCGCAGATCGGCCCTTCGGCCATGCCGAACAGGATGCGCAGGATCAGCATCGAGTAAAAACCGGTGGCGATCGCCGTCATGCCGCAGAAGATAGACCACAGACCGACCGCCACGCCCAGCACCAGCGTCGGGCCGAAACGGTCGACCGCCAGCCCGCCGACGAAGTTGAAGATGGCGTAGCCGAAGAAGAAGCTGCCGAAAATCAGGCCGAACTGTTCGGCGTTCAGCATCAGATCCTGTTCGATCATTGGCACGGTGATCGACAGCGCCACGCGGTCGAGGTAGTTGATCATGTAGACCATGAACAGCAGGAACACGATGGTCCAACGCAGGTTTTTAAACATAAAGCGCTCCACTGGGTGTCGTTTTAATCGTGATGCTTCGTTGTTTGCACGGGCGGCGGGTGCCGCCCAATGCCCCGATGCTGCCTTGGCGTTACTCGAACTGCAGCAGCACCTTGCAGCAGGTGCGCTGATCCCGCTCGAACATCAGCATCGCCCGTTCGACGTCGGCGGCGGGCACGCAGTGGGTGAGCAGCCGCTGCGGGTCTAGCTTGCCGTCCGCCATCCAGCCGATCACCTGCGGGAAGCGCGCGCTGTTCAGGCGCGAGGAGAAGATCGACAGCTCCTTGCTGGTGATGCTCTGCTGGGTCAGGGTGCAGGCGTCGCCGGAAAAGCCCATGATGCCGATGCGCGCCGCCGGCGAGGCCAGATTGATCGCCTCCGGCAAAATGGCGGGGTGGCAGGCGGCATCGACGATCAGCGTCGGCTGAATGCCGCGCTGCTGCAGCATCTGCGGCAATGCGGCCTCGGCGTTGTTGAACGTCTCGTCGGCGCCGTTGGCACGCGCCATGTCCAGCCGTTCGGCGATGCGATCGACGACCCACACCTGCTTGACGCCGTACACGCCTTTCAGCGTCTGGATCACCGTGAGCCCCATCGGCCCGGCGCCGTAGATCAGCGCGATGTCGTCGGGGCGCGGTTGCAGATGGGCGGTAATGTTGGCGGCGATGCTGAAGGGTTCGATCATCGCGGCGTGGCGATCGCTGATGGTGGGCGGAATCGGATAGGCGTTGCGCGCCGGCACGCAGGCGTAGTCGCTGAAGCCGCCGTCGCGGTGCACGCCGATCACCTGCAGCGAGGTGCAGACGTTGGGGCGGCCGACCGAACAGGGATAGCAGTGGCCGCAGCTCACCACCGGATCTACCGAGACGCGTTCACCGAGGCGCGCTGGATCGACGCCTTTGCCCAGCGCATCGATCAGGCCGAAGAACTCGTGGCCGATCACCCGCGGATAGCGGGCGAACGGGTTATGGCCGTGATAGATATGGACGTCGGAGCCGCAGATGCCGGCGAATTTCACCTTGACCCGCACCTCGCCGGCCGCCGGCTGCGGCAGCGCGCGCGTCTGCAGCGTCAGGCGCCCGGGCTGTTCGATCACGACGCTGCGCATGGTGTTTACCAGTTCCATAAGGTGCCATCCTCCAGACGCGCGACCGGCAGGTAGGCCGATTCATACGGATAACGCGCCGCCAGCTTCTCATCGAACTCGATGCCGATGCCCGGCTTGTCGCCCGGGTGCATATAGCCGTCGTCGAATGTCCAACTGTGCGGGAACACCTCGAGCATCTGCTCGGAATAGCCCATGTATTCCTGCACGCCGAAATTCGGCACCCACAGATCGAAATGCAGCGCCGCCGCCATGCAGATTGGCGACAGATCGGAAGGGCCGTGGGAGCCGGTGCGCACCTGATACAGCGAGGCGAAGTCGGCGATGCGCCGCATGCCGGTGATGCCGCCCGCGTGCGTCAGGGTGGTGCGGATGTAGTCGATCAGCTGTTCTTCGATCAGCTGTTTGCAGTCCCAGATGCTGTTGAACACCTCGCCGACGGCGATCGGCGTGACGGTATGCTGGCGGATCAGGCGGAAACAGGCCTGATTTTCCGCCGGCGTAGGATCTTCCATCCAGAACAGGCGATACGGTTCGGCGCTTTTGCCGAAGCGCGCCGCTTCGATCGGCGTCAGGCGGTGGTGCATGTCGTGCAGCAGATGTTCGTTGAAGCCGAACCTGTTGCGCACCGCGTCGAACAGTTTGGGGGTGAAATCGAGGTATTTTTCCGTCGACCACAGCTGCTCTTCCGGCCAGTCGCCCTTGGTGGCCGGCTCATAGGCCTGGCCTTTGCCCTTGGCCATGCCGTAGGTGGTTTTCATACCCGGCACGCCGCATTGAACGCGGATCGCCTTGAAGCCTTGTTCTTTATGTTTGGCGTAGTCGTCGAGCACCTCGTCGATCGAGTGGCCGGTGGTGTGGCAATACACCATCACACCGGAGCGCGAGGCGCCGCCCAACAGCTGATACAGCGGCATGTTGGCGGCCTTGGCCTTGATGTCCCACAGCGCCATGTCGACAGCGGAAATGGCCGACATGGTCACCGGGCCGCGCCGCCAGTAAGCGCCTTTGTAGAAGAATTGCCAGAGGTCTTCGATCCGCTGCGCGTCGCGGCCGATCAGCTGCGGGCAGAGGTGATCTTTCAGGTAAGAGGCCACCGGCAATTCGCGGCCATTTAGCGTGGCGTCACCGAGGCCGACGATGCCGTCATCGGTGGTGATTTTCAGCGTGACAAAATTGCGCCCCGGGCAGGTGACGAACACCTCGGCGTTGACGATTTTCATAACCTTCACATCCTGTAGCTGCGGAGAGATAGCGCGAAAATACGTCATGAACTAACTACCATACAAGTATGATTTGATGAATTTGCCGGAGAGGATCACATTTGATCGCGAGCGGAAGCGGGTAAACGGGGGAAGAAACGGGGCGCAGCGGCTGCGCCCGACAAGGTCAGCCCAGCAGGGCGCAGTTAGGCGGCAGGCGGCATTCGATGGCCTGCGGCAGCACTTCGATGCGGAAATGGCGGCCCTTGAGCGGTTCGCCGTCGAGGTTGAAGGTCATCTCATGCGGCGCGTCGATCTCGAGCCACGGCAGCGCCGCGCTGAGGATGCTGTTGCTCTCTTCGTCGTTGAACAGGGCGGCGACCAGCGCCGGCAGCAGCTCATCGGCGATCAGCAGGCGCAGCTGCAGCAGGCCGTCGTTGATCAGCGCGCTGGGGCACAGCTCCTGGCCGCCGCCGGCCTGCTTGCCGTTGCCGATGCCGATCACCAGCGCCTCGCCGGCCCAGCGGAAGTCCGGCCCGCGGATTTCACAGCGGTCGGCCTGCAGCGTATCCATGCGCAGCAAGCCGTGCACGAAGTAGGACACGCCGCCCAACGCCGCCTTCAGCTTCTCCGGCGTTTCGGTGGTGATGCGGGTGCCGAAGCCGCCGGTGGCCATGTTGATGAAGTAGCGCTCGCCGTTGACCTTCGCCAGATCGATCGGCACCGAGCGGCCCTTGATCGCCAGCTGCAGCGCCTGTTCCGGCGAAGGGGGGATGTTGCAGGCCATGGCGAAGTCGTTGGCGGTGCCGAGCGGCAGGATGCCCAGCGCCGGCCGGTTGTGCGCCGGCAGTTGCACCAGCGCGGCGGCCACTTCGTTGATGGTGCCGTCACCGCCGCCGGCGACGACGGTGCCGACGCCGAGCTGCGTGGCTTCTGCGACATAGCGCGCGGCGTCGCCGTGCTCCCAGGTTACGCGCACGTGCAGCGTGATTTGCTCTGCGCGCAGGCGTTTGACCGCCTGACGCAGCTCTTCGTTACCGGCGCCTTTGCCGTTGATGATAAGCAGGGCGGGCGCATGTGAGTGTTGAGGCATTGCCGATATCCTCCGGCGGAAAACCAAGAATGCCTCAAGATAAACCAGCTGCCGCCACCAGGCCATCAGAATATTCAGCTAATTCTGGTTATTTCCCGGCGTTCAGTGAATAAGAAACAAGGCGAATTTATCTGAATTTTACCCGGAAATAAGCCAGGTTTTAAAGACGAGAGGATTAATCGCTGTAGCGTTATTTATATATCGAAGCGGCGTGATTATTATTATTAAAACGGATAACGGGAATAAGTTATGGAAATCGGCGCGGCGAAAAAAATAGGCGCACCCATAAAGAAAAAGCCAGCCCAAGGGAGATTGGGCCGGCTAAGGAGGTGGTTCCTAGTATTGCTATGCAAATATTTTCGTTGTTCGTTTTAAGCAGCGTGATAGTAACCAAGCTGCGCGCACATTGATGTGATCCAATTCTAATATTTGCTAAAAATCGCCGCCGAATGACGGCGATTCATTTTTATGCCCCGGCGCTATTTTCTTCCGCCAAATTGCGGATCAGCAACGCATAATTGAGATCGATATCCTGCGGGATCGGCAAATAAACGATATGGCCGTTGCCCGGCGCCACCTCAATCGGCTCGCCTTTCTTATTTTGCATGCTCTCGAGGGTGAACACCACGTTGCCGCCCGGCGTCATCATCTCGACGCTGTCGCCGAGCGCGAACTTATTCTTCACGTCGACTTCCGCCCAGCCATCGCGGCGCACGCCGGTGAATTCGCCGACGAACTGCTGGCGCTCGGAGAGCGAGGAGCCGTAGTCGTAATTCTGCTGCGCTTCGTGCACGTGGCGGCGCAGGAAGCCTTCGGTGTAGCCACG
Organism: Serratia sp. CY27727; assembly: GCF_052169275.1. NCBI lineage: Bacteria > Pseudomonadati > Pseudomonadota > Gammaproteobacteria > Enterobacterales > Yersiniaceae > Serratia > Serratia sp. CY27727. Next base: position 88,503 of record NZ_JBJNLB010000006.1, on the reverse strand, counting down.
GTGCGCCAGGCCTTCCAGCGTGGTAAGCAGAGTCGGATCGAAGGGTTTGCCGGCGGCCGCGTCGTCGATGGCGCGGCGGTAGACCTGGGCGGTGCGGGCGCAGTAGTAGAAGGATTTGGTGCGGCCTTCGATCTTCAGCGAGTGCACGCCGAGCTGCGTCAGACGTTCCACGTGCTGGATGGCGCGCAGATCCTTGGAGTTCATGATATAGGTGCCGTGTTCGTCTTCGAAGGCGCTCATATATTCGCCTGGCTTTTGCGCCTCAGACAGCATGAACACCTTGTCGGTCGGCGCGCCGATGCCCAACGTCGGCTCGACGGTTTGCACCGGGATCGGCTCGTGCAGGTGCACGATATTGCCGGTGTCGTCCTCTTTGCCTTCTTCCGCTTTGTACTGCCAGCGGCAGGCGTTGGTGCAGGTGCCCTGGTTGGGATCGCGCTTGTTGATGTAGCCGGACAGCAGGCAGCGGCCGGAGTAGGCCATGCACAGCGCGCCATGCACGAAGATCTCCAGCTCCATGTCCGGCACTTCGGCGCGGATCTCGGCGATCTCTTCCAGCGACAGTTCGCGCGAGAGGATCACGCGGGTCAGGCCCATTTGCTGCCAGAACTTCACCGTCGCCCAGTTAACGGCGTTGGCCTGCACCGACAGGTGGATATCCATCTGCGGGAAGGCTTCGCGCACCATCATGATAAGGCCGGGATCGGACATGATCAGCGCATCCGGGCCCATATCGATAACCGGCTTCAGATCGCGCAGGAAGGTTTTCAGCTTGGCGTTGTGCGGGGCGATGTTTACCACCACGTAGAATTTTTTGCCCAGCGCATGGGCTTCATTGATGCCCTGCGCCAGATTCTCGTGGTTGAACTCGTTGTTGCGCACCCGCAGGCTGTAGCGCGGCTGGCCGGCGTAAACCGCATCGGCGCCGTACGCGAAGGCGTAACGCATGTTTTTCAGCGTTCCGGCCGGGGAGAGAAGTTCCGGTGTAAACATAGTGTGTCTCGGTCTGATTTCAGGTCAGCACCACGCCACCTGATGGCGCAGTAAAAGCGGGGAATTGTAGCCGCAGCGCGGCAAGAAATCAGCAGTTAACCGGATTTATTCAGGGGAGATTGATCTTGGTCAAACGGAAAATGCGCGGCGGCGGGCCACCGCGCGGGAGAAAGGGAAATATCAGGCGCTCAAATCGCGGATATCGGTGGTCGGGCCGTTTTTCATCACCGACTGGATACCGTTTTTGGCGGCGCTTTCGGAGCTGTACATTTCGCTGACGCCGATCACCTGATGGTTCTTTGCCTTCAGCACAAAATAGGGCTGATTGCTGGCGCTGTGCTTCAGTTCGTACTGCGCTTCATGCGGCGAGTTGGTCTGCACCGAGGCGATGCCGTTCTCCGCCGAGGCTTTGCTGGCATACATCTCGCTGGCCAGAATGATCTCGCCGTTACTGGCTTTCAGGTTGAAGTGGTACTGTCCGTTCTTTGCTTTTTTCAGCTCGTAATGACCGATTGCCATGGTTCTTCTCCTGTAGGTTCCGATTCGTGATGTAAGTGTAGCCAATCGCTTGAAAATCGGCGGCTAAACCTCACAGCAGCTTAGTCGAAAAAATGCGCAGTTTTTTTGCGCCGGCGCGGAGTTTTCATTCGGTGAACCTGGCGCCGCACGGGAAGCTAAGGGAAGGCGCGGTGATTGCGCAGTGCGCCGCATAACAAGGGGAACAGGGTTTCACCCCGTGAGATTGTGCGTTACGGTTTGGCCGTTTCGTCAATATGGATGAAAAATGAGCGATACATCTTGGCATCGACACGCTACAGGCATATGCTTTGGCCTATGCCTGCTGTGGAGGTTGTCGAGATGGAAAGAATCGCAAAGCTGTTTAAAAACGGCAGAAATCAGGCGGTGAGGTTACCGGTGGAATTTGAATTTGATACGGATCGTGTCTATATCCGTCGCGATCGGGAGGGCAACGTGATTTTATCCAAATATCCGGCAAAGCCGGACAGCTGGGCACCGCTGCTGAGCATTATCGCCCAAACGCCGGTGCCACAAGAGTTTCTTGGCGCGGAAGATCGTCAGCAAGGGGTTGCAGACCGCGATCCATTCTCAGAGGAAGAGTAGGCGATGTACATGTTTGATACCAACACCGTCAGCCACTTGTTTCGGCAGCATCCGCAGGTGCTTAACGTCATGGAAAAGCTCCCGCCTTCTGCCGTATGTATTTCCAGCGTCACGGAGGCGGAACTGCTTTACGGTGTGGCTAAACGGCGGAACAAGGCGTTGCAAAGCGTGGTCGAGGCCTTTCTTGCCGCGGTGACGGTCTATGCATGGGATAGCGAGGCCGCCCGCTGCTACGGTGAAATGCGCGCGAACATGGAGAAAAAGGGCAAAATCATGGGCGCGCTGGATCAACTGATCGCCGCGCACGCGCAGAGCCGTGGCGCGACGCTGGTGACCAACGATCGCGCATTCGCCATGGTGCCCGGGTTGGCGGTTGAAGACTGGACGCGCTGATTTCCCCCTAAACCCCATTCACCAGCCGGCAGGGCTCGGCTTCCCAGCGGTAGCCCACGCCGTATACCGAGCGGATAAAGGATTTTTCCCCGTCGATCAGTTCCAGCTTGCGGCGCAGGTTTTTGATGTGGCTGTCGATGGTGCGGTCGGTGACCACCCGGTAGTCGTCGTACAGGTTGTTCAGCAGCTGCTCGCGAGAAAATACGTTGCCCGGCTGGCTGGCCAGCGTTTTCAGCAGGCGGAATTCCGCCGGCGTCAGATCCAGCAACTGCCCCTGATAGCTGGCCTGGAAGCGCGGTTCATCGATGTGCAGCAGGTCATCTTCCCGCGCGCTCTCCTGCGGCCGATAGCTGCGGCGCAGGATGGTTTTCACCCGCGCCACCACTTCGCGCGGGCTGTAGGGTTTGCAGATGTAATCGTCGGCGCCGATCTCCAGCCCCAGCAGGCGGTCAATCTCTTCGATTTTCGCCGTCACCATCACGATCGGAACGTCGCTGAAGCGGCGCAGCTCGCGGCACACCGTCAGCCCGTCGGCGCCCGGCAGCATCAGGTCGAGCAAGATCAGCGCCGGCGGATGCTGGTGCACGGTCGGCACCACCTCGTTGCCGTTGGTCAGCCAGCGGGTGGCGTAGCCCGCCGCCTGCAGATAATCCACCAGCAGCTGGCCCAGCTTGGGCTCATCTTCAACAATCATGATCTGCACGGGTTGATTCTGAATGTCCATCAGGGCGCCTTATTTTTTATCGGGGTAGCAAATTCTACTGTAATGCGCACGCCGCCTAAAGGCGAATGCACGGCGCGGATTTTCCCGTCGTGCGCTTCCACGATGTTGTGGCAGATCGCCAGCCCCAGCCCGGAACCGCCGCTGGCGCGGTTGCGTGAACCTTCCGCCCGGTAGAAACGTTCGAAAATGCGCGTCAGTTGCTGATCGCTGATGCCCGGCGCGCTGTCCTGCCAGTAGAGGAGCAGCCGCCCCGGCTGCAGCTCGGCGCCGATCTCCAGCCGGCCGCCGGCGTCGGTGTAACGCAGGCTGTTTTCCAGCAGGTTATTGAACAGCTGGTTCAGGCGATCGGGATCGCCGAACAGCGGCGCCTGGGGCGGCAGATGGGTGACGATCTCCAGCCCTTTGGCGCGGAAGCGTTCGCGAAAGGCGGCGACGGCGATCTGCAGCAGGTGCACGCAGTCCACCGACGATTTGCGATAGGCCAGCGCGCCGAGATCGGAGAGCGACAGCTGGTGCAGATCGTCGACCAGTTTGGTCAAGGTGGATACCTCGGCCTGCAGCGAACTGAGCGACGCCGGCGTCGGCTGGCGCACGCCGTCCTGCAGCGCTTCCAGTTCGCCGCGCAGCACCGCCAGCGGCGTGCGCAGCTCGTGCGATACGTCGGCCATAAAGGCGCGGCGCATCTGCTCGTTTTTTTCCAACGAGGTGGCCAGCTGGTTGAAGTCGTGCGCCAGCCGACCCAGTTCATCCTGGCTGCTGACCGCCACGCGGGTGGTGAAATCGCCCGCCGCCAGGCGGTGGGTGCCCGCCACCAGACGCTTGACCGGGGCCAGCATGCCGCGCGACAGCAGCCAGGTCACCGCCGCCGCCAGCAGGGTGGAGAGCGCGACGATAATCCAACTGGTGCGCCGCTGCTGGCGATCGAAGTTGATGTCGGTATTGCGCGTCAGGCGCTCGACCGGGGTGGTGAGCACCCAGCCGACGATCTGGTTGTTGTAGCGGATCGGGTGGCGCGGCCCCTCTTTCGGCAGGGGGCCAGAATGCCCGACCAAACGATTGAACTGGCTGTCCACCACCCAAAACTGGGTGCGCCAACCCTTGGGCGGCAGATTGTGGCTGCTGTCGCTGTTCTGCTCGAACGAACGCATGATTTGGTAGACCACCTGATCGTTGTTGCGCAGGAATATCCAGTTGCCATGGTGGCTGTACTGTTCCTCCAGCGCTTCGCTCAGCATGTTGATGCGTTGCTCGTTGCTGCTCTTGATGTAATCGATAAAGCCGCGCTCAAAGCTGACGCGCACCCCCCAATGCATGGTGATCAACACCAGCATGCAGGTAGCGAAAATGGCCAGGAACAGTTTCCCGGTAATGCCTATCCTCATTGCAACCTCGTTGAGCCGGTACCCGGCTCTTTGGTCAGCGTGCGGTTGGGCGCGCTATCGGCCGGCACGCGCGCGAAGGCCAGCGCGGGCAGAGCGATAATCAACGCCATACAGCAGTAGCTGTAAATAAATGCGCTGTGAATGGCCGGGCTATCGGCCACCACCTGATGATGGGCGAAACTGCCGATCAAGATGCCGGCGACGCTGACGCCAAGGCTCATCGACAGCTGCATGACCATCGATAACAGGCTGTTGCCGCTGCTGGCCAGCCTGTCTGGCAGATCTTTCAGCGTCAGGGTGTTCATCGCCGAGAAGCGCAGCGAGTTGACCATCCCCTGGAAGAACAGCACCACCGGCAGCAGCCACAGCCAGCCGAGCATCGCCGCCAGCAAGAAGCTCAGGCTGACCAGCGCCAGCAGCAGCGTGGCGGCCACCAGCACGTTACGGTAACCGAAGCGGTTGACCACCTGCACCACGATGCGCTTCATGCCCATGCTGCCGATGATCATCGGGATCATCATCAGCCCGGCGTGGAACGGCGTGAAGCCCATGCCGACCTGCAGAAACAGCGGCGTCATGAACGGCAGCATGCCGCTGCCGATGCGCCCCAGCAAGCTGGCCAGCAGCCCGATCTTGTAAGTCGGGGTGCGCAGCAGCCGCAGCGAGAACAGGGCACGGCTATTGCCGTAGGCATGCCAAACATACCCCAACAGCGCCGCCACGCCCAGCGCCACCAGGCCGGCGATGGCGCCGCCGGACAGCCCCATGCCCTTGTGGCCGTCGAGCGCCAGCGTCAGCGACGCCATGCCGATCGCCAGCAGGATAAAGCCGCTTAGATCGAAGCGGCGGGTCTGCATTTGGTAGTTGGGCATCAGCAGCAGCGTGGCGATGGCGCCCACGATGCCCACCGGAATGTTGATCAGGAAAATCCAATGCCAGCTGGCGTATTGCACCAGGAAGCCACCCAGCGCCGGCCCCATCAGCGGGCCGATTTGCCCCGGCAACGTCACGAAGGTCATCGCCGCCATGTACTGCTCGCGCGGCACGATCTTCATCACCGTCAGGCGCCCGACCGGCACCATCATCGCGCCGCCGATGCCCTGAAGCACGCGCGAGGCGATCAGCTCGTTCAGGGTTTCCGAACGGGCGCAGAGGAGGGAGCCGAGGGTGAACAGCAGGATGGCGCTGAAAAACACCCGCTGTACGCCGACCTTGTCCGCCAGCCAACCGCTGGCCGGCAGCGTCACCGCCACCGTCAGCACATACGAGACGATCACCGACTGCATGCGCAGCGGGTTCTCCCCCAGGCTGGCGGCCATCGAGGGCAGGGCGGTGTTGACGATAGTGGTATCCAGCGTCTGCATAAAGAAGCCGAATGCCACTATCCAGAGTTGCCAGCGTACCGTGGCGGCGTGTTTTATCAGCATCTGTCGGCCATTAATGCGGCAGCGGGGCCAGTTGCTTGTTGCGGCGGAACTTCGCCTGCAGCCGGTCGAAGTAAAGGTAGACCACCGGGGTGGTGTACAGCGTCAGCAGCTGGCTCATCACCAGACCGCCGGCGATGGTGATGCCGAGCGGCTGGCGCAGCTCCGCGCCGTCGCCGCTGGTCAGCACCAGCGGCAGTGCGCCGAACAACGCCGCCAGCGTGGTCATCATGATCGGCCGAAAACGCAGCAGGCTGGCCTGGAAAATCGCCTCGCGGGCGCTGATGCCGCCGTTGCGCTGCGCCTCGAGCGCGAAGTCGACCATCATGATGGCGTTTTTCTTCACGATGCCGATCAGCAGCATGATGCCGATCAGCGCGATCAGGCTGAACGGCGCGCCGAACAGCTCGAGCGCCAGCAGCGCGCCCACGCCGGCGGAAGGCAGCGTAGAAAGGATGGTCAGCGGATGGATATAGCTCTCATACAGCACGCCGAGTACGATATAGACCGTGGCGATAGCCGCCAGGATCAGGATCAGCTGCGACTTCAGGGTGTCCTGGAATACCTGGGCGGTGCCGGCGAACGCGCCGCGTACCGTAGACGGCACGCCGAGCTGAGTCATGGTGCGCTCTACCGCGGCGGTGGCGTCCGACAGGCTGCCGCCGTCCGGCAGGTTAAAGGAAATGGTCGAGGCGGCGGACAGCCCCTGATGGTTGACCGACAGCGGCGCGTTGGCCGGCCGCCAACTGGCGAAGTAGGAGAGCGGAATCGCCTTGCCTTCGCTGTTGATGATGAACATTTTGTCCAGCGAGCTCACGTCCTGGGTGTAGGGCGGCGCCACTTCCATCACGACTTTGTATTGGTTGAGCGGTTGATAGATGGTCGAAATCTGCCGCTGGCCGAAGGCGTTGTTCAGCAGGTTGTTGGCGTCGGATACCGAAATGCCGAGGCGCGCCATGGTTTCGCGATCGTAGACCAGATCCATCTCCGAGCCTTTATCCTGCTGATCCGAGTTGACGTCCGCCAGCTCGGGCAATGCGGCCAGCGCGGTGCGGATCTTCGGCTCCCATTCGCGCAGCGCGGCGAGATCGTCCGCCAGCAGCGTGTATTGGTAGCTGGCGTTGGCCTGCCGGCCGCCGACGCGGATATCCTGCACCGCCATCAGAAACAGGCTGGCGCCCGGTTCTTTGGCCAGGCGAGCGCGCAGGCGGGCGATCACTTTCTGCGCGTCGTCGCTGCGTACCGACAGGGGTTTCAGTGAGATGAACATCGAACCGCTGTTGGTGCGCGAGCCGCCGGTAAAACCGGTGACGTTTTCCACGTCCGGATCTTCGCGCACGATTTTCATGAAGTCTTCCAGTTTACCGCGCATCGCCTGGAACGAAATGCTTTGGTCGGCCTGGATAAAGCCCATCAGGCGCCCGGTATCCTGTTCCGGAAAGAAGGTTTTCGGGATGCTGATATACAGCCAGACGTTGAGCGCAAGGGTGGCGAGGAACACCGCCAGCACCCAGCGCGAGTGGCCGAGCACCCAGTTCAGCGAGCGTCCGTAGCCCTGCTGCAGCGCCAGCAGCATTTTGCCGAAGCCGCGCGCCCGCCGCTGCGAACGCGGCGGCTGGTGGCGCAGCAGGTAGGCGCACATCATCGGCGTGAGCGTGAGCGAGACGATGAGCGACAGCCCGATCGATACCGACAGGGTGACGGCGAACTCGCGGAACAGGCGCCCCGGCAGGCCTTCCATCAGCAGCAGCGGGATAAACACCGCCACCAGCGAAACGCTCATCGACAGCACGGTGAAGCCGACTTCCCGCGCGCCCAGCAGCGCGGCGTTGATCGGTTTCATGCCGGCTTCGACATGGCGGGAAATGTTTTCCAGCACCACGATGGCGTCGTCCACCACAAAGCCGGTGGCGATGGTCAGCGCCATCAGCGACAGGTTGTTGAGGCTGAACCCGCACAGATACATGGCGGCGAACGAGCCGATCAGCGACACCGGCACGGCGACCGCCGGGATCAGCGTGGCGCGCCCGGAGCGCAGGAAGATGAACACCACCAGGATCACCAACCCGATGGCGATCGCCAGCGACTGTTCCACCTCGGCCAGCGACGCGCGAATGGTCGGCGAACGATCCTGCGCGACGCTGAGTTTAATCGAGGCCGGGATATTCTCCTGCAGGGCGGGCAGCTCGGCGCGAATGCGATCGACGGTTTCGATGATGTTGGCGTCCGGCGCGCGGCTGATGGCCAGAATGATCGCCGGTTTGGCGTCGGTCATCCCGGCGTTGCGCACGTCTTGCACCGAGTCGTTGACCTCGGCCACGTCGGCCAAACGCACCGCCGAGCCGTTGTTGTAATGAACGATCAGCGGACGGTAGGCCTCGGCGGTTTTCAGCGCGTCGTTGGCCTGGATCTGCCAGCGCTGCTGCGGGTTTTCCACGGCGCCCTGCGGGCGGCGCACGTTGGCGTTGGCGATGGCCTGCCGTACGGTGTCCAGCGACACGCCCTGATTGAACAGAGCCGAAGGGTTCAGTTCCACCCGCACCGCCGGCAGTGAGCTGCCGCCCACGGAAACGTCGCCGACGCCCTCGGTCTGGCTGATCTTCTGCGCCAGCTGGGTGGAGGCGAAATCGTAAAGCTGCCCCTGGCTGTAGGTGTCCGAGGTCAGCGTCAGGATCATGATCGGCGCGTCGGAAGGGTTGACCTTGCGGTAGCTGGGGCGGCTCGGCATGCCGGTCGGCAGCAGGCTTTGCGCGGCGTTGATCGCCGCCTGCACGTCGCGCGCGGCGCCGTTGATGTCGCGATCGAGATCGAACTGCAAAATGACCCGGGTACTGCCGAGCGAGCTCATCGAGGTCATTTCGTTAACCCCGGCGATGCGGCCCAATGCGCGCTCCAGCGGCGTCGCCACCGAGGACGCCATGGTTTCCGGCGAGGCGCCCGGCAGCGACGCGCTGATCGAAATCACCGGAAAGTCCACCTGCGGCAGCGGCGACACCGGCAGCAGGCGAAAACCGATCGCGCCGCTGATGGCGATGGCCAGCGTCAGCAGGGTGGTGGCCACCGGCCGGTGAATGAACAGGGCGAAGAATTTCACGGCAGCTCCTGCGTATCCGGCTGGCGATGCGTGTTGCGCGCCAGTTTGTCAAACAGCAGGTAGATCACCGGCGTGGTGAACAGCGTCAGGATCTGGCTCATGATCAAACCGCCGACCATACAGACGCCGAGCGGATGCCGCAGCTCCGCGCCGACGCCGGTGCTCAGCATCAGCGGCAGTGCGCCGAGCAAGGCCGCCAGCGTGGTCATCAGGATCGGCCTAAAACGCAGCAGGCAGGCCTGATAGATGGCGTCGCGCGGCGATAAGCCCTGCTCGCGTTCCGCCGCAAGCGCGAAGTCGATCATCATGATGGCGTTCTTCTTCACGATGCCGATCAGCAGGATGATGCCGATGATGGCGATCACGTCCAGCTCGCTGCCGGCCATCATCAGCGCGAGCAGCGCGCCGACCCCGGCGGTCGGCAGGGTGGAGAGGATGGTGACCGGATGAATGAAGCTTTCATACAGCACGCCCAGCACGATGTACATCGCCACCACCGCCGCTAAAATCAGCCACAGCGTGCTGCCGAGCGCCGCCTGGAAGGCCAGGGTCGCCCCCTGGAATTGGGTGGTGATGTCCCTCGGCATGTTGAGATTTTCTTCCGCCTGGGTGACCGCGTCGACCGCCTCGCCGAGCGAATAGCCGTCGGCGACGTTGAACGAAACGGTGGCCGACGGGAACTGGTCGAGATGGTTGACCGACAGCGGGCCGAAGCGCTCTTCGATTTTGGCGATGGCGCTCAGCGGCACCACGGCGCCGTCGTTGCCGCTTAGACGGATCTCATTGAGCGCCGCCAGCCCCGGCGTCGCGCTGACGTCGTGCTCCAGCACCACACGGTATTGGTTGGCCTGGGTGTAGATGGTGGAGATCAGGCGCTGGCCGAACGCGTTGTACAGCGCATTGTCCACGTCGCTCATGGTGACGCCGAGGCGGGAGGCCGAATCGCGATCGACGTTGACGTAGGCCACCAGCCCCTGATCCTGCCAGTCGCTGGTGACGTCCGCCAGCTGCGGGGTTTGCTTCAGCTCATCCATCAGCTGCGGCACCCACAGGCTGAGATCGTCCAGCGACATCGCCTGCAGGGTGAACTGGTACTGGGTGCGGCTGACCTGGGTATCGATGGTCAGATCCTGCACCGGCTGCAGATACAGCTTCACGCCGGGGAACTGCGCCGTCTGCTGCTGCAGGCGGCTGATGATCGCCGGAATGCGCTCGCTGCGTTCGCTCAGCGGTTTCAGGTTGATCTGCAGCCGGCCGCTGTTGAGCGTGGCGTTGCTGCCGTCGACGCCGACGAACGAGGTCAGGCTTTCCACCGCCGGATCTTTGAGGATCTGCGCCGCGACCTGCTGCTGGCGCTCGGCCATATTGCTGAACGAGACGCTCTGCGGCGCTTCCAGCGTGCCCTGAATGATGCCGTTGTCCTGCACCGGGAAGAAGCCTTTCGGGATCAGCAGGTACAGCAATACCGTCAGCGCCAGGGTGCCGACGGCCACGCCGAGCGTCAGCCAGGGATGGTTAAGCACCTTTTTCAGCCACTGGCCGTATCGCGCGATCACCCGCTCGAAAAAGCGTTCGGAGGCGGCGGAAAACCGGTTCTGCTTGCGCAGCGATTCGTGGCTGAGCATGCGCGCGCACATCATCGGCGTCAGCGTCAGCGACACCACGGCGGAGATCAAAATCGCTACCGCCAGCGTGACGGCGAACTCGCGGAACAGGCGGCCGACGATGTCGCCCATGAACAGCAGCGGGATCAGCACCGCCACCAGCGAGAAGGTCAGCGAGATGATGGTGAAGCCGATCTCGCCGGCGCCTTTCAGCGCGGCGTCGAGCGGTTTTTCCCCTTTCTCGATGTAGCGCGAGATGTTCTCGATCACCACGATGGCGTCGTCCACCACGAAGCCGGTGGCGATGGTCAGCGCCATCAGCGTCAGGTTGTTGATGGAGAAGCCGAGGAAGTACATGGCGGCGAAGGTGCCGACCAGCGACAGCGGCACCGCCACGCTGGGGATAATGGTCGCCGGCACGTTGCGCAGGAACACGTAGATCACCATCACCACCAGCGCGATCGCCAGCAGCAGCTCGAACTGCACGTCGCTGACCGAGGCGCGGATGGTGGTGGTGCGATCGGTCAGCACCTTGACGTCGACCGACTTGGGCAGGCTTTTAATCAGCGTCGGCAGCATTTCGCGGATGCTGTCGGCGGTGGTGATGACGTTGACGCCGGGCTGGCGCTGAATGTTCAGCACGATCGCCTGTTGCTTGTTGGCCCAGGCCGCCAGCCGGGTGTTTTCCGCCCCTTGTTCAATGGTGGCGATATCCTGCAGGCGGATCGCCGCGCCGTTCTGGTAGGCGACGATCAGCTGGCGATAGTCGTCGGCAGATTTCATTTGGTCGTTGGCGGACAGGGTGACCGAGCGGGTCGGGCCGTCCAGGCTGCCTTTCGCCGAGTTGACGTTGGCGTTGCTGATGGCGGCGCGGATGGTTTCACTGTTCAGGCCATAGGCGGCGACCGCCGCGGCGTTCAATTTTACGCGCACCGCCGGGCGTTGGCCGCCGGCCAGCGTCACCAGGCCGACGCCGGTCACCTGAGAAATTTTTTGCGCCACGCGGGTTTCCACCATGTCTTCCACCTGCGTCATCGGCATGGCGGTGGAGGTCACGGCCAGCGTCAGGATCGGCGGATCGGCCGGGTTAACCTTGCTGTAGATCGGCGGGTAGGGCAGATCGGTCGGCAGCAGGTTGGTGGCGGAGTTGATCGCCGCCTGCACTTCCTGCTCCGCGACGTCGAGCGGCAGCGCCAGCTGGAACTGCAGTGTGACCACCGAGGCGCCGCCGGAGCTTTGCGACGCCATTTGTTTGAGGCCGGACATCTGGCCGAACTGGCGTTCCAACGGCGCGGTAATGGCGGAGGTCACCACGTCCGGGCTAGCGCCGGGATACAGCGTCACCACCTGGATGGTGGGGTAATCCACCTCCGGCAGGGCGGACACCGGCAGCGCGCGATAGCCGATAATCCCCGCCAGCAATATCGCCACCATCAGCAGCGTGGTGGCGACCGGACGCAGAATAAACAGGCGGGACGGACCGCCGCCGGCGTTGGGAGGCATCACCTGCATCAGGACTTCCTCTGAACGTCAGGTTCGCGCTTGGCGTTGGCCGCCGCCGGCGCTTCGCTCGGCGCGAGCACTTCCACCTGCATGCCTTCGGTCAGGCGATCGATGCCGTCGGTCACCACCCGATCGCCGGCGTTGAGGCCGGCGCTGATCACCACCTGCCGGCTGTCCTGCACGCCGGCGGTGACCCGATGTTTGCTGACCCTGTTGTCTTCGCCGAGCGTCCAGACGAAGTTGCCCTCGTTGCCCATCTGCAGCGCGGCGGTCGGGATAACCACCGCATCGTGCAGGGTATCCACCTGCAGCCGCGCGTTGACGAACTGGTTGGGGAACAGCGCGTCATCTTCGTTGGTGAAGCGCGCTTTCAGCTTGATGGTGCCGGTGGCGGTATCAATTTGGTTGTCCAGGCTCAGCAGCGAACCGGTCGTCAGCTTGTTCTGGTTGGTGCGATCCCAGGCTTCGACGCTCACCGGCCCGGCTTTTTGCGCCTTGAGCAGATCGGCGATGTTGCCTTCGGGCAGCGTGAACACCACGTCGATCGGGTGCGTCTGCGTGATCACCACCAGACCGGTGGTGCTGCCGCTGGTGACATAGTTGCCGACGTCGACCAGTTTCAGGCCGACGCGGCCGTCGATTGGCGCAGTGATGCGGCTGTAGGTGATCTGCAGCTTGGCGCTGTCGACCGCGCCCTGATCGGCCTTGATCGCGCCTTCGGTTTGCTGCACCAGCGAGGCCTGCGTATCCAGCTCCTGGCGGGAAACCAGATTGGTTTTCACCAGCTGCTGATAGCGCGCCAGATCGCGCCGGGCGTTGGCCAGCGTGGCCTGATCTTTTGCCAACTGCCCCTGGGCCTGGGTCAACTGAACCTGGAACGGCCGGGGATCGATCTCCGCCAGCAGATCGCCGGCTTTCACCTGCTGGCCTTCGGTAAAGTGGATCGCCATCAGTTGGCCATCGACCCGGCTGGTGACGGTCACGGTATTGGCGGCGGTGGCGGTGCCCAAGCCGGAAAGATAGCGCGGCACCGTCTGGCGGGTGGCGGTCGCCGCCTGCACCGGCGACATCGGCGCGCCGCGTCTGCCGCCCGCCGCGCGGCCCGCTCCCGTTTTACCGGCGGCCTGGTGCGCGCCCGGCGTCGTCCCGGTGGCCGGTTGGGCGGCGCTGAAATGGCGCCAGGCCAGAACGGCGACGATGATCGCAATCGCCGCAACCAGCAGGCGCAGCAGCAGGGAACGACGTTGGGGTTTTGCATTCATGGTGGTGAAAATTCTCTCCAAAAGGCAGGGGCGCGGGCACTCATTGCCACAAAAATGACACTCCTTACAGGATACTAGTTTAGCCAGCGAAGACGGCATAAAAATGAAGGAAATATGGAGGAACCGTCAGCATTGTCCTAATAAGTGGGTGATTTGAGCATGCTATGTTTATAAGTGATTTATTCCGGCTTATAGCCAATGCGTTTTAACGATTTCCTGCATTTGGCGCTAATAATTAACAGGCAAATCATTTAACCCATGGAGCCTTTGTGATGAGCAAGAAACAACTGGGCCGTTCGGGCATTCAGGTGCCGGCGTTGACCTTCGGCGGCAACGTGTTCGGCTGGACGGCGGATCAAGCGACCTCTTTCAGCCTGCTGGATGCGTTGGTGGACAATCAGCTCAACTTTATCGATACCGCCGATGTCTATTCCAGCTGGGCGCCGGGCAACCGGGGCGGCGAATCGGAAACCGTCATCGGCGAATGGCTCAAGAAGAGCGGCAAGCGCGACAAGGTGATCATCGCCACCAAGGTGGGCAAACCGATGGGCGAAGGCAAACAGGGGCTGTCGCCGCGCTATATTCAGCAGGCGGTGGAGGACTCGCTGCGCCGCCTGCAAACCGATTATATCGATCTCTACCAGTCGCACGACGATGACCGCGATACGCCGCTGGAAGAGACGCTGGCGGCGTTCGATGCGCTGATCAAGGCCGGCAAGGTGCGGGCGATTGGCGCCTCCAACTATCAGGCGGATCGCCTGGAAGAAGCGCTGCGGGTGAGCGAAAGCAACGGGCTGGCGCGCTACGAAACCCTGCAGCCGGAATATAACCTGTATGCGCGCGAAGGGTATGAGGCCGAGCTGGAAGGCGTGGCGCAGCGCCATGGCCTCGGGGTGATCAACTTCTTCGCGCTGGCCAGCGGCTTCCTGACCGGCAAATACCGCAGCAAAGCGGACGAGGGCAAAAGCCAGCGCGGCGATCGCATCGTCGAACGCTACCTTAACCCGCGCGGTTTCCGCATTCTGGCGGCGCTGGATCAGGTGGCGGGCAAGCACGGCAGCTCCCCGGCGCAGGTCTCGCTGGCCTGGCTGATTGCGCGCCCGAGCATCACCGCGCCGATCGTCAGCGCCACCTCGTTGCCGCAGTTGGATGAGTTGGTCAGCGCCACCCGCCTGACGCTGGATGCGGACGACATTCAGACGCTGAACCACGCCAGCGCTGAGTAAGAGCCGCCGGCGATTTTGCTCTATGCTGAAGGGGTCAATATGACTTATTCAGGAAACCGCAATGTCTGGCGATATCATCAACGACCTCGCGACGCTGGAACAGCTGTACGGCAAACCCGCCGCGCCCTCGGTGTTTAAAGAAGTCAGCTATATCCACCCGGCGTACCGTCCGTTTATCGAGGCGGCGCCGTTTGCCGCCCTCTCGACGGTCGGGCCGGACGGCATGGATGTCTCCCCGCGCGGCGATCCGGCCGGTTTTATCCATATCGAAGACGAGAAAACCCTGCTGCTGCCGGATCGGCGCGGCAATAACCGCATCGACAGCCTGCGCAATATCCTGCACGACAACCGGGTGGCGCTGCTGCTGCTGATCCCCGGTATCGGCGAAACGCTGCGGATTAACGGGCGGGCGGAGATCGTGGTGGCGCCGGCGGTGCTGCAGCGCTTCGCCCAGCGTAATCAGTTGCCGCGTTCGGTGCTGCGCATTCGGGTGGAGGCGGTGTTTTTCCAGTGCAGCCGGGCGATCTTGCGTTCGGGACTCTGGGAAGAGGGCAGCCGCCTCGAACGTTCGGCGCTGCCCAGCCCCGGCCATATTTTGGCCGCGGTGAGCCAAACGCGCTTCGACGGTGAGGAGTACGACCAGGCGCTGCCGCAGCGGCTGAAGGATACGCTGTATTAATCGCCGCGACGTTCGCGCCACGTTTGCCGGTTCAGCCGGTACAAGACGTGCTTTTGCAGCGGATGGCCCGTCGGCAGGCGTGGGTGCAGGAAGGTTTCGCCGTCAAACTGCATGCCGATGCGCGTCATCACCCGGCGCGACGGTTGGTTGTTTTCGGCTGTGAAGGACACCACTTCCGGCAAGTGAAGCGTGTCGAAGGCGCACGCCAGCGCCGCGCGTGCCGCTTCAGCGGCGTAGCCGTTGCCCCAATGGGCCGCCGCCAGCCGCCAGCCAATCTCCACGCAGGGGGAACAGGGCAGATCGTCGCCCGGCCGCGCCAGCCCGACAAACCCGATAAAGGGCGCGCCGTCTTTCACTTCCACCGCCCATAGCCCCCAGCCATGTTGTTGCATGAAGGCGCGGATGCGTTCGGCCTGCGCGCGGCTTTCCTCGGCCGTCATCGTCGCCGGGAAATAGCGCATCACCTGCGGATCGGCGTTAAGCGCAGCGAAGGCCGGTAGATCGTCGTCGCGCCAGGGGCGCAGGCGCAGCCTGGCGCTGTCAAGGGTAAGGATGGTTGACATGATGTATAGCCTCCAATGAGCAAGGGCGCGACGAGCCGCGCCCTTGGGCCGTCAACGGAACAGCGTTTGCGCCCAGCGCGCCAGCCCGGCGGTGACCGAGCCGAAGTCGTTGCCGCCGACGATCGGAATGCCTGGCAGCTGCTGTTGCAGCGCGGCGCGCAGCAGGGGGGAGCGCGCGCTGCCGCCGGTTAGGTAGATCACCTGCGGCGCGGTCTGGCTGCTGGCCAGCGCGGCGCTGACCTGTTCCTGGATGCGCATCAACGGCTGCGAGATGGCGTCTGCGAGCTGAGCCTGGCTGATGCTCTCCGCCAGATCGGCCTGCACGAAGCCGAGCGGCGCGCTGATGGCGGTTTGGCCGGACAGGGCTATCTTACTCTCTTCGGCCGCGCGCACCAGTCGGTAGCTCAGGCGCTGCTGGTACACTTTCAGCAGGCGTTTGACCTTTTCCGGCTCCGCCGCGTCGAGGATCAGATCGCGCAGCACGCGGCCGTTGGCGGCGCTGTAGAAGTCGTTTTGCGCCGGCACGTCGTTGGTCGCCACCGCGTTCCAGTAAGGCAGCGCCGGCAGGGCGATGCCTTTCGCGGTTTCGCCGCCCAGGCCGAACAGCGGCATCAACTGTTTGAAGGCCAGCATGATGTCCAGATCGTTACCGCCGACCCGGCAGCCGCTGTGGCCCAGCAGGCTTTGCTGGCGATCGGCGCGGTCGCGCCACTGTGGCCCCATCAGCAGCACCGAGCAGTCGGTGGTGCCGCCGCCGATGTCCACCACCAGCACGGTTTGCTCTTCGCTCAGCGTCGCCTCGAAGTCCAGCCCCGCCGCCACCGGCTCGAACTGGAATTCAATGGCTTTGAAACCGGCGCGTTCGGCGGCGCGCTGCAAAATGCCCTGCGCCTGCCGGTTGGCCTCTTCGCCGCCGATGCCCTGGAAGTTGATCGGCCGGCCGATCACCGCCTGCTCGATGCCGGTCTGCAGCACGTTTTCCGCCTGGCGTTTGATGTGGAACATCATGGCGCACACCAGGTCTTCGAACAGCGCGATCTGCTGCGGTTTCAGTCCGTTGGCGCCGAGGAAGGATTTCGGCGAGCGCACGAAGTACACCTCTTCCGGATCTTCCATGTAGTGCGCCAGCGCCTGCAGGCCGAACAACACGCTGTCGCCGTTGACCGGAATGTCCTCTTCGCGGTTGTAACTGATGGCGCGGCGCAGCAGCTGCTGGTTTTCTTCGCTGCCGGTTGGCACCTGCCAATGGCGGTGCAGGCATTCGCTCACCGCTTCGCGGGTCGGCGCGCACAGCATCGAAGGCAGATACGGTTCGTTGTTTTCCAGCGTCAGCAGCTCGGGGCCGTGGTCGCGCATCACCGCGACGGAACAGTTGGCTGTCCCGTAATCGAATCCAATAAACATCTCTTTTTTGTCCCCATGCCAATGAAGGGGGGCGACTTTACCCGAGACGGGGCCGGCGGGCAATGCGCCAATGCGCGAGTGTCGAAAAATTTAGCGGGCGCGGCATCGGCATGCTTAACTTAATGTCCGAATTCCGCACGTCAGCGCGCCAGGCGAGCCCCATAATGCAGAAAAAACCGAACCCGAGCGTTGCCATGAATACTCAACAGCAAGCGTTGTACGACGCGCTGCGCGCGCGTGACCGCAAATTCGACGGCCGCTTTTTCGTCGGCGTCTCTTCCACCGGCATCTATTGCCGCCCGGTGTGCAGCGCCCGCACGCCGAAGCTGGAAAACTGCACCTTTTATCCGAGCGCGGCGGCGGCCGAGCTGGCGGGCTTTCGCCCCTGTCTTAAATGCCGGCCGGAGCTGGCACCCGGCCTGGCGCTGATCGATCTGGGCAATCGCTATGCGCAGGTGGCGGTGCAGCTCATCGAGCAAGGCTATCTGTCCGAACACAGCTGCGAAGCGCTGGCGGCGCGGCTCGGTATTTCCGATCGCCACCTGCGGCGCATCTTCGCCGAACAGTTTGGCGCTTCGCCGATCGATTACGCGCAGTCGCACCGGTTGCTGCAGGCCAAACGCCTGCTGGCGGACACCGATCTGCCGCTCAGCGAGGTGGCGTTCGCCGCCGGTTTCGGCAGCCTGCGGCGTTTCAACGAGCTGTTCAAGGCGCGCTATCGCCTGATCCCGTCTGCGCTGCGCAGCGGCGGCGCGCGCGGTGAGCGGGCCGCCGCCAGCGGGCTGGTGTTCCATCTGGGCTATCGGCCGCCCTATGACTGGGATCGCATGCTGAATTTCCTGCAGGCGCGCGCCGTGCAGGGCGTGGAGCGGGTCGAGGGACGCCGCTACCTGCGTTCGATCGCCGTCAACCAGGGCGGCACGGAATATCGCGGCTGGGTCAGCGTGCAGCCGGAGGAAGCGCGCAACCGGGTCAGGGTCGAGATCGCGCCTGCGCTCAGTTTGGTGACGACGGAGGTGCTGCGCCGCGTGCGCCTGCTGTTTGATCTGGACGCCGCGCCGGATCGCATCAATGAGGCGCTGGGCTTGCTGGCGGCCGATGCGCCGGGGCTGCGCCTGCCGGGCTGCGTGAACAGCTTCGAGCAGGCGGCGCGGGCGGTGCTGGGGCAGTTGGTTAGCGTGAAAATGGCGGCGACCTTCGCCGGGCGGATGGCCGAACGCTGGGGAGAGCCGCTGGCGGCGCCGCACGAGGGCATCACCCACGTTTTCCCCAGCGCCGAACGGGTGGCGCAGCTGCAGCCCGAAGCACTGCGCCTGCTCGGGGTGCAGCTGAAGCGCGCGGCGGCGCTGATCGAGATCGCCCGCGCGCTGGGCGAAGGGCGGCTGCAGCTCGACAACGTGCTGGATATCGACCAGGGCATCAGGGCGCTGACCGCGCTGCCGGGCATCGGCAACTGGACCGCCAGCTATATCGCGATGCGCGCCTGGTCTTGGCCGGACGTGTTTCTGGCCGGCGACTACCTGATCAAACAGCGTTTTCCCGGCATGACGCCGCGCCAGATCGAACGCTATGCCGAACGTTGGCGCCCGTGGCGCTCTTACGCCACGCTGCATCTGTGGCACAACGACGGCTGGGCGCCGGAAGGGGAGGATTGAGTATTCGGGCTAGCGGAGGGGCTCGATCAGCTGCAGCAGGCGGCTCATGCCCTCGCGCATCAGGAACGCCAGCAGCTTTTCCCGCTCGGCCGGCGTCAGGTGGTAGTAATACTCGATCCAGACCCGTATCGGATCCTGGCGTTTGACGTCGTAGCCCGGAGGGTCTGTCTCGCGCAAGGCAGACAGGCTGCGCGCGCCGTACGGCAGGCTGTCGATATGGTATTCCAGCGCTTTGCCCTGCACGCCGCTGCGGCGGCGGCTTAGCCAGCCTTCGCGCCGGGCCATCAAATTGACCCCTTGCGGTGTTGAAGGCAACCCCGCCTTGCCCATCAGTTCCCTGGCGGAAAACCATTTCTTTTCCATAGTCCCTTATCCCTGAGCCATCACATGTCGAGGAAAATCAACGGATACGCTGATGTTCGCATGGGAGTTTCATCTTATTTAATCGTTTAAGCTTCAGGTGTTATTTATATCACTAATCTCGCATGGGTTAACACAATGTGAATAACGGGAGTGCGGCGCCGCCCGCGAGACGGCGCCGGTGAGGGGGAGGGGTTAGCGAATGCCGAAGTAGCCGTCGCTGAGCAACACCGCCAGCGGCTGCTCCAGCGCTACCTGATCGCCATCCGCCAGATCGACGCCGATATCGCGCAGCGCCTGCAGCGTCACCGGTTGGTGGGCCGGCCCGGCGAGCGTCTGCGCTTTGATCCGATGCGCCGCGCCGTTGAGCATCGAGACCATCAGTTCATCCATCTGGTTGCAGTGCACGTTGGTGATAAAGCGTTCATCGACGCGAATGATGTCGATTTTCTGATCGCCCAGCTCATCGAAGGCATTGATGTTATGTCCGAAGCCATTGACGATCAGCCGGCAGCCCAGCTGCTGCAGTTCGCGAAGACACGCCCGGCACTGCGCGGCGTGTTCCAGCACCACGGCCTCATCGACGCTGAACAACAGTGCCTGCGGCGGCAGCGAGGAAGCGCGCACCCTTTCCGTCAGCTCGCGCTGGAAGTCGGTGTTCAGCAGGCTGTCGGTGGCCAGCGGCAACGCGAGCGACAGCCCCTTGCGCTTGATGTCGTCGGCGCAGTGCACCAGCAGCTGCGCCACCGTCCAGCGGTCGATGTCCGGCATCAGGCCGTACAGCTGCGCGGCGGCGATGAACGCCTCGTGCGGCAGCGGCCGATCGTCTGGCGCCATCACCTGCAGTTTCACCTGGTGGAAAGCGGCCGACAGCGGCGTCGCCGGCGGCGCGGCCGCGCGGGTCAACAGCCGCAACTGCCCCTCGCTGATGATCGTCTGTACCTCCTGTGGGCTCAGTAATTCATGCTGTCGCTCCAGCAGCTGTTTTTGTCGTGCCTCATACAGATACACCTGGCCGCGCCCGTGGTGCTTGGCGGTGTAGCAGGCGATGTCGGCCTGGGCCAGCAGTTCGCTGCTTTTGGCGTCGCCGCCGATGCGCGTGATGCCGGCGCTGGCGCCGACGCGGTAAATTTTCCCTTCCCAGTAGAACGGGTGTTGGCTGATTTGGTTGACCACCTGTTGCATCAGCGATTTGGCCTGCTCCAGCCGGCAGTCGAACAGGATCAGGCCGAACTCGTCACCACCCAGCCGGGCCAGACAGTCGCTGTTGCGCAGCTGGTGACGCATCAGCTGGGCGATGTCTCGCAGCAAGGCATCGCCCGCCGCGTGGCCGGCGGTGTCGTTCACCGCCTTGAACCGATCCAGATCGAGAAACACCAGCGAATGCGGCGGCGACGGTTCCCCGCCGGCGACGATTGCCGCTTTCAGCTGCTTCTCGAAGCTGGCGCGGTTCGGCAGGCCGGTCAGCGCGTCGTGCGAGGCGCTGTAGCTGAGCTTTTTCATCAGTTCGCGCGAGGCGGTGACATCCTGCAGCACCATCACCGCGCCCATGGTTTCACCGTCGAGGGTTTTCAGCGGTGAGACAGACTGCTGCACGTCGAAATAGCGCCCGTCGCGGCTGTGCAGCACCAATGCGTAATCCGCCGGCCACTGCCGTGGATATTGCGTGAGGTTTTCGATTTCCGGGCCGTCTTTGCCGTTGGTCAGGCGCACCACGCCGGCGACGGGCATACCGATCGCCAGATCGAGCGGCCAGCCGCACATCTGCTCGGCCACCGGATTCATAAAGGTAATGCGCAGGTGGCTGTCGGTGGAGATCACCCCTTCGCCGATGGCGTCGAGGGTGATGTGCAAACGCTCTTTCTCCTCGTGCAGCGCTTCGGCGAGGCTCTTGAGCTCGGTCATGTCGATATTGGTGCCGATCATGCGCAGCGGCCGGCCCTGATCGTCGAGGATCACGTTGCCCTGGCCGCGAATATGGCGCACGCTGCCCTGGCGGGTCACGATGCGGTATTCCATGACGAAAGGCTTGGGGTCGGCCAACAGCGCGGCCAGCTCGCGATCGGTGCGGTCGCGATCTTCCGGCACCAACAGGGTGCGCCACAGCGCCAGCGTCGGCGTTTGGTCGGGATTGAGATCGTAGAGTTCGAACATGCGCTGATCCCAGGTGAAGTTTTCCTGGCTCATCACCCATTCCCAGATGCCGACGCCGCCCACCTGATTGGCCAGCGTAATGCGCTCCACCAGTCGGTTGTTTTCCGCCTGGCTGCGCTTCAAATCGCTGATGTCCTCCACCTGCGAGATGAAGTACAGCGGCAGGCCTTCGGCGTCGCGCACCAGCGAGACCGCCAGCAGCGCCCAGACGGTCTGGCCGTCGCTGCGGATGTAGCGTTTCTCCATGGTGTAGCTGCTGATATGGCCATCGAGCAGGTCGTGCAACTGGCTTAGATCGGCGGTGAGATCGTCGGGATGCGTAATTTCTTGAAAGGTCAGCTTATGCAGCGCCTCAGGCGTATAGCCGAGCAGCGCGCACAGCGCCTGATTGACCTGCAGCCATTTCCCCTGCGGCGACACCAGCGCCATGCCGATGGCGGAATACTCCAGCGCGCTGCGAAAGCGGCTTTCGCTCTCGACGATGTGCTGTTTTTCCACCCGAAAGGCGTGCATCACCACCGCCATCGCGTGCGCCGGGATTAAAATCAGCAGCATCGGCAAGTACAGACCGAGATCGCCAAGGTGCTTACCGGAAGCCTGGAAATGCAGCAACCCCAGCGAAATCATCACGGTGATCAGCAAGAGGGTGCAGAAGCAAACGGTGAACGCCTCAAAACGCGGCAGTGCGATGGCTGCCCACAGCAGCGGCAAAATCACGAACGTGAACGGAAAAGGCAGGTAGGTCAGCGCCATAAAGCTGAAAGCCAGCGTAACCATCAGCGTCAGCAATAATGGAAACGGGTTCAGCGCCGTCAGGGTGCGACGGTTATAAGAGAGGCCGATCGGCGCCAGCGACAGCACCCCTATCGCTTCGGAAATGAACCAGGTACCGAACGGCTGCCAAAAAGGCTGGCCTGGCGCGGGCACCAGGCCGGCGGCCAGCAGCGCGCTGAACAGCGGGGTAAAAATCACCGCGCACACCACAAAACGCAGCCAACTGGCGAGATCGTTCAACGGATCGTACGGGTGTAGCATGCGGCGCAGCAGCAGGGCGCAAACCGCCGCTTCCAGCAGGTTGATGGCGGCCAGCTTGATGGGAGTGGCGCTGACGCCGAACAGCAAGAAGCTGGCGAGCACGATGCCGAGGCCGCTGGCCAACAGCGGCAGGCCCCAGTGGCGCGGGGCGTGGCGGTACAGCACCGCGATCGCGGCGGCGGTCGGAAACCACAGCGGGGTGAAGTGGCTGGCTTCGCTGGACAGCGACAGGCTTAGCAAGGCGAGCAGAAACGTCGCCAGCGCCACTAACAGGGAATGCGTCAGCACGACGCCTTTGTGGGTGCCGAACGTGTTCGGCGCGCTGATCTCCATAGACACCCTTACCGATGGCCTCTGTCAGTGATTGGATTCATGACGTGGATGAATTAAGACGATTTATTGGCAAAGGGTAGTACAGCGCGAGAGGAAAACCTACCGGGATGGCCGACTTTACTGCGTTAACGCAAACCCGGCGACAGAATGGCGAAAAAGCCGGCGCGCGGCCGGCTTTTCGCGTATTACAGCAGGAACAGGGTGGCGAGGCCGAGGAAGATGAAAAAGCCGCCGGTATCGGTCAGCGCGGTGATGAGCACGCTGGAGCCGACCGCCGGATCGCGGCCCACTTTGAGCATGGTCATCGGGATCACTACGCCCATCAGCGCCGCCAGCAGCAGATTGAGCAGCATCGCCAGCGTCATCACGCCGCCCATCGCCGCGTCGCCGTACAGCAGCCAGGTGATGACGCCCATGATGCCGCCCCACACCACGCCGTTGATGATGGCGACGCCCAGCTCTCTGAGCATCAGGCGCGAGATGTTGCCGACTTCGATCTGGTGCAGCGCCAGCGCGCGCACGATCATGGTGATGGTCTGGTTGCCGGTGTTGCCGCCGATGCCGGCGACGATCGGCATCAGCGCCGCCAGCGCCACCAGCTGGGAAATGGTGTGTTCGAACAGGCCGATCACCCGCGAGGCGATGAATGCGGTGCAGAGGTTGATCGCCAGCCAGGCCCAGCGGGTCTTGACCGCCTTGCTGACCGGGGCAAACACGTCTTCTTCCGGGCTCAAACCGCCCATGCGGCGCAGGTTGGTGTCGCTCTCTTCGTTGACGGCGTCGACGATCTCTTCGATGGTCAGGCGGCCCATCAGTTTGCCCTTGGCGTCAACCACCGGGGCGCTGATCAGGTCGTAACGTTCGAACGCGCCGGCCGCTTCATCGGCCTTGTCTTCGGGCTGAAAGGTGGCGGGATCGCTGTCCATCACTTCGCGCACCGGGATCTCCGGATCGTTCAGCAGCACTGCGGTCAGCGGCAGCTCGCCCAACAGGGTGTTTTTGCGATCGGTGACGAACAGTTTATCGGTGGCGTCGGGAATGGTTTTGCGCATGCGCAAGAAGCGATGCACCGCGCCGAGCGTGACGTCCGGCCGCACCGTCACCAGTTCGAAATCCATCATCCAGCCGACGCTGTCTTTGGCGTACTGGCTCATCTCGCGCACCTGGGCGCGCTGCTCCGGCTCCAGCGAGGTCAGCAACCGGCCCATCAGGTTACGCGGCAGGTATTGCGCCAGGTAGGCCTGTTCGTCGACGTCCAGCGTTTTGATCGCTTTGAGCAGGTCTTTGTCGCTCATTTCCTCGATCAGGCTGTCCCAGACCGGTTCGGCGACCTCCACCAGCGTCTGGCCGCGCTTGCTGTTGCCCACCAGCCGCCACAGCGCCATACGTTCGTCCTGCGGCAGCGCCTCCAGCAGGTCCGCCAGGTCGGCGGCGTGCATATCGTCCAACAGACCGGTGATTTCCGCCGTCTGGTTCAGCAGTTCGCTTTGGCTGAGGGCGTGTTCATCCCCTGGCCGGCCGAGAATGCCGTCGACCAACTCCTTATTGTTCAACAGCAGAGTGAGAATGCGCTGGCGGTATTCAGCGACTTTTTTGACGTTATGGGTTGCGGCTGACATGGTGTTCCTTTACGGGCGCTCGGCGTTCCTGACGCAGGCTCATTAAAAGATAGAGCATAGCGGGTGCCGGCGTCATTTTTATGAAGCGGCCGGGGTGCGGCGGTTATTCAGAGGAGTCGTCCTGTTGCGGCGCGCTGACTTCGGCGGCGTTTTGCGCAGCGGCCTGCTTTTTTTCCTGATGATGAGGCACCGCCACCACGGCGGCGTACAGCAGTCGGCCGACTAAAATGATAAAGCTGATAAACAACACTATCTTCGTCATCTGTCCGGTGGTTTTCTTGCGCATATATCACCCGGTATGCCGGTGTCCTGTGTTATTCGCTCGTGAATTTGTAAGCGGATTTTAGGCGCTGATGACAAAAGTTGTCCATTTTTTTCCGGCGTGCGGGGCGGCGCATTAGGGCTTCGTTTAGGTTGACGGCGCGAGGGCGGAAAGAAAAACCCCCTGTCTGGCAGGGGGCGGGGGATCAGGCGGAGCGCTGTTCGTTTTGCGAGCCTTCTTCTTCGATCAGCAGCTTCCAGCCGACGACGTCGTTCCAGTAGGCCTGCTCGCGCTCGAAATCGAGCTGCACCAGGTTGTTTTGTGCCAGGTAGCCGGCCGGGAAGCGCAGCGTCCAGTGGTTGTCGTCGGTGGTCAGGCGCAGCGTTTCCGGCGTGGTGGTCGACTGACGCTGGTTGTTGAGCAGGGTGCTCAGACGCAGCAGCTGGATCAGCGGCAGGTAGTGCTTCTTCTTGAACAGGTTGAGGCGCGGCAGCTCTTCGAGCTTGATCGCTTTGCGGTGGAAACGCACCAGCGCCGCCAGCAGCAGCTGCTGTTCCTGGTTGAAGCCAGGCAGGTTGGAGTTTTGCAGAATGTAGGCCGAATGGCGGTGCATGCCGCTGTGGTTGATGCTCAGCCCCACCTCGTGCAGCATGGCGGCCCATTTCAGCAGCGCTTCCAGCTGCGGATGCGCCAGCTTGGTGTTTTGCGCCATCCACTGCGAGTAGAGCAGCTCGGTGGTTTCCAGCACCCGCTTGGCCTGTTCGCGGTCGATGTTGTAGTGATCGGCCAGGCTCTTGGCGGTGCGGCTGCGGATGTCCTGATGGCGGAAGCGGCCTTCCATTTCATACAGCACGCCTTCGCGCAGCGCGCCGTCGGACAGGCGCAGATCGCGGATCGCCAGCGCGTCGAACACGCCGCACAGGATAGCCAGCCCCGGCACGAACACCGATTGGCGATCCTCCGACAGCCCCGGCAGGCTCAGCGAACTGAAGCTTTTGAACTGCAGCACCTGTTCGGCGAGCATTTCCAGGCGATCCAGGGTGATGAGACCGTCTTTTTCCCCCATCGCCACCAGCACTTCGTGGGCGGCCTTGATGGTGCCCGAGGCGCCCAGCGCGTACTGCCAGCCCTGAATGCGGTACTGCCAGGCCAGCGTTTCCAATTTTTGCGCCGCCGCCAGCCGCGCGCGGCGGAAGTTGTTTTTGCTGATCTCGCCGCCCGGGAAGAACAGCTGGGCGAAGCTGACGCAGCCCATGCGGCGGCTTTCCGCCAGCAGCGGCTCGAAGTCTTCGCCGATCACCAGCTCGGTGGAGCCGCCGCCGATGTCGATCACCAGCTTGCGGCCTTTCTCCGGCTGAGTGTGCTCCACGCCCATGAAGATCAGGCGCGCCTCTTCCTGGCCGGCGATGATTTCGATCGGGTAGGGGATCACTTTGGCGGCGCGCTTGAGGAACACTTCGGCGTTCACCGCCTGACGCAGGGTGTGCGTCCCGACGATGGTCACGTTATCCGCCGGGAAGCCCTGCAGCCGTTCGGCAAACAGCGCCAGGCAGGCCAGGCCGCGTTCTATCGCCTCTTCACTGAGTACGTTGTTGCTGTCCAATCCGTCGGCGAGATGCACCCGCTGTTTTAAACGGCCCAATACCTGTAAGGCGCCGTTGACGACGCGGGCGATCACCATGTGGAAACTGTTCGACCCGAGGTCGATGGCGGCGATTTCCTGCGGTTTGTTCGTTGCAGTGTTTTTTAGCGGCATAGTTGCTGGCCTACTGTCCTGGTTGTTCCAGAGCTTTTAAATACTCGTAAATAGCCACCTGGGCACGCACTTTGCGGCGGTTGCCGCGCGGCACGTACTGGTTGCTCAGTTCTTTATCCACATAACGGGCCTTGACCGTATCGCTGAACAGGATCTCCAGAATGTCCAGAACGCGCTGTTTCAGCGCCGGATCCAGCAGCGATACCGCCACTTCGATACGGTAATCTATGTTGCGGGTCATCCAGTCGGCGGAGGACAGATACACCCGTTTGTCACCTTTATTGTCGAAAACGTAAACCCGGTCGTGCTCCAAAAAGCGATCGACGATGCTGATCACCTGAATATTGTCGCTGATCCCCGGCAGGTTGGGAATCAGGGAACACATGCCCCGCACCAGCAGGCGGATCTTCACGCCGGCGCCGGACGCGGTATATAACCGATCTACCAGCCCTTTATCCACCAGATTATTAATTTTCAACATAATGCCGGCCTGTTCCCCGGTTTGGGCGTTGGCGATTTCGTTGTCGATCAGCTCGTACAGTTTCAGGCGCGAGTTCTGCGGCGACACCATCAGGTTGTCGAAGGTGACCGGCCGGTAGGGGTTCTCGATAAAGTTGAACACCCGACGCACCTCGTTGGTGATGCGTGAGTCGGCGGTCAACAGCGAATAGTCGGTGTAGATGCGCGCGGTTTTTTCGTTAAAGTTGCCGGTGCCGATATGAGCATAGCGCACAATTTCATCGCCTTCACGGCGTGAAATCAGGAACAGTTTGGCGTGGATTTTCAGGCCCGGCGCGGAGAAGATCACGTGTACGCCGGCCTCGGTCAGGCGCTTCGCCCAATGAATGTTGGCTTCTTCGTCGAAGCGCGCCTGCAGCTCGACCACCACCGTGACTTTTTTGCCGTTGTGCGCAGCGTGGATCATCGATTCGATGATGCGTGAATCTTTCGCTACCCGGTAGATGTTGATCTTGATAGCCAACACGCTCGGATCGAACGACGCCTGGCGCAGCAGCTCCAGCACGTGCTCGAAGGTGTGGTACGGATAGTAGAGCAGCACGTCTTTTTCGCGAATGGCGTCGAAGCCGTTGCGGAAATCGTCGAACCAGATGTGGCGCAGGCGCGGCAGCGGCTTGTTGACCAGGTTGGCCTTGCCGACGTTCGGGAAGCTGATGAAATCTTTGAAGTTGTGGTAGCGGCCGCCGGCGATCACCGAATCGTAGTTGGAGATGCCCAGCTTGCCGCGCAGCAGTTCCACCATTTCGTTCGGCATGTCGCGCTGATACACGAAGCGCACCGGCTCGGCGGTCAGGCGCTGTTTCAGGCTGGAGGACATCAGTTCCAGCAGGCTGGATTCCATTTCGGTCACCAGATCGTACTCCGCGTCGCGGGTCATTTTCATCGAGTAGGCGTTGAGCGCGTCGTAGTCGAAGAAGCCCTTGAAGATATCGTCCAGGCAGTAACGCAGAATGTTGTCCAGCAGGATCATCGGCTTGCGGCGGCGCGGCGCTTCCGGCGGCAGATTGACGAAGCGCGGCACCTTGTCGGACGGGATCTCCAGCAGCGCATAGTCGATGCGCGCGCCGCGGATGATCTCCACCGCCAGATAGGTGTAATCGTCTTTCAGGAACTGCACCAGATTGGTGTCGTGATTGATCAGGATCGGCGTGATGTGCTGGCGCAGATGCTGTTTGAAATATTGCCGCAGCCAGATTTGCTGGTTCTCGGACACCTGGCGTTCGTTGATCAGGAAGATCTGGTTACGCGCCATTTCCAGCAGCAGATCGTTGTACAGGCCGTCGAACTCCTGATCGGTTTTCAGCACCTTGGCCTGGATCTTTTTCAGCAGGTGGCGCGAGGCGCCGGCGGAGCCTTGCTCTTCGCTGATCAGGATGCGCCGTTTGAGATCGGCGAAGCGGACTTTATAGAATTCGTCGAGGTTGTTGGAGTAAATGCCCAGAAAACGCATACGTTCAATCAGGGGATTGCTCTTATCTGCGGCTTCCTGCAACACGCGTTCATTAAAGGATAACCAGCTTAGTTCTTTTTCGATGTAGAGCTTTTCCTGACCCATTGCCACTCCAGTTCAAATTTAGAATAGGATCCGGGACGCAGCGCCCGGATGCCGCTCTAGTGTCCTTGATCATTATTGCGAGAGATTGACAGGAAAGTCCAACATATCCATTGCGTTGGCGCGCGGCATTTTTCGGCGGCAATAAATTTTCGCCGAGGCGGGACGCCCGGCAGTGAAGTGAGTAGCATGAAATGACGATTAGCAGGCTCATTTTTAGTGACATTAAGCGTGTTTACGGTCATTTTTCAGCAATATACCGACGCCATATTGTCTGTTTGCAGTGTAAAAAACCTGGGCAAAGCAGGGTAACTTTGTCATGCAAACGTCATAAAACTGACATAAGATGCCCGGTTATCTTACGGCGCAAGCCCGATTACATCAGCGACAGCGAGACACATGACACAGACGACGGCCAATCAACATCCCCGAGATCGCATGCGCGGGCGCATCGACCGCGGCGTGCAGGCGGCAGTGACCGCCAGCGGGCTGATGGTGCTGATGACGTTGATGCTGATCTTCGTTTATCTGCTGTTTGCGGTGCTGCCGCTGTTCAAACCGGCCTCGCTCGGCCAGGCGCAGCCGCTGCCGATCGCGGCGTCGCCCCCGGCGCTGGCGCTGGGCATGGACGTGCAGCAGCGCGTCGGTTACCGCATTGACGCGCAGGGCGCGGGGCAATTTTATCGCCTGACGCCGACCCCGAACGGCCAGCCCCAGGCGCCGCTGGCGCAGCAGACGCTGTTGGCCAAGCCGGCGCTGCTCGCGCAGGCCGCCGGAGAGCGCGATCTGTTTGCGCTGGCGCAGGCCGACGGCCGCTTGGTGGTGGCGCGCGCGGATTTCGCGACGGCGGAGACCGGCCGGCCGCAGTGGCTGTTCCCGCTCGGGCAGCAGCCGTTGGCGCTGGATCCACAGCGCAAGCCGCTGAAACTGATGACGCTGGCGGATGCGCATCGCGGGCAGTATCTGCTGGCCGGGGTGACCGACGATCGGCGCCTGGTGTTCGGCCGTTTCAGCCCCGACCGGCCGCCGCAGTTCAGCGAGCGCCCGCTGGAACATGATGCTGAGCAACTGGTGCTGACGCCGGATGGCCGCCAGCTTTACCTGCTGACCGGCAACCGGCTGGCGCGTTATCAGATCGACGGCGCGCAGCTGCAGCTGCGTGAAACGCGTGCCCTTGGCGAACATGCCCCGTATCAGATGACGGCGCTGCCCGGCGGCAGCGCGCTGCTGATCAAGGGCGCCGACGGCAATCTGCGCGAGTGGTTTGAGGTGGAAAAAGATCGGCGCTGGCGCCTGACGCCAGTGCAGCATTTCGACCACGGCGCCGACGGGCGGGAGCTGACGGTGGCCGAGCCTTACCGCCGGGTATTCGCCACTCTGCGGCCCGACGGCGGTTTTTCGCTGTTCTCCGCCATTCAGCCGCAGCCTCTGCTGAATGCCCGCTTGGGCGCCGAGGTGCGGCAGATGGCGTTCGCGCCGCGCGGCGATGGCCTGCTGCTGGAGAGCGCGCAGGGCTGGCAGCGCTACGCGCTCGACAATCCGTATCCAGACGTCACCTGGCGTTCGCTGTGGGGCAAGGTGTGGTATGAGAACTACCCGCAGCCGGCCTACGTCTGGCAGTCCACCTCCGGCGAAGACAGCTACCAACCCAAATTCAGTTTGATGCCGGTAATCTTCGGCACCTTCAAGGCGGCGGCTTACGCGATGCTGTTCGCCATTCCCCTGGCGCTGGCCGGCGCTATCTATACCGCTTATTTTATGACGCCGGGGCTGCGGCGGGTGATCAAACCGGCTATCGAAGTGATGGGCGCGTTGCCGACGGTGGTGATCGGGCTGGTGGCCGGCATTTGGCTGGCGCCGATCATCGAGCAATACCTGTTGGCGGTGCTGGCGTTGCCGCTGCTGCTGGCGGCGGCGGTGCTGCTGTGCGGCGCATTGACCCACCGCTTTATGCCGCGCTGCCGGCCGGGTGTCGATCTGCTGTTGCTGTTGCCGCTGCTGGCGTTGACGGTGTGGCTGGCGCTTAGCCTGGGGCCGCGGCTGGAGGTGGCGCTGTTCGGTGAGCCGCTGCATTTCTGGCTGGGGGATAATTACGACCAACGCAATGCGCTGGTGGTGGGTGTGGCGATGGGCTTCGCGCTGGTGCCGATCATCTTCTCGCTGGCGGAGGATGCGCTGTTCAGCGTGCCGGCTACCCTGAGCCAGGGCTCTTTGGCGCTGGGTGCCACCCAATGGCAGACGGTGATCAAGGTGGTGCTGCCTTCCGCCAGCGCCGGGATTTTCTCCGCGCTGATGATCGGCTTTGGCCGCGCGGTGGGGGAAACCATGATCGTGCTGATGGCCACCGGCAATACGCCAATTATCGACGGCAGCCTGTTCCAGGGGCTGCGGGCGCTGGCGGCCAATATCGCCATTGAAATGCCGGAGGCGGTCTCCGGCAGCAGCCATTACCGCGTGCTGTTCCTGACCGCATTGGTGCTGTTTATCTTCACCTTCGTGTTCAACACGCTGGCGGAGGCGGTGCGCCTGCGGCTGCGCAAGCGTTACACGCCAAATCAGGAGGCGCCATGAAGAACTGGGTGAAGAGCGGGTCGCCGTGGATTTGGCTCACCGCCGGTTCGGTCGCCGTCAGCCTGTTGGCGCTGATCGGCATCCTGTTGCTGCTGGCCGGGCAGGGGATGCGCTATTTCTGGCCGAGCCCGGTTTATCAGTTCGAGCTGAATCAGAACGGCGCCGGGCCGGTGACGGTGATCGGCGAGCTGTACCAGCAGCAAAGCATTTCGCGCCGCCAGCTGACGGAGGCGGGTGTGACGCCGCCGGGCGAGGCGCAAAGCGTCGAACGTTATCTGATCAAGGTCGGTAACCGCGAGCGTGAAGGGCAGGATTTCCGCACCTTGCTGGCCAGCGACATCGGCAGCCAAAGCACGCCGCGCAGCCTGCTGGTGCTGGAGCGCGACAGCCACGGCACCGCTTACGGCTATCTGGCGGGGCTGCTGGAGGACGGGCAACCGCTGACCGGCCGCAATCTGGGGCAGGCGTTGCAGCAGCGGCTGCCGCAAATCGCCGCGCTCTCGCGCCAGGCGCACGACATTCAATTTCGCGATATGGCGCGCATCAATCAGCAGTTTGACGCGCTGCGGCTGCGGGAAAAGCGCCTGCAGCGCGACGATAAGCTGGATGCCCGCGCGCAGGACGCCATCAAGGCCGAGCGGCTGGAGCTGCAGCGGCAATACCAGCTGCTGTCCGAACGCCTGGCGGGGCTGAACCGCGATCGCCAGCGCGATGCGCTGCTGCTGCGCGATATGCATGGCCAGACGTTGACCATTCCGCTCAGCCAGGTGCGCGATGCCTGGTACCCGAACGCCATGAACACCAGCGAGAAGCTGGCGCACTGGGGCGAGCAGGTGAAGAAGTTCCTCACCGACAGCCCGCGCGAGGCGAATACCGAAGGCGGGGTGTTCCCGGCCATTTTCGGCACGGTGTTGATGGTGATCCTGATGTCGATCGTGGTGATGCCGTTTGGCGTGATCGCGGCGGTATATCTGCACGAGTATGCCGGCAACAATCTGCTGACGCGGGTGATCCGCATCGCGGTGGTGAACCTGGCCGGCGTGCCCTCGATCGTCTACGGCGTCTTCGGCCTCGGCTTTTTCGTTTATATGATAGGCGGCACGCTCGACCAGCTGTTCTATCCTGAATCCTTGCCCAACCCGACCTTCGGCACGCCCGGTGTGCTGTGGGCGGCGCTGACGCTGGCGCTGCTGACGCTGCCGGTGGTGATCGTCGCCACCGAGGAAGGGCTGTCGCGCATTCCCACCTCGCTGCGGCAGGGCTCGATGGCGCTGGGCGCCAGCCGGGCCGAGACGCTGTGGCGCATCGTGCTGCCGATGGCGGCGCCGGCGATGATGACCGGCCTGATTCTGGCGGTGGCGCGCGCCGCCGGGGAGACGGCGCCGCTGATGCTGGTGGGGGTAGTGAAATCGGTGCCGGTGCTGCCGGTGGACGAGATTTTCCCGTATCTGCACCTGGAGCGGAAGTTTATGCATTTGAGCTTCCAGATCTACGATATGGCATTCCAGAGCCCGAGCGTAGAGGCGGCGCGGCCGCTGGTGTTCGCCACCGCCTTCCTGCTGGTGACGATCGTGGTGAGTTTGAATCTGGCGGCGATGGGTATCCGCCATTCGCTGAGGGAGCGGTACCGAGCATGGTCGCAGTAACAATGACGCTATTTTTGGGGAGTGCGTAATGGGTTTGATGACGCCAGGCAGTTTGCCCCGGCTGGATGTCCAGCATCTCGACGATGAACAGACCGCGCTGGCGGTCAACGGACTGAACCTGTTTTATGGTGACAAACAGGTGCTGCACGACATTTCGCTGCGCATTCCGAAGCACCGGGTGACGGCCCTGATCGGCCCTTCGGGCTGCGGCAAATCGACGCTGCTGCGCTGTTTCAACCGCATGAACGATCTGGTGGACAACTGCCGCATCGAGGGCGATCTGCAGCTGAACGGCACGACGATCTCCGGCGCGCAGATTGACGTGGCGGCGCTGCGGCGGCGGGTGGGCATGGTGTTCCAGCGGCCGAACCCGTTCCCGAAATCGATCTATGAAAATGTGGTGTACGGCCTGCGGCTGCAGGGCGTGCGCGACCGGCGCTTGCTGGATGAAGCGGTGGAGCGTTCGCTGCGCGCCGCCGCGCTGTGGCATGAGGTGAAGGATCGGCTGCGTGAAAATGCGTTCCGCTTGTCCAGCGGCCAGCAGCAGCGCCTGGTGATCGCGCGCGCCATCGCCATCGAGCCGGAAGTGTTGCTGCTCGACGAGCCGACCTCGGCGCTGGATCCGATCTCCACGCTGACCATCGAGGAGCTGATTTCTGCGCTGAAACAGCGTTACAGCGTGGTGCTGGTGACGCACAACATGCAGCAGGCAGCGCGCGTCTCCGACTACACCGCTTTTATTCATCAGGGGCGGCTGGTGGAGTACAACGATACCGACGCCATCTTCACCTCGCCGCGCCAGCGCCGCACCGAAGATTATATTACCGGGCGGTATGGGTGAGCGACGTGCCGCACCCCTAGCGAACGAAAGGCTGCAGGATAATGCAGCCTTTCGTCTTTAGGGCGGCCGTCAGTAATTTTCGCGAATGCGGATCGCTTCTTCTACCCACTCCGCCAGATTTTCCTTGATGTGATTATAGACATTGGCGCTGGTCAAATAAGGCGGGTCATAGGCTTTGGCGATTCCGGAAAGCTTTCTATCCCCCAGCTTGATATGATCCAACGGGTTGTTGCCTTTTCGGGCTTGTTCGCCGGCGCTGTCTTTCAGGTTATGGATATACACCACCAGCACGCCCATGCCTTTCTTCCAGGCTTCGCAGATTTCGAAGTTGATCCACTTGCGATTGGCGGTATCTTTACCCGCGAGAATCACGGCGCAGCTCCGATTGTCCAACTGGCCTTTGATCCAAGCGGCGATGGCGTCGTCACCGCCTTTTTTCACTTCCTCCCAATCGTTATCCGTGGCCGGCCGGTTACCTTCCAGCGAGCCCATTTCGCGTATCTGAGAAGCGCGCCAGTTGTCCGGCTCATAATGGAAACTGTAAAAACATTTTCTGGTCATCGAGGATTATCCTTAGTAATGATATCGATAAGTGCCAACAGGCATGTTTTCTTCTCCGCCAGGCTGCCCGGCTCGTTAAGTTGAT
Organism: Serratia sp. CY27727; assembly: GCF_052169275.1. Lineage (NCBI taxonomy): Bacteria > Pseudomonadati > Pseudomonadota > Gammaproteobacteria > Enterobacterales > Yersiniaceae > Serratia > Serratia sp. CY27727. The sequence continues at coordinate 54,181 of NZ_JBJNLB010000006.1, read as the reverse complement.
CCAGCAGGTTCATGGCGACGGGATGGCGGTGATAGAGGGTGTCTTTCATCTCCTCCTTGATTTTTCGGTAGATCTCGGCGGATGCGCCGCCGGTACAACCGATAGGAATGCAGACGCAGCCTTGTTCCGCAGCGATGTGGAACTCTTTCAATAAACCGTCGGCCAGCACGCATTCGCCTTCGGCGTTACGCTTGTTGCCGAACAAAAAAACCGCGATGCCGCTGAGCGAAATCATGTTCTGGCGGTACTCGTGCCAAAGTGCCGGCAGCGTAATGCTCCCGCTGGCGAATTGGGGGAAAGGGCGCAATACCAGCTGGCTTTCGCTGATTTTCCCCCCGCTGGCGTAAATGGCTTCCAATGCGCCGTTGATCACCGCCGTGCCCACGCCCCAACCGAAGCCGTTGACGATGCGGTACTGTTTGCGGATAAGCAGGCGCGCCAGGCGGTGTATGAACTGGATGGACTCTTCACGGGTATAGGGGTGGTAGTTGTCGGCGCTGCCGGAGATAAACACCGTGCTTTTCTTGAATTGCGTTTCGATGGCATACAGCAGGTCGGTGATTTGCCGATAGTCCTCCACCAGCAGCGTTTGAATGCCGTAACGGCGCAGATCGTTGATCATCAGGCTTTGTTTTCGGCTGTTGTAATCATAAGACGCCTGATCCTCGCTGCCGCTGTCGCCAGGCTGAACGCGCCGCATGATGCAGTAGTGGTTTCTTTTCCCTTCGCCGTACTGCGCGTAAAGGCGACTCAATACGTATTGCAGGTTGGGGTCTTCAAAGCTGAAACCGATAAACAGGAAGGTTTTGGCGGTCAACTCCGCCATCAGCATGTTGATAAAAGGAAGGTGTGTACGGGAGTAAGTTTCGTATTGTTCGCGGGTGATAATCGCCTGGTTGGGTGTTCTATAATCACCATGCATTTTATATAAGACAACATCGCGCTTGTGAATATTGTTGGTCAGACTTTCCGGCGTGGTTTTAACGTCGCAGACGCGATTATAACGGGCATAGGTTTTTTCAATCAGATCGTCGTAATTGGTTGTCCAGAGTGACGCTATCGGCAATCTGGCAATGATCCGATGATTTTCAGTTTCTTCCGCTTGCTCAGCGAATTCTGTAATTATTTTTTGATTTATCTTATGCCGGTTGCCTTTTTCATTGAGATGATATTGAGCCAGAGAAATAAGGTCGCTTTCTTTTTCTATATCCAGCCCCAATTCATAAGCGATATCACCGATAAGCTCTTTCCAGCTGACAAAACCGGCGGGTATGGACAGCCCGGCGCCGGCAAACAGCGCGGCGCTGCCGGCTTTGATATCATTAACGTAATCACGAATAAACAGTTCTATATCACGTTCTGGCATTAGGAAATCCTGATATTGTTCGAGGTTCTTGATTGGTTAGTTGTAAATTATGGCTTTCATGAATAATTGCATTAAACAAAATATCACGGTAAGACGGCGGGTTAATTTTGTAAACTTTATTTTTTATTTTTAGCGATATTGTGCGTGTTATTTAACTCTTGAATTTATTATTGGCAATTATTTGGGTTTTTAATTCATGTGGTAATAATATCCGCCATCAGGAAATGTGGCGGCAAGCTCGACAAAATATATTCCTGATGTTTAACCACGTTGTGAACCCGATCAAACAAAAACAATTCTCATTATCATTGATCGTCGGCGTAAAATGTATATACTTCGATAGGCTATGTAAACTAACGTAAATGGATGTGTTTAAATGTGTGCATGGAAGCCCGGGATTTGGCCTGCACTCTTGGCGCTCTGCGCTCCGGCGTGGTGTGCGGAAATCACCAGCCCTGCTGACCGCGACAGCATTACCCAGCAGCAGAAAACGTTGCTGGAACAGGCGCAGCAGCAACGCGAGGCGCTGCAAAATAACGTTGAGTTGCCGGCCTTGCCGCTGCCTGTGTCGGCCGCCGCAGGGGCGGTTTGCCAGCCGGTGAGGCAAATCGTTTTTCAGGGCGCCGAACATCTTTCCTGGTCGGTGAAGGAAAGCCTGGCTCGCCCGTATCAGGGGCGCTGCCTGACGCTAGAGCACATCAACCGTCTGGTGCGCGAAACCACCAATGCTTATCTGCAACGCGGCTATGTCACCTCGCAGGCCTGGCTGCAGGAGCAGGATATCTCCCGCGGCGTGTTGACCGTGAGCGCCAGCGAAGGGCGAATCGAGTCCATCACGCAGAACGGCGAGCAGACGCTGGCGCTGAAAATGGCGTTTCCCGGCCTGGTTGGCGACGTATTGAATCTGCGCGATATTGAGCAGGGCATGGAGCAGCTCAACCGCCTGCCATCGCAACAGGTGGCTATCGATATTCAACCCGGCGAACAACCCGGCTTTTCCAACGTGGTTTTGCTGCGTGGCGCCCGGCGCGCGCCGGTCTCTTTCTCTTTCGGCGCCGATAACAGCGGCCAGAGAAGCACCGGCACCGGGCAGATGAACGCCGCCTTCACGCTGGATAACCCACTGCGCCTCGCCGATCAATGGTCGCTTTCCGCAGCGCGCAATAACGATTTCAGCCCGCATCACCGCAGCCGCAGCCTGAACGGCGGTGTCACCTTACCCTACGGCTATTGGCTGTTCAGTTACCAGTACGCCTGGAACGATTTTTTCCAGCGGGTGCCGTTCAACGGCGCGGCTTACCGCTATCAGGGCAACAACCAGACCCAGCGTCTGGGCGCCAACCGCACGTTGCTGCGGGATGGCAAACGCAAGCTGGCCGTCGATATCGGGCTGGCGCGGCGCACCACGGAAAATAAGCTGGCGGGGGAACGGTTGGGCGTCAGCAGCCCGAGGCTCAGCGTCGCCAGCCTGGGCCTCAATTACAGTGCGGCTGCGGGCGGCGGCTATATGACGCTGAACCCGACGGTAAGCCGCGGGCTGCGCATGCTGGGCGCCACCGCCGACGATCCTGAGCGCGACGGGGCGCCGCGCAGCGAGTTCCGCAAGCTTGGCCTCAGCGCCAGCTACTTTTATCCGCTCGCCCCCTCTCTCTACTACCTGACCTCGGCCTATGGGCAAACCAGCGCAGACAACCTGTATGCCGGCGAGCGCATTTCCATTGGCGGGCAATACTCGGTGCGTGGCTTTAAAGAGCAGTACCTGACCGGCAATCGCGGCGCCTACTGGCGCAATGAACTCAACTGGCAATGGCGGACGTTGCCGGGGCTGGGGGAGCTTTCTTTCACCGGCGCGTTAGACGCCGGTTGGTTGCAGGGGCGCGCCGGGCTGATAGACGGCGGCAGCGTCGCCGGCGCGGCGCTGAGCGCGACGCTAAACGGCCGCTGGTTCAATCAGGCGGTCACCGTCGGTAAACCGCTGACGCACCCAGGCAGCCTGCAACCGGATCGTTGGGTGGCCTACTGGCAAGCCACCGTCACGTTATAACGCCAGCACACAGCAGGAGCGCCTCGGCGTTCAAAACAACATCCTTTCGAAGGAATGAATATGGATAAGTCCACTTCCCCTTTGGCGCGGGGCGCCAGCTATTTGCTGATCTACCTGACGGCTTTCCAGCCGTTGCACCCGGCGTTCGCCGCCGGTATTACCGCCGCCAACGGCAATACGCAGGTGGTTATCAAGCCGGGCAACGTGCCGGTGGTGAATATCGCCACGCCTAACGGCGCGGGTATCTCCCACAACACCTATAAAGATTTCAACGTTGGGCCACAGGGCGCCGTATTGAATAACGCCACGCACGGGGGCAAAACGCAGCTGGGCGTGGAAATCTACAGCGCGCAGGGCAACACCTACCTGAAGGGAAAGCCGGCGGAATTGATCATTAATGAGGTGATCGGCGGCAGTCGTTCCGAGCTGCAGGGCAAGCTCGAGGTGTTCGGCAGTAAGGCCAACGTGATGATCGCCAACCCAAATGGCATAACCTGCAACGGCTGCGGCTTTATCAACGCGCCGGGCGTGACGCTGACCACCGGCAAACCGCAGTTCGACAAGCAGGGCGCGCTGGAGGCGCTGGAGGTGAAAAAAGGCGGCGTCACCATCGGCGGTAAAGGGCTGGACGGCAGCGGCGCCGACTATGTTGACATCATCAGCCGCGCCACCGAGCTGAACGGCAAAATCAACGCGCAAAACCTGTCGCTGACCCAGGGCGCTAACCGCATCAGCTTCAAGGACGGCAGCATCAAACCGATCGCCGGGGAAGGCGCTAAGCCCCAACTGGCGGTGGATACCAAGGCGCTGGGCGGCATGTACGCCAACAAGATCCGCCTGGTGGCCAACGAGAATGGGGTGGGGGTGAACCTGAAAGACCTCACCAGCAAACAGCGGGATATTACGCTGAGCGTTAGCGGGCGGATTGAGTTGGGCAATACACAGGCAGCGACAGACTTGAACGCCAGCGCCAGGGAAATTCATATCTCATCGGGCGTTAAGGTGCGCGGTGAACGTGACGTGACAATGGCTGCCGATACGCTCAATAACAACGGCAATGTTACGGCGCATCGCGATATGCGGGTGTTTGCCGATACGGTACGCAATGTGGCACTACGTGATGGCGACAACACCGCATTGCATAGCAACAATAATCTCTGGATTCAGAAAGACGCTCAGGGGAATAAAGCCAAACAGATAGAAAACCGCTCTGCACGCATTCAGACCAACAGCGGTGACTTGGTTATACGCACGGAGAATTTGAACAATGTCAGGCAAGAGGTTCAAGCCGTTTGGAAAAATACTCCCGCTAACTCTAAAGCGTTCAATAAATCCTTGGTAGGAAGTTATTACGACTCACGGCAAGGTGTTGACGCTATTGTGCTGCTGGAGCCTGAACTGAAGGACTTTGGCATCGGCAGTTGGTTTGGCGAAATCAACCTGTCGAAAGGCGACAAGGTTAATGTGGGGAAAGACGAGTATCTTCTGGTGAAATCGCAGGCGCCGGGGGTGATAAATTCAGGCAACAACGCTTATATCAACGCGACAACGTTATGGAACGATCAGTCGAATATCAGCGCGGCCAAAGATCTGATCCTGACGGGGAACGATTTTACCGTAAAGAGCATTCAACTCGGCCAGAAAGATCGGTACTGGCGTCTGGGAACGAACACGTTTGGCGTTGGGGCGTTTGCCCGTGACGAAGATGCGCCTCCCGGAGATTGGGATCTGCTGTATGTCACGGAAAAAGCGCCTTATACCAAGCAGCAGGAACTTGTCGTCTGGCGAGCAAAGGGGCAGCAAAAATCATCGATTACCGCCGGCAATAATCTCACTGCGGATTTTAAAAATAAGATAGAGATCAGTACGCCGACGCCTCATGAAAATCAGCTGAATGAAGTGGTCACCTCCGGCAGGCCAGAGTCGCTAAAGGCACGGAATGTTCTGCTGCATGCCAAAAATATCGTCGGTACTGATGCGATTCGTGCCAACGGCAATATCACCGCGATTGCCGAAGATCGGATTGTTCTTGGGCAAGGCATTTTGGCCGCCGGAAAAGAGCTGTCTCTGACGGCGGTCAACGCCATCGACGCCTGGCAAAGTGAGCTGAAAGGGCAGGACGTCACGCTAAACGCCAAAAACGGGGAGATAAAGATACATTCCAGCGAGAAACCTCACTACTTCCGCCCTGACGGTTCGCGTTGGTTGGGCAGCCTTGAGGCTTCACGCGATTTGTCTCTCACGGCTGGCAGCACCATTACGTTGCTGAATACGCTGCTGGCGCCGCAAAGTCGCAATATCGCCATGACGGCTAACGGCAGCATTGCAATCGTAAAAAACAGCGCGTTGTTGGAGGGGGCGCTATTGGGGGGGCCGGTTTCTCCGGCTAAACGGCAGGAATACTTCAACCAGCTGTTGGCCAGTGGCCAAATGAGGGCAACGGGTTCGGTTCTGCTCAATAGCGGTGGCTATCTGGCGCTCCGCGGCGCCAAGATTAATGCGGATAAGGACGTTACGCTGTTAGCCGCCCATAACGCCGATCTTAACTACCGTGAACTTGACGGCCGATTCAATGCGCTTTTCCCTGTGTCCCGCACGCCTGAACTGGGCAGCCGGGTACACGCCGGCGGCAATTTGCTGATTAACTCGGCCCGCGACATCGGCACCCAGGGCGGCGCGCTCTCCGCTAACGGCAATATCACGCTGCTGGCCGGGCAGAATCTATGGTTGTCGAACCTGGCCTATTCCGCCATTGATGCCGCCAACGACAACAACAAAGACGACCGCCATGTGGTCACAGCCCTCAGCGCGGGTAAAAACCTGACCGCGTCGGCGAATAACCAACTGCTGACTTACGGCGCCAGGCTGACCTCCGGCGCCAACATGACGCTGACCTCCGGCGGCGATATGCGTTTCGAGGCGGTGCAAAATCACACTTACCGCGAGGGCGGCAACGAGTTCACCGAAACTCGCACCCAGCAAGGCACCGAGCTGAATGCCGGCGGCCTGATGACGGTGATTTCCGGCGGCAGCATTCTGTTCCAGGCGACCAAACTGGTGGTTAAAGGATTAGGGGCGAACTGGAAACCGTCGGTGGCGGTGACGGATTGGGGAAGCCGGATAGCGGCGGCGGAGCAGGTGGTTAGAAATGCAGAGCAAAATGTTAATCAAAAACAGAATGTACTGAACAACGTTAGAAATACGCCTGAAGGTTTGTTACTCGATAATCCTGCTCAGCATCCTATTTCATACAAGCACAGTAGTTCTGTAATGATACCGGGTACGGGGACTTATCACCTCGATATGGGGAATATTGAAATAAAAACCCGTTCAGATCTGGATAGATTGCTTAATGAGGGAGGGAAGGCATTTGACCCATTCCCTTATGGTGTCGATCCTGCGGAAACATCCGGTGATGGTTATGAGATTGCGCTGGCAATTCGAAAAAAGACGATAGATGAATATGAAAATTTGCGTCAACGCATAATCAAAAAAAAGAATGAGATACACGCCGCCCAACAAGCGTTGAATTCTGTTGATAGTGAAAAGGTAAACGCAAATAGGAAATTAGTTAGCGTCCGACAGGAAGCCCAAGCTAAACATGCGGAAGAAACAAGGCTGAAAGCCCAGGTCGATGCCCACAACCAGGCAGAGGCCATGCGTGTCGGCAATATGGATATCGCCGCCAAGGGCGGCTATCTCTACGCCCAGGCGATGGAAGAGTCCAGCCACTTCGAGAAAAAGGAAACCAAGCGCAAATGGTGGGGCAAGAAAACCGAGGTTAAGCAGACCCGCCACGACGTGACCAACAAGGTTACCGAGTTTACCGCCGCCGGCAATATCACGCTGATGAGCCGCGACGACAGCACCTATGAAGCCAGCAAAATCGCCGCTGGACAAAACGCACGCCTGACCAGCTCCCGTGGCCAGGTTAACTTCCGCGCGGTGAAAAACACCTCTTTCGAACAGACCGTCAGCAATTCGAAAGGCTTCTTTATCAAGCAGGCCAATAAAGGGTACGAAGACAATAAGTGGGTGCTGCCGAGCATTCATACCGGTGGCGCCTTGACCGTAGAGGCCGCCAAGGGCGTCAGCGCCGATGTGAAGGTGAAAAACGGGCAGGCGCTGCAAAGCGCCATCGACGCCCTGGGCAATACGCCGGGCACCACCTGGGTCAAAGATCTGAACAAGCGCAACGACGTGCAGTGGAGCAAGGTCAAAGACGCTTACGATAGCTGGGATTACAAGAGCCAGCACCTGAACCCGGCGGTGGCGGCGGTGATCGCCATCGCGGCCGCGGCGGTGACCGCTGGCAGTTCACTGGCGGCCACGGCAGCCTCCAGCGTTTCCGGCGCCGTGGGCGGCGGGGCGGTAACCAGCGGTGCGGTCACCGCCGGGATGTCTTCGCTGGCCTCCCAGGCGGCGGTGGCGTTGGTGGAGAACCAGGGCAACCTGTCGAAAACCCTGCAGGCGCTGGGTAGCAATGAGAACGTCAAGGCGACCGCCACGGCGATGGCGATCGGCGGCGCGCTCAACGGTTTCGACAGCGCGATGGGCTGGAGCAAGGACGCGGCGGGCAAACCGCTCAATCCAAACAACGTCAAACTGCCGCAGTTGAGCAACGGTGACTGGAGCAAGGTGGCGCAGCGGGTGGCCGGGCAATCGGTCATCAGCTCCAGCCTGAATACCGCCATCAATGGCGGCAGCTTCAAGGACAACCTGACTAATGCGCTGCTGGCGAATATCGGCAGCCAGGTTCAGGCCGAGGGCGCCAATCTGATCGGGGATAACGGTCAGGTTCTCAATATACCGGGCCGGGCCGTAAGCCATGCCGTTCTAGCGGGCGTGGCCGCAGAAATCGGCAAGGGCAATGCCAAAGGCGCAGCGGCAGGGGCGCTGGCGGCGGAGCTGGCTGGGGTGATCATCAATGATAATTTGGTCAGAAGTGAAGGCTGGCAAGAGCGTCAGGCTCAAATCAGCCGCGTAGCGGGCGCCTTTGCAGGGGCCATCGTAACCGCCAAAGCAGCAGGTGCCACCAGCGGTGCAAATGCGGGTGAGTTTGTCGAGCGTTTTAATCGACAGTTGCATCAGGAAGAACTCAACGCCATTAAAGCGTTGGCTAAGGGTGACAAGGAAAAAGAAGCGCGTCTGATGGCGGCTTCATGCCGAAAAGTAGCTTGCACCACGCAGGAAGCGCTAAACTCAGATGAGCGCAAGCAGTTTGAAGCCCTGATGAATAAGTACCCGTCAACGCGGGATGAAGACGGCCTCATTGCCAATTACTGGGTACAAAAAGAGCGCCAGCGCTTCGGCAACTATCCGGCGTTTGCCGGCTATGACAGCGAAAAGTTATTCACGTATGATTTGGGCGACCAGATAACCGACGGCCAGCTGTTTGCACGCAACCAGCAGATAGAACAAATCAGCAAGTTGACCGGGTGGTCGCCGGACTGGGTGAATGCCTCGGTGATGGCAGTCTCTATCGCCAGTACGTTTGCCGGTATGGGTAAAGCGAACGTCGGCAACCAGTACCTGTCATCCAAACTGGTAGGGCCAACCAGCGCCTGGAAAGGGTATCTGGTCAATGAGAAGACCGTTCAACAGGCGGCTGCGTTCAGGCAGCAGGTATTAGATGCTAGAGCGCCATTTGCGGAAAAAATCCGAAAAAAAGGAAATGCGGCTGTTGCACAAATCGATGTTCCTGGTATGCCGAAAACACTTGCGGCACACAGCAGGATAGCTAAAGCAGAAAAAAGTTTCATAGGTGATGGAAACCAAAACTTTAAATATGAAACCATTAAAAGTTCTGATGGTATCCTCATATCTAGGAATACAGATTCAGAGTACAAAATTCTGGACAACCTAGCTGATAAGTTAGGTAACAATGTATCAGCTGAGGGGAGAGTCACCATTTTCACTGAACGTGCTGCATGTGAGAGCTGCTTGGGTGTCGTAGAGCAATTTCAGAAAAAATACCCTGGAATAAAAGTAGAGGTTCTCGACAATAACGACGTAATGCTGATCCCTGGGAGATTGAAATGATGGATGAAGAACGCATGACTTATGAAGAATTGCGAGCTGAGTATTTAGATTGCTTTTATAGCTGTTGTAGAAGTCACATTAATGCTTTTAATAAAAATGGTACGACCTGGGAGTACGGTATTGAAGAAATAGGGTATGCATCTTATCAATACGAAAATGCACATTTATCGCCTGTGGAAATGTTAATGCTGAAAGTGTTTACACTCATCCTTATAGCCGGCAGAGGGCCAAAAGATGTTGAGAATAATTACCGAAACTCAATTTCTTCCATTTTGGAAAAAACAAACCTTGAGTCTCTAATTCAAGGTATTGGCGAAGATGAAAAAAGCGATTTGCTTTATGATATGGAGTTGCTTGGATTGCTTGAGAAGCCTGAGTAACCTCACCGCTCCCAACAGTTTGAGGTTAGGCACGCTTTGCTCATGCAAATGAGCCAAGGTAAAAAGTACCACTATAGGCCACGGTTGACGGAAATCTAACGCCCATGCGAACGGCTCTCCGGAGCCGTTTTCTCTTGATGTTGTATTCCATATAAACGCCGATAGGACGCGGCGGGCAAACCGCTTAATCCAAACAACGTCAAACTGCCGCAGCTGAGCAACGGTGACTGGAGCAAGGTGGCGCAGCGGGTGGCCGGGCAATCGGTCATCAGCTCCAGCCTGAATACCGCCATTAACGGTGGCAGCTTCAAGGACAACCTGACCAATGCGCTGCTGGCGAATATCGGCAGCCAGGTTCAGGCCGAAGGCGCCAACCTGATTGGGGATAACGGCGACGTTCTGGGTGCGGCCGGGAAGTCAGTCAGCCATGCGGTTGTGGCGGGCATCGCCGCGGAAATCGGGCGCGGCGACGGTAAAGGGGCTGCTGCAGGAGCGCTGGCGGCGGAGCTGGCCGGGGTCGTGATGCAGAGCACGCTGTTCGAACCGGCCAATCTCAACGAAAAGGAACGCCAGCTCTACCGTCTGCAGGAAGCGCTAAACGGCAATGAAGTAAAAGAGCAAACGGCACGAGTGATCGGGGCTTTGACCGGGGCGTTGACAACGCATACGCCGGAAGGCGCCTACAGTGCTGCGGACAGCGCGCAGTCGGTTTATCGCTACAACATGACCGAACATATGTTGATGCAGTATGCGCTGGATAATCAGAAAGACATTTTGGCCGCTGATAAAGGTGATGTTGCTGCGGCAAAACGTGTTGTGGCTCGCCGAGAAGCTGCCGCAATAGTGGCGACCGTAGGTGGCGGCGGTCTGGTACTTACTGCGGGGGGGAATGACGCTGGTGGGAGCTGCGCCAGAATTGGTTCTGGCGGCACGATTGGCGATTGCCGGTTGCAAAACCAACCCCGCGCTTTGCCTGAACCAAGCCGGTATTTATGCGGCAGACATTGTGGCTCCAGAGGCGATTATTGGTACTGGCGCCATAACGACCGGCAGCACATTGATTTTGGGTAAGACTGAAGACAGCGTGAGGAAGTTGAGCCGACAGCTGGTGAACGCTTCCGATGAAATATACAAAACAAAAACGCTCAACACTCAGCCGGTTGCCGATTTTATCAAAGGAGAAACAGCAGCCGGGGCGAATTTGTCGACTAAAACGGCAGATTATTTGCGGGAAATACAGAAGGTTAACACTAATCAGTTGGTTAAACTTTTCGACAAAACGCAGCCAGATGGTAATGTAACTGTTTTTGGTAAGTCTGTAGCTCAAGTTTTAGGCGATGGAGGGAGTAATAGAAAAGGAACAACAAAAGTTTTTGCTTCTGAATCACTTAGCGATAAGGATATCTATGATTATGCGCAATCACTTGCTGGAGGTCTCCCTCTCAACGAGGTGAGAAACGCGAAAGGTATTGTGTACTATGCAAAGTTTGAAGGGAAAATAATAAACCTTAGAAACTATTCTACAAGTGCACAAGAGTCGAAAGCTCGGTGGACGATTGATATTATTGGGAATAAAGATATAAACAAAGTATCGAATCTCTCCGATAACAAGTTTGAACTCAAGTTTAGATAGGTGATCTATATGCTTACAATAGAGCAATATGAAAATAGGAAGGAAGCTCTTGTGGGAGCATCGATGGTGACTATTTGGGAAAATATTCATCCGGATAGTCTATCAGGGAAGATCTGCCTTTCTTTTTGTGAGGAAAAGGAGTTATTCCTCTGGTTTATTAAGCATTTGATGAATGAAGGGATAGTAAAACTTGGCAACGGGGGTGAGTTTTTGAAAGGAACAGTGAAAGAGCAGCTCGATAAACTTAGAGCCAGTTTCCCTAATACTCCTGAAGAGATGGAGTATGGCGCTTTTAATGGGTATTGGTTTTTATCTGATGCATGTCCCGCTGGCCTTGTCTGGATTCACGAAAACGGTTATCAAGATTGGACTTAGATGCTGTTATTATAAATAATGTGTAATATTATTGTTTAACTGCTAAAAACCCGCTGTTGCGGGTTTTTAGTTTTTTTTAACTTATATCTATTCCCTCTCGGTTGCTATAAGTGATTCTGTTAGAGTGCATATGCGTTACAAAGTACTCTTTTTGATAATACGTCTCGCGCATAACTTGTTCTGCGATATCTATGATGAAAGTTGGCCTTTAACGTCCCCGCCCCGAAACCCGCAAGACCAGCCCTATCAACAGCAACGCAGCGCCCGAGGCATAGAGCGGGAACCAGCGTGTCCACCAGAGCGGGGAAAACAGCGGTACAGCGTTTGAGTTACTGGTGGCGTAGTGGCCATAGAGATTCAATGAAAACGCAATAATTAAAATAATAAGGCTAATAAAGATAAATAAGCTTGATACTTTATGCATGAAATTTCTCGCTCGTAGGTAACATAAAATAGGTCTGAATTTTTATTTAATCTTACTATCTTAATGTGACTCTGTTGTTAACGTTACTCCGTAATGTGAGCGCGTTCATAGAATACTTCCCTTTTTTCGAAAAAAGATAGTCCTATAGGTGTGCATTATTTTATCGGATGATGAATGATCTGTCATCGATTATACAACACATATGACTTTGCATTTTTATATCTGCGGGTAATCTGTCTATACAAGCCTTGGCTCAGCTCCGTGACAGAAGAGTCAATCTACAATGAGACAGTATAAACAGGAGAAGTAATATGGCGTCATCCAATGCAATGAATATTCTCGACTTTGTTGAGGCAGGCGAAGGAAATAATTTAACTAACGCATTTCTTCGCCTTGCCAAGAAAATTAATGAGAATCCTAACCCGGTCTGGGAATCCCTCGGCGGTAAGGTCATCGTGCCTGCCGGTACCTACAGCATCACTAAGCAGATCGTTTTTTTAAAGCCAGGGGTACACATCGTTGGGGAGGGGATTCAGTCAACGAAGTTACTCCTCACGGCTGACCTGGGGGAGCTGGGGGCCGTTTTCAAATTTGACTCTGATATTGCGGGGTACTCTACCGTTGGTGTGTGCGTCAAAGATATCTCGATCAATATGGCCAGTCATACCGGGAGCGCAATTGTTTTACGTAAGCCCTATGACGGTTTTATCCTGGAGAATATCAATATTGATAATTTGGCGGACAGCGGTATCGGCATCGTTATCGAGCCAGATAACGATAATAATCCGTCGGACAAAGTCTCCCAGACGCTAACGGCAGTAAACGTCATCGTAAAACATACCAATATGACGGCAACAGCGCCTTGTTTTTATGCTGAGGCATTACAAGAGGCCGTCTTCATCAATTGCAAAGCGTTTGGCGGCCCAGAGAGCTATGTTAACCAGGCGCCATGCCACGGTTTTTTATTTGTAGATTGCCGCGGTATCACCTTGATTGGCTGCAGCGTGGCGTTTACCGGTTTGCACGGTATTTCTATCGTTTGTTCTAACCGCCCTTCAACAGGGTTCTTCTTGTATGGCACAACGGCAGAATCTTGCAAAGGGATCGTTAAAGCGTCAGGAAGCACCAATGGCAGTGTCAGTCAGCTTTATATTGACTTCGTACGCTCGGAGGGAGGAACGGAGAATACGGTAGGCACCTTTTCACTCAATAAAGTTATCGAGGCCAGCATTAATTCGGGAACGAACTCGGTCACGATCGATAGCCAAAGCGCTCTGGTATCCGTTTCATCTCTTGATGTGGGTAAAGTCAAAAATTCCGGTCAGAACTGCTTGGTCATCGGATTGCCTTCGGGGGCAAATAATGGGTATTCGATTAATGCTAGTGCTTTCAGCGTGGCGAAAGAAGGAACTAAAATTATCAATGGCAATACCGATTTGATTGAAATGCATGCCTCCGGTGCCCGTGTGGTCGCTATCGATTACCCCTGGAGCGAAGGCAATACGTCGCTAAGCCTGCTGACGAACAGAAAAGGGAAGATGGGGTTTGAGCGAGTGTTGCTGGGGGAGGAGAACAGTGCCGGAACCGGTTTTAGAGCGCTTAAAATAGTGAACTAACCGGGCTAATGCCTTTATATGATAGGAAAAAACCCGCCTGCGCGGGTTTTCTCTTTTTCTTGCTGACCGTCACTTCACCAGCGGCTTATCATTGGGGGTTTTGAACTTCGCCAGGTATTGCGGCTGGAAGATGCACATGCGCAGCACGGTGCGGTATTCGCCGTTGACGAAGAACTCGTCGATCAGCTCGCCTTCCACGTTGAAGCCCAGCTTGCTGTAGATGTGGATCGCCTTCGGGTTCTCTTTGTCGACGATCAGGTACAGCTTGTACAGGTTCAACACCGAGAAGCCGTAGTCCATCGCCAGGCGGGCGGCGGTGCTGGCATAGCCTTTGCCCTGGTGGGCGGGATCGATGATGATCTGGAACTCTGCGCGGCGGTGGATGTGATCGATCTCCACCAGCTCCACCAGGCCGACCTTGGCGCCTTCGTGCTCGATGATAAAGCGGCGCTCGCTCTGATCGTGGATGTGTTTGTCGTAGAGATCGGAAAGCTCGACAAAGGCTTCGTAAGGTTCTTCAAACCAATAGCGCATAACGCTGGCGTTGTTGTCCATCTGGTGGACGAACGACAGATCGTCCCGTTCCAATGGGCGTAACCTGACGCTGGCAGTGCTGGACATGTGGGCTCCTCTGTGCCGTGAAATTGTGCAAAGTATAACTTCACAGAATGGATGAAGGCGAAAAAAAACGGCGCCGCGTGGGCGCCGTTTAGGCAAGGTTCAGGCTGCGCGCATCAGTCGGCGGCGTGGCCCTGCTCAGGCAGGCGTTCGCCGTCCAGCCAGGCGGCGCCATCGCGCATCGCCAGGCGGCCGTCGACGAACCAGCTCACCACCAGCGGATAGATCGTGTGTTCCTGGGTTTGCACCCGTTCAACCACGTCATCCTCTTCGTCGTCAGCGAAAATCGGCACCTTGGCCTGCAAAATCACCGGGCCGCCGTCGAGCTGTTCGGTCACGAAGTGCACCGAGGTGCCGTGTTCGCTGTCGCCGTTGTCGATGGCCTGACGGTGGGTATGCAGCCCGGGGTATTTCGGCAGCAGGGAAGGGTGGATGTTCAGCATGCGGCCGGCATAACGCTGCACGAACTGCGGGCTGAGGATGCGCATGTAGCCGGCCAGCACCACCAGATCGGGTTGGTGCTGGTCGATGGCGTCCGCCAACGCGGCGTCGAACGCCGTGCGATCGGCATAGGCCTTGGCATCCAGCGCCTGGGTGGCGATGCCCGCCGCCTCGGCGCGCTGCAGGCCGTAAGCCTGCGCCTTGTTGCTGAACACCGCCACGATCTCGGCGGCGATGCGGCCCTGCTGGCAGGCGTCAATCAGCGCCTGGAGATTGCTCCCCTGGCCGGAGACCAACACCACGATCTTTTTCATCAGTTGATGACCACTTGTTGTTCGTCGGAAGAGGCGGTCAGTTTACCGATTTTCCACGCTTTTTCACCTGCCGCGGTCAGCAGCGCGATGGCCGCTTCCACTTCGGCTTCCGGCAGGGCGATGACCATGCCTACGCCGCAGTTGAAGGTGCGGTACATTTCATGACGGCTGACGTTGCCGGCCTGCTGCAGCCAGGTGAACACCGCCGGCCACTGCCAGCTGGCTTCGTCGATCACCGCCTGCATGCCTTCCGGCAGCACGCGTGGAATGTTTTCCCAGAAGCCGCCGCCGGTGAGGTGAGCGATGGCGTGTACGTCCGCCTTCTCGATCAGCTCCAGCACGGACTTCACGTAAATCTTGGTCGGCGCCAGCAGGTGGTCGGCCAGCGGTTTGCCTTCCAGCTGGGTGGCGGTCGGATCGGTGTTGCTCACTTCCAGGATCTTGCGCACCAGCGAGTAGCCGTTGGAGTGCGGGCCGGAAGCGCCCAGGGCGATCAGCGCGTCGCCGGACTGCACTTTGCTGCCGTCGATGATCTCGGATTTTTCGACTACGCCGACGCAGAAACCGGCCACGTCGTAATCTTCGCCGTGGTACATGCCCGGCATTTCAGCGGTTTCGCCGCCCACCAGCGCACAGCCGGACTGTTTGCAGCCTTCGGCGATGCCGGTGATCACGCTGGCCGCGGTGTCCACATCCAGCTTGCCGGTCGCGTAGTAGTCGAGGAAGAACAGCGGCTCGGCGCCCTGAACCACCAGATCGTTGACGCACATCGCCACCAGATCGATGCCGATGGTGTCGTGGCGTTTCAGATCCATCGCCAGACGCAGCTTGGTGCCCACGCCGTCGGTACCGGAAACCAGCACCGGCTCGCGGTATTTCTGCGGCAACGCACACAGGGCGCCAAACCCGCCCAGACCGCCCATCACTTCCGGGCGACGGGTCTGTTTAACTACACCTTTGATGCGGTCTACCAATGCGTTGCCAGCATCGATATCGACACCTGCGTCTTTATAGCTGAGAGAGGTTTTGTCGGTCACTGCGCGATTCCCCACGACGGTTTGCGGTTTGAAAACTGTGCTTCCGATGTTGATTCCGGAATAAGGCGCGGCAATTCTAACAGCGCAGGCAAACGTTTGCGAGCGGCTTGTGAACCGGCTCCGCTTTTTCGTCATCTATACTGATATTCAAACTTTTGTTGATCCCGATCGGGCTATTGTGGGTGGCGCGGCGAAAAAAAGGAGGTATAATCCCGCGATTTTTTTGGCCGCAACCACCTTAATAGGAGAAAAATGATGAAGATCGTTGAGGTGAAACACCCGCTGGTAAAACACAAGCTTGGCCTGATGCGCGAAAATGACATCAGCACCAAACGCTTCCGTGAGCTGGCCTCAGAAGTGGGTAGTTTACTGACCTATGAAGCGACCGCCGATCTGGAGACGGAAAAAGTCACCATCGAAGGCTGGTGCGGGCCAGTTGAAGTGGATCAGATCAAAGGGAAAAAGATTACCGTAGTGCCGATCCTGCGCGCAGGCCTGGGCATGATGGAAGGGGTGCTGGAGCATGTGCCGAGCGCGCGCATCAGCGTGGTGGGCGTATACCGCGACGAAGAAACCCTGGAGCCGGTGCCGTACTTCCAGAAGCTGGTTTCCAACATCGAAGAGCGCATGGCGCTGGTCGTCGACCCGATGCTGGCCACCGGCGGTTCGATGATCGCCACTATCGATCTGCTGAAGAAAGCCGGCTGCCACAGCATCAAGGTGCTGGTTCTGGTGGCGGCGCCGGAAGGCATCGCCGCGCTGGAGAAAGCGCACCCGGACGTTGAGCTGTACACCGCCTCCATCGATCAGTGCCTGAACGACAAGGGCTACATCGTGCCTGGCCTGGGCGATGCGGGCGACAAGATATTTGGTACCAAGTAAACATTTGAGCCGACTTAACGAGTCGGCTTTTTTTTGACTAAAACCTATAAAACCAATAAACCGAGGAAAAGCACACATGACCCGTCGCGCCATCGGCGTCAGCGAGCGCCCGCCGCTGCTCCAGACCATTCCGCTCAGTTTCCAGCACCTGTTCGCCATGTTCGGCGCCACCGTGCTGGTGCCTATCCTGTTCAAGATCAACCCGGCGACCGTGCTGCTGTTCAACGGCATTGGCACGCTGCTGTATCTGTTCATCTGTAAAGGCAAGATCCCGGCCTACCTCGGTTCCAGCTTCGCGTTTATCTCGCCGGTGCTGCTGCTGTTGCCGCTCGGTTACGAAGTGGCGTTGGGCGGTTTCATCATGTGCGGCGTGCTGTTTTGCCTGGTGGCGCTGATCGTGAAAAAGGCAGGCACCGGCTGGCTGGACGTGATGTTCCCGCCGGCGGCGATGGGGGCGATCGTCGCCGTCATCGGGCTGGAGTTGGCGGGCGTGGCGGCCAACATGGCGGGGCTGCTGCCGGCGGAAGGCACCAGCGCCGATTCGACCACCATCACCATTTCGCTGGTGACGCTGGCGGTCACGGTGCTCGGCTCGGTGCTGTTCCGCGGCTTCCTGGCGATTATCCCGATCCTGATCGGTGTGCTGGTGGGCTATGCGCTGTCGTTCTTCATGGGCGTGGTGGATTTGACTCCGATTCGCGAGGCGCACTGGTTCGCGCTGCCGACCTTCTACACTCCGCGCTTTGAGTGGTTCGCCATCTTCACCATTCTGCCGGCGGCGCTGGTGGTGATCGCCGAGCACGTCGGCCACCTGGTGGTGACCGCCAACATCGTGAAGAAAGATCTGATCCGCGATCCCGGGCTGCACCGCTCGATGTTCGCCAACGGCATTTCGACGGTGTTCTCCGGCTTCTTCGGCTCTACGCCGAACACCACCTACGGTGAGAACATCGGCGTGATGGCCATCACCAAGGTCTACAGCACCTGGGTGATCGGTGGCGCGGCGGTGTTGGCGATCCTGCTGTCCTGCATCGGTAAGCTGGCGGCGGCGATCCAGGCGGTGCCGGTGCCGGTGATGGGCGGCGTTTCCCTGCTGCTGTACGGTGTGATCGGCGCCTCGGGCATTCGCGTGCTGATCGAGTCCAAAGTGGATTACAACAAAGCGCAAAACCTGATTTTGACCTCGGTGATCCTGATCATCGGCGTGAGCGGCGCCAAGGTGCATATCGGCGCGGCGGAGCTGAAAGGCATGGCGCTGGCGACCATCGTGGGTATCGGCCTGAGCCTGCTGTTCAAGGTCATCAGCCTGTTCCGCAAGGAAGAAGAGGTGCTCGACGCGCCGGACGAACCGGCGAAGCAGAAGTAACGAAAAGGGCAGCCCAGGGGCTGCCCTTTTTACTCGTATTTCTGCCTTTACATCCGTTGGGATAAAGTAGCTGATAGCATTAACAACATCGATTAAAAGGAAAAGGATATGGAGTACTACGGATATATTTTGCTCAAATTTGTTATTGGCTTTGTCATTGTTATCACCCACTTGAACCTGTCCGGAAAGACCCAGCTATCGCAAATGACCCCTGTGGATTTTATCGGCAACTTTGTGCTCGGGGGCATTATTGGGGGCGTTATCTATAGCGACAGCATCCCTTTGTACCAGTATGTCGTTGTACTGCTTATCGGGGTAGGGCTAATTTCTCTGTTGAATGCAATCAGTAAACACTGCAACTTCTTTCGTTCGGTCACTATCGGCAACCCGATACCAATTATAAAAAACGGCCGCTTTTTAATGGAAAATATTTTAGCCAAGAAAAATAAAATCGATATCTTGAACGTTTCCTCACAGCTGCATGCGCAGGGGATTCACGCTTTTCAAGAGATTGTTTATGCGCAAATTGAGCCGGGCGGTCAGATCACCGCGGTATGTGAGGGAAATGAGCTGCCTTCGATTATCATTATGAAAAATGACAGGGCCAGGCCTTATGAGCTGCAGGAGATTAATAAAGATGAGGAGTGGTTGAGCCAAACTATCCGTGAACACGGTATAGAGCCGAAAGATATTTTTATTGCTGAGTTTTGGGACGGGAGAACCGCGTTCATTCTTAATGACGGACGCATGGTCAAATAGTGAAAAAGGGGGGAGCCTCAGCCCCCCAATATCATATTAGCTGCGAATTTTGCGGTACACGAACAGCACCACGATAGCGCCGATGACCGCCACCACAAAGCTGCCGAAGTTGAAGCCGTCAACCTTGCCGTAGCCGAAGAAGGTGCTGATATAGCCGCCGACCACGGCGCCGATGATCCCCAGCACGATGGTCAGGATAAAGCCGCCGCCGTCTTTGCCGGGCATGATCCACTTAGCCAAAATACCGGCGATCAGGCCGAAAATAATCCAGGAAATAATCCCCATTTACTGCTCCTTTCTTTTGTGGCTGAGAATAGCTTACTGCTGGGTGGCCGGCTGCGTATTGCCGTTCACCGCCGCATCGGTCTCTTGTTTCAACTCTTGCGCTTTGTTTTCGGCGCTGCTCTTGATGGCTTCGGTCTTGGCCTTGGCCTGCTCGGTCAGATCGTTGGCGCCGTTGATGGCGTCGTTCTTGATGGCTTTAGCCTGATCCACCAACTGCTGGCTCTGTTTGCCTGCGTCGTCTTTGATCGCGGCGGCTTTGGCCTTGGCGTCGTTGGTGATGGCGTCCGCCTGTTTGGCGGCTTCATCTTTAATCGCCGAGGCTTTGTCCTTCAGCTGGTCTGCCTGGGTGGCGGCCTCTTTTTTGATTTCATCTGCCGTCGCTTTCGCCTTGTCCGTCAGATCGTCCGCTTTTTTCTGGGCGGCGTCTTTCATCTGCTCGGCGCTGTCTTTGGCTTTATCCAGGTTGGCGTCAACCTTGGACGAGTCATCACAGCCGGCAACCAACAACCCGATAAAGGAGGCCAACAGCACTTTATTCCATACTTTCATCGTCTATATCCTTGCAGAAACCTTGTTGATGGTGATTGCATTTAGCCTACCTATACTAGGTCAGATTTTACTTAAATTACAAATTTAACCTGCGCAGGCATGGAGTTAGGGAATGATATCGGACAATTCTTGCCTTGGCGGACACCGCAGCCGATCAAGCGGCGCTTAGGCATTGCTCACTATTGCGGCATAAGATCCTGCCGGTTCAACAGCGCCCGTTTTCTGTGTTAAACTGCCCACGTTTTTCTGCCAGTTTTGGTTGAGGTGCTTCTCTGAATACGCCGGCACAGCTTTCACTGCCACTTTATCTTCCCGATGATGAAACTTTCGCCAGTTTTTATCCGGGCGAGAACCCATCCCTATTAGCCGCGATCCAATCCGCCGTCCGTCAGGAACATGGCAGCTATATCTATTTTTGGTCGCGTGAAGGCGGCGGGCGCAGCCATCTGCTGCATGCGGCCTGTGCCGAGCTTTCGCAGAAGGGCGAGGCGGTGGGCTATGTGCCGCTCGACAAGCGCGCCTACTTCGTGCCTGAAGTGTTGGACGGCATGGAGCAGCTGGCGCTGGTCTGCATCGACAATATTGAATGCATCGCCGGCGACGAAGAGTGGGAGATGGCGATCTTCAACCTCTACAACCGCATTCTGGAAACCGGCCGCACCCGTTTGTTCATCACCGGAGATCGCCCGCCGCGCCAGCTGAACCTGCGTTTGCCGGATCTGGCTTCGCGCCTGGACTGGGGGCAGATCTACAAGCTGCAGCCGCTGTCGGACGAAGAGAAACTGCTGGCGCTGCAGCTGCGTGGCAAACTGCGCGGCTTCGAGCTGCCGGAAGACGTGGGCCGCTTCCTGTTGAAACGGCTGGATCGCGAGATGCGCACGCTGTTTATGACCCTCGATCAACTCGATCGCGCCTCGATCACCGCCCAGCGCAAGCTGACCATCCCGTTCGTTAAAGAGATCCTGGGGCTGTAGCGAGCCATCAAACCTGTTTTTCTGCATGTTCCAGCAGGGAGCTGTAGTGCTCAACCTGCTGGCGTTGCCGATCGCTTCGCAGTTGCAAAGCGAGATTGATATGTTCCAGACACTGCGCATTGTCTGCAAGCCGTGGGTCGATTTTCCCTTGTTGCGCCAACCAGGCCGCCACGTCAGCCCAGCGCCATAACGGTGAGGTGCCGCCGAGCCGTTGAATGGGAGAAGGGAAGCCGCCGGGGCCGCGAGTCCCGTCTTTTAGCATCGCGATCGCCTGACGCGACAGTTCAGTGAGCTCGGCAATATCGCTTAATCCCACCAGGCTGGAGTCTACCGATATCACCTTGGCGCCAATATTGGCAGACTCAATATCACTGATGGCGCTGCAAATCGCGTGCGCAAAGTTATCGCTTTCTCGATCGAACTCCAGGTAGACGGTTTTACCGTAGAAACAGATCAGCGCGTCATCGCATCCCGCTGCATGCAGCGCATCCTCCAACCCGGTGGTATCCGCGGTCACTCCATCTAGCGTCAATGAGAAATGAAAGAGCGTCATGGTGATTCTCCGGTTATTTTTTCTGCGACAGCGCCAGGCAGTGATCGACTTTGCGCCGAATCTGTTTGGCATGTACCTCTGGATTTTTCGGCGTGCTCCAGATGCTCATCATATGTTCTTGATGTCCGGCAAAGGCGCAATGCAGTCGTCCAAATGCGTGCCCTTTGCTGGGGCGAAAATGCCACCCCTGAGAAAGGGCGTAAGCTAATGCCGCCTGGATATGCTTGTCTGGGTGTTTTTTCATCGCTCGTCCAGTGATGCGATTAGGGTAGTGGGGGTGTTGACGATTGTCAACGCCTGTCTTGCCGTGAGGCTCGGCATTTGTGCAGCATAGCAACAGGAGAAGTTGAGGATGATGAAAAGTATTTATATAACAAACAATTAAAAATAGCCCTGTTCAGGGCTATTGGTATGTTACGGCTCAATAAGAGGCGGGTTGACCGTTTACAAAATCTCCAGCACCTGCTCCGGCGGCCGGCCGATGCGCGCCTTGCTGCCTTTCACCACGATCGGGCGTTCGATCAGTTTCGGGTTCGCCGTCATCGCCGCCAGCAGCTGTTCTTCGCTCAGGCTGTCGTCCGCCAGCTTCAATTCCTTGTACAGGTCTTCTTTCTTGCGCATCAGATCGCGCGCCGATGTGAAGCCCAGTTCCTTCAACAGCTTTTTCAGCTCATCGGCCGACGGGGGCGTTTCAAGGTACAGTACCACCTTGGGATCGACGCCGTGCTGTTCCAGCAGCGCCAGGGTTTCACGGCTCTTGGAGCAGCGCGGGTTGTGGTAAATCGTGACGTTTTTCATGGCGTTCATTCCTTGTTGCATCAGCTGCGCTGGTATTGGCGGAAGCGCTGTTGCAGTTGGCGCAGCTGGTCGATGCGCGCATCGTAGCGCGCCTGTTTCAGGCTGCCGAGTTTCTGCAGCGAGCTGGCATTGCTGAGCAGGCCGATGGCCTGATCGAGCCGGCCGGTCAGCGCCAGGCTTTCGGCGCGGGCCGACAGTTCTTCATCGCGCAGCCCTTGGGCGGCGCTGGCCTGCGCCAGCAGATCCCAGCCGTTCGGATCGTCCGGATGGGCAAAGGTGTAGCGGTTCAGGATCTTCGAGGCCTGCGCCGGCTGGTTGCCTTCGACATAGGCGTTGGCCAGGTTGAGCTGCAGCACCGGGTTGTTGCTCTGGGCGGCGTTGGCCGCCTGCAGCCGGGCGATGGCCTGCGGCGCGCGTTTCTGGCCGAGATCGATGTCGGTCATCAGGTCGATCAGCCAGACGTTTTTCGCATCCTGCGCCAGCATCGGCTGAATGATGTTGCGCGCGTCGTCGTATTTTTTCGCTTCATAGAACAGGATGGCGCGGCCGTATTTGGCGGCCGCCTGTTCGCGCACGTTGCCCTTGCTGAGCGAGCCGAGCAGCTCTTCGTTCAGGCCATAGCCCTCCGAACTGTACATGCCCAGTGCGCGCACCTTGGCCATCAGGTAATCCTGCGAAGACTGCACGATGTGTTTCGGCATCTGGTTGGCGCGGTTGCGCGCGTCGGAAAGGCGGCTGTCCGGCAACGGGTGCGTCAGCAACATTTCCGGCGGTTTGGAGGCGTAGCGCGACTGATCCGAGAGCTTCTGCAGGAAGTCGGGCATCGCTTCCGGATCGAATCCGGCGCGCTGCAGCACCTGAATGCCGATGCGGTCGGCTTCCTGTTCGTTCGACTGGGTAAAGCTGATCATGCCCTGCTGGGTGCCGGCCAGGGTGCCGCTCAGCGCCGCCATGCCCATAGTCGGGTTGGCCATCGCCAGCAGGATGGAGCCGAGCGCGCCCACCCAGGTCAGCGGGGCGTTGCGCTGCTGATCTTCCATTGCGCGCGCCAGGTGGCGCTGGGTGACGTGCGAGATTTCGTGTGCCAGCACCGAAGCCAGCTGGCTTTCGTTGTCGCTGACGCGCAGCAGCGCGGAGTGCAGCACCACGTTGCCGCCGAAGAAGGCGAAGGCGTTGATCTCGTCGTTGCGCACCAGATAGAAATGGAACGGCGTGCGCACCGAATAGGCGCTGGCCACCAGCCGGTTGCCCAACTGGTTGATGTACTGGCTCAGCAGCGGATCGTTGATCAGCGGGGCGCTGGCGCGCAGTTGGCGCACGTAGAAATCGCCCATCGCCAGCTCTTGTCCGATGCTCAGGGTGCCGCCGGCGGAGGTGCCCATATCCGGCAACTGATCCTGGCTTTCCGCCTGTGCTGGCGCCAGGGCGGTGGCGTTCAGCGTGCCGAGCAGCAGCACCGCTAACGCGGTTTTGGTCAACCGGTTGGTCATAGTCAGGCGTTTCCCTTAAATAATCATTTCTAAGACGTCAGCAGCAGACAAGAGTTCTTTATTCCCGCGGCGCAATCCGCGCGAAAGTGCGGCGGCTCACAAACCGCGGCGGCGGCACCCATCACATCATAGTCAGCCGCAGGCGACAAGGAAACGTTCGCCGGGCGCGGATCGGGCAAAAAAGTTTTATTTTTCATTTTGAAGGGCGTTTTTTCGTCGCTGGTGGTATGCATTCTGAATAAAACACGGATCAACTTTGTCCGTGTTTTATTGACAAGAGAAACGCAGACTCATATAGTCTGCGTTATTGAAGATTCATTGACGGTCGAAAACGGACACATGGCGTACATCACAACCAGCGTTGAATATGGCATCCACTGCCTGCTGTGGCTGGTCGGCGATAACCAGCGCGCGCTCAGCAGCCGCGAGCTCGCTGAACTGCAGGGCATCTCCCCCAGCTTTCTGGCCAAGATTTTCCCCAAGCTGGAAAAGGCAGGGATCGTCGCTGCCAGTGAAGGGGTGCGCGGCGGTTATCGTCTGGCGCGCCCGGCGGACGAGATCAGCTTCCTGCAGATCATCGACGCCATTGAAGGGCACAAGCCGCTGTTCGATTGCCAGGAGGTGCGCGGGCGCTGTGCGGTGTTCGACGATTCCCCGCCGGATTGGGCGGTTTCCGGCAAATGTGCCATCCACGCGGTGATGCTGCAGGCGGAGAAAGCGATGCGCGACGCGCTGGCGGTGCAGACCCTCGGCGCCGTCGCGGCCCGCTTTGGCCGCAAGGCGCCGCAGGGCTTCTTCGGTGAGGTCAACCTCTGGCTCGACGAGCGCATGACGGAACGCACCGCGCGCAGCGGCAAAACGGCGCGCGCCAAGACCTAACCACCACCTTTCCTTAAAGCGAAACACACTTTTCCCGCCTCTTCGGAAGGGGCGGGCGGGCCTTCTGCACCCTGTTACGGGAGCGGAACGGCATCGTTCATCCGAAAACTTGCGGGCAGCCTTATCGCCCGGTTAACCCTGTATGAAGGAGTCATCCCATGACGCAGAAAATAGTGATTGCCGGTTCCGGTTTTGCCGGTTTTTGGGCCGCCGTATCCGCCATGCGCGCCATTAACATCGCCGGTAAGCATGACGAGATCGAGGTGCTCATGGTTTCACCGACGCCCACGGTCACCATCCGGCCGCGCCTGTATGAAGCGGTGCTGGAAAACATGAACCCGGACATTTCCGCGCAGCTCGCCGCCGTCGGCGTGCGCCACCTGGCCGGGGCGGTAGAGCGCATCGACGCCGCCGCCAAGACGCTCACGGTGGCGCAGGCGACGGGGGAATCCCTTGAGCTGGTCTACGACCGCCTGGTGTGGGCCACCGGCAGTCGGCTCTCCGTGCCTGCGGTGCCGGGCTTTGCCGAATACGGTTTCAACGTCGATACGCTGGAAAGCGCGCAGCGTTTGGATGCCCATATCAAAGCACTGGCGGCCAAACCGTCGACGCCGGCGCGCAACACCGCCGTGGTGGTGGGTGCGGGGCTGACCGGGCTGGAGAGCGCGGCGGAGATGCCGCAGCGGCTACGGGATGTGCTGGGCAAAGACGAGAACGTGCGCGTGGTGATCGTCGATAGCGCGCCGGAAGTGGGCGCCGGGATGGGGGCGGAGCCGGGGGCGGTGATACGCCAGGCGCTGGCGGAGTGCGGCGTGGAAGCGCGGGCCGGCCTGCGCGTCTCGGCCATCGACGCCGAGGGGGTGATGCTGTCGAACGGTGAGCGCATCGCCGCCAACACGGTGATCCTGGCGGCGGGCGTGCGGGCGCATCCGCTGACCGAGCAGATCCCCGGCGAGCGCGACGGCAGCGGCCGGGTGATCGGCGACGCCTTCCTGCGCGCGCCGGCGGCGGCGGGCATTTTCGTGACCGGGGATACGGTGAAGGCGGCGACCGACGATCTCGGCAACCACAACCTGATGACTTGCCAGCATGCGATGAGTCTTGGCCGCGTGGCCGGCCACAATGCGGCGGCGGAGCTGGCGGGATTGCCGACGCACCCGTACAGCCAGCCGAAGTATGTGACCTGTCTGGATCTGGGGCCCTGGGGCGCGCTGTATACCGAAGGCTGGGATCGCCAGGTGCGTTTTACCCGTCAGGAAGGCAAAAAGATTAAGCAGGAGATCAATACGCAGTGGATTTATCCACCGGCGGCGGATCGCGAGGCGCTGTTCGCCGTAGCCAATCCGGATTTCGTGATTGTGCCTTAAAGAAGTCAAAACGGGAGCGGCAACGCTCCCATCGTCATTTTCCCAGCGGCAGGAACGAGCGCTCCGGCACCACGGTCTTCATCACCAGCGTGGAGCTCAGGCGCTGCACGCCCGGCAGAGCGGAGAGTTTCTCGTCGTAAAGCTGTTGAAAGGCGGGCAGATCTCGGGCGATCACGTGCAGCAGGTAGTCGGGATCGCCGAACAGCCGCTGCGCCTGCACCACCTGCGGAATGTCCATCATGGCGTTTTCGAAGGTTTCAACGGCGCGGCGATCGCCTTCGCGCATGGTGACGAACACCAGGGCGGAAAAGTTATAGCCCAGGCTGCCGGGGTCGAGCTGGGCGCGGTAACCTCTGATCACCCCGGATTCCTCTAACGTCCGCACCCGGCGGTGGCAGGGGGATACGCTCAACCCGATCCGCTCGGCCAGCTCGGTCACCGACAAACGGCCGTCGGCCTGCAGTTCAGCAAGAATCTTGCGATCAATCTTATCCATTTAGAAGAATTTCCCCTCTTATGCCGATTTCAGGCAAGTAATTGAAAGCACATTTTAATCCCTTGAGGATATTCTTGCCATCTGTTGAACGGTTTTGACGGCCGTCGCGGCAGGCGGGGCCGTTCTTCTTCCACGAGGAAAGCGCAATGGTTCTCTGTTCAGTGTGGCGCAGCGCGTTTGAGAGGGCGGCGGTATGACGCTCGCTCTGTTCGCCGCTTTTTGGGCGGTATCGATTTTGTTGGTGATCACGCCGGGTATGGATTGGGCCTATGTGATCTCGGCGGGCATTCGCGGCCGGGTGGTGGTGCCCGCCGTCGCCGGCTTGCTGTTTGGCCATTTATTGATGATTGCGATCGTAGTGGCGGGCGTCGGCGCGCTGCTGGTCGGCAACCCGCTGGCGCTGACGGCGCTTACCTTGCTGGGAGCGGCTTACCTCTTGTGGATCGGTTGCAACATGCTGCTGCACCCGCCGGTGCCCGGCGCCGGTGAAGATCAGCGTTCCGATTCCTGGCTGCGCTGGGCCGGCAAGGGCGTGTGCGTCAGCGGCCTGAACCCCAAGGTGTTTCTGCTGTTTTTGGCGCTGCTGCCGCAGTTTACCGACGCCCGGGCCGAATGGTCGGTGCCGATGCAGATGCTGGCGTTGGGCGTCGTGCATTTGATCAGCTGCGGCCTGGTGTATCTGCTGGTGGGATTCGGATCGCAGTCGGTACTGCGCACGCGCCCACAGGCCGCGAAGGTGGTGGGGCGCATCTCCGGCGCGGCGATGATCGTCATCGCCCTCGGGCTGCTGGCCGAGCAGGCGCTGAAATAGCGCCTGGTCAGCGAAAACACCTATCGTCGGTAGATGTCCGGCCGGGCGATCTGCCAGACAAAGTCGGGGCGGTTGATGGCGCTATAGCCCACTTTTTCATAGAGCCAGGGGGCGGTGCTGGTGACCAGCATGACTCGCCGCAGCGTCGCCATCAGCGGATGGGCCTGGCAGCATTCCGCCAGCCACAGACCCAGCCCGCTTTTTTGGTACGTTTCCAGCACGTACACGTCACACAGATAGCCGAAAGTGGCGTAATCGGTAACCAGCCGGGCGAACCCGATTTGCCTGGCGCCGTGATACAAACCGAAACACAGGCTGTGGGCGAGGGACTGGCGGACGGTCTCTTTATCAATGCCTTCCGCCCATGACGAACGGGTCAGAAATGCATGGATGGCATCGAGATCCAGCAGAGCGGGATCGGTGCTGACGAGATAGTCCGCACGCTGCCACTCCCGTGGGGCAGGGGTTGTCATGAGGGGGCTTCTCCTGTTGTCTGCTCGCTCGTTGTTAAGTGCCTGTACGCAGGGTGAGGCCGTTTATCGACGGTGTAAGGCGAGATAACCATGCGCGGCACCGGGATCGATAGCTGGCGTATTGGTTTTGATAATACGAGATGTCACCATGACTTTTAGAGAAGGAAGGAAAATAATTACGCTTGATTGCGTAAATAATAATGAGTATGTTTCTCATTCTCTTTGTTGTTCGCGGGCGCATGAAGGAGTTATTAGCCTGCATTAGCGTGATAGTTGATTCACAGGGAAACACTGAGACGCGCGGTGGCGCTCATTTCTCGTGATGAGAAAGCTCAAAACTAAACTGCAGAGCCCGCCGTAAACACCGTTTTGAATGGTCAAGGATTTCCCCGATGAAAATGAAAACCTCTGTGCTCGCCCTGCTGACGGGGATGGCGCTCAGCGGCTGCACGCCGCACCAAACCTCTTCCTCTTCCCCTGCCGTGCAACCTCTGGCGCAAGCGGCGCAATCCGACAGCGTCGTCAAACGCCAACTGGCTTATGGCTTGTATGAAATGGCGCTGACGCCAGGGGGAGATGCGCTGTACGTCGCCAGCGCCGAAAGTTTTAAAGATGTACAGGGTGGCGTGGTCTATAAGCTGGACGCCAAGACCCTGAAAACCCTTGGCACGACGCATACCGATCTGAAAAATTTCGCCATGCAGGCCGCTGCGGATGGGAAAACCCTTTATGTCAGCAATTCGCTGGACGGCGGCATCAGCGCAATCGGCGCCGCCGACGGTAAGGTGAAAGGGCGTTTGCTGTTCAGCGAGCGCAATGAGAAAGGGTTGCCGTATGGTGCGCGCCAAATTCTGGCTCACGACAACACGCTGTATGTGGGGGCGGTGGCCGACCCGGCGCAAATTTGGGTGGTTGACGCTGAATCGCTCAAGCTGAAAACGCGCATTAAAAATACCGGCAAATGGATGACCGGCCTGCATTACTCCGAACAGACCCAACGCGTGTATGCCGCCAATGGCAGCGGCGAGATCCTGGTGATCAACCCGCGTTCCAACCGCATCGAAAAACGCTGGAAACCGTTGGGAGACCAACCCGCACTGCTGCTCAATATGGCGGAGGACGAGGCTACCGGTCGTTTGTTCGTCACCGACAACTCCAAGGCGAAGACCACGCTGGTCTTGGATATTCACACCGGGAAGTTATTGAAGCGGCTTGATGTGGGCGACTCTTTGGCTGTCGTTTTCAATCCACGGCGCAACGAAATTTACATCTCGCAGCGTGAATCCGGCAATGTGCTGAGCCTGGATGCGACGACCTATGCGGTGAAACAGCGCTGGCCGCTGCCGCCGAATCCAAACAGCTTGCTGCTGTCGGCAGACGGCCAGACATTGTTCGTTACGGTCAAACAGCCGTTTAACAAAGATCATTCCACTCAGGGGCCGGACAGCGTGGTTCGCATCGCGTTGAATAAATAAGCCCCATCGGCCCGGCGACGGGCCATTTAACTTTTATCCTCATTCATGAGTGAATTATGCACAACACCAGTACAACGAATTTCCCTTTACGTAAAACGCTGCTGGCGCTGACTATTGGCGCGCTGAGCCAGGGGGCGCTGGCCGCAGACGGCGACGCCAAGAAAAGCCAGGAGGACACCCTGGTTGTCCGGGCCGAAAAACACGGCGATTTCAACTCCGGCGGCAATGATTTGGTTCCCGCCTACCTGGATGGACAGGTCGCCCACGGCGGCCGCCTGGGAATGTTGGGCGAACAGAAAGCGATGGACGTTCCGTTCAACGTCATAGGTTATACCGCGAAGCTGGTACAGGATCAGCAGGCGAAGACCATCGCCGACGTGGTCAGCAACGACGCGGGTGTACAGGCGGTGCAGGGGTACGGTAACTTCGCCGAAACCTATCGTATCCGCGGTTTCCAACTGGACGGCGACGACATGACGATGGGCGGGCTGCCGGGCGTGGTGCCGCGCCAGGTGATGGATACCCAGATGCTGGAGCGGGTGGAGATCTTCAAAGGGGCGAACGCCCTATTGAACGGCCTGGCTTCCAGCGGCGTTGGCGGCATGATCAATCTTGAACCGAAGCGGGCGGAAGAAACGCCGACCACCCAGATCGGCCTCGACTACACCTCCGATTCTCAGGTGGGCGGCACGCTGGATCTGGGCCGCCGTTTTGGTGACGACAACCAGTTTGGCGCTCGCGTCAACCTGGTGCACCGTGAGGGTGAAACGGCGGTTGAGGATGATAAGCGGCGCACGACGCTGGCATCGGTTGGGCTGGACTATCGCGGCGATCGTTTCCGTTCATCGTTGGACTTCGGTTATCAGAAAAAGACCTTCCATGGGGGAACGATGGGGGTCAACATCAGCGGCATCGATGTGATACCCGCGGTGCCTGACACCCGTAAAAATTACAGTCAGCAGTGGGGCTACAGCGATATCGAGAACGAATTCGGCATGGCGAAAGCGGAATATGATTTAACCCGCGACTGGAAGGCCTATGCCGGCTTGGGCGCGCAGCATGGCCATGAAACCGGTGTTTACAGCGCACCGAAGCTCATCAACGCCAACGGCGACGCCACGGTTGGGCGCCTGGACACCAACCGCATTATCGACGCTTTCAGCGGCATGGCGGGGCTTGAGGGCAAGTTCACGACCTGGGCGGTTTCGCATCGGGTCAACGTCGGCTATTCCGCGCAGATTAAACGCGACAAAACCGCGTGGCGCATGTCCGCCAACAATCCGACGACCAATATCTACGATAACCATGATGTCGCAATACCGGACAACGCCTATTTCGGCGGCAACTACAGCGATCCGCTGACCACGGCGCGTAACCGGACGCAGGGCTGGTTGTTCAGCGATACGTTGGGCTTTTTCGGCGACCGGGTGTTGTTAACGGCGGCGGCGCGCCATCAGAAAGTGGTGGTGCGTAATTACAGCAACGCCACCGGCCTGGAGGATACCGCCTCCCGTTATACGCAAAGCCGCTGGATGCCGACGTTCGGGCTGGTCTACAAGCCGTGGGAAACGGTGTCGCTTTATGCCAACCATACCGAGGCGTTGCAGCCTGGCGGCATTGCGCCGAAAGAGGCGGCTAACTTCGGGCAGAGTACCGGTATCGCCCGTTCCAAGCAAAATGAAGTGGGCGTGAAAGTTGATTTCGAACGCGTGGGCGGCTCGTTGGCGCTGTTTGAAATCAAAAAGCCGGCCACCATGATCGACAGCAACAACTACTACACGTTGAACGGCGAGCAACGTAACCGCGGCGTGGAGTTGAATGTATTTGGCGAACCGGCCTTCGGCCTGCGCCTTAACGGCAGCGCTACCTGGCTTTCGCCCGAGCTGACCAAAACCCAGGGCGGCCGTAACGATGGCAAAGACGCTATCGGCGTAGCGCACTTCTACGCGGTGCTGGGGGCGGAATACGATATCAGGCCGGTCGATGGCCTGACGGCGACGGCGAAAGTGCGGCATACCGGTTCGCAATATGCCGACTCCGCCAATACCAAAAAGCTCGATAGTTTCACGACCCTGGATCTCGGCCTTCGCTATCGCATGCGTTTGAATGAGGATCAAAATACGCTGGTATGGCGTGTGGGGTTGGACAACGTCACGAACGAGAAGTATTGGTCCGGCGTAGAAAGCAATGGCACTTACGTCTTCCAGGGACAGGCGAGAACGCTGAAAGCGTCGGTAACTTACGACTTCTAAGCGATACAGAAACGACGGCGGCCCACATGTGATGGGGCGCCGGTTTCTTCGTCACCGGGGGATCGTTTTTCACTATGACCGATGGGTGAGCACGCTGATCAGATCCAGCGCGTCGTCCGCCGCCGCGATTTCGCTTTCGCTGAGCGCCTGCCGTTCGATGAAGCTCTCGATGGCTTCCAGCAGGGAGAAGACGCTGATTTCATCCCCTATCTTCACGACTTCGCAAACGCCACGCCCGATCGCCAGACAGATGGCTTCATCAAATTCACACGGTTTGCTGTTCATCTTTTTTCCCCTACGGCGTTTGGGATGATATCGGCCATGCTACCGGTTTTTGCCCGGCGGCTGTCTGACGAAAATCTCATTTTTTCGTTGATGCTGGCGGGCCCACGATCGCGTGCAGTGGCGAAATTCTGATTTCCTCACCGTGGCCAAATTTCCCTTGTGACCGCCGTGCCGGCGCGGTATTGTCGCCAAATGACGACAATACCGCCTCATTGTCCGCATAAAAAATTCATGACGTTATCATCCCTTCATCCCGCTGCCGTGCGGGATTTTTTTATGAGGTTTATCTCAAAGTGCGGATAACCTCGACGCGATCGCTTGCCATGCTCTGGGAATAATCCTAGCTTGAAATAGTCATTTAGGGTTAGCAATCCCTCATGACCTCCTTGTAACACTTGATGCACCAGAACGTTTTCTCCCCCGCTGCGGCGGGGGTTTTTAATGACGTGCATCAGAAAAGGCCGCAACGCAAGAACCGACAGAGTTCGTGACGATAACCCGTTTAAGCATCAGGGGATGGGACAATGAAAAATGATCTGGCGGCGGCGATCGCGATTGGCTGTGTGCTGTTGTTCGCATTGGCGGTCGGTTCGCCCCTTTCTATCGGTACCTCGCTGTAATCTTCCGCGGCCCCGTTCGGGGCCGCTCACCGCGCCTGTCGCCGCGTCTGCGGATTTTTGCGCCGATCGCCTGCCCACGCGATAAAATCAGCCAAATTGCGGTTGATGTATGGCGAACTTTGAGTACTCTGAGTGCTTTGCACACCTCGCGTGCGCCCGTTCTATCTATGCTTTAATCACGCCCATCACAGGAATCGCCATGCCCGCCCGTCAAACCTCGAGGAGCCCGCTCTGATGCTGGAGATGTTATTACAGTGGTACCGCCGACGCTTCACCGATCCGCAGGCTATCGCGCTGCTGGTGATCCTGGTTGCCGGCTTCCTCATTCTCTATTTTCTGCACGGCATTCTGACCCCGTTGCTGGTCGCCATTGTGCTGGCCTATCTGCTGGAATGGCCGACCGCGCGCCTGCAGCGCATCGGCTGTTCGCGCACCTGGGCGGCGAGCATCATGCTGCTGGTGTTTGCGGGCGTCGCCATGCTGCTGGTGTTCGTCGTCGCGCCAACCGCCTGGCAACAGGGCATCAATCTGATGAGCGATCTGCCGGGCATGCTCAACCAGTTCTATAACTTCGCCGCGACGCTGCCGAAGCGTTACCCGGCGCTGGTGGATGCCGGCATCATCGACATGATGGCGGAAAACCTGCGCAGCCGGCTGTCCGGCATGGGCGAATCGGTGGTGAAATTCTCGCTGGCGTCGCTGGTCGGCCTGCTGACGTTGGCTATCTACCTGATCCTGGTGCCGATGATGATGTTCTTCCTGCTGAAAGACAAAGAGCAGCTGCTGAACGCGGTGCGCCGCGTGCTGCCGCGCAATCGCGGCCTGGCGGGGCAGGTCTGGAACGAGATGAATCAGCAGATCACCAACTACATTCGTGGCAAGGTGCTGGAGATGGTGATTGTCGGCGTGGCGACCTACCTGGTGTTCGCCGTGCTGGACATGCGCTATTCGCTGCTGCTGGCGGTGCTGGTGGGCTTCTCGGTGCTGATCCCCTACATCGGCGCGGTGCTGGTCACCATACCGGTGGTGGTGGTGGCGCTGTTCCAGTGGGGCGTCGGCGCCGATTTCTGGACGCTGATCGTCGCCTATCTGGTGGTGCAGGGGCTGGACGGCAACCTGCTGGTGCCGATCCTGTTCTCCGAAGCGGTCAACCTGCATCCGCTGGTGATTATCCTTTCTGTGATCGTGTTCGGCGGGATGTGGGGCTTTTGGGGGGTGTTTTTCGCCATACCGCTGGCGACGCTGGTGAAGGCGGTGATTCACGCCTGGCCGGATGAACTGCGGGTCGAGGTGGAAGACGAGGCCGGCTGAGAGGGAATAACGAAGCGCAGCAGGCCGCTGCGCTTCGTGAGATTTACTGCTGCAGGTAGTTCAAAACGATGTCGTGGTGATTGGTGGTTTTGAAATCATCAAACACTTTTTCAATCTTGCCTTTGCCATCGATCAGGAAACTGATGCGGTGAATACCGTCGTAGGTCTTGCCCATGAAGGTTTTCTCGCCCCACACGCCAAACTGTTGCGACACCTGATGATCTTCATCAGACAACAGCGTGAAGTTGAGCAGCTCCTTTTCGGCGAAGCGCGACAGTTTTTCCGGTTTGTCGGTGCTGATGCCCAGCACTTCGACGCCGGCCTTTTTCAATTCGTCCATGTTGTCCCGCAGGCCGCAGGCTTGCACGGTGCAGCCCGGCGTCATCGCCTTCGGATAGAAGTAAACCAAAACTCGCTGTCCCTGGAAGTCGGCCAAATTAATTTCCTCACCGTCCTGGTCAGGCAAACTAAATTTCGGCGCTGTGTCACCGGCTTTCAATGGGCTCATCACTACTCTCCATCTTTCTCGTCATGCTGTGGATAGTTCACCACGCTAATACTGCCTTGCGCGTTCAATTCTGTACATAGGCGATGGAAGGCTTGCTCAATATTTGAGGCGTCCCGATCGCCGGAGCTGTGGGCGGTGATTTGGATATACAGCTGCGGCGGCAGGTCGCCGTCCGCCGGCTGCGTGCGCGAGACCAGTTCGGCGATATTCATCTGGCTGGAGTCGAACAGATCGGTAAAGCGTTCGATGATGTGCGGCGAGTCCTTCACTTCCACCTGCACCCACACCGTGGCCGGCATCGGCGGCCTTTCGTGCGAGTTTGTGCGCTTCATCACGATCAGCAGATCCAGCTCCGCGCCTTTTTGCGGCAGGGTGGATTCGATCAGGGTGATGGCGTTCCAGCTGCCGGACAGCAGCATGATGAACGTGAACTCCTCTCCCAGCATGGCCAGACGGCTATCTTCGATATTGCATCCGCAACTGCTGACGTGGCGGGTGATGGTATTGACGATTCCGGGGCGGTCGGCGCCGAGCGCGGTAATCACGAGATAGTGTTCGTCTGACTGAGGCAAAATAGCGCTTCCTGTCGTGCTTAATGGGGTTACCATGGTAAACATAAAAAAAACCGCCTGCCAAGCGCTTACAACGCGGTTGTGCGCTTGCTTTTGGATAGGCAGCAAAAGTACCATGAGTGACTTGTTTGTGGAGGGGACGGCCAATGTTTACGGGAAGTATTGTTGCACTGGTTACGCCGATGGACGACAAAGGTGCTGTCGATCGCGCGAGCCTGAAAAAATTGATCGATTATCATGTAGCCAGTGGCACCGCGGCGATCGTTTCCGTAGGGACCACCGGCGAGTCCGCAACGCTTGCCCATGACGAGCACGTTGACGTGGTGCTGCAGACGCTGGAGCTGGCTGACGGCCGCATTCCGGTGATCGCCGGCACCGGCGCCAACGCCACCGCCGAAGCCATCGCGCTCACCACCCGCTTCGCCAACACCGGCGTGGTGGGCTGCCTGACGGTGACGCCGTACTACAATAAGCCGACGCAGGAAGGGCTGTATCAGCACTTCAAGGCGATCGCCGAGAGCACCGAGCTGCCGCAGATCCTGTACAACGTGCCTTCGCGCACCGGCTGCGACATGCTGCCGCCGACCATCGCTCGGCTGGCGAAAATCAAGAATATTGTTGCTGTAAAAGAAGCGACGGGGAACTTAAGTCGCGTTAGTCAGATCCAAGTGCTGGTTGACGATGAAGACTTCATTTTGCTGAGCGGCGACGACGCCAGCGGGCTGGACTTCATGCAACTGGGCGGCAAAGGGGTGATTTCCGTGACGGCCAACGTGGCCGCGCGCGAGATGGCGGAACTTTGCGCGCTGGCGGCGCAGGGCAAGTTTGCGCAGGCGCGCCGCTTAAATCAGCGCTTGATGCCGTTGCATCAGGATCTATTTGTAGAAGCAAACCCAATTCCGGTGAAGTGGGCCTGTAAGGCGTTGGGATTGATGGCAACCGATACGCTGCGTCTGCCGATGACGCCGTTGAGCGAAGCCGCCCGCCCGGTGGTGGAGCGCGCGCTGAAAAGCGTCGGTTTGCTGTAACTCTAAGGGAAATTTGATGGCTTATTCATTGCAAAAGTCGACGGTAGCAAAAGTAGTGGGCATCTCTTTGGTGATGATGCTGGCGGCCTGCAGCAGCGATCAGCGCTACAAGCGCCAGGTCAGCGGCGACGAGGCCTACCTCGACGCCGCTCCGCTCAAGGCGCTGAACGCGCCGTCCGGCATGATCCTGCCGGTGCAGAGCGGCAACTATGACGTTCCCGCCACGACGCTGCAAGGCAACGTCGGCAAGCAGTTGGACATTCGTCCGCCGGTGCAGCCGTTGGCGCTGCTGAGCGGTTCTCGCGCGCAATACGCCGGCGACAGCGGCACGCTGCTGCTGGAAAACAGCCCGCAGAACCAGAACCTGTGGTCGCGCGTGGTCAGCCTGCTGCAGGCGAAGAACATCGCGATCGCTTCGCGCCAGGACGCCGGTCAGACCCTGACCACCGACTGGGTGAAGTGGAACCGTCTGGACGAAGACAACCAGTACGAAGGCCGTTATCAGATCAGCGTGCAGCAACAGGGCTACCAGCAGGCGCTGGTGGTGAAAAGCGTTGGCCTGCAGCAGCAGGGCAAGACCGAGCAGGTGACCGATCAGTCTGAGATCCAGCGCTACAACGGCATGATGATCAACACCCTGATCGAAGGCCTGGACAAGCAGGACAACCTGGCGAGCAGCCAGACCGCCAGCCGCTTCGGCGCGCTGGACGTGCAGAGCGGCGCCGATGATACCGGCCTGCCGATGCTGGTCGTGCGCGGCCCGTACACCGTGGTGTGGGATCGCCTGCCGCCGGCGCTCGAAAAACTGGGGATGAAAGTGGGTGACCGCAGCCGTCCGCAGGGCACCGTCGCCGTGACCTACAAGTCCCTGAGCAGCAGCGATTGGGATGCGTTGGGCGTCAAGGATCCTGAACTGGCGGAAGGGGATTACAAGCTGCAGGTCGGCGATCTCAACAACCGCACCAGCCTGCAATTTATCGATCCGAAAGGCAAACCGCTCACCCAGTCGAAAAACGACGCACTGGTGGCGGCATTCCAGTCTGCCTTCAGTAAAACCAGCGTTAACTAATCAAAAAGGGGCTTCGGCCCCTTTTTGTTTTGTCTATACGGTATCGTTTGCGTCGCAGGTTTGGCACAATAGTGTCCGGCACGCCAAAGA
Organism: Serratia sp. CY27727; assembly: GCF_052169275.1. Classification (NCBI taxonomy): domain Bacteria; kingdom Pseudomonadati; phylum Pseudomonadota; class Gammaproteobacteria; order Enterobacterales; family Yersiniaceae; genus Serratia; species Serratia sp. CY27727. The sequence continues at coordinate 16,999 of NZ_JBJNLB010000006.1, read as the reverse complement.
ATTCATTAGGTCAATTCTATACCCCCTAATTTCGGGCCGCGCTCGGGAGACATCGGGGATACATCACTGGAGTAAGTAAGATGCAAAAGCTAGCTGAGCTGTATCGCGGAAAGGCAAAAACCGTTTACACCACCGAGAATCCCGATCTGTTGGTGTTGGAGTTCCGCAACGATACGTCAGCACTGGATGGTCAGCGCATTGAGCAGTTCGATCGCAAAGGCATGGTGAACAACAAGTTCAACCATTTCATCATGAGCAAACTGGAAGAAGCCGGCATCCCGACCCAGATGGAGCGTCTGCTGTCCGACAACGAAGTGCTGGTGAAGAAGCTGGACATGGTGCCGGTGGAATGCGTGATCCGCAACCGCGCCGCCGGTTCGCTGGTGAAGCGTCTGGGCATCGAAGAAGGCCTGGTGCTGAACCCGCCGCTGTTCGATCTGTTCCTGAAAAACGACGCCATGCACGATCCGATGGTCAACGAATCCTACTGCGAAACCTTCGGCTGGGTGAGCAAAGAACATCTGGCGCGCATGCGCGAGCTGAGCTACCGCGCCAACGACGTGTTGACCCAGCTGTTCGACGACGCGGGCCTGATCCTGGTCGACTTCAAGCTGGAGTTCGGCCTGTTCAACGGCGAAGTGGTGCTGGGCGATGAGTTCTCGCCGGACGGCAGCCGCCTGTGGGACAAAAACACCCTGGACAAGATGGACAAAGACCGTTTCCGTCAAAGCCTGGGCGGCCTGATCGAAGCCTATGAAGAAGTGGCGCGCCGCATCGGCGTGAAGCTCGACTAAGCGTCGGCACCGCCATTCGGGGCGATCCGGCCGGATCGTCCCGCTATTCTGCGTTTTTCCAGAAAATTTCTACATTTCCTCTGCTGCAGACCATTTATAATAATGGATGCGAGATGACTAAAACCTATCCCACTCAGGCTTGAAGCTGCCTTTGCGCTTACCATCGCGGCGCAACTTCAACGAGCAGGGGAAATATCTGGAGTATATTTATGCGTTGGCAAGGGCGTCGGGAAAGTGACAATGTTGAGGATCGTCGCGGGCAATCTTCCGGTTTGGGCGGCGGCGGCTTCCGCGTGCCGGTGCGCGGCAAGGGCGGCATCGTCATTCTGGTGGTGGTGCTGGTGGCCGGCTATTACGGCATCGATCTGTCGCCGCTATTGAACGGCGGTAACGTTGCGCCGCAGGGGCAACAACAGAGCGCCAACATCAGTCCGAAAGATGATGAGCTGGCCAAATTCACCTCGGTGGTGCTGGCCTCGACCGAGGACAACTGGAAAGAGATTTTCCAGCGCATGGGCAAAACCTATCAACCGCCGAAGCTGGTGATGTATCGCGGCGTGACGCGCACCAGCTGCGGCACCGGTCAGGCGGCAATGGGGCCGTTCTACTGCCCGGGTGACAGAACGGTGTATATCGATTTGTCTTTCTATCAGGACATGAAAACCAAGCTGGGCGCCGGCGGTGATTTCGCTCAGGCCTATGTGGTGGCGCACGAAGTCGGCCACCACGTGCAGAACCTGTTGGGTATCGAGCCCAAGGTGCGCCAGATGCAGCAGGGCGCCAGCCAGGCGGAAGTGAACCGTCTGTCGGTGAAAATGGAGCTGCAGGCGGACTGTTTCGCCGGCGTGTGGGGCAAATACGCCGAGAAGCAGCAGATGCTGGAAGAGGGCGATCTGCAGGCGGCGCTGAACGCCGCGCAGGCGATTGGCGACGATCGGTTGCAGCAGCAGAGTCAGGGCCGCGTCGTGCCGGACAGCTTCACTCACGGCACCTCGCAGCAGCGCTACACCTGGTTTAAACAGGGCTTCGACAGCGGCGATCCCAATACCTGCAACACCTTCGCATCCCGTTAACGCCTCAAGTGCCGGAGCCTGACTCCGGCATTTTTTTCGGATTGAGATACAGCCTTATGTTACAGGCAGCGCAACAACTCATGTGGCGGCAGGGCATCCGGCGCCTGCTGGTGCTCAGCGGTGAACCCGGCTGGTGCCGCGAACAGGCACAGCGGCTGGCGGCGACGCTGCCGGGCGACTGGCCGTGGGTGGGGGAAAACCCGCCGCCCGGCCTGACGGCGTTGGCGAGCAGCGCGGTGCGCCAATTGCTGGGGCAGGAGCGGCTGCACGCGGTGTTCGACGCCGGTCAGTCGCTGGACGTGGAGGCGTTGGCGGCGCTGTGCGGCGCATTGCGCGCCGGCAGTTGGCTGCTGTTGCTGACGCCGCCCTGGCGGCAATGGCCTCAGCAGCCGGACGGCGACAGCCTGCGCTGGAGCGATTGCCCGCAGCCTATTACCACTCCGCATTTCATCCACCATCTGCAGCAGCATCTGGCCGATGACCGCGAAGTGACGATCTGGCGGCAGGATGAGCCCCTGACGCTGGCCGCACTGCCGGCGCGCGAGGGTTGGCAACCGCCGGATGGCCGACCGACCGAGGAACAGCAGGCGATCTTGACGACGCTGCTGCAGGCCGAATCCGGCGTGTGGGTGCTGACCGCCGCGCGTGGCCGCGGCAAATCGACGCTGGCCGGCATGCTGGTGGCGCAGTCGCCGCTGACCTGTTGGATAACCGGGCCGAGCCGCGCCGCCACTGAGGTGGCCGGGGAATGGGCGCAGGGGCGCGCGCAGTTTTGGGCGCCCGATGCCTTGCTGGCGCAGTGTCGGGAGGGGGACGTCGGCGCCGTGGGCTGGCTGCTGGTGGATGAAGCGGCGGCGATCCCCGCGCCGCTGCTGCAACAGCTGATCGGTTATTTCCCGCGCGTGCTGCTGACCACCACGGTGCAGGGGTATGAGGGTACCGGCCGCGGTTTTCTGCTGAAGTTTTGCGCCGGGCTGCCGTCTTATCAGGCGTTGAGCCTGCAACAGCCGATGCGCTGGGCACAGGGCGATGCGCTGGAACGGGTCACGGACAATGCGCTGTTGTTCAATGAGCTGCCCGCCTGGCCGGCGGATGGCCAGGCGATCGATTACAGCCAGGCAGAGCAGCGTGAGCTGTGCGCCGATCCGCAGCGGCTGGCGCGTTTCTACGCCCTGCTGAGCAGCGCGCATTACCGCACCTCGCCGCTGGACTTGCGCAGGCTGATGGATGCGCCCGGCATGCACTACGGGCTGGCGCAGGCCGGACCAGAGGTGGTCGGCGCCGTGTGGCTGGTGGACGAAGGCGGCTTGAGCACCGAGTTGGCGCACGATGTGTGGGCCGGCCGCCGTCGGCCGCGCGGCAACCTGGTGGCGCAGTCGCTGGCAGCGCATGGCGGCCAGTGGTGGGCGCCGACGCTGCGGTCACGGCGCATTACCCGCATCGCCACGCTGCCGGCGTTGCGGCGGCGGGGTATCGCGCGTCAGCTGGTCGAGCGGCAACGCCGTCAGGCGCAGGGGCTGGATTTCCTGTCGGTCAGCTTCGGCTATACCGAGCCGCTGTGGCGTTTTTGGCAATCCTGCGGTTTCGAGCTGGTGCGCATCGGCAGCAAGCCGGAGGCCAGCAGCGGCTGCTATACCGCGATGGCTATTTTGCCCTTGAGCGAGCAAGGGGAGGCGCTGCGGCACGCGGCGCACAAGCATCTGGCGCGCGACTGGCCCTGGTTGCGGCAGCGCATCGAGCTCGCGCTGGCGATCCTGGGCGACGACGGCGATACGTCGCTCGGCGAAGAGGACTGGCGTGAGCTGGCCGGGTTCGCTTTCGCCCATCGGCCGCTGGAGGCCAGCCTGGGGGCATTGCAGCGTTTGCTGTTGGCCAGCAATTTGCCGCTGCCCGCGCTGCGCGGCCATCTGCAGCGGCGGCAATCCCCGGCGGCCTGCGCGGAGCTGGCGGGCGTTAGCGGCCAGAAAGCCTTGCTGCGCCACTGGCGGCACGAAGCGGCGCAGGCGCTGGAACAGCTGAATGCGCAGCACTGCCGCTACTGGCGCGACTGGACGCAGTCGTTGCAATAAATTGAATAACTCGCTCAATAAAACCCGATTTTCCCGATTTCTCAACGGCGTATAGTCACTGTCAGCGGTGTGGCGGCGACTGTCGCCGCACCAGGTTTGGTTACTATTAAGGAGTCATCGATGAAACATGAGCATTTCGTTGTCCAAAGCCCGGCGGCCCCGGCGGCGCAGCTGATCTTGCTGTTTCACGGTGTCGGCGACAACCCGGTGGCGATGGGGGAGATCGGCAGCTACTTCGCCAAAGAGTTTCCTCAGGCGCAGGTGGTGAGCATCGGTGGCCCCGAAGCGTTTGGCAACGGCGCCGGGCGCCAGTGGTTTTCGGTGCAGGACGTGACCGAAGAGAACCGCGCGGCCCGTATTGCAGACGTGATGCCGCAGTTTGTGGCGGTGGTGCGCCATTGGCAGCAGCTGAGCGGCGTGGGCTATGCCGGCACGGCGCTGGTGGGGTTCTCGCAAGGGGCCATTATGGCGCTGGAAGCGTTGAAAGCGGAAACCCGGCTGGCCGGGCGCGTGGTGGCGTTCAGCGGGCGTTTCGCCCAGCTGCCTGAGCAGGCTTTCGGTGACAGCGTGGTGCATTTGATCCACGGTGCAGAGGACGCGGTGATCGCGGTGCAACACGCTCACGCGGCGGCGGAAGCGCTTCGAACCGGCGGCGCCGATTTCACGCTGGACGTAGAGGAAAACGTCGGGCATGCGATCAACCAGGGCATGATGAACGCCGCGCTGGAAAGGCTGCATTATTACGTGCCGCAGCGCTACTGGGACGAGGCATTGTCCGGCAAGCGCGGCGAGCTGATCGCCTTTCGCTAAAAACTCAGGGCGCCGATAAGCGCCCTGGTGTCATTTCTTTTTCGGCCAGTCGTCTTCGTCATCCCACTGGGCATTATTGTCGCGGTGCGGCGGTATCTCCGGCTTGTTGGCCAGATAGCTTTTCACGTCGACGCGGCGCAGTTCCTTGATACCGCTGACGACCATTCCCACCAGAACCAGCAGGATAATCCACCAGTAATCAGCTAACCATTGCATAGCTACTCCTTTACTTCACTGCGTATAAAACGCGAAAAAATCGAGGGCAGATGGCGTTCGAGCCATTCGGCACCGGCGACCTCCTTGTCTTGCCAAGCCGCCAGCAACAGCGCCGGGGTCAGCAAGCGTTCGGCCTCTTGTGCCAGCGGCCGGTAGCTCAGATGCCACGGCTCCACCGCCACGCCACCACTGTCTTCGGTAAAGGGGCGATAGAAACCGAACTCGGCCATATGCGCCGTCAGCCACTGGTTAAGCGGCGCAAAGTAACCGCCTTCTTCATATTCCCACGGCTCCAGCTGCAGCTTTTTCCCTTCCGGCAGCAGCGACGGATCGTACACATCCAGATCGCTGCCCCAGTGATGGCGGCTGGCGCCCGGCAGGGCCGACCAGCGCAGGATCGCCTCACAGCGCTCAGCGGCGGGCAGCGGCGCGACGTCGATCGGGCGGCTGTCCTTATCTAATACTGGCCGCTGGCCGCAGAATTTGCCATTCCAAATCGCCAACTGCCGGTCGAAATCGCGGAAGGTGCTGGCGGGCTGGAGATCGAATCCCGCCTCACGCGCCGCTTGCTGCATCGCCAGGAAGGCGTTGACCGCCTGCGGCTGCAGCCGATGGTTCCCGCTCAGCGGCGCCAGGTGTTCGGTTGAGCGGCCGGTGAGCATCTCTGCGTTGATCATGCGACCAATTGCTCCATGATGCGTTGATACATGCGGCTCAGCAGCTGCAGATCTGCGGCGTTGACGCATTCGTTGACCTTGTGGATGGTGGCGTTGACCGGCCCCAGCTCCACCACCTGCGCGCCCATCTGCGCGATAAAGCGGCCGTCGGAGGTGCCGCCGGTGGTCAGCAACTGTGGCGTCAGTTCAGAATAGTGCTCGACGGCGTTGACCACCGCATCCACCAGCGCGCCGCGCGAGGTGAGGAACGGTTGGCCGGACAGCCGCCACTCGATGCTGTAGTTCAGCTGGTGGCGTTCCAGCAGCTCTTCCACGCGCTGCTTGATCATCGCGTCGGTCAGCTCGGTGCTGAAACGGAAGTTGAACTGCACGTAAAGATCGCCCGGGATCACGTTGTTGCTGCCGGTGCCGGCCTGCACGTTGGCGATCTGCATGCTGGTCGGCGGGAAGAACTCGTTGCCGCGATCCCATTCGATCGCCACCAGTTCATTCAGCGCCGGCATGGCACGGTGCACCGGGTTGTCCGCCAGGTGCGGATAGGCGACGTGCCCCTGTACGCCGTGGATATGCAGGTTGGCGGTGATGGAGCCGCGACGACCGTTTTTCACCACGTCGCCGACGCGCTCGGTGCTGGACGGCTCGCCGACCAGGCAGTAATCCAGCCGTTCGTTGCGCGCCATCAGCGCTTCGACCACCTTAACCGTTCCGTGGGTGGCGCTGGCCTCTTCATCCGAGGTGATCAGGAATGCCAGGCGGCCCCGGTGATCCGGGTTGGCGGCGACAAAGCGTTCCGCGGCCACCACCATTGCGGCCAATGAACCTTTCATGTCCGCCGCGCCGCGGCCATACAGCATGCCGTCGCGGATCGCCGGTTCAAACGGCGGGTTGTCCCAACGCTTTTCATCGCCGGTCGGCACCACGTCGGTGTGCCCGGCAAACGCCAGGGTTTGCCCTTCGCCGCGCCAGGCCCAGAAATTCTGGGTGTCTTCGAAGTCCATCGCTTCGACGGTGAAGCCGATTGCCTGCAGACGATCGATCATCAGTTGCTGGCAGCCTTCGTCATTCGGGCTGAGGGAAGGGCGCTTGATCAGCTGCTGGGCCAGTTCGATAACCGGGCAAGTCATACGGCGACCTCGGCGATAAATTGCTGGTAAGCGTCGGCATTGAAACCGAGCAGGGCGCGGCCGTTGCCGTCGTCCAGCAGCGGGCGTTTAATGATTGCCGGCTGCGCCAGCATCAGCGCGATGGCGGCGTCGGCGTTATCGCAGGCGTTGCGCTGCGCTTCATCCAGCTTGCGCCAGGTGGTGCCGCGGGTATTGAGCAGCGGCTCCCAACCCAGTTGCGCGACGAAACCGCGCAGCTGCTGTTCGGTCAGGCCGTCGGCGCGGTAGTCGTGAAAATGATAGGCCACGCCCTGATCTTCCAGCCAGCGGCGGGCTTTCTTGATGGTGTCGCAGTTTTTGATGCCGTACATCGTCAGCGTTGTCTGTTGCGGTTTGTTTGCCATGGCGTAAAGCTACCTGTCTCGTCGAGTCGATACTGGGCGGCGGGCGCGATCTTAGGCCTTCTCGCCGCCCGGCGATAGCAGAGATAATGCCAGTAAAGCGGCGGCGAGATCCAGACAACGATGCGCGCGAGATGCGATTGAGCACCAGGGAGAGAGGTTGGCAATGTGGTTGAACGGCAGACTGCGCCGACGGTGCTTGTAAAAGACGCCGGCGAACGCGTTCAGCCGCCAATGCGGATCTGGGCTCAGAGGAACTATTCTTTATTAATTTTTATATTTAAACGATCGGTTAAACACCGTACGCGGGTAATATGCAACAGCGGTTTTATTCTGCTGGCCCCAAGCTTTTTCATGATTCTCGATTTGTAATGATTGGCGGTTTTGTTTCTTATATTCATAGCGTTGCTGATATCGGTCAGCGATTTTCCCGTCGACCACTCCGACAGGAAAAGGGACTCGCGCCGAGAGAGCTGCGGCGGCTCGGTATAGTGACTGTAGCGCGTATATAAATCGCCGATCAGGTGGCTGAAACGGCTTAAAGATATAAGATTTGATAATATAATGGTCTTATTGTCGACAATCACCATCTCATGCGGACAGTCGGTAATAATGACTATTTTGTAGGTTTTGGGGTTGGCATATTCATCGCGGTAACGCGCTTCAAAATTGGCGAGGGTGACATCGATAAAGCAGACCCTTCTGCGGTTAAAGTCGGCTGGCGTGTTTTTTTCTGACCATGTTTGATTTATCAGTTGTCTGATACCGATAATGGTATAGGTACATTCGCTGAAAATATCGATCTTCATATTATTATAATCCTTTATTTTTTATTCCCGGTGGCGACGGTTATCTTAAAGTATAAAAATAGAAATAATTGAAATAATTAAATGTTGAATTATTTCCTATGATGAATCTCAACATTTACCTATACCGCTGGTTTAGTTGGATTATTTAATAACTTATTGATAACTAAATGATAAATAATTTAAGTTAAAACTGCCGCAAGAGGGGGAGGGATTTTTAAATAGATGTCAGCTATCAATCAAGGAAGATTAAAAGGAAATATCATAGATAATTCCTATCGTAAATTAATATTCGATCGTTTTTACCGATCTTTTGGTTCGTGATATCTTTGTAAGAGGTCTAATGACTAAGAAATATCTCTGACAGGAAGTTCAAACGTTTTCTCATTCATGGTTGCAAAGGTGAATAATAGTGAAAATAAAAAGTTAAAAGAGAGAGTGCGTTTTTTTTGGGCGCTTTGGCTAAGCATTTTATCTGTCTCAAGCATATCGTCAGCTGTATTCTGCTGAGAAAAGTATTTTGATCAAGATGATCAGCGGATATAACCGCCGTTTTGCAACCGTTGCAGTGAGGCGCCGTCCGCATACACCATGCCGGTGGTCAAATCGTGAAAGCCGTACTTTTTATAGAAGGCCAGTTTTTCCGGCACGGAATAGATGAAAATCTTGCCGAGCGGCGCCAAATCTTGCATCACCCGATCCATCAACCTGCGCCCCAGCCCTTGCCCCTGAAAGCGCGGATCGATCGCCACGTCGGCCAGATAGGCGACCGAGGTCAGGTCGCTGATGGCGTGCGCGGTGGCGATCAGCTCGTCACCGATAAACCCCCAATAGCAAAACTGGCTGTGTTGGTAAATGCGCCGCAGGGTGTGCGGATCGCGCTTGCCCAGCCCGGCGGCCTCCAGCAATTCACACAGCCGCTGCCAGTCGATGGCGCGGCGGTTCGGGTCGGTGATAATTTCCATCGTTTTCCTCTAACCAATAAGACTGAGGTCGGCGGCATAGTACCGAATGGCGTGCTGATACCCGCGGATGTCGGCGCTCCATTGTCGTATTTTTATACCTTTTACACGCTACCGCGGAGAAATTGATATCACAAGGGAATAGCAGCACTGAGTATTGATCAGATAAATACGAAAATGTGCGCTAAGCCCGGTTTCCGGGCCCGGCATCGTTCCCGTTTCCCTTCACATGGTCAAAAAACAGGCGTAGAATCCGCTTCGTCAAATAATTGAGGTTGTAAAGTATTATGGTTGATCGTGAATTAGGAAACTGGAAAGACTTCATTGATGAGATGTTGGGCAACTGACACAGCGTTGAAGCAGATGGCAAGGTTGAGTCATTGGAAAGTCACTGAAACACCTTGGGAACGAGATTATCGTTCGAAATAAAGCAGCATCGGTAACCCGACGCTGCTTTTTTTATGCCCAGGCTATCACTCCCCGGCGGCCGTCGTATTGCCTGCCGGATGCGCTTTGCCCGGGAAGCGGCGGCGCACCAGCACGAAGAACAGCGGCACGAAGAAAATCGCCAGCAGGGTGGCGGAGATCATGCCGCCCATCACCCCGGTGCCGACCGCATGCTGGCTGCCGGAACCGGCGCCGCTGCTGGTGGCCATCGGCAGCACGCCGAAGATGAACGCCAGCGAAGTCATCAGGATCGGCCGCAGACGCATGCGTGATGCGTCGAGCGTCGCGGACATCAGATCCTGCCCTTTGTGGTTCAGCTCGTTGGCGAATTCGACGATCAGAATGGCGTTTTTCGCCGACAGCCCAATGATGGTCAACAGGCCGACCTGGAAATAAACGTCGTTCTCCAGGCCGCGCAGCCAGGTGGCGGCGACCGCGCCGATCACCCCCAGCGGCACCACCAGCATCACTGAGAACGGTATTGACCAGCTTTCATACAGCGCCGCCAGGCACAGGAACACCACCAGCAGCGAGATGGCGTACAGCGCCGGCGCCTGCGAGCCGGACAAGCGTTCCTGGTAGGAGAGCGCCGTCCATTCCAGCCCGAAGCCGGTCGGTAACTGGCTGACCAGTTTTTCCATTTCCGCCATGGCGGTGCCGGTGCTGACGCCGTTGGCCGCCTCGCCGACGATTTCCAGCGCCGAGTTGCCGTTATAGCGCTCCAGCCGCGGCGAGCCGTATTCCCAGTGTGAACTGGCGAAGGCCGAGAACGGCACCATGCCGCCCGCGCTGTTGCGCACATACCATTTGTTGATGTCTTCCGGCAGCATGCGGAACGGCGCGGCGGCCTGCACGTAAACTCTCTTCACCCGGCCGCGATCGACGAAGTCGTTGACGTAGGTCGAACCCCAGGCGGTGGAGAGGGTATTGTTGATGTCGTCGATAGATACGCCCAGCGCCTGCGCCTTGCGCTGATCGATATCGATCTGCAGCTGCGGGCTGTCGTCCAGGCCGTTGTGGCGCACGCGCGACAGCAGCGGATTTTGCGCCGCCAGCTGTAACAGTTGGTCGCGAGCCGCCATCAGTTTGGCGTGCCCCAACCCGGCGTGATCTTCCAGTTCCATGTCGAAGCCGGAGGAGTTGCCGAGGCCGGTGATCGCCGGCGGGCTGCTGGCGATCACCCGCGCTTCGTTAATCTTGTTGAATGCCAGCGTGGCGCGATCGATGATGTCGAACGAGCTGTTGGCGCCCGAGGTGCGCAGATCCCAGTCTTTCAGCCGAACGAACAGACGCGCCACGTTTTGGCCGTTGCCCCCCGGCCCGGAGCCGATGATGGCGAACACCGACAACACGTCCTGTTTCTCTTCGGTGAGGAAATACTGCTCGACCTTTTCCACCACTTTAGAGGTTTGCTGCAGGGTCGAGCCCGCCGGCAGCTGTACCTGTACGGTGAAGATGCCGCGGTCTTCCTGCGGCAGGAACGAGGTCGGCAGCTTGATGAACAGCAGCGCCATGCCGCCGAGCAACAGCAGATAAATCACCATGTAGCGGCCGCTGGCGTGCAGAATGCGCCCCACGCCGCGCTCATAGCGTTTGGCGTTGCGGTTGAACATGCGGTTGAACCAGCCGAAGAAGCCGCGCTTGCCGTGATGGTGCCCCTTGGCGATCGGTTTGAGCAGCGTGGCGCACAGGGCCGGGGTCAGGATCATCGCCACCAGCACCGACAACACCATGGCGGAAACGATGGTGATGGAGAACTGGCGATAGATGGCGCCGGTGGTGCCGCCGAAGAACGCCATCGGCACGAACACCGCTGACAGCACCAGGGCGATGCCGACCAGCGCGCTCTGAATTTGCCCCATGGATTTGCGCGTGGCTTCACGCGGCGGCAGGCCTTCTTCGCTCATCACGCGTTCGACGTTTTCCACCACCACGATGGCGTCGTCCACCAGCAGGCCGATCGCCAGCACCATGGCGAACATGGTAAGGGTATTGATGCTGAAGCCGCAGGCGGAAAGGATGGCGAAGGTGCCCAGCAGCACCACCGGCACGGCGATGGTGGGGATCAGCGTGGCGCGGAAGTTCTGCAGGAACAGATACATCACCAGGAACACCAGCAGGATGGCTTCCAGCAGCGTTTTCACCACGTCCTTGATCGAGGCTTTGACGAAGGGGGTGGTTTCATAGGCCACTTTGGCCTCCAGCCCGTGCGGGAAGTATTGCGACAGCTCGGCGATCTTGTCCTTCACCAGTTGGTCGGTCTGCAGTTCGTTGGCGCCGGAGGCCAGCTTGATGTTCATGCCCGCGGCCTGCATGCCGTTGTAGCGGCTGAGGTAGTTGTAGTTCTCGCCGCCCAGTTCGACGGTGGCGACGTTGCCCAGCGTCACCAGCGAACCGTCCTGATTGACCCGCAGGGTGATTTGGCGGAACTGTTCCGGCGTCTGGAGCTGCGACTGGGCGTTAATGGTGGCGTTCAGCGCCTGCTTATCGACCGATGGCGTGCCGCCCAACTGGCCGACCGCGACCTGGGCGTTCTGCGACTGAATGGCGCTGACCACATCCTGGGTGGTCAACTGGTAGCTGTTGAGCTTGTTGGGATCGAGCCAGATGCGCATGGCGTATTGCGAGCCGTACACGTCCATGCTGCCGACCCCGTTGATGCGGCTGAGCGGATCCTGCAGGTTGGAGACGATGTAATCGGCGATGTCCTGCCTGTCCATGCTGCCATCGGTGGAGACAAACGCCACCATCATCAGCGTGGTGTCGCCGGATTTCGAGACCGTCACCCCCTGATTTTGCACCGCCTGCGGCAGGCGTTTGATCGCGGCCTGCAGCTGGTTTTGCACCTGCTGCATCGCCTCGTTGGGATCGGTGCCGGCTTCGAACGTCAACGTCACGGTCGCCTGGCCGGTATTGGTGCTCTGCGACGACATGTACATCATGTTGTCGAGGCCGGTCATATTCTGTTCAATGATTTGGGTAACGGTGTTTTCCAGCGTTTGCGCCGAAGCACCTGGGTAAGTTGCGCTGATGCGCACGTTCGGCGGCGCCAAATTCGGGTATTGTTCTACCGGTAAAGAAAAAATCGCCAACGCCCCGGTCAGGCAAAGAATAATTGCCAGCACCCAGGCGAAAATCGGGCGATCAATAAAAAAATTGGCCATGCAGCGCGAACCTCGTTATGACTTGTTCTATCTTTAAAACGCATCGGAAATATGCATTTCAGCGGCAGGGAAGGATTCCGGCGCTATTGCACTTTACTCGGGATAGCCGAGGAAAGCGTGGAGAAAAAAAGGAGATAGTGTAAATAACGGTAGCGGAAAACGGCGTGGGCGTATCGGCGTCGGTAATTGTACGCTATTAAGACATTTTTATTACTATCAAAGGCCTTGCGCATTTTTTCGCCGCAGGGAATCGAAAAGTAAAAACTGGCCTCACCTTACAGCAGGAGCTTGGCATGGGAATTAACCCGGTATTTGCCCGTCGGCTTTATTTATGCTGGCTGATCAGCCACAGTGAGCGGCCCAATGTGCCGCGGTTGATGGCGCTGACCGGCTGGCCGCGCCGTACGTTGCAGGATGTGCTGAAGGCGCTGCCCGGCATGGGCATCGAGCTGCAGTTCGTGCAGCAGGGCGTGCGCAACAACGACGGTTTCTATCAGTTGGAAAGCTGGGGGCCGTTCAACAAGAGCTGGGTGCACCAGCATCATCAGGCGCTGCTCAGCGCCATCGAGTAAGCGGCCCCGGCGGATCGGCCGGGGCGGGGCGATCAGTGGCTTTTGTACTCCAGGTACATCACCGTCGCCGCCACGCGAGAACGCGCGTTCAGCTTGCGCAGTATGTTGCGGATGTGCACCTTCACGGTTTCTTCAGAGATATGCAACTGCGCCGCCACCTGCTTGTTGGACAGGCCGCGCGCCACCTCTTGCAGGACGTCCAGTTCGCGTTCGGTCAAGGCGGCGAAGGGGTCGCGCTGCTCGCTGCGCGCCAGCAAATAGTCGGCCATGGCGTCGCTGATCACGTTCTGGCCCTCGGCGGCGGCGCTGATGTGCTCCAGCAGTTGTTCGGGTTCGCTGTCTTTCAGCAGATAGCCGTCGGCGCCGGCGTCGATCAGCGCATACAGATCGCTGCGCGCGTCGGAGACCGTCAGCACGATGATGCGCGCGTCCACGCCTTCGTCGCGCAGGGCCCGCAGCGTATCCAGCCCCGACATGCCCTTCATGTTCAGATCCAACAAGATCACGTCTGGAGCGTGTTGCAGCGCCAGCGCAACCGCCTCGCTGCCGTTGCCGGCCTCTGCCACCACGCCAAATCGCGCATCCAGTCCCAGCAGTTGTTTGATGCCGCGCCGCATCAACGGATGATCGTCAACGATCATGACTCGGTATTGCTTCATCACCATGAAATATGCTCCCTGTAGCAAGTAAAGCCACTCAAACGCGCCCGGAGGCGTGCTTCACAGTGGGACTGTCTCTTCAAAAATAGCGGCATTCTGCACCGCAAACCTCTCCGGGCGGCCTTCAGGCCGGCGGCAACCGTAACGCAGAGTGAACAGCCGCAAGGTCAGGGCGAGAATGTCAGGCAGACCGCCGTGCCGCCGCCGCTTCTGCGCCGGATGCGCAGCGTTCCTCCCAGTCGCGCCGCGCGTTCGCTCATGATGGTCAAGCCGTAATGCCCTTCCGGTTCTTCCAGACTGGCGATGCCGCAACCGTCGTCGGTAATGCTGAATACGTTGTCGCCAGCGGCGTTGACCTCGCAACATACCGCGATCTCGTTCGCTCCGGCGTGCTTGACGGCATTGAGCACCGCCTCGCGCACGATCTGCAGCGCGTGCACCTGCTGCTGGGCGTTGAGCGCCTGCGAGGGCAGCCGACAGTGTAACTGAATCCGCGCGGGGGTTAGCGCCTTTAATGGCTGCAACAGTTGCTCCAGCGCGGCATTCAGATCCGCCTCCTGAATGTTGAGGCGGAAGGTGGCCAGCAATTCTCTCAGCTGGCGATAGGCATCGGCCAGCGTGCGATCGAAATCGTCGATAATCGCCTGCGCCGCCGGATCGTCGGCGGCGCGCCGGAGCAGCGTCAGCTGGATGCGCAGGAACGACAGCGTCTGCGCCAGCGAATCGTGCAGCTCGCGTGCGATGGTTCCACGCTCTTCCATCAACAGCAGATATTGGTGCTGCTTTTGCGCCCGGTTGAAGTAGACGCCGCGCCCCAGCATGTTGGCCAGGCTCTGCATCAGGTGAGGATGCGGCGGCTGCGCTTCGGGCTGCCATCGCAACTCGCCCAGCAGTTTATCGCCTTGGGTGATCGGCAGCGCGCTCCAGGTTTGCGCCGGCGCCGGCTCTCCTTCATTCAGTTGCCACTGGCCATGATCGTCCGCCACGTTCAACCGGATGCAGCGCAGTCGTTCACTTTGGCGCACGATGCGCAGCGCATTTTCGAACGCCTGCTGATCGATCTGACGCACGCTCAGCGCCTGCGAGCAGCGATAGAGCACCTCCAGCGTGTCGTTGGCCTGCTGCAGGCGCTGGGTCTTTTCCTGCACTTTCAGCTCCAGCGACTGATAGAGGCGGGCCAGCTCGTCAGACATGGCGCTGAAAGTTTGCGACAGCACGCCGAGCTCGTTCGGCAGCGCCACGTCCAGCTGCGGATGGCGAAAGTCGCGCTGTTGCACGCGCTGGCTGGCGTCGACCAGATGCTGCAGCGGCGTGACCACCTGGCGGCGCATAAAGCGGATGCAGAACAGCACCAGACCGATGATGGCGGCGTAGCCCAGTACGCTGACGGCGGCCACCAGGGTGAGTTTCAACTCGGAATAACGCTGCAGAGCGGAAACGAAATGATCGACGCGGTTGACGTAGCCGGCGACCTCAGCCCGGTAGGCGGCCGCCTGCCCGTCGCGGATCTGCCGCTCCATCGTTTGCCATGTTCGTTGCAGCGCCAGATAGTGGTTGCGCACCTCGGCCGGGACGTAAAAGCGCGCCAGCTTTTGCAACGCGGGCGCCTGCAAAGATTGCTGATACTGCTGCAGGTGCAGCTCCAACTCCGGGCTCTGCCGCTCGAGATCGAAGGCCAAGCGGTAGCTTTGCATGCGCAGCGAACCGGCAATGTTGATCGCCTCGGCATCGCTCTGGCTGCCGGCGACGGTCGTCAACGCCAACCCGGTGGCGAGCACCGACAGTATCACGATGCCGAACAGCGCTCTGGCCAGGCTGCCGGTCACGGAACGTTTAACAAGCAATCACGGAATCCTTTTCTCTCAGGTGAGGCGCTTCGCCAGTTTCATTCGAAAGCAAAACTATAACTTTTGCAACTAAATTGCACCGCGATTTGTATCAAGTTGTCAACAAAACGGGAACAATTGTCGTTGTGTAATCAAATGAATAGCGAAATGCCCGCCGATGTTCAGCGGCGGGCCGGTTTTCTCTGAAGATTTGCCTTTGGGGGGCGAATCGCACTGGGTTTTATGCAATGTCATGCGCCTGAGCGCGACTTATTTTCCATTATTTTAAGCAATGTTAAGTCCCGGCTTGTCCGGCGGGGTACGGTGTGATTTTTGTTGCAAATCGTCTGCCGCGGCGCGGCGTAATCGCGGTATGATCTTCAGGTTGCAACTCAAGGAAAAAGGGTCATGTCGTCGAAAATTGAGAATGTGAAGAAAGAGCTGTTGTCGGACAACTGGTATGTGCTGCATAAGTACACGTTCGATCTGAAACGCAAAAACGGCGGTTCGGTGCAACAGATGCGCGAGGTCTACGATCGCGGCAACGGCGCCACCATTTTGCTGTACAACCGCGCCAAGGGCACGGTGGTGCTGACCAACCAGTTCCGCATGCCGACCTATGTCAACGGCAACGAGAGCGGCATGCTGCTCGAGGCCTGCGCCGGCCTGCTGGACGCCGATTCTCCGGAGCAGTGCGCGCGCCGCGAAGCGGTGGAAGAGACCGGTTTTCAGGTGGGCGAGGTCAAGAAAATCTTCGAAGCCTACATGTCGCCGGGCGGTGTGACCGAGATCGTGCACTTCTTTATCGCCGAATACCATGACGATGAGCGGCGTGCGGCCGGTGGCGGCATTGAAGATGAAGATATTGAAGTGATCGAACTGCCGTTCAGCGAAGCGGTGGCGATGATCGCCGACGGCCGCATTAAAGACGGCAAAACCATCATGCTGCTGCAGTATTTGCAGATTCATCGGGTGATGGCATAAAAAAAGCCGGTCACGATGACCGGCTTTCTTATCGGCTGGCGCCAGGCCGCTTACTTCAGCAGCGCCTGCGCCTTGGCCACCACGTTGTCCACGGTGAAGCCGAACTCGGCGAACAGCTGCTCCGCCGGTGCCGACTCACCGAAGGTGGTCATGCCCACGATAGCGCCGTTCAGCCCCACGTACTTGTACCAGTAGTCCGCGATACCCGCTTCCACCGCCACGCGCGCCGTTACCGCCGCCGGCAGTACCGACTCGCGGTACGCCGCATCCTGCTTGTCGAACGCGTCGGTCGACGGCATCGACACCACGCGCACCTGGCGGCCCGCCGCGGTCAGCTTGTCCGCCGCTTCCACCGTGATGCCCACTTCGGAGCCGGTGGCAATCAGGATGACGTCCGGCGTGCCCGCGCAGTCTTTCAGCACGTAGCCGCCGCGGT
>NZ_JBJNLB010000005.1:0-305296 GCF_052169275.1 Serratia sp. CY27727 | reverse complement strand
TTTCGCTGTCTTCTCGCTGACCCGGCGGCTTGTCAGTCGTTGTTCCCGGTCAGTGGAGGCGCATTATAGGGAGTTCTCGGCAGGCCGCAACCCCTAAATGCAAAAAACTTTTCAAGCGCGCTTTTTTTCAACAAAAGGACGAAAAAGCGACGAATTTATGTCACTTTTTCAGGCAAACAGCCATAAAAGCTGGCGATCACTGGAGTAAAATAGAAATAACGATGTCAGTAAGGACCCGCAGCCATGCCGTTAAATGCACAACAACAGGCCGCCCAACGCAATCTTTCTTATCTGCTTGCAGAGAAACTTGGCCAACAAATTCTGGCGGGCGATTATCAGGCCGGCAGCATCCTGCCCGGTGAAATGGAACTGGGCGAGCAATTCGGCGTCAGCCGCACCGCAGTACGCGAAGCGGTAAAGATGTTAGCCGCCAAAGGCATGCTGCTACCGCGCCCGCGCATCGGCACCCGCGTGATGCCGCAGAGCCAATGGAATTTCCTCGATCAGGATTTACTGACCTGGTGGATGACGCGGGAAAACTTCGATCAGGTGATGCAACACTTCCTTATCCTGCGTACCTCGCTGGAGCCGCAGGCCTGCGCGTTGGCGGCAAACCACGCCAGCCCGCAGCAAACCAAGCTGCTGGCGGAGCTGATGGCGGAAATGCGCGCGCTGCATACCCAGTTTGATCGCGAGCGTTGGATCCAGGTCGATACCCAATTCCACCAGCTCATCTACGAAGCCAGCGGCAACCCGTTCCTGACCTCGTTCGCCAACCTGTTCAGTTCTGTGTACCAAAGCTACTTCCGCGCCATCACCGGCAATGAAGTGATCAAGCTGCGCCATCATCAGGCTATCGTCGATGCGATACTCGCCGGAGACAGCGCCGGTGCCCTCGTCGCCTGCCAGATACTGCTGAAAGAGAAAGACTAGACACGCTCCCCGCTTATATATAGAAGAAAGAGACGAGGGACAGACGACCATTTAACCAGGACCGACCATGACCCAATCCGCGCGCAGTATGGCAGGACTTCCGTGGATCGCCGCAATGGCGTTCTTTATGCAGGCGCTGGACGCCACTATCCTCAATACCGCGCTGCCGGCGATCGCCCAAAGTCTGGGGCGTTCGCCGCTGGCGATGCAATCGGCCGTCATCAGCTACACGCTGACGGTGGCGATGCTGATCCCGGTCAGCGGCTGGCTGGCGGACCGCTTCGGCACCCGGCGCGTGTTCATCTTCGCCGTCACGTTATTCACCCTCGGCTCGCTGCTATGCGCTCTGTCCCCTACGCTGAGCGCGCTGGTCGCCTCTCGCGTGCTGCAGGGCATCGGCGGCGCGATGATGATGCCGGTCGCGCGATTGGCACTGCTGCGAGCCTACCCGCGCAGCGAACTGCTGCCGGTGCTGAACTTCGTCACCATGCCCGGCCTGGTCGGGCCGATTCTGGGGCCGCTGCTGGGCGGCTGGCTGGTCACCTACGCCACCTGGCACTGGATTTTCCTGATCAATATCCCTATCGGCCTGCTCGGCATCTTCTATGCGCGTAAATACATGCCGGACTTCACCACGCCCAAGCGCCGCTTCGACTTCCTTGGCTTTATGCTGTTCGGCCTGAGCCTGGTGCTGATCTCTACCGGGCTGGAACTGTTTGGCGAGCGGGTACTGGCGAGCTACGTTTCGCTGGGCATTCTGCTCAGCGGCTTCGTGATGTTGTTCGGCTACATCGCGCACGCCCGCCGTCATCCTCAGCCGCTGATCGGTCTCGACCTGTTCAAAACCCGCACTTTCTCGGTCGGCATCGCCGGCAACGTCGCCTCCAGGCTGGGCACCGGCTGCGTGCCGTTTTTAATGCCGCTCATGCTACAGGTGGGATTCGGCTATACGGCGATCGTCGCCGGCTGCATGATGGCACCGACCGCCATCGGTTCGCTGATGGCGAAATCCACCGTCACTCAGGTGCTGCGCTGGTTCGGCTACCGAAAAACGCTGGTCGGCATCGCCGTCATCATCGGGGTGCTGATCGCCCAGTTCGCCCTGCAAAGCCCGGGCATGCCGCTGTGGCTGATGATCCTGCCGCTGTTCGTGCTGGGTATGGCGATGTCCACCCAGTTCACCGCCATGAACACCATCAGCCTGGCGGATTTGAACGACGCCAACGCCAGCGCCGGCAACAGCGTCCTGGCGGTCACCCAGCAGCTGTCCATCAGCTTCGGCGTTGCGATCAGCGCGGCGGTGCTGCGTTTTTACGAATCTCTGTCGTTAGGCACCATGATCGACCACTTCCATTACACCTTTATCACCATGGGGATCGTCACCGTAGCGTCGGCGCTGGTGTTTATGTTGCTGAGAAGGAAGGATGGCCGCAATTTGATCAGCGGCCAGGAAAGCAAGAAAGAAGCGAAGGCGGCGAGTTAACGGCGGCCCACCGAGGCGCGTTCCACCAGCTCGGGCGTCAGCACCAGCACCTGGGGGGCGCGCTCCGGGTTTTGCAGGCGATTGATCAGAGCATCGATCGCCAGTTCGCCCAGCGAATCCTTCGGCTGATGAATGGTGCTCAGCGGCGGCGCCAGATAGCGCGCCAGCTCAATGTCATCGTAGCCCATCACCGCCATATCCTGCGGCACGGAGAGCCCGGCCTGATACAGCGCCTGATAAACGCCCACCGCCACAGCGTCGTTGCCGGCGAACACCGCATGCGGCGGCTCGTCCAGCGCCAGCAGTTGGCGCATGGCGTTCACGCCGCCCTCAAACTCAAAATCGCAATGCACTTCATACCCTGGCGGAACCGGCAATCCGGCGCGCCGCATCGCGTTGCGATAGCCTTCCAGCCGGTGACGGGCGGTGGTTTTATCCTGCGGGCCGGCGATGCAGGCGATCTTGCGGTAGCCGCGGGCGATCAGATGATCGGTCGCCATCTCGCCGCCCAGCAGCGAGTTATCCTGAATAATGTCGTTGGCGCCCTCGAACGGCGCCCAGTCCATCATCACGATCGGCAATGACGGGTAGCGGCTCAGGGCATCTTGCGATGGCCGGTGGTTTTCGGTGCACATCAGCAGCAAACCGTCGACGCGCTTTTGCAGCAGCGTCTCCATGCTGCGGTTCATGCGCGCGGCGTCTTCTTCGGTATTGCACAGGATTAAACTGTAGCCGCGTTCATAGCAGCTGCGCTCCACGCCGCGCACCACTTCGGCATAAAACGGGTTGTTGCTGGCGGTCACCAGCATGCCGATGGTGCGCGTCTGATTGAGCTTCAGGCTGCGCGCCAGCGCGGAAGGCGCATAGTTCAGCTGTTCTACGGCCGCCATGACCTTGTCGCGCACGCTGTCGCTGACAAAGCGATTGTTGTTGACCACATGCGAAACGGTAGAGGTTGAAACGCCCGCCAGGCGGGCGACATCTTTCATGGTGGCCAAAGGATCACCCCTGCTGCTGCAAGAAGGCGTCGATATCTTCACGCCACGGCACCGAAGGCTGCGCGCCAGGGCGGGTCACGGCGATCGCCGCCGCCGCATGGGCGAAACGCACCGCGTCGGCCATGGCCTTGCCTTCCAACAGGGCAGTGACCAGCGCACCGTTAAAGGTATCGCCGGCGGCGATAGTATCCACCGCTTGCACCTTGAAGCCGGGCACCCGTTTGCCGTTGCCGTTTTCGCTCAGCCACACGCCGCGGCTGCCGAGGGTGATGATCACCGTCGCGATGCCCTTGTCGTGCAGCGCCTGCGCCGCGCGCGCCGCATCGGCGTCGTTGTCCACGGCGATGCCGGTCAGGCGCTGGGCTTCGGTTTCATTCGGGGTGATCATATCGATCATGCCCAGCAGCTCGTCCGGCAGCTCACGCGCCGGGGCCGGGTTGAGGATCACCTGCGTGTGATGCTGCTTCGCCAGGCGGGCGGCGGCGATCACCGTCTCCAGCGGCGACTCCAGCTGCATCAGCAAAGCGTCGGCATCGATCACTTTTTGTTGGTAGCGTGCCAGGTAATCCGGCGTCACCGCCGCGTTGGCGCCGGCATCGATGCCGATCACGTTCTCGCCTTCGGCGTTGACGAAGATCAGCGCCACGCCGGTGGTGCTGTCGGCGATGGCTTCAATCGGTTGGGTATCAATGCGATCGCTCGCCAGCTGCCGGCGGACACGTTCGCCAATGTCGTCGGCGCCCACGCAGGCGATAAAGGCGATCTCCGCCCCGCTGCGCCCGGCCGCCACCGCCTGATTCGCGCCCTTGCCGCCAAACGCCACCTTATACTGTTTCCCGATCACCGTTTCGCCCGGGTGGGGGAAGTGTTCAATATTGAGGATATGGTCGGCATTGATGCTGCCAAGAACCACCAGCTTACCTGTTTCCATCGCATTGATTCCTGAATTGCGCGCCATCGTAAACGCCCCGTTCCGATGGCGCTGGTATGACTTATTTAGTGACCAGTTTCAAATCGACCGGGATGGTCGCCGGCACTTTTTCGCCTTTCAGCACTTTATCGGCGGTTTCCACACCGATCACGCCGATCTGATCGGGACGCTGCGCCACGGTCGCCGCCAGCTTGCCGCCTTCAACCGCTTTCACGCCGTCGGCGGTGCCGTCGAAGCCTACCACGATCACGTCGGTTTTACCGGCGGTTTGCAGCGCGCGCAGCGCACCCAGCGCCATTTCATCGTTCTGGGCGAACACCGCCTGCACGTCCGGGTGCGCGGTCAGCAGGTTCTGCATCACGTTCAGGCCCTTGGTGCGATCGAAATCGGCCGGCTGGCTGGCCAACAGTTTGAATTTATTCTGATCCAGCGACTGCTTGAAGCCTTCACCGCGTTCACGCGCGGCGGAAGTGCCGGCGATGCCTTCCAGCTGAATCACCTTGGCATCGGCGCCCACCTTCTTGGCGATGAAGTCGCCGGCCATTTTGCCGCCCACGCGGTTGTCCGAAGCGATGTGGCTCACCACCTCACCCTTGCTCGCCACGCGGTCCAGCGTAATGACCGGGATCTTAGCCTGGTTGGCCATCTTGATGGCGTTGCCCACCGCATCGGAGTCGGTCGGGTTGATCAGCAGCAGCTTGGGCGCGCGCACCATCAGATCCTGCACGTTGGCCAGCTCTTTCGCCGGGTTGTTCTGGGAATCCAGCACCACCAGGTTGTAGCCCAGCTTGTTGGCCTCTTGCTGCGCGCCATCCTTCATTGAGACGAAGAACGGGTTGTTGAGGGTGGACACCACCAGCGCGATGGTGTCTTTGGCCATGGCATTGGCGCTCAGGGTGGCGCTCAGCGCGATGGCGGAGGCTAAGGTTGCCAGTTTTTTCATTTTCATCATCGTGATTCCTGTAGGGGGAGGTTACTTGTTGCTTTTGTTATCTACCAGAACCGCCAGCAGTATCACCACTGCCTTCACGATCATTTGGTAGTAGGAAGAAACACCCAGTAAATTCAGGCCGTTGTTCAGGAAGCCGAGGATCAGCGCCCCGATCAGCGTGCCGACGATGCGGCCCTTGCCGCCGGCCAGGCTGGTGCCGCCCAGCACCACGGCGGCGATGGCGTCCAGCTCATAGCCGGTGCCGGCGGTCGGCTGCGCCGACGACAGGCGCGCCACTTCGATCACCCCGGCCAGCGCCGCCAGCAGGCCGCACAGCGAGTAGACGATAATCTTCACCTTATCGACGCTGATGCCGGACAGGCGGGTTGCCGCTTCATTGCCGCCCAGGGCATAAATATAGCGGCCCAGGCGCGTGTGGTGCAGCATATACCAGGCGGCGATGAACACGATTGCCATGATCCAGATCGGCGTAGGCACGCCCAGCGGGCGGCCGATGCCGAACCAGCCGAAGGTGTCGGCCACGTCGGTGAAACCGGTGTTGACCGGGCTGCCGTTGGTGTACACCATGGTGACGCCGCGCAGCAGCAGCATCATCACCAGCGTGGCGATAAAGGCCTGCACTTTGCCTTTGGCGACGATCACCCCGGTGCAGGCGCCAACCGCGGCGCCCAGCGCCAATGCCGCCGCCACCGCCACCAGCGCGTTGACCTCAAAGCCGACGATCGACGCCGCCACCGCGCCGGTCAACGCCAGCAGCGATCCCACCGACAGATCGATGCCGGACGTAAGGATCACCAGCGTCATCCCCACCGCCATGATGGCGTTCACCGAGGTTTGCTGCAGAATATTGAACAGATTGTTCAGAGTGAAAAAGTTCGGGCTCATGGAAGAGACCACGGCGATCAGCACCAGCAGCGCAATCAACGACTTCTGCTCTAACAGCCACTCTTTACTGAACCAGCGCTTGGCTGCGATAGTCTGGGAACTCATATCTGATTACTCCTGCTTTACGCCGTATTGCTTGCCGACGGCTGCCGCCATCAACGCTTCCTGGGTGGCCTGTTCAATCGGGAACTCGCCGCTGAGATGCCCTTCGTGCATCACCAGAATGCGATCGCTCATGCCCATCACCTCCGGCATCTCCGAAGACACCAGAATGATGCTCAGCCCTTCCTGCTTGAACTGGTTGATTAACTGATAGATCTCTTTTTTGGCGCCGACGTCGACGCCGCGCGTCGGCTCATCGAGGATCAGCACCTTCGGCCGGGTCATCAGGCCGCGGGCGATCGCCACTTTTTGCTGATTGCCGCCGGAAAGCAGACCGATCGGCTGCTCCATCGACGGCGTTTTGATATTGAACAGCCGGATGAAATCCCCCACCGCCTGCCGCTCGTCGGCCTGTTTCAGGCTGCCGTCGGCGCGGCTGAAGTAGCGCAGCGCGGTCAGCGACATGTTTTCCTTCACCGACATGCCCAGCACCAGGCCGTCGCGCTTGCGGTCTTCCGAGATATAGACGATGCCGTTCGCCAACCCGTCCTGCGGCGAATGGGTGACCACCTCGCGGCCATCCAGGCTGACGGTGCCGGCCTTGCGCGGCGCGGCGCCGTACAGGATCTTCATCAGTTCGGTGCGCCCGGCGCCCATCAGCCCGGCCACGCCGAGGATCTCGCCGCGATACAGCGTAAAACTGACGTCCTCAACGCCGGGGCCGGAAAGGTGGCTGACTTCCAGCCGTTTTTCCCCGCGCGGCAAATCAAGGCGCGGGTATTGTTCTTCCAGCTTGCGGCCGACCATCATCTCAATCAGCGAATCTTCCTGCAGCTCGCTCACCGGCCGCTCGGCGATAAACTGCCCGTCGCGGAACACGGTCACGTCGTCGCAGATTTCAAAAATCTCTTTCAGGCGGTGCGAGATATAAACGATGCCGCGCCCTTCGGCCTTCAGCTCGTTGATCACTTTGAACAGCGAGGCGGTTTCGGTGTCGGTCAGCGCGTCGGTCGGTTCGTCCATGATGATCACTTTCGATTCGAAGCTCAGCACCTTGGCGATCTCCACCATCTGCTGATCGCCGATCGACAGCTCGCCCACCAGCCGGTGGCTGCTGTAGCGCAGGTTGAGGCGCGCCAGCAAGCGATCGGCCTCGGCGTACATACGCTTCCAGTCAATGCGGCCGAAACGGTTGACGAACTCGCGGCCGAGGAAGATGTTTTCCGCAATCGTCAGCTGCGGGATCAGGTTCAGCTCCTGATGGATAATGCCGATGCCCGCTTCCTGCGAATCTTTAGGCCCGTTGAACGCCACCTCGTTACCGAGAAAATACTGGCTGCCGGCGTCTTTCTGATAGATGCCGGTCAGCACTTTCATCATGGTGGACTTCCCGGCGCCGTTTTCCCCCACCAGCGCCATCACCTTGCCGGGATAAACGCTGAGGGCGGCGCCGGAAAGCGCCTTCACGCCGGGAAAGGCTTTATCAATCCCTTTCAGTTGCAGTAAAGGTTGCATAAACGCCTCAGAAAGTTACGCCGGCGCACAGGATCAGGTTCGCGTAAGGCGAACACTCCCCGCTGCGGATCACCGCCCGGCTGTGCTCGGTTTGCGCTTTAAACGCCTGATGGCTGATATAACGCACGCTGATGGTATTGCCCTGGCGTTGGCCCAGTGCGGTCAGTTCAGCCAACAGTGCCTCGTGGAGCGACGGATTCTGTTTCACGATCTCTTCCGCCAGGATGGCGCTTTCTACCTGCATCTCTTGCGTGACCGCCGCGAACACCTGCATGAAGGTCGGCACGCCCTGCGTCAGCGCCAGATCGATGCGCTGCGTCGCCGCCGGTATCGGCAGGCCCGCGTCGCACAGGGTGAGCTGGTCGGTATGCCCCAGCCGGGCAATCACGGCAGACACGTCGGAATTCAGTAATACGCCTTTTTTCATCTTCTCACTCCGCTAGCGAAACGTTTCGCTCTCTGGGGGAGTTTAAAAAAACGGCAGGGGAAGGCAACCGGGACAATGCAGAAGTGTGATCGCTATCGAAACGTTTCGTTCACGCACGGACAATGCGCAAACAAAAGGGGCTCAGCCATGCTGAGCCCCTGTCAGGCGGGTTAGATCTCGACCTGTGTGCCGAGCTCGATGACCCGGTTCGGCGGGATCTCAAACTGATCCGGCGCGCGCAGCGCGTTTCGGCTCAGGGCGACGAACAGCTTGCCGCGCAGGTAGAGGTACCACGGCCGCTTGGTGAGGATCAGCGATTCATGGGACATGAAGAACGAGGTCTCCGACATGCGGCACGGCAACCCTTCCAGCCCGCAGCGGTGGAATACCTCCTCGACGTTCGGCGTTTCCCGCCAGCCGTAGCTGGCCACTACCCGCCAGAAGGTCGGCGACAGCTGTTCGATGGTCACCCGGCGCACATTGTGCACGTAAGGCGCATCCTCGGTGCGCAGCGTCAGCAGCACCACGCGCTCATGCAGCACCTTGTTGTGCTTCAGGTTGTGCAGCAGCGCAAAAGGAATGACGTTAGTGGCGCGCGACAGGAACACCGCGGTACCCGGCACCCGCACCGGCGGCGATTTCTCCAGCGAGGCGATCATCGCCTCCAGCGAGTTGCCGTGTTCATGCAGGCGGCGCAGCAGGCGGAAGCGCTCGCTCTTCCAGGTGGTCATAATGATAAACATCACCAGCGCCAAGGTCAGCGGCAACCAGCCGCCGGAGAACAGCTTCAGGGCGTTGGCGGAGAACATCGGCACGTCGATGATCAGCAAGATGGCAGCGATGCCGAGCGCCAGGAAGCGATTCCAGTGCCAGTTGTTGATCGCCACCGAGGTGACCAGAATGCTGGTCAGCACCATGGTGCCGGTGACGGCGATGCCGTACGCCGCCGCCAGGTTGCTGGAGTGTTCGAAACCGACAATCACCAGCACCACCGAGATGTACAGTGTCCAGTTGATCACTGGAATGTAGATCTGGCCGGATTCCATTTCCGAGGTGTGAATAATGCGCATCGGCGACAGATAGCCCAGGCGCACCGCCTGGCGGGTCAGCGAGAATACGCCGGAAATCACCGCCTGCGAAGCGATAACCGTCGCCAGGGTCGCCAGAATCAGCAGCGGGATCAGCGCCCAGTCGGGTGCCAGCAGGAAGAACGGGTTTTTGATCGCCTCAGGGTTTTTCAGCAGCAGCGCGCCCTGGCCGAAGTAGTTGAGCACCAGCGAAGGCAGCACCACGGTGAACCAGGCCAGGCGGATCGGGAACTTACCGAAGTGCCCCATATCGGCATACAGCGCCTCGACGCCGGTGATCGACAGCACCACCGCCCCCAGCGCGAAGAACGACACCTTCTTATATTCCATAAAGAAGTTGAGCGCCCATTTGGGATTCAGCGCCTGCAGCACTTCCGGGTTCGAAATGATGCTGCGCGCGCCCAGTACCGCCAACACGATGAACCACAACAGCATTACCGGGGCGAACAGCTTGCCGACGCTGCCGGTGCCGTGTTTTTGGATAACGAACAGCAGGGTCAGCACCAGAATCGAGAGCGGCACGATATAGGCATCGAGCGCAGGCGCGGCGATTTCCAACCCCTCTATCGCCGACATCACCGAGATCGCCGGGGTGATCACCACCTCGCCATAGAAGAAGCTGCCGCCGATCAGGCCCAGTATCACCAGCACCGCGGTGGTGCGCGCCGAGGTATTGCGCCCGGCCAGCGACATCAGCGTCAGAATGCCGCCCTCGCCGGCGTTGTCCGCGCGCATCACGTAGGTGAGATATTTGAGGGAAACGATCACGATCAGCATCCAGAAAATCAGCGACAGGAAGCCGAAAACCACGTCTGGACGAACATCGAAGCCGTAATGGCCGGAGAAACACTCTCTCAACGTATAGAGAGGGCTGGTGCCGATATCACCGTAGACCACGCCGATGGCCGCCAGGGTTACCGCCGATAAGGACTGCTTATGCTCTGCGCTCATAATTCGTTTCTTTATCAGAACATCCGTTAGCGATGCATCCGCATCAGGCAAAATACGGGCTCAAAGATCCGTCACGCCCACCAGAAAGCCGCACAGTATGCACCATTTATACGGCTTGCCTACCCTTATATCAGAGCCGAAAAATAAACAAAATGTGAACCGGATATCCGGCTCAACTTAGAAAAATATTACTAATCAACAAGCTATACCACTAAAAATAATGGTGGTTTATCATCGGATTATCGACCAAGATTGGCTAACTCTCGGACAATGCGACAATTATATGACGCCATCATCCCTTCTGGCAGAACGAATTTCCCGCCTCAGCAGCGCGCTGGAGAGCGGTCTTTATGAGCGGCAAGAAGCGATTCGCCTGTGCCTGCTGGCGGCGTTGAGCGGCGAAAGCGTATTCCTGCTCGGCCCGCCCGGCATCGCCAAGAGCCTGATCGCGCGCCGGCTGAAGTTTGCCTTCCGCAACGCCCGCTCCTTTGAATACCTGATGACGCGCTTTTCCACGCCGGAAGAGGTCTTCGGCCCGCTCTCCATTCAGGCGCTGAAAGATGAGGGGCGCTATCAGCGTCTGACCGCCGGCTACCTGCCGGAAGCGGAGATCGTGTTTCTGGACGAGATCTGGAAGGCCGGCCCGGCGATCCTCAACACCCTGCTGACGGCGATCAACGAACGGCGCTTTCGCAACGGCAACAGCGAAGAACCGATCCCGCTGCGCCTGCTGGTCACCGCCTCCAACGAACTGCCCGAAGCGGACAACAGCCTCGAAGCCTTATATGACCGCATGCTGATCCGCCTGTGGCTGGATAAGGTGCAGGATAAGCAGAATTTCCGCTCGCTGCTGGTCAACCGCCAGAGCGAAAGTCAAAACCCGGTGCCGGCGGCGCTGAGCGTCAGCGACGAAGAGTTTCTGCAGTGGCAGCCGCAGATCGATAAGGTGGCGCTGCCGGAAGCCTGCTTTGAGCTGATTTTCCAGTTGCGCCAGCGGCTGGACGCGCTGGAACAGGCGCCGTACGTCTCTGACCGACGCTGGAAAAAGGCCCTGCGCCTGCTGCAGGCCTGCGCCTTCTTCAGCGGGCGCGACGCCATCGCCCCGCTCGACCTGATGCTGCTGAAAGACTGCCTGTGGCACGATCTCACCTCGCTGAAGCTGCTGCAACAGCAGATCGATCAGCTGCTGACCGAATCGGCCTACCAGCAACACTCGATGCTGATCCAACTGCAACAAATCCACACCCGCTGGCTGCAGGATCAGCAGCAACAAAGCGACCGGCAGGCCATCAGCCTGGTGAAAAAGGGCGGCATGTTCAGCCGCAAACCGCAATACGCGCCGGCCACGCCGTTCGCCGGCGGCACCCTCACCCTGTTGCTGCAAAAGCCGCTGCAGCTGCATGACATTCAGGTCAACCATCTGAGCATCGAAAGCAGCGTGCTGGACAACTGGCTGCAAAAAGGCGGCGACGTGCGCGCCAAGCTGAACGGCATCGGCTTCGCGCAGCCGATCGATTTGGAGGTCGACGACCAACTGCACCTGACGGTGCTGGACGTCAGCCGCCAGCCTTCGCTGCTGGCGCTGCCGGGCAAACAGGCCACCGCCACGCCGCAGGCGCTGCTGGACGAAATGGACGCGTTGGCCCAACGCCTGGCGGAGCAGCGCCGCGCCTTCAGCCAACATCAGCCCTGTCTGTTCACGCCCGTCGCCGGCCTGGCCAAGATCGAAGCCAGTCTGCTGCAGGTGGCGGAGCAGGTTAAACAGCAACTGCAGCAAATGCGCGGCCAGTAACCATGCTCAGTCTGGAGACGCTCGATCTGCTGCTGGCGATCGCCGAAGGCGAAATGATCGAGGAGATGATCGTCGGCATGCTGGCGGCGCCGCAGCTGTCGGTGTTCTTTAAAAAGTTTCCGGCCCTTCGCCGGGCGCTGGATCGCGATCTGCCACGCTGGAAACTGCAGCTCAAGGAGCGTCTGCAGGAAGCCATGGTGCCGCCGGCGCTGGCGCAGGAATTTTACCGCTACCAACAGTGCCAGCTGGAGAACAACACCCAGTTCTATCACAACCTCAACGACACGATGGAGCTGCTGCGCCAGCTGGTCTCGCCGTTTTATGAACAGGCGCGCGCGCTGGTGGACGCCGCCGATCTGCCCAATCATCCGCTGGACGACAGCTTCCAAACCCTGTTCCTGCAGCGCTGGCGCATCAGCCTGACGCTGCAGGCCACCATGCTGCACCATCAGCTGCTGGAACAGGAGCGCGAGCAACTGATGGCGGAATTGCAGGAGCGACTGGCGCTGAGCGGCGCGCTGGAGCCGCTGCTGTCGGAAAACGACACCGCCGCCGGCAGGCTGTGGGACATGAGCAAAGGCCAGCTACAGCGCGGCGATTACCAGCGGCTGGTGGAGTACGGCAACTTTTTGCAGCAGCAGCCGGAGCTGAAAAAGCTGGCGCAGCAGTTGGGCCGCAGCTATCAGGCCAAGGCGGTGCAGCAACAGGACGCGCAGCCGGAGCCGTTCAGGGTGATGGTGCAGGTCCCGGCCACGCTACCGGAAGAAGTGAGCGGCATTCATCAGAGCGACGACATCCTGCGCTTGCTGCCGCCGGAGTTGGCGACGCTGGGCATTGAAGAGCTGGAGTTCGAGTTTTATCGCCGCCTGCTGGAAAAGCGGCTGCTGAGCTACCGCCTACAGGGCGACGTCTGGCAGGAGCAGATCCTGATCCGCCAGGTCACCCACCAACAGCAGGATCAACAGCCGCGCGGGCCGTTTATCGTCTGCGTGGACACCTCAGGATCGATGGGCGGCTTCAACGAACAGTGCGCCAAGGCGTTCTGCCTGGCGCTGCTGCGCATTGCGCTGGCGGACAACCGCCGTTGCTACATCATGCTGTTCGCCAACCAGATCGTGCATTACGAGCTCACCGCCGCCAGCGGCATCGAACAGGCGGTGCGCTTTCTCGGCCAGCAGTTTCGCGGCGGCACCGATCTGGCGGCCTGCCTGAACGCCACCGTCACCAAAATGGCGGAGAGCGGCTGGTTCGACGCCGATGCGGTGATCATTTCCGATTTTATCGCTCAGCGGTTGCCGGAGGAGGTAATAAAGA
The DNA here is from genome assembly GCF_052169275.1 of Serratia sp. CY27727. NCBI lineage: Bacteria > Pseudomonadati > Pseudomonadota > Gammaproteobacteria > Enterobacterales > Yersiniaceae > Serratia > Serratia sp. CY27727. The sequence continues at coordinate 291,925 of NZ_JBJNLB010000005.1, read as the reverse complement.
AGGTGAAACAGCAGCAGCAAAGCCACCAGCAGCGTTTCCATGCGGTGGCGATGTCCGCCTACGGCAAACCCGGCATCATGCGCATCTTCGATCATATCTGGCGCTTCGATACCGGGCTGAAAAGCCGTTTGATGCGCCGCTGGCGGCGCTAGGCGGGATCAGAGCAGGCCTTCGACCGCCCCGCGCACTTCCGGCGACCACACGCCGCACTGCACCTGGCCGATATGCGACAGTTGCAGCAGCAGCATCACCAAGCGCGACTGACCGATGCCGCCGCCGATGGTCTGCGGCATATCGCCGCGCAGCAGCGACTGGTGCCACTCCAGCTTCATGCGCTCTTCATCGCCGGTCAGCGCCAGCTGACGTTTCAGCGCGGCGGCGTCGACGCGGATGCCCATAGAGGACAGCTCGAAAGCGTCCTGCAGCACCGGGTTCCACACCACGATATCGCCGTTCAGGCCCGCCAGGCCATCCGCCGCCGGGGTGGTCCAATCATCATAATCCGGTGCCCGCACATCGTGCGATTTGCCGTGCGACAGCTTGCCGCCGATGCCGATCAGGAACACTGCGCCCAGCTCTTTGGCGATCGCCCGCTCGCGCCCTTTGGCGTCCAGATCCGGGTAACGCTGCAGCAGGGTTTCGCTGTGCACAAAGTGGATCTGTTCCGGCAGGAACGGGGTCAGACCATGCTCGCGGCTGACTTCCGCCTCCGTCGCCTTGATGGCGGCGTAAATGCTGCGCACGGTGCTTTTCAGGTAGTCCAGGCTGCGCTCTCCGTCGCCCATCACCCGTTCCCAGTCCCACTGATCGACGTACACCGAGTGGATAGGCGTCAGGCGATCTTCATCCGGGCGCAGCGCCTTCATATGGGTGTACAGGCCTTCGCCGGCGCCGAAATCGTAGCTGCCCAGGGTTTTGCGTTTCCATTTCGCCAGTGAATGCACCACTTCGAAGGTGGCGTCCGGCAGGGTTTTCACCTTAACCTGCACCGCTTTCTCGCTGCCGGAGAGGTTATCCTGCGTGCCGTCGCCCAGACGACTGAGGATCGGCGCCTGTACTTCGATCAGGCCAAGCTGTTGCTCCAGCTGGCGGGAGAAGAAGGATTTGACCTGGCTGATTTGTTGTTGTTTTTGGATAAACTGTTTTTTCATTGCCGTATCTCTTATAAACCTGTCTCTGTTGCCATCGATTAAGCAACAAAACGACACACCAATTCAATATCCATTAATCAATATTGCCTTTTCACTTTTAATCGTTCATTTTTATCCGGACAGAATTCAACAATCGTTAATTAATGGGGAATTAAATGGCGGAAATTTATCAGATCGATAATCTCGATCGCGGCATCCTCAACGCTCTGATGGACAACGCGCGCACGCCGTACGCCGAACTGGCGAAAAACTTCGCCGTCAGCCCCGGCACCATTCATGTACGGGTAGAGAAGATGAAACAGGCCGGGATCATCACCGGCGCGCGCATCGACGTCAGCCCCAAACAGCTGGGCTACGATGTGTGCTGCTTTATCGGTATCATATTAAAGAGCGCCAAGGACTACCCTTCGGCGCTGAAGAAGCTGGAAAGCCTGGAGGAAGTGGTGGAAGCCTATTACACCACCGGCCACTACAGCGTCTTTATCAAGGTGATGTGCCGATCGATCGACGCACTGCAGCAGGTACTTATCAACAAGATCCAGACCATCGACGAGATCCAGTCTACCGAAACGCTGATCTCGCTGCAGAACCCCATTATGCGCACCATCGTGCCGTAACCCGCCAAATTGCATACCCACATTATCCACAGGTAGATCCCAGCCGATTCACAGCGTACAATGCAGCCACTTTGAGTGAGAAGGTTGGGATCGTTGGTTCATGGCAGACATTACTCTGATCAGTGGCAGTACGCTTGGCAGCGCCGAATACGTGGCTGAACATTTGGCTGAAAAGCTGGAAGACGCGGGTTTCTCTACCGAGATGCTGCACGGCCCTGAACTGGATGAACTGCCGTTGACCGGCCGCTGGCTGGTGGTCTCTTCCACGCACGGCGCCGGCGAACTGCCGGATAACCTTCAGCCGCTGCTGGAGCAGATCGCCGAACAACAGCCGGATCTTTCCGAGGTGCAGTTCGGCGCCGTCGGTTTAGGCAGTTCGGAATACGACATCTTCTGCGGCGCGATCAAACAGATCGACGATCTGCTGATCGCCAGAGGCGCGAAAAGGATCGGCGATCGTCTCGAGATCGACGTGACCGAGCATGAAATTCCCGAGGATCCGGCCGAGGAATGGGTAAAAAACTGGATTAATTTACTCTAGTTTGTCTAAAGATCGCGCGAACGATTGTGGATAACTAAGCTTAAAAGCAGGGTAAAAGCCGTAGTTATCCAAATAACAACCGTAGGTCGCTTTTTGTCCTGTGCATAACAAGCCTTTTAGATCCCAGCTTATCTGCGTCGGGATCACCGATCATTCACAGCAAACGATCCTCCTTAATCTGCTGATCTTCTTCGTGAATAGTTACTTATCCACAGAGGATCGCGATCCTAATAAGAGATCTAATAAAGAGATCTTTAAATAAAAAAGATCTTCTTTTAATTACCGACGATCCTGACCGCTTGGTCGATCGTCTAAACTTGAGTAGAATCCCCCACCCCAGGGCAAATAACGATCGTTCGCAATACGGCGAGGTGCAGTTCCATGTTTTATCCAGATCAATTTGACGTCATCATCATCGGTGGTGGCCATGCAGGTACCGAGGCCGCCATGGCCGCGGCGCGCATGGGACGTCAGACTTTATTATTGACACACAATATCGATACGCTGGGACAGATGTCCTGTAACCCGGCGATTGGCGGTATTGGTAAAGGGCATCTGGTTAAGGAAATTGATGCACTCGGCGGCCTGATGGCCACGGCGATCGATCATGCCGGCATCCAGTTTAGGATACTAAACGCCAGCAAAGGCCCTGCCGTTCGCGCTACTCGCGCGCAGGCGGATCGCGTACTGTATCGCCAGGCGATCCGCACCGCGTTGGAGAACCAGCCCAACCTGATGATCTTCCAACAGCCGGTTGAGGATCTGATCGTCGAAAACGATCGCGTAGTGGGCGCCGTAACCCAAATGGGCCTGAAATTCCGCGCCAAAGCGGTGGTATTGACCGTCGGCACCTTCCTGGACGGCAAGATCCATATCGGCCTGGAGAATTACAGCGGCGGCCGCGCCGGGGATCCTCCTTCGATCTCGCTGTCGCAGCGTTTGCGTGAGCTGCCGCTGCGCGTCAACCGCTTGAAAACCGGTACGCCGCCGCGCATCGACGCCCGCACTATCGATTTCAGCGTACTGGCGCCACAACACGGCGATACGCCGGTGCCGGTATTCTCGTTCCTGGGCGATGCCAGCCAGCACCCGGAACAAATGGCGTGCTACATCACCCATACCAATGAAAAAACCCATGACGTGATCCGCAATAACCTCGATCGCAGCCCGATGTATGCCGGGATCATCGAAGGGATCGGCCCACGTTACTGCCCGTCGATCGAAGACAAGGTCATGCGCTTTGCCGATCGCAACGCGCACCAGATCTTCCTCGAACCGGAAGGCCTGACCAGCAACGAAATTTACCCTAACGGCATTTCCACCAGCCTGCCGTTCGACGTGCAGATGCAGATCGTACGTTCGATGGAAGGCATGCAGAACGCGCGTATTATTCGCCCTGGTTATGCCATCGAGTACGATTTCTTCGATCCGCGCGATCTGAAGCCGACGCTGGAAAGCAAATTCATTCAGGGGCTGTTCTTCGCCGGCCAGATCAACGGCACCACCGGGTATGAAGAAGCCGCTGCGCAGGGACTGTTGGCCGGTCTGAACGCCGGGCGCTTCGCTGACGAACAGGAAGGCTGGGCGCCACGTCGCGATCAGGCCTACCTGGGCGTGCTGGTGGACGATCTCAGCACCCTCGGCACCAAAGAACCGTACCGCATGTTTACCTCGCGCGCCGAGTATCGTCTGATGCTGCGCGAAGACAACGCCGATCTCCGCCTGACGGAAAAAGGCCGTGAACTCGGCCTGGTGGACGACGTGCGTTGGGCGCGTTACAGCGAGAAGCTGGAGCGAATCGAACGCGAACGTCAGCGCCTGCGCGACATCTGGATGCACCCGCACGCCGAGAACGTCGAACAGGTCAATGCGCTGCTGAAAGCGCCGCTGTCGCGCGAAGCGAACGGCGAAGAGCTGCTGCGCCGCCCGGAGATGGATTACGCGCAGTTGACCGGCACCGAGGCCTTCGCACCGCCGCTGGACGACGTACAAGCCGCCGAACAGGTCGAGATCCAGGTCAAATACGAAGGCTACATCGCTCGTCAGCAGGAAGAGATCGAAAAACAACAGCGCAACGAGAACACCGTGCTGCCGTTGGATCTCGACTACCGTCAGGTTTCTGGGCTGTCGAACGAGGTGATCGCCAAGCTGAACGATCACAAACCGAACTCCATCGGCCAGGCTTCGCGCATCTCCGGCATTACGCCGGCGGCGATCTCGATTTTGCTGATCTGGCTGAAAAAGCAGGGACTGCTGCGCCGCAGCGCGTAAATCCCGCATCCAGGCGGCCGTTTGCTCATCCCGTAGCCAAACGGCCGCTGACATCACTTGCGCCCTGAATTATCATAGGCGCCTCATTGCGCCAGCTAACCATCAGCTGGTCGTTCAGCGCCTGCCAAAGGATCCGTTGTGCAAAAAAAATTAGACTCGCTGCTCGCGGTAGCAGGCATTGAGCTGCCCGATCAGCAGAAACAGCAGCTGCTGGGCTATGTCGGCATGTTGGATAAGTGGAACAAGGCTTATAACCTCACGTCGGTGCGCGATCCGCAGCAAATGCTGGTGCGTCACATCCTCGACAGCATCGTGGTCAACCCGCATCTGCAGGGCTCGCGTTTTATCGATGTCGGCACCGGCCCCGGCTTGCCGGGTATTCCGCTGGCGATCGTGCGCCCGGATGCGCATTTCACGCTGCTGGACAGCCTGGGCAAGCGCGTGCGTTTCCTGCGTCAGGTGCAACATGAGCTGGGCCTGAACAATATCGAGCCGGTGCAGAGCCGCGTTGAGGCGTTTCCGGCCGAGCCGCCGTTCGACGGCGTGATCAGCCGCGCGTTCGCTTCGCTGCAGGATATGCTGTCCTGGTGCCATCACCTGCCGGCGAAAGGGCAGGGGCGTTTTTACGCGTTGAAAGGCGTGCGCCCGGATGAAGAGCTGGCGCAGCTGCCGGCGGGCGTTAGCCTGGAGTCCATCGTGCGGCTGCAGGTGCCTGAACTGGAAGGCGAACGCCACCTGGTGATTCTTAAGGCAAACTGAGTTTGCTTTTGATCAAACAAGCGTGAATTAAAGTCAGTACCAGGCAGAAAGATAAGCAGGCTAATTAGTTGGTCGCTTTTTTTAGTTAATTTACTTTCTATTAACACAAAAAACGCGGCTAATTAGCGACAATAGAGTAATTGCATTTGGAAATAGTCACGTTAGCAATCATGTGCGAAAGATTGGCGTTTGCTGCTAATGTTAATTGGCTGTTGGAATATTGCCCCGTGGCTTGTCAATAAAAGGTTTTCGTCGGGTATACGGATTGTTTTTGAACAGTTAACTGATAATGTTTTGATTTATATAATCTTTTGATCGCTCAAATTGCTAAAGACGGTTTGGTTGACCATCGGCTATAAATCAGGAAGGGACATTACTGTGATCGGCTTCGCGTTTCTAAACGCAACGCTGGAATAATCAGACAATTAAATGCGCCCTATTATTCCGACCGTTTTCTTGTGAAAATAGGCTGGAATAGGGAAATTTAAATAATTGTTCACCTTTTCGCTACTTATCGATTGAATTCGTTGGTATGCCCCGTATAATTTGCTCGTTTTTTGCTGCTTGACTCTGGACAGCAAAAACAGTTGTATACGTCACTCAGCATACCCCCTCTGGGGTACGGAGAGAACAAACGTCATGTCTGTGTCCCTTTACAGCGGGAAAGTCGCACGCAAACTGCTGTTTTTGCAGTTAATGACTTTTGTTCTGATCAGCGTTGCTTTCTGGCTGAAAAGCCCGGAATGGAGCGCTTCGGCGCTGGCAGGCGGTCTCGCCGCCTGGTTGCCGAGTGCAATGTTTATGCTGTTTGCCTTGCGCCATCAGGCGCAAACGCCGGCGCCCGGTAGGGTTGCCTGGTCGTTCGCCATCGGCGAGGGGCTAAAGGTCGTGATCACCATCGTTTTGCTGATCGTGGCGCTGGGGGTGTTCAAGGCGGAGTTTATACCGCTTGGCCTGACCTATTTAGCGGTGTTAGTGGTGCAGATAGTGGCACCGGCCGTGATTAACAGTTACCGAACTTAACTAAATAAGGGTAAGAGGCATCATGTCTGCAGGAGAAGTCTTGACTCCACAGGAGTATATCGGTCACCACCTGACGCAGCTTCAGGTCGGGACTGGGTTTTGGTCGATTAACCTCGACTCGATGTTTTTCTCCGTCGTCCTCGGGGCGCTCTTCCTGGTGATCTTCCGCAAAGTGGCCAAAAACGCCACCAGCGGCGTGCCGGGTAAACTGCAAACCGCCGTGGAGCTGGTGGTCGGTTTCGTCGACAGCAGCGTGCGCGACATGTACCACGGCAAGAGCAAGGTCATTGCGCCGTTGGCACTGACCGTGTTCGTCTGGGTGTTCCTGATGAACCTGATGGACCTCATCCCGGTTGACTTCCTGCCTTATCTCGGCACCCACGTTCTCGGTCTGCCTGCACTGCGCGTCGTGCCTACCGCCGACGTGAACGTCACGCTGTCTATGGCGCTGGGCGTGTTTATCCTGATTCTGTTCTATAGCATCAAAATGAAAGGCGTTGGCGGGTTCGTTAAAGAGTTGACCATGCAGCCGTTCAACCACCCTGTATTCATTCCTATCAACCTGATTCTTGAAGGTGTCAGCCTGCTGTCCAAACCTGTTTCACTGGGTCTGCGACTGTTCGGCAACATGTATGCGGGTGAGTTGATCTTCATCCTGATTGCCGGCCTGTTGCCGTGGTGGTCACAGTGGGTCCTGAGCTTGCCTTGGGCTATCTTCCACATCCTGATCATTACGCTTCAAGCCTTTATTTTCATGGTTCTGACGATCGTCTATCTGTCGATGGCGTCTGAAGAGCACTGATTTTCTTAAAACACTTGCACTTTTAAACTGAAACAAACTGGAGACTGTCATGGAAAACCTGAGTATGGATCTGCTGTACATGGCTGCCGCTGTGATGATGGGTTTAGCGGCAATCGGTGCTGCGATCGGTATCGGCATCCTGGGTGGTAAATTCTTGGAAGGCGCTGCTCGTCAGCCTGACCTGATTCCTCTGCTGCGTACACAGTTCTTTATCGTTATGGGTCTGGTCGACGCCATCCCGATGATCGCTGTAGGTCTGGGTCTGTACGTGATGTTCGCCGTCGCGTAAGTAGAGCAACCCTCTACGACGTAACCAAACTATTAACTTTTAAAGAGGCATTGTGCTGTGAATCTTAACGCAACAATCCTCGGCCAGGCCATCGCGTTCGTTCTGTTTGTCTGGTTCTGCATGAAGTACGTATGGCCGCCGATCATGGCTGCCATCGAGAAACGTCAGAAAGAAATCGCTGACGGCCTCGCTTCTGCAGAGCGTGCCAAAAAAGATCTGGACTTAGCGCAAGCCAATGCGACCGACCAGCTGAAAACTGCTAAAGCGGAAGCTCAGGTGATCATCGAGCAAGCGAACAAACGCAAAGCTCAGATCATGGATGAAGCGAAAGCCGAAGCCGAGCAGGAACGTAACAAAATCGTGGCGCAGGCTCAGGCTGAGATCGAAGCCGAACGTAAGCGCGCTCGTGAAGAGTTGCGTAAGCAAGTCGCGATGCTGGCAATTGCCGGCGCCGAGAAGATCATCGAACGTTCCGTGGATGAAGCTGCTAACAGCGACATCGTTGATAAACTGGTCGCTGAACTGTAAGGAGGGAGGGGCTGATGTCTGAATTTGTCACTGTAGCTCGCCCCTACGCCAAAGCAGCTTTTGACTTTGCCGTTGAGCACCAAAGCGTAGAGCGCTGGCAGGAAATGCTGGCGTTTGCGGCTGAAGTCACTCGCAATGAACAGATTTCTGAACTGCTGTCTGGCGCGGTCGCGCCAGAAACGCTGTCCAAGACGTTCATCGCGGTTTGTGGCGATCGGCTCGACGAACATGGCCAGAACTTTATCCGCGTAATGGCCGAAAATGGACGTTTACTGGTTCTTCCTGCCGTGCTGCAGCAGTTCATCGAACTGCGCGCCTCGCTGGAATCCACCGTCGAAGTCGAAGTGCTCTCTGCGAGCGCGCTGAGCGACGAACAGCAGGCGAAAATCGCCGCTGCGATGGAAAAACGTCTGTCACGCAAAGTTAAGCTGAATTGCAAAATTGACAAGTCTGTACTGGCCGGCATCGTTGTTCGCGCCGGCGATATGGTGATTGATGGCAGCGTTCGCGGTCGTCTTGAACGCCTGACAGACGTCTTGCAGTCTTAAGGGGACTGGAGCATGCAACTGAATTCCACCGAAATCAGCGAACTGATCAAGCAGCGCATTGCTCAGTTCAATGTAGTGAGCGAAGCTCACAATGAAGGTACTATCGTTTCCGTCAGCGACGGGATCATCCGCGTACACGGCCTGGCCGAAGTTATGCAGGGCGAAATGATCGCGCTGCCTGGCAACCGTTACGCAATCGCATTGAACCTGGAGCGCGACTCCGTCGGTGCCGTGGTTATGGGTCCGTACGCGGATCTGGCCGAAGGCATGAAGGTTAAATGCACCGGCCGTATCCTGGAAGTTCCAGTCGGTCGTGGTCTGCTGGGCCGCGTAGTTAACACCCTGGGCGCGCCAATCGACGGCAAAGGCCCGATTGAGAACGACGGTTTCTCTCCGGTAGAAGCTATCGCGCCAGGCGTTATCGAGCGTCAATCCGTTGATCAGCCGGTTCAGACTGGCTACAAATCCGTTGACGCCATGATTCCAATCGGCCGTGGCCAGCGTGAGCTGGTGATCGGTGACCGTCAGACCGGTAAAACCGCGCTGGCGATCGATGCGATCATCAACCAACGCGACTCCGGCATCAAATGCGTTTACGTGGCTATCGGCCAGAAAGCGTCCACCATCGCTAACGTGGTGCGCAAACTGGAAGAGCACGGCGCACTGGCCAACACCATCGTGGTTGTGGCGACCGCTTCCGAATCCGCTGCACTGCAATACCTGGCGCCATACGCCGGTTGCGCAATGGGCGAATATTTCCGTGACCGCGGTGAAGATGCGCTGATCGTGTACGATGACCTGTCCAAACAGGCCGTTGCTTACCGCCAGATTTCCCTGCTGCTTCGTCGTCCGCCAGGTCGTGAAGCTTACCCAGGCGACGTATTCTACCTGCACTCCCGCTTGCTGGAGCGTGCAGCGCGCGTTAACGCCGAATACGTTGAAGCCTTCACCAAAGGTGAAGTTAAAGGCCAAACCGGTTCACTGACCGCTCTGCCGATCATTGAAACCCAGGCGGGTGACGTTTCCGCGTTCGTTCCGACCAACGTAATCTCGATTACCGATGGTCAGATCTTCCTGGAATCCAACCTGTTCAACTCCGGTATTCGTCCGGCAGTTAACCCGGGTATCTCCGTATCCCGTGTTGGTGGCGCCGCGCAGACCAAGATCATGAAGAAACTGTCCGGCGGTATCCGTACCGCGCTGGCGCAGTATCGTGAACTGGCTGCGTTCTCCCAGTTCGCCTCCGATCTGGACGACGCGACCCGCAAACAGCTGAGCCACGGTCAGAAAGTGACCGAGCTGCTGAAACAGAAACAGTATGCGCCGATGTCGGTCGCACAACAGTCTCTGGTGCTGTTTGCCGCAGAACGCGGTTACCTGAACGACGTCGAAGTCGCCAAAGTGGTGAGCTTCGAAGCCGCGCTGGTCGCCTATGCGGACCGCGAGCACGCCGAGCTGCTGAACCACATCAACCAAACTGGCAACTTCAATGATGAGATCGAGGGCAAGTTGAAAGACATCCTCGAGACCTTCAAGAAAACCCAGTCCTGGTAACGCCGAACGGTCCTGCTGTTGAAAGACAGCAGGCCGTCTGGCACTGAGGAGAAGCAGAGATGGCCGGCGCAAAAGAGATACGTAGTAAGATCGCTAGCGTGCAAAACACGCAAAAGATCACTAAAGCGATGGAAATGGTCGCCGCCTCCAAAATGCGTAAATCGCAGGATCGCATGGCGGCCAGCCGTCCTTATGCAGAGACCATGCGCAAAGTGATTGGTCACCTTGCGTTAGGGAATCTGGAGTACAAGCACCCGTACCTGGATGAGCGTGACGTTAAGCGCGTCGGGTATCTGGTGGTGTCTACTGACCGTGGTCTCTGCGGCGGCTTGAACATCAACCTGTTCAAAAAGCTGCTGGCGGAGATGAAAGCCTGGTCCGAAAAAGGCGTCGAAACCGATTTGGCGCTGATTGGCTCTAAAGCGGCCTCTTTCTTTGGTTCCGTGGGCGGCAACGTGGTTGCCCAGGTGACCGGCATGGGGGACAAACCTTCCCTGTCGGATCTGATCGGGCCGGTGAAAGTGATGCTGCAGGCCTACGACGAAGGTCGTTTGGACAAGCTGTACATTGTCAGCAACAAATTTGTTAATACGATGTCCCAAGAGCCGCAGGTGCTTCAGCTGCTACCGTTACCGCCAGCCGATGACGAAGAGCTGAAGAAAACGCCTTGGGATTACCTGTATGAACCCGATCCAAAAGTGCTGCTTGATACCTTGCTGCGCCGCTATGTGGAGTCGCAGGTTTATCAGGGCGTCGTGGAAAACCTGGCCAGCGAGCAGGCCGCACGAATGGTCGCGATGAAAGCCGCAACCGATAACGGCGGTAGCCTGATCAAAGAGCTGCAGTTGGTATACAACAAGGCGCGTCAGGCCAGCATCACTCAGGAACTCACCGAGATCGTTTCGGGAGCCTCCGCGGTTTAAGCTAGGTTTACGAATTACGTAGAGGATTCAAGATGGCTACTGGAAAGATTATCCAGGTAATCGGCGCCGTGGTGGACGTCGAGTTCCCTCAGGATGCCGTACCGAAAGTGTACGACGCCCTTGAGGTAGAAAACGGCACCGAAAAACTGGTGTTGGAAGTTCAGCAACAGCTGGGCGGTGGCGTGGTTCGCTGTATCGCAATGGGGACCTCCGACGGTCTGCGTCGCGGTCTGAAAGTGAACAACCTGGACCACCCGATTGAAGTGCCGGTGGGTAAAGCTACCCTGGGCCGTATCATGAACGTATTGGGTCAACCGATCGACATGAAAGGCGACATCGGCGAAGAAGAGCGTTGGGCGATTCACCGCGCGGCGCCAAGCTACGAAGAGTTGTCCAACTCCCAGGAACTGCTGGAAACCGGTATCAAGGTAATGGACCTGATTTGTCCATTCGCCAAGGGCGGTAAAGTCGGTCTGTTCGGTGGTGCGGGCGTGGGTAAAACCGTAAACATGATGGAGCTGATCCGTAACATCGCGATCGAGCACTCCGGTTATTCCGTGTTTGCGGGCGTGGGCGAGCGTACTCGTGAGGGTAACGACTTCTACCACGAAATGACCGACTCCAACGTTCTGGACAAAGTATCCCTGGTTTACGGCCAGATGAACGAGCCACCGGGTAACCGTCTGCGCGTTGCGCTGACCGGCCTGACCATGGCGGAGAAATTCCGTGACGAAGGCCGTGACGTTCTGCTGTTCGTTGACAACATCTACCGTTACACCCTGGCCGGTACCGAAGTGTCCGCACTTCTGGGCCGTATGCCATCCGCAGTAGGTTATCAGCCAACGCTGGCGGAAGAGATGGGCGTTCTGCAAGAACGTATCACCTCGACCAAGACCGGTTCCATCACTTCCGTACAGGCCGTTTACGTTCCTGCGGATGACTTGACTGACCCGTCACCAGCCACCACCTTTGCGCACTTGGACGCAACCGTGGTACTGAGCCGTAACATCGCTTCTCTGGGTATCTACCCGGCCGTTGACCCGCTGGATTCCACCAGCCGTCAGCTGGATCCGCTGGTTGTTGGCCAGGAGCACTACGACGTAGCGCGTGGCGTGCAGTCCATTCTGCAACGCTACCAGGAACTGAAAGATATCATCGCGATCCTGGGTATGGACGAGCTGTCTGAAGAAGACAAACTGGTCGTATCCCGTGCGCGTAAGATCCAACGCTTCCTGTCTCAGCCGTTCTTCGTGGCAGAAGTCTTCACCGGTTCTCCGGGCAAGTTCGTATCGCTGAAAGACACCATCCGTGGTTTCAAAGGCATTATGGACGGCGACTATGACCACCTGCCGGAGCAGGCGTTCTACATGGTTGGCACCATTGAAGAAGCAGTGGAAAAAGCCAAGAAACTGTAACGCCTTGAGAGGAGGGTGATATGGCTATGACTTACCATCTGGATGTAGTCAGCGCGGAAAAACAGATGTTTTCCGGCCTGGTGCAGAAGATCCAGGTGACAGGCAGCGAAGGTGAACTGGGGATCTTCCCTGGCCATGCGCCGCTGCTGACTGCCATCAAGCCTGGCATGGTGCGTATTGTTAAGCAGCACGGTGAAGAAGAGTTCATCTACCTGTCCGGCGGCATCCTCGAGGTGCAGCCGAGCGTGGTTACCGTGCTGGCGGACACTGCTATCCGTGGTACTGACCTCGACGAAGCGAGAGCGTTGGAAGCTAAGCGTAAAGCTGAAGAACACATTCGCAGCTCTCATGGCGATGTCGACTATGCTCAGGCATCCGCTGAACTGGCGAAAGCGATCGCGAAACTGCGCGTTATCGAGCTCACCAGAAAAGCGATGTAATGTTTGGGTGCAAAGCACCCAACTTTAAGAAAGCGGCCTATAGGGTCGCTTTTTTTTTACTTTAAAATAAGCATTTCAGCCCGGCGGGCGGTGTGGTGTATAACCCCTGATATCGGGAAATAAACGTCGCCGATCGCCGACAGTTTTTTCGTCCCGGCGCCGAATTGGCCGCGATAGCGGCAGGCCAAGGCCCACGCGGCCTGCGCCGGGTTCGTGCAGAGAAATATGTAGTAATATCGTCGCTAAACGGTTTTACTTTCGTCTATCAAAATGGAGTTATCAGGTTGCTTATGTCGAACAGCGCAATGAGCGTGGTTATCCTCGCCGCGGGCAAGGGAACACGCATGTATTCCGATCTTCCCAAGGTTTTACATCCGTTGGCCGGTAAGCCGATGGTGCAACACGTCATTGATGCCGCGATGAAACTGGGCGCGCAACATGTTCACCTGGTATACGGCCACGGCGGCGATCTGCTGAAAAGCACGTTGACTGACGGCGCGCTGAACTGGGTGCTGCAGGCCGAGCAATTGGGTACCGGCCATGCAATGCAGCAGGCCGCGCCGCACTTTGCCGACGATGAAGACGTACTGATGCTGTACGGCGACGTGCCGTTGATCTCCGTGGATACGCTGCAACGCCTGCTGGCGGCCAAACCGCAGGGCGGTATCGGTCTGCTGACGGTCAAGCTGGACGATCCGAGCGGCTACGGCCGCATCGTGCGCGAGCAGGGCAACGTGGTGGGCATCGTCGAACACAAGGATGCCAGCGAGGCGCAGCGCCAGATCAACGAGATCAATACCGGCATCCTGGTGGCGAACGGGCGCGATCTGAAGCGCTGGCTGGGGATGTTGAATAACGACAACGCACAGGGCGAGTTTTACATCACCGATATCATTGCGTTGGCCCATGCCGACGGCAAGAAAATCGAAACCGTGCACCCGTCGCGCCTGAGTGAAGTGGAAGGCGTGAACAACCGCCTGCAGCTGGCGACCCTGGAGCGCGTCTTCCAGTCGGAACAGTCTGAAAAGCTGCTGTTGGCCGGCGTGATGCTGCTGGATCCGGTGCGTTTTGACCTGCGCGGGGAACTTGTTCACGGCCGCGACATCACTATTGATGCGAATGTGATGATCGAAGGTCACGTCAAGCTGGGCGACCGGGTGAAAATCGGCGCCGGCTGCGTGCTGAAAAACTGCGTGATTGGCGATGACTGCGAGATCAGCCCTTACAGCGTGCTGGAAGACAGCGTGCTGGAAGCCGACTGCACCGTGGGGCCGTTCGCCCGCCTGCGCCCAGGCGCGGAGCTGGCGGCAGGGGCCCACGTCGGCAACTTCGTGGAAATGAAAAAGGCGCGTTTGGGCAAAGGCTCCAAGGCCGGCCACCTCAGCTACCTGGGCGATGCCGAAATCGGCGATGACGTGAATATCGGCGCCGGCACCATCACCTGCAACTACGATGGCGCCAACAAGCACAAGACGCTGATCGGCGACGGCGTGTTCGTCGGTTCCGATACTCAGCTGGTGGCGCCGGTGTCGGTCGGCAAAGGCTCCACCATCGCCGCCGGCACCACGGTGACGCGCGATATCGCCGAGAACGAACTGGTGCTGAGCCGCGTCAAGCAGGTGCACATTCAGGGCTGGCAACGTCCGGTGAAGAAGAAGTCATAGTGTGTTTTGCGTTGGGCTCCGTTCAGAGCCCAATACAAAACATAATAACCCCCACCATCTACAGGCTCGGGGACGCACGGTAAAACCGGCAAAAATCAGGTCAAGGCATCGAAAGCGCCCATGAAGGGCGTTCATTAGGAATACAACTGATGTGTGGAATTGTAGGCGCAGTAGCGCAACGTGATATCGCAGAAATCCTGTTGGAAGGTTTACGTCGTCTCGAGTACCGCGGTTATGACTCCGCCGGTCTGGCGGTGGTCGACGCGCAAGGTAACGTCAGCCGCCTGCGCCGCGTAGGCAAGGTGCAAAAACTGGCCGAAGCGGCGGAGCAGACCGATCTGCACGGCGGTACCGGCATCGCTCACACCCGTTGGGCAACGCACGGTGAACCGACCGAGGCGAACGCGCACCCGCATGTTTCCGACTACATTACCGTAGTGCATAACGGCATCATCGAAAACCATGAACCGCTGCGCGAACTGCTGATCGAACGCGGTTATCGCTTCAGCTCCGAAACCGACACCGAAGTGATTGCGCACCTGGTGCACTGGGAACAACTGCAAGGCGGTACGCTGCTGGAAGTGGTTCAGCGCGTGATCCCACAGCTGCGCGGCGCTTACGGCACCGTGGTGATGGACAGCCGCGAACCGAGCGTATTGGTCGCGGCGCGCTCCGGCAGCCCGCTGGTTATCGGCCGCGGCGTCGGGGAAAACTTCATTGCTTCCGATCAGCTGGCGCTGCTGCCGGTCACCCGCCGCTTCATCTTCCTGGAAGAAGGCGACGTGGTGGAAGTGACTCGCCGCACCGTCAACATCTTCGACAAGCAGGGCAACGCCATCGAGCGCCCTGAGATCGAATCCCAGGTGCAGTATGACGCCGGCGACAAGGGTGCTTACCGTCACTACATGCAAAAAGAGATCTACGAACAGCCGCTGGCGCTGAAAAACACCCTGGAAGGGCGTTTCAGCCATGGCCAAATCAATCTAAGCGAGCTGGGCCCGCGCGCCGACGAGCTGCTGGCCAAGGTGCAGCACGTGCAGATCATCGCCTGCGGGACTTCTTACCACTCCGGTATGGTGGCGCGCTACTGGTTCGAAGCGCTGGCCGGCGTGCCGTGCGACGTCGAGATCGCGTCCGAATTCCGTTACCGCAAATCGGCGGTGCGTCCGGGCAGCCTGATCATCACCCTGTCGCAGTCCGGCGAAACCGCCGATACGTTAGCGGCGCTGCGTCTGTCCAAAGAGCTGGGTTATCTCGGTTCGCTGGCCGTTTGTAACGTGGCCGGCTCTTCGCTGGTGCGCGAATCGGATCTGGCGTTGATGACCAAAGCGGGCACGGAAATCGGCGTGGCCTCGACCAAGGCCTTCACCACGCAGCTCACCGTGCTGTTGATGCTGGTAGCGCGCTTGGGCCGCCTGAAAGGCATGGCGGAAAGCGTGGAGCAGGAGATCGTGCATGGCCTGCAGGCGCTGCCGGCGCGTATCGAGCAGATGCTGTCGATGGATAAAGAGATCGAAGCGCTGGCGGAAGGGTTCTCCGACAAGCACCATGCGCTGTTCCTCGGCCGCGGCGATCAGTATCCAATCGCCATGGAAGGGGCGCTGAAGCTGAAAGAGATCTCCTATATTCACGCCGAAGCCTATGCGGCGGGTGAGCTGAAACACGGCCCGCTGGCGCTGATCGACGCCGATATGCCGGTGATCGTGGTGGCGCCGAACAACGAACTGCTGGAAAAGCTGAAGTCCAACATTGAAGAAGTGCGCGCGCGCGGCGGCCAGCTGTACGTGTTCGCCGATCAGGACGCCGGCTTCGTCAGCAGCGAAGGCATGACCATCATTCCTCTGCCGCACGTCGAGGAAATCGTGGCGCCGATCTTCTACACCGTGCCGTTGCAGCTGCTGTCTTACCACGTGGCGCTGATCAAAGGCACCGACGTTGACCAGCCGCGCAACCTGGCGAAGTCTGTCACCGTAGAGTAATCTGCCGCAGGTAAACTGCAAAAGCCGGCCTTTGCGCCGGCTTTTTTCATGAGCGACCTTAAAGGTGACAACGCGACCGATTCGGCGATAAACATTGTCATATTCAAGCGGATAGGCCGCGCCAAACCGTTTTTTTATTGCACGTCAATTGCGCTGTTTTTTGACTAATCGATTGATTTTTAAAGAAACAAACGTCTGTCTGGCGTACTGTAATATAATTGTCATATTGCGTACATTTTTCTGTCACCAAACTGTCCTATTTTCCCTCCTGCAGCAATACTTACTCTGATTAAAACGACTCGAAGTCGATTTTAAATATCCCATTAGGAGGGATTATGAAACTGATGCGTACCACCGTCGCCAGTATTGTGGCAGCGACCTTCTCCCTGACCACCGTGTCCGCGTTCGCTGCTGCCAGCCTGACCGGTGCAGGTGCGACATTCCCCGCTCCGGTTTACGCCAAGTGGGCAGATTCTTATCAGAAAGAAACCGGCAACAAAGTTAACTATCAGGGCATCGGCTCCTCTGGCGGCGTGAAGCAAATCGTGGCCAACACCGTTGACTTTGGCGCTTCCGACGCCCCGCTGTCTGACGACAAACTGGCGGCCGATGGCCTGTTCCAGTTCCCGACCGTGATCGGCGGCGTGGTGCTGGCCGTGAATATCCCGGGCATCAAATCCGGCGAACTGACGCTGGACGGCAAAACCCTGGGCGATATCTACCTGGGCAACGTCAAAAAATGGAACGATCCGGCTATCACCAAGCTGAACCCAGGCGTGAAACTGCCTGACCAGAACATCGCCGTGGTGCGCCGCGCCGACGGTTCCGGCACCTCGTTCGTGTTCACCAGCTACCTGTCCAAGGCCAATGCGCAGTGGAAAGAGAAGATCGGCGCCGGTTCTACCGTTAACTGGCCGACCGGTCTGGGCGGTAAAGGCAACGACGGCATCGCCGCCTTCGTTCAGCGTCTGCCTGGCTCTATCGGCTACGTAGAATACGCTTACGCCAAGCAGAACAACCTGGCTTACACCAAGCTGGTATCCGCCGACGGTAAACCGGTCAGCCCGACCGAAGAGAGCTTCAGCAACGCGGCCAAAGGCGTGGATTGGAGCAAGACCTTCGCTCAGGATCTGACTGACCAGAAAGGCGACAACGTGTGGCCAATTACATCCACCACCTTCATCCTGGTGCACAAAGAGCAGAAAAACCCTGCTCAGGGCGCCGAAGTGCTGAAGTTCTTCGACTGGGCTTACGAAACCGGTGCCAAGCAGGCTAACGAGCTGGATTACGCCACCCTGCCGGCAGAAGTGGTTGAGCAGGTGCGTGCGGCCTGGAAAACCAACGTAAAAGACAGTTCAGGCAAAGCGCTGTACTAACAACGCAGGGGCGCGGGTTCGCCGCGCCCCACACAGTTCTTCAGGCTCCGATCCCGGTTGGGGCTGCCAGGGTTCAAACAGAGAGTAATCTATGGCTGAGTACAAGCCGACCATCAAAGCACCGGGCAAAAACGGTGACATCATTTTCAGCGCGCTGGTGAGACTGGCTGCGCTGATTACCCTATTGTTGCTGGGCGGCATCATTGTTTCGCTGATCTTCGCCTCCTGGCCAAGCATGCAGAAATTCGGCTTCGCCTTCCTGTGGACCAAAGAGTGGGACGCGCCGGCGGAGCAGTTCGGCGCGCTGGTGCCGATCTACGGCACCGTGGTCACCTCGCTTATCGCGCTGATCATCGCCGTGCCGGTGAGCTTCGGCATCGCGCTGTTCCTGACCGAGCTGGCGCCGAACTGGCTGAAGCGGCCGCTGGGCATCGCCATTGAGCTGTTGGCGGCCATCCCCAGCATCGTTTACGGCATGTGGGGCCTGTTCGTGTTCGCGCCGCTGTTCGCCGAATACTTCCAGACGCCGGTCGGCGAAGTGCTGTCGGGCATTCCGATCGTCGGCGAGCTGTTCTCCGGCCCGGCCTTCGGCATCGGTATTCTGGCCGCCGGGGTGATCCTGGCGATCATGATCATTCCTTACATCGCGGCAGTCATGCGCGACGTGTTCGAACAGACCCCGGTGATGATGAAAGAGTCGGCCTACGGCATCGGCTGCACCACCTGGGAAGTCATCTGGCGCATCGTGCTGCCGTTCACCAAAAACGGCGTCATCGGCGGCGTGATGTTGGGCCTGGGCCGTGCGCTGGGGGAAACCATGGCGGTGACCTTTATCATCGGCAACACCTACCAGCTCGACAGCGCTTCGCTGTACATGCCGGGCAACAGCATCACCTCGGCGCTGGCCAACGAATTCGCAGAAGCCGAGTCCGGCGTGCACACCGCCGCGTTGATGGAGCTGGGCCTGATTCTGTTTGTTATCACCTTTATCGTGCTGGCGCTGTCGAAGTTGATGATCATGCGTCTGGCCAAGAATGAGGGGCGTTAACATGGCGACGATGGATATGCAAAACGCAGTCGTTCTGGCGGAAAGCCGCCGCAAAATGCAGGCCTGGCGCCGGCAGAAAAACCGTCTCGCGCTGTTCCTGTCGATGGCGACCATGGTGTTCGGGCTGTTCTGGCTGATCTGGATCCTGATCGCCACCGTGACCAAAGGCTTCGACGGCATGTCGCTGGCGCTGTTCACTGAAATGACCCCGCCGCCGAACACCGCGGGCGGCGGTCTGGCCAACGCCATCGCCGGCAGCGGCCTGTTGATCCTGTGGGCGACCATCTTCGGCACGCCGCTGGGCATCATGGCCGGCATCTACCTGGCGGAATACGGCCGTAAATCTTGGCTGGCGGAAGTGACCCGCTTTATCAACGACATCCTGCTGTCCGCACCGTCGATCGTGGTGGGCCTGTTCGTTTACACCATCGTGGTGGCGAAGATGGAACACTTTTCCGGCTGGGCCGGCATCGTCGCGCTGGCGCTGCTGCAGGTGCCGATCGTCATTCGCACCACCGAGAACATGCTGAAGCTGGTGCCGGATACGCTGCGCGAGGCCGCTTATGCGCTGGGCACGCCGAAATGGCGCATGATTTCCGCCATCACGCTGAAGGCGTCGGTGTCCGGCATCATCACCGGCGTGCTGCTGGCGATTGCGCGCATCGCGGGGGAAACGGCGCCGCTGCTGTTCACCTCGCTGTCGAACCAGTTCTGGAGCACCGACCTGATGCAGCCGATCGCCAACCTGCCGGTGACCATCTTCAAATTCGCCATGAGCCCGTTCGCCGAATGGCAACAGCTGGCCTGGGCCGGGGTGCTGTTGATCACCCTGTGCGTACTGTTACTGAATATCCTGGCGCGCGTGATTTTCGCCAAGAAAAAGCATTCATAAAATTTTGAGCGCCGCTCTGGCGGCGCTGATGAAAAGAGAGAAGTCTTGATGAGTATGGTTACTGACGCTTCCAGCAGCAAAATTCAGGTACGCGATCTGAACTTCTACTACGGCAAATTCCATGCGCTGAAGAACATCACGCTGGATATCGCCAAGAACAAGGTCACCGCGTTTATCGGCCCGTCCGGCTGCGGCAAATCCACCTTGCTGCGCACCTTCAACAAGATGTACCAGCTGTACCCGGAACAGCGCGCGGAAGGCGGCATCCTGCTGGACGGCCAGAACATCCTGACCGACAACTCGGATATCGCGCTGCTGCGCGCCAAGGTCGGCATGGTGTTCCAGAAGCCGACGCCGTTCCCGATGTCGATTTACGACAACATCGCCTTCGGCGTTCGCCTGTTTGAAAAGCTGTCGCGCGCCGATATGGACGAGCGCGTGCAGTGGGCGCTGACCAAGGCGGCGCTGTGGAACGAAACCAAGGACAAGCTGCACCAGAGCGGCTACAGCCTTTCCGGCGGCCAGCAGCAACGCCTGTGCATCGCCCGCGGCATCGCCATTCGTCCGGAAGTGCTGTTGCTGGATGAGCCTTGCTCGGCGCTGGATCCGATCTCCACCGGCAAGATTGAAGAGCTGATCAGCGAGCTGAAGGCCGATTACACCGTGGTGATCGTAACCCACAATATGCAGCAGGCGGCGCGCTGCTCCGACTCCACCGCATTTATGTATCTGGGTGAGCTGATCGAGTTCAGTGATACTGATAACCTGTTCACTGCGCCGCAGAAAAAGCAGACTGAAGACTACATCACTGGCCGTTATGGTTGATAGGAAGCATCATGGATAACCTGAATTTAAACAAACACATTTCCGGCCAGTTCAACGCAGAGCTTGAGCATATCCGCACCCAGGTGCTGACCATGGGCGGGCTGGTGGAGCAGCAGCTGACCGATGCCATCACCGCGATGCACAATCAGGATGGCGAGCTGGCCAAGCGAGTTATCGAAGGCGACGCCAAGGTCAACATGATGGAAGTGGCGATCGACGAAGCCTGCGTGCGCATCATCGCCAAGCGCCAGCCGACCGCCAGCGATCTGCGCCTGGTGATGGCGATCATCAAAACCATTTCCGAGCTGGAACGCATCGGCGACGTGGCGGACAAAATCTGCCGCACCGCGCTGGAGAAGTTCTCGCACCAGCACCAGCCGCTGCTGGTCAGCCTGGAATCGCTGGGGCGCCACACCGTGCAAATGCTGCACGACGTGCTGGACGCCTTCGCGCGCATGGATCTGGACGAGGCGATCCGTATTTACCGCGAAGATAAAAAGGTCGACCAGGAATACGAAGGCATCGTGCGTCAGCTGATGACCTATATGATGGAAGACTCACGCACCATTCCGAGCGTGCTGACCGCGCTGTTCTGCGCCCGTTCTATCGAGCGTATCGGCGACCGCTGCCAGAACATCTGCGAATTTATCTTCTATTTCGTCAAAGGACAGGATTTCCGTCATTTGGGCGGCGACGCCCTGGAAAAGCTGCTCTCTCCGGGCGGTAAAGACGACAAAGCCGACTGACCCTTTCCGGGTAATATCCTTCAAAGGCGCGGTTTCCCGCGCCTTTATTCCATCTTAAGTTCTTAAAGATAAAAAGGTTATAAATATAGCTTTTTATATTATTTCCTGACCTATGTGGCGCTTGCTAGCTTATCCGCCAGCAGGACATCAACCACTTAGGAGCTCTCTATGAAACATCGCGCTTTGGCCTTAACGTTGTTAGCCAGTCTGACCGGCCTCGCCGCCGGCGCCGCGCACGCGGACAAACTTGACGATATCAAGCAAGCCGGCGTGGTGCGTATCGCGGTGTTCGACAGCAACCCGCCGTTCGGCTACATCGATCCGCAGAGCAAGAAGCTGGTGGGCTACGATGTGGACGTCGCCGATGTGATCGGCAAAGCGCTGGGGGTAAAAGTGGAGCTGCGCGCCACCAACCCGGCCAACCGCATTCCGCTGCTGGTGTCGAAGAAGGTTGACCTGATTGCCGCCAACTTCACCATTACCGACGAGCGCGCCAAGGAAGTGAACTTCAGCGTGCCGTACTTCGCCACCGGCCAGAAATTCATCGCCCGCAAAGGCGTGCTGAAAACCCCGGAAGACATCAAAAAGCTGCGCATCGGCGCGGATAAGGGCACGGTGCAGGAAATCACCCTGCGCGAGCGTTTCCCGACGGCGAAAGTGATCTCTTACGATGACACCCCGCTGGCGTTTGTGGCGCTGCGCAACGGCAACGTGCAGGCGATCACCCAGGACGACGCCAAGCTGGTTGGCCTGCTCGGCAACCTGCCGGCGGCGCAGAAGGCGGAGTTTGAAATTTCGCCGTTCAGCCTGACCAAAGAGTATCAGGGCGTCGGCATTCCCAAGGGCGAAGATCGCCTGACCGCCGCGGTGAACGAGACGTTGATCAAACTGGAAAAAGACGGCGAAGCGGTTAAGATTTACGATCGCTGGTTCGGGCCGGAAACCCAATCCGCCCAACCGCGCGGCGATTTCAAAATCGCGCCTTTGGATCAGCAACCGAAAGCCTGATTTAACCGCTCGCGGTGAGATCGGCACGGAGGGGCGCAGCTTGCTGCGCCCCTGATGCATTCTGCAAGACAAGGATTGAACATGAACCTGGACTGGCTGCTGGCGCCGCAATACCTGAGCTGGCTGTGGCACGGTTTTCTGCTGACGCTGTGGCTTTCCGCCTGCGCGGGCCTGGCGGCCACGCTGCTGGGCTTCGTGCTGGCGGCGATGCGCGACAGCAGCCTGCGGCCGTTGCGTTGGCTGGCGATGGGCTACAGCTCGCTGTTTCGCAATACGCCGCTGCTGGTGCAGCTGTTCTTCTGGTACTTCGCCGCCGGGCAGATCCTGCCGTCCGCCGCCATGCAGTGGCTGAACAGCTCACATCAGGTCGGCCCGCTGGAATGGCCGTCGTTCGAGTTTCTCGCCGGTTTCTTCGGCCTGACGCTTTACTCCACCGCCTTTATCGCCGAAGAGATCCGTTCCGGCATTCGCGGCGTCGCCGGCGGGCAGAAATATGCCGCGCAGGCGCTGGGGCTGACCGGCTGGCAGGCGATGCGCTACGTGGTGCTGCCGCAGGCGCTGAAAATCGCGCTGCCGCCGCTGCTGGGGCAATACATGAACGTGATCAAGAACTCGTCGCTGACCATGGCGATCGGCGTGGCCGAACTCTCTTACGCCTCGCGTCAGGTCGAAACCGAAACCCTGCGCACCTTCCAGGCGTTCGGCGTGGCGACGGTGCTGTATATCGCCATCATCGCGCTGCTGGAAGGCTGGGGCATGTGGCGCCAACAGCGTAAACCGCTGGGAGGGCATTGAGATGGATTTCAGCGTAATTCACGATAACCTGGGCTACCTGCTGTGGGGCACCTGGCCGGATGGTCCATTAGGCGGCGCGGCGCTGACGTTGGCGATCAGCCTGATGGCCGGCGTCGCCTCGGCGGCGCTCGGCACCTTGCTCGGCGTGGCGCTGGCGATGTCGCGCGGCGTCGCTGCCGGATTGCTGGCGGCGGTGCTGGGCTTTTTCCGCGCCATACCGGTCATCATGCTGATCTTCTGGACCTATTTCCTGCTGCCGATGGTGTTTGGCGTCGAGATCCCGGAAATCACCACCGTGGTGTGCGCGCTGGCGCTGATCGCCTCGGCCTATCTGGCCCATGCGGTGAAGGCCGGCATCGCCGCGATCGGCCCCGGCCAGTGGCAGGCCGGGCTTTCCCTGGGGCTGACCCGCTGGCAGACGCTGCGCATGATCGTGCTGCCGCAGGCGCTGCGCATGATGGTGCCGTCGTTCATCAACCAGTGGATATCCCTGATCAAAGACACCTCGCTGGCTTATATCGTCGGCGTTGGCGAACTGACCTTCCTGGCGACCCAGGTCAACAACCGCAGCATGGTCTATCCGATGGAAGTGTTCCTGTTCGTGGCGCTGGTCTATTTCGTGTTCTGCCTGGCGCTCGATCTGCTGGCCAACGCGGTCAACCGCCGCTTCGGCGCGCAAACTCGCGCGCTGAAACGGTCGTGGCGCTGGTGGCGCAACAAGCCGCCGTTGCCGGCCAGTTAATCGGCCGTCAGCCGCCAGCCGCGTTCGCGCCACAGCGCGGGCAGCTGGGCCAGGTCGTTAAACGTCGTCACCAGCGGGTGGTCGATCGGCGGGTTATGCGGATCGGCGCAGAAGTAAAAGACCGGGATGCCGGCATTGATACCAGCCTGGGCGCCGGCGGGCGAGTCATCTACCAGGATGCAGCGCGTTACCGGCACCTGCATCTGTTCGGCGGCGTGGAATACGATCGCCGGATCCGGCTTCCAGCGCTGAATGTCATAGCCGCTGAACAACCGGTCATCAAAATAAGGCAGCATGCCGGTCAGGCCGAGCGAGTGCTGCATCTTGCTGACCGGTCCGTTGGAGACGGTGCAGACAGGCACCGTCACCTGCGCCAGCAGCTCGCGGGCGCCGGCAATCTGCTGTAGTTCGCTGTCGAACAGCCGCGCCACTTCCTGCCGATACAGCGGCTCCAGCGCCTCTTTTGCCAGGTCAGTGCCCTGCTCGGCGTTGACCCGATCGATGATCTCGTACAGCTTCACCCCTTTGTATTTCTTGAACACCTCTTCCAGCGACAGATGAATGCCGTAGCGGGCGAACATGTGCACATAGGCTTTGCTGCACAGCACTTCGCTGTCCACCAGCGTGCCGTCGCAGTCGAACAAAATGCAGTCAATCTGATTCATGCGGGACAGGTTCCTTCGGGTTAACGGCGCGGAGGCCGCTCAGCGATCACTTGATCAGGTTACGCGCCTTGAGATCGTGCAAAATCAGCGCGGCGACGTGTGAGCAGTGCGGTAAATCGCGGCTGTCGCACCACCTCAGTTCGGCGATTTCGGCGGCCGGCTGCAGCTGCCCGATAACGTCGGCCTGATAGCAGCGAATGCGCACCTGGGTGCCGTCCTGCTTGCCGTCCGCCGGGCCGGCGAACTCGCCGTAAAACACGATGGAGTTGGGCTGCAGCGCGACGGTCAGCTCTTCGTCGATTTCGCGGCACAGCGCCTGTTCGTCGGTTTCGCCCGCTTCGCGCTTTCCGCCCGGCATATAAAACAGCGTTTTATTGTGTGAACGCACCAGCGCCACTTTGTCATCTTTCAGCGCGATCAACGCGAGCTTATCGATAAAGGTTGAAGACATGCGGATTCCTGTTTTTTCGCGGGTAGGGTAAGAGATGCGATAGGTCATTTTATCGGCCGTGTCGGCAAACGGCAACGCAGCGGACGGAAACGCGGGATGAAAGCCTGTAAATACAAGCCGTTGACGCGTTTAGCCGTAAAGATGGCGAAAAAAACCTGTGACCGGCGTCAAAAGCCCCACTTTTTGTTATAGGATAGCCGGCGACTGTCCATTCCCATTTTCGGAATTCTGATAATGACCAAACCAGTATCTGGCCTTGACGCTGAGCAAGGCTTGCTTGGGCGCGTGTTTAAACTCAAGCAACATGGCACGACGGCGCGTACGGAAACGATTGCCGGTATCACCACCTTCCTTACCATGGTGTATATCGTGTTCGTTAACCCGCAAATTTTGGGCGCGGCGGGCATGGATACCCAGGCGGTATTTGTCACCACCTGTTTGATCGCCGCTTTCGGCAGCATCTTTATGGGCCTGCTGGCGAACCTGCCGGTGGCGTTGGCGCCGGCGATGGGCCTGAACGCCTTCTTCGCCTTCGTGGTGGTCGGGGCGATGGGCATCTCCTGGCAGGTGGGCATGGGCGCCATCTTCTGGGGGGCGGTCGGCCTGCTGCTGCTGACCATTTTCCGCATCCGCTACTGGATGATCGCCAACATTCCGGTCAGCCTGCGGGTCGGCATCACCAGCGGCATCGGCCTGTTCATCGGCATGATGGGGCTGAAAAACGCCGGCATCGTGGTGGCCAACCCGGACACGCTGGTGACCATCGGCAGCCTGACTTCGCACAATGTGCTGCTGGGCGCGCTCGGCTTCTTCATCATCGCCGTGCTCTCTTCACGTAACTTCCACGCGGCGGTGCTGGTGTCGATCGTGGTCACCACCCTGATCGGCTGGATGCTGGGCGACGTGAAATACGGCGGCCTGTTCTCCCTGCCGCCGAGCATCACCTCCGTGGTGGGCCAGGTCGACGTGGCTGGCGCGCTGAACATCGGGCTGGCCGGGATCATCTTCTCGTTTATGCTGGTGAACCTGTTTGACTCTTCGGGCACCTTGATCGGCGTCACCGATAAAGCCGGCCTGACCGACAACCAGGGCAAATTCCCGCGCATGAAGCAGGCGCTGTACGTCGACAGCATCAGCTCGGTGGCCGGTTCGCTGGCGGGCACCTCTTCCGTGACCGCTTACATCGAAAGCTCATCCGGCGTCGCCGTCGGCGGCCGCACCGGTTTGACGGCGGTGGTCACCGGCCTGCTGTTCCTGCTGGTGATCTTCCTGTCGCCGCTGGCGGGCATGGTGCCGGCTTACGCCGCCGCCGGCGCGCTGATCTACGTCGGCGTGCTGATGACCTCCAGCCTGGCGCGGGTGAAGTGGGACGATCTGACCGAAGCGGTACCGGCATTTGTCACCGCGGTGATGATGCCGTTCAGCTTCTCGATCACCGAAGGCATCGCGCTCGGCTTTATCTCCTACTGCGTGATGAAGCTCGGCACCGGCCGCTGGCGTGAAATCAGCCCGTGTGTGGTGGTGGTGGCGCTGCTGTTCGTGCTGAAGATCGTCTTCGTCGACGGCCATTGACCGCCAAAGGGCCGACGCCTGTCGGCCCTGAAACCCTAGACGCCCGGCGTCGCATCCGGCGCCTTACCCAACACCCACTGCAACGGCCGCTTGAAGCGCGCCTGCCAACTGCCGGCGGCATCCTCTCCCTGGGCGAAGTGCAGCGTTTCTACCTGATTATCCTCTCCGAACAGATTGGCGAAGTGCAACGCCAGCGCCTGCTCGCTGAAATTCTGCCGATCGTAATACGCCATCACGATTTTCTTTTGCGCCGCCAGCGACTGCTGGGCCGGCTTGATCTCGCCGTTGGGGGCGATCAGCAGCGCGCCGGCGTAAAACTGCGGGTACTTCGCGATCAGGTTGGCGGCGTGCAGCGCGCCCTGGCCGCGGGCGCTGAGGTAAATCCGCCGGGGATTCAGCTT
Organism: Serratia sp. CY27727; assembly: GCF_052169275.1. NCBI lineage: Bacteria > Pseudomonadati > Pseudomonadota > Gammaproteobacteria > Enterobacterales > Yersiniaceae > Serratia > Serratia sp. CY27727. The sequence goes on along the minus strand of NZ_JBJNLB010000005.1, from coordinate 264,900 downwards.
TAGCTGCGGAGCCAGCTGTTGCAGCGTACGCTGAATGGCGGTTTGGGTGCTCTCGTCGCTGTAATTCGACCAGCGGAAACTGTTTTCCGACAGCATCTGCGTGCCGTTGAGCTCGATGTAGGCCACGCCCATTTCGCCGAACAGCAGCCGTTCTTCGGGGCTGATGGCGGCGGCTTTGCCGTAGGTATGCAGGAAGATCACCGTTGGCCAGCCTTCGGGAGGCGCTTCGCCGTCCGGCATCGCGTAGCTGGCCTTGCCTTCATAGTGGCGGGCGTGCTGCAGATAGCGCGCTTTGGTGGCGGCCAGGATCGATTGGTAGGTGGCGGAGTGCTGGATGCTGTTGAAGGCGTCGTCCTCCAGCAGGTTGTAGTAGTACCACAGGCCGCGGTCGGCGCTCAGCTGCAGGTAGCGCTCCGCCAGCTCGGTTTGCCCTTTCTCCGCCGATGACACCGCCAGCTGGTAGGGCGCCCAGACGTTGCGGCCGTCTTCGCGCATCAGCGTCAGGTACAGCGACATGGCGCCCAGCTTTTTATCTTCCTGGTTTTGCGCGGATCGCGACAGCTGGGCGTTGAGCGTGCTGTGTGCCGGCAGCTCCAGCGGCTCTTCACCGGCGGGATAACGCATCTCTGCCGCGAAAGCGGGACTGGTGATGGAAACAAAAAATAACGCTAAAATGAAAAAATACATGATGCTATGGCTTTAATTTTCAATGAATTGATGGACTTCATGTCCTGTTGCGGCGCCTAAGGGGCGCCGCGAGACCTTCACTCCACGCGGCGAATAAAATCGCTGAACGCGGACAGCTGGCCGGTCAGAAAATCCAGCGTTCCCTGATCGCTCAGTTCACCGGCCTGTTCGTCGACCTTGCTCTGGATCACGCCGCCCATAAACTCAGGCTTGTTCATTACCATCGCATCGAGGAATACCAGGATCTGGCGCAGATGGTATTGGCAGCGCGCGCCGCCGATCGGCCCCATCGAGCTGGTCTGAATGGCGACCGGCTTGCCGGCCAGCGGCTGATTCGGCAAGCGAGACAGCCAGTCGATGGCGTTCTTCAACCCGCCGGGCACGGAATAGTTATATTCAGGGGTGACGATGATCACGCCGTCGGCCTGGCGGATCTGTTCGGCGATCGCCTCGACCGCGGCAGGGAAGCCTTCACCCTGTTGCATGTCGGCGTCGTACAGCGGGATATCGCGAATGGAGGGCAGCGCTTCAATGGTGACGCCCTGTGGAGCCAGGCCTGGCAGGGCGCGGGCCACCATGGCGTTGTAGGAGCCTTTGCGCAGGCTGCCAAGCAGAGTGACGATTTTTAAGGCTTGGTCTGACATGGTGATTCTCCCTTTCGAATGAGCAGATTCAGCGTACAACATGGGCGAATAGTAGGCTAAAGCGCTGGTCGAGAATAGGCGATTGCTCAACATTTAGCTGTCTTTACAATTTAATCCAGCAACTCGTGCGGTAAAGACAGCGTTATCCGCTTTGCGCCGCGTTAACCGGGCGTCTTCAGCCCCGTCAGTTTAACGAAGCGTGAGGACGCCGCCGGGCTGCGCGGCGAGATTTCCCCGTCTTTCTGCAGGCCGCCGCGCTCTTCGTAGCGCCAGCACAGCAGGCGATCCAGGCCGGGGCTGCCGGCGCAGGCCCAGCTCAGGTATTCGTCGGCGTCGCTCATCACCTGAACGTCCGGCGTGGCGCTGGAGCGCAGGTGGCCGGAGAAGGGATGCAGACGCAGCGTAGACTGGCCGCTGTTGCCGAGGCCGGAAATTTTCAGCACGCTTTGCCGAATGCTCCACAGCTGAGTCTCCGCCTCCAGCCGATCGTCCTGCGCGCCGATCCAGGCACTTTCCGCCGGCGTCTGATGCGCGTGTTGCAGCGCGCTTTGCCGGGTGCCGCGCGCCCGCATCACTTCGATATCCAACCCGACTTTGCCCTCGTCGCTGAGCAGTACGCCCACGGTGTTGCTGGCGTAAGCGAGGCTGAAATCGGGCAGCTGATGATCGGCGAAACAGGGGCGGCCGGTCGGCGTGGTGGCGATGGGGGGCAGCGTCGGCAGGCCGTACAGGTAGAACATCATTTCGGCGAGCAGAATGCGCCCTTGCAGGAAGCGCGTGCGGCGTTTAACGGAAAAGGTGCGGGTGGCGGCTATCACTTCGTCGGCGAGTCTCTGGGTATCCAGGACGGCGGAGGCCGGGGTCCATCGGGCAAAATGACACGCCATTGTTCGCTCCATGACAGAGGGTCGCTAAGAACGCAGGGGTGTTAGATTAAGACTAAGTTGAGGATTTATCATCAAAAAACGCTATGCGGATTATCCTATTTATCAGCGGTGGTAGAGATATCGCCCGGCGCGGCATCGCTCCACCATTGGATCATTGATGCGTTCGGTGCCAAATCAAAGCATGGCTTACCCAGCAAGTGATTGAGGATGCGGGCTGAACGCCAGGCCATCAGGCTCAGTCCGCCTTCTGCGCTGCCGTGGCTATGTATTCCGGCATTAACCGCATAAATTCGATTTTGCTCCGGCCCGAGCCAGTCCAGATTAAAATTCGGCAGTAGCGGCAGATGCTGTTCCGCATCGAGAGGAATGCGCGGCAGCAAGGGTTTCAGGTAAGCGGGCAGCGAAGCGCGATAGCCGGTGGCCAGAATGATGATATCGGCCCTGAAACTTTCCTGGCGATTTTCCAGGCCGTGAAGCGTGCGCAGATGAAAAGCTTCACCCATTGATTCGATGGCCAGTAGGGTGCGATGAGGCAGTAAACGCACATTGCGCGTCTGGCGCATCACGTCAAAACGCATATATAGCTCACGGTACAGGGTTCGCAGCGTATGATTGCTGATGCCGTCTGCCGGCAATTTCTGTGTTTTGATTTCACGCTCGCGGATTTCTGACGGCAGTGTATAGAAATAGTCGACGTATTCGGGAGTGAAATATTCGTTGGTGAAGGGGGACTCGTCCAGCGGCTGAAAATTGGGACGGCGCGAGAGCCAGTCCAGCTGCGCCGGTTCGCCCCAGTGCCCCTGCAATGCGTTCAAAAACACATCGGCGCCGCTTTGGCCGCCGCCCACCACCATAACTCGCTTGCCGCTGAAGTCCGGATTGCGCAGGGCTATTTCGGCGGCATGCATGCAGTTTTCGCCCAGCGCCGGGTAAAACGCTTTCGGTAACCAAGGGTTATGGCCGGTGCCCAGACAGATATTTTTCGCCCACAGCGTCTGATCATGGGTGGTTACCTTGAACAAACTCTTTTCATCGTCAAAATCAATGCGCTCTACGGACTGTGAAAACTGTAGCCCGTCTAATCTTTCGCAGGCCCAGCGTAGATAGTCGGAAAATTCTTCTCGGCTGATAATTTGCTGCTCGGTGATTAAAAACCGATAAATTTTTTTCTGTTCTACCAAGTAATTAATAAATGAAAATTGGCTGCGAGGGCTGACGGCGGTAACCAAATCCTGCAGCACATATGTCTGCATATAAGCGGAAGGCAGCAGCATGCCGGGGTGCCAGCGGAAGCTCGCGTTACGATCGAGAAAGGTATAGTTGACGGCGCCGCTTTCGGCGGCCAGAGCGGCCAGACTGAGATTGAAAGGCCCCAATCCCACGCCAATCAAGTCTAAAGGTTCGTTCATTTAAGCTTATCTCTCACGCGGAAAAATTGATGAGATAAGCTTAGGTGAGTTTTGGCGCCGGAGACGTAAAATGCGGGCGCCGAAGAGGATATGGCACCCGCAGGCGATTATTTGCCGATGCAGAAGCTGGAGAAGATGCGGCCCAGCAGATCGTCGGAGGTGAATTCGCCGGTGATTTCGCTCAAGGCCAGCTGCGCCTGGCGCAGTTCCTCTGCCAGCAGCTCGCCCGCGTAAGCGCTCACTAACTGTTCTTTGCCCTGCACCAGGTGCTGTGCCGCCAGCTCCAGCGCCTGCAGGTGGCGGCGGCGCGCCAGGAAGCCGCCTTCCATGTTGCTGGTGAAGCCCATGCTCTGTTTCAGATGATCGCGCAGCACATCGACGCCTTCGCCGGTGCGGGCCGACAGGCGAATAAGTGAGTGGTTGTTCACTTCTGTCAGACCCAGCGTTTCACCGGTGATGTCGGCCTTGTTGCGCACCACGGTGATCGGCAGCGTGCCCGGCAGGCGCGCCATAAACTCCGGCCAGATCTCCGCCGGCTCGGTGGCGGCGGTGGTGGTGCCGTCGACCATAAACAGCACTCTGTCGGCCTGTTCGATCTCGTTCCATGCACGTTCGATGCCGATGCGCTCCACTTCGTCGCTGGCGTCGCGCAGGCCAGCGGTGTCGATGATGTGTAGCGGCATGCCGTCGATATGGATATGTTCGCGCAGGACGTCGCGGGTGGTGCCGGCGATATCGGTGACGATCGCCGCCTCGCGCCCGGCCAACGCATTGAGCAGGCTGGATTTACCGGCGTTGGGGCGCCCGGCGATCACTACCTTCATCCCTTCGCGCAGCAGGCTGCCCTGGCGCGCTTCGCCGCGCACGCTATCCAGATCCGCCATCACGTCGTTGAGTTGTGCTTCGATTTTACCGTCGGACAGGAAGTCGATTTCCTCGTCCGGGAAGTCGATCGCCGCTTCCACGTAGATTCGCAGGTGAGTGAGCGCTTCCACGAGCTGGTGGATGCGGGTGGAAAATGCCCCCTGCAGCGAGTTCATCGCCGAGCGCGCCGCCTGCTCGGAGCTGGCGTCGATCAGATCGGCGATCGCTTCGGCCTGCGCCAAATCGAGCTTGTCGTTGAGAAACGCGCGTTCGGAGAACTCGCCGGGCCGGGCGATGCGCACGTCGGGCAGCGCCAGCACGCGCTTGAGCAACAGATCGAGGATCACCGGCCCGCCGTGGCCCTGCAGTTCCAGCACGTCTTCGCCGGTAAAGGAGTTCGGCCCCGGGAACCACAGCGCGATGCCCTGATCGAGGGTGGCGCCGGCAGCGTCGCGGAACGGCAGATAGTCAGCGTAGCGCGGCTTCGGCAGCTTGCCGAGCAACGCCTGGGCGACGTCTTTGGCCTTGCTTCCGGAAATGCGCAGAATGCCGACGCCGCCGCGTCCCGGCGGGGTGGCTTGGGCTACGATGGTATCGGTGGTGCTCATAACGGTTCTCTCTGACGATTAAGATGCAAAAAGGCGGTCTAATGACCGCCTTTGGGGTGACTGCAAGGGTCGGCGCGCCGAACCCCTACAATACGCTTAGCTTTTTTTCTTGTCGCGGCTGTGCAGACCGCGTTTTTCCAGACCACGGTAAATCAGCTGCTGCTGCAGGATGGTCACCAGGTTACTGACGATGTAGTACAGCACCAGACCGGACGGGAACCACAGGAAGAACACTGTGAAGATCACCGGCATGAAGGTCATGATTTTCTGCTGCATCGGGTCAGTCACGGTGGTCGGCGACATCTTCTGAATGAAGAACATCGTCACGCCCATCAGGATTGGCAGGATGTAGTACGGGTCTTGCGCCGACAGGTCATGGATCCACAGGGCGAACGGCGCGTGGCGCAGCTCGACCGAACCCATCAGCATATAGTACAGCGCCAGGAAGATCGGCATCTGAATGATCAGCGGCAGGCAGCCGCCGAGCGGGTTCACTTTCTCCGCTTTGTACAGCGCCATCATCTCTTGGCTCATGCGCTGCTTGTCATCGCCGATGCGCTCGCGCATCGCCTGCAGCTTCGGCTGCAGCATGCGCATTTTCGCCATCGAGGTGTACTGCGCCTTGGTCAGCGGGTACATGATGCCGCGCACGATGAAGGTGATGATGATGATGGAGAAGCCCCAGTTACCGATAAAGCCGTGGATGAACTTCAGCAGTTTGAACAGCGGCTGGGAGATGAACCACAGCCAGCCGTAATCCACGGTCAGATCCAGGTGCGGCGCCAGCTGGGCCATCTGGTCCTGCAGCTCCGGGCCGACCCACAGGGTCGCGTTCAGCTGCTGCTGAGCGCCCGGCTGCACCACGACCGGCGTAGATTTGAAGCCGATGGTGGACAGGTTGTCGCCCGGTTTGGCGGTGTAGAAGGTGTTGTCACCCTTGGTCGCCGGCACCCACGCGGTAGCGAAGTACTGTTGCAGCATGGCGACCCAACCGTCTTTGGTGGTGACGCTCAGGTTTTCGTCTTTGTCGAACGCGTATTTTTGGTACTTGTCCTCGCTGGACGAGTACGCCGCGCCGCGGAAGGTGTGCAGCGCGAAGTTGCTGCTGCCGGTGTCGCGGTGTTTAGGCAATTCGGTGGTTTGCTTCAGCTGGCCGAACAGGGTCAGCTCCAGCGGCGTCGCGCCTTTGTTGTCGATGCTGTAATCCACGCCGACCGCATAGTGGTTGCGTTTGAGCACGAAGGTCTTGGTGTAGACTGCGCCGTCTTTATCGGTGTAGGTCAGCGGGATGCGCAGCTCGTCCTGGCCTTCCGGCAGGGTGTAGCTGTCTTGCGCCGCCTGATACAGCGGGCGTTCGCCGTTGGCCGGGTTGTCCGGGCCGTTTTTACCGGTCAGGCCGCTTTGCGCCTGATAGACGAACGACGGAGTGGTTTCCAGCAGTTGGAACGGAGTCGATGAACCCAGAGTATCCGGGTAGGCCAACAGTTTAGCCTGCTCGATATCGCCACCACGGGTGTTGATGGTCAGTGACAGCACGTCGGTGTTCACGGTAATCAGCTTACCCTGACCACTGGCTGGCACGGCCTGGCTGGCGGCATCACCGGCTACTGCGTTCGAAGTCTGTTGCGTGGTCTGTGCGGCCGGCTGCGGAGCGTTGTCCGTTTGCCATGCCTGCCAGATCATGAAAGACACGAACAGCAGAGCGATGAGGAGAAGATTGCGTTGCGAATCCATCGTTAGTGTTCTCTGTTATCGTCGGTTTTTGGCGGCACCGGATCATCGCCACCTGGGTTCAAAGGGTGGCATTTTAATACGCGTTTCAATGCTAACCAACTGCCTTTTATCATGCCAAACCTGCTTAATGCCTCAATTGCGTAATGAGAGCATGTCGGCTGGAAGCGACAACGAGGCCCTAGCAGCGGACTGATGACGAGCTGATAGGCCCGCACCAGCCCGATCAGGATGCGGGAGCCTGGCGACAGTGGCGACGCCATAATTTATCCAAAGCTTCCGTCAGCGCGCGGTTATCCAAATCCGCTATCCCCTTTTTGGCCACCACGACAAAATCCATCGCCGGTAATTCGTGCTGGCGCAGGCGGAAGCTTTCGCGGGTTAGGCGTTTGATCCGATTACGCTCGTGCGCGCGTTTGACGTGTTTTTTGGCGACGGTAAGACCGATGCGGGGATGCCCCAGCTGGTTCAGGCGGCCGAGGATGGTAATTTGCGGCGTGCCAGCCCGTTGTGGCTGCTGGAAGACGAAAGTGAAATGAGTGGGAGTTAACAAACGTAACTCCCTGGGAAAAGCGAGCTTAACCACTCAGCGGGTTAGCTTTATTACTTAGAAACAGTCAGACGAGCACGGCCTTTCGCACGACGGCGGGCCAGAACTTGACGACCATTTTTGGTGGCCATACGAGCACGGAAACCGTGGCTACGGTTGCGCTTCAATACGGACGGTTGGAAAGTGCGTTTCATAGCGATTTCTACCTAAACTTAAAATAATTACTGATCAGTAAACGCGTTTGGCTACTCGGCGTGAAGATGACCGACGCCTCAATCGCAATACATAAAGAAGCGGGATTGTAATAATTGTACAGTCCTGAGTCAATTCGCATCGCGCCAGCCTACCTGGTTGTCTGCCAATAACGGAACAAAATCCGGTCTTGGCCCGTGGTCACCGCAGAATCCTGTCTGGCTAATGACGCACCATAAGGAACCAGGTATCACACGTAGGGCGAAGATTATACGGACTCGGGGTGAAATCGCAAGGATCCCCGAGAGATCCTTTGCGCGCGATCGCAGGATCCGGCGTGGATAACAGGGTATAACCGGTTGACAATGTAAAAAATGCGGCGCAGCGGCCGGGATCTGCGCGGTCATCCGGCGCCGACGGTGAAAAGATCGCCGCCGGCCGCGGCCTGTGGATAAAATGGATCTAATCTGTGAGGAAGGGGAGGATCTCTTGCGCGGATTGCGCTATGATCCGTCATTCCGATCGCGATCCCTCATGCCGGGATCGTGAGGGACACAAACCGTGAAAGGCGGTTCGCATCCCCCACAGGCAAATCGCCGATGCCGGGTATGTGTCAAAAATCATGAGTTATAAAAAAGTTGCCCGTTTCTTTTCTTTATTGATCTTGTTCGAGTGGAGTCCGCCGTGTCACTTTCGCTTTGGCAGCAGTGTCTTGCCCGATTGCAGGATGAGTTACCTGCCACAGAATTTAGTATGTGGATACGCCCATTGCAGGCGGAACTGAGTGACAACACCTTGGCGCTGTATGCGCCTAACCGCTTTGTGCTGGATTGGGTTCGCGATAAGTACTTAAACAACATCAATGGTCTGCTGAATGATTTCTGCGGCACGGACGCGCCTTTGCTGCGTTTTGAGGTCGGCAGCAAGCCGATCGCGCAGGTGATCAGCCAGACCGTGACCGCCAGCGTCAGCAGCGCCCCTGCGGCCCCCGCGGCGCGCACGGCCGCGCCTTTGCGCCCGAGCTGGGACAACGCGGCGGCGCAACCCGAGCTCTCTTACCGCTCCAACGTCAACCCCAAACACACCTTTGACAACTTCGTCGAGGGTAAGTCCAACCAATTGGCGCGCGCGGCGGCTCGTCAGGTGGCGGACAACCCGGGCGGCGCCTATAACCCGCTGTTCCTGTATGGCGGCACCGGCCTGGGTAAAACCCACCTGCTGCACGCGGTCGGCAACGGCATCATGGCGCGCAAGGCCAACGCCAAAGTGGTCTACATGCACTCGGAACGCTTCGTGCAGGACATGGTCAAAGCGTTGCAGAACAACGCCATCGAAGAGTTTAAGCGTTACTACCGTTCGGTCGACGCCTTGCTGATCGATGACATCCAATTCTTCGCCAACAAGGAGCGTTCGCAGGAAGAGTTCTTCCATACCTTTAACGCTCTGTTGGAAGGCAATCAGCAGATCATCCTGACCTCGGATCGCTACCCTAAAGAGATCAACGGGGTGGAAGATCGTCTGAAGTCGCGCTTCGGCTGGGGGCTGACGGTGGCGATCGAGCCGCCGGAGCTGGAAACCCGCGTGGCGATCCTGATGAAAAAGGCCGACGAAAACGACATCCGCCTGCCGGGCGAAGTGGCGTTCTTCATCGCCAAGCGCCTGCGTTCCAACGTGCGTGAGCTCGAAGGGGCGCTGAACCGCGTGATCGCCAACGCCAACTTTACCGGCCGGTCCATCACCATCGATTTCGTGCGCGAAGCGCTGCGCGATCTGCTGGCGCTGCAGGAAAAGCTGGTCACCATCGACAATATTCAAAAGACGGTGGCGGAGTATTACAAGATTAAAGTCGCGGATTTGCTGTCCAAGCGGCGTTCGCGATCCGTTGCCCGCCCGCGCCAGATGGCGATGGCGCTGGCGAAGGAACTCACCAACCACAGCCTGCCGGAAATCGGCGATGCGTTTGGTGGCCGCGACCATACCACGGTGTTGCACGCCTGCCGGAAGATCGAGCAGCTGCGTGAGGAAAGTCACGACATCAAAGAAGATTTCTCCAATTTAATCAGAACATTATCTTCATAGCGCTATGAAATTTATCGTTGAACGTGAGCATCTGCTAAAACCGCTGCAACAGGTAAGCAGCCCGCTGGGCGGCCGCCCGACCTTGCCGATCCTGGGCAACCTGCTGCTGCAGGTGACGGAAGGCTCCCTGCTGCTGACCGGCACCGATCTGGAGATGGAGATGGTGGCGCGCGTCACCCTGTCCCAACCGCACGAGCCGGGCGCGACCACCGTGCCCGCGCGCAAATTCTTTGATATCTGCCGCGGCCTGCCGGAAGGGGCGGAGATCGCCGTCACGCTGGAGAGCGAGCGCATGCTGGTGCGGTCCGGCCGCAGCCGCTTCTCGCTGTCCACGCTGCCGGCGGCGGACTTCCCGAACCTGGACGACTGGCAGAGCGAGGTGGAGTTCACCTTGCCGCAGGCGACGCTGAAGCGCCTGATCGAAGCCACCCAGTTCTCGATGGCCCATCAGGACGTGCGTTACTACCTGAACGGCATGCTGTTTGAAACCGAAGGCGAAGAGCTGCGCACCGTCGCGACCGACGGCCACCGCCTGGCGGTGTGCTCGATGCCGATCGGCCAACAGCTGCCGTCCCATTCGGTGATCGTGCCGCGTAAAGGGGTGATGGAGCTGGTGCGTCTGCTGGACGGCGGCGATTCGCTGCTGCAGCTGCAGATCGGCAGCAACAACATTCGCGCCCACGTCGGCGATTTCATCTTCACCTCCAAGCTGGTTGACGGCCGTTTCCCGGACTATCGCCGCGTCTTGCCGAAGAACCCGGATAAAACGCTGGAAGCCGGCTGCGATCTGCTCAAGCAGGCGTTTGCCCGCGCGGCCATTCTCTCGAACGAGAAATTCCGCGGCGTGCGGCTGTACGTCAGCCAGAACCAGCTGAAGATCACCGCCAACAACCCGGAGCAGGAAGAGGCGGAAGAGATCCTCGACGTCAGCTACGACGGCGCGGAGATGGAGATCGGCTTCAACGTCAGCTACGTGCTGGACGTGTTGAACGCGCTCAAGTGTGAAGACGTGCGCCTGCTGTTGACCGATTCGGTCTCCAGCGTGCAGATCGAAGACGGCGCCAGCCAGGCGGCGGCCTACGTTGTCATGCCAATGCGGTTGTAGTCTCGTTACCTTGAATTACAGCACCGTCATCGGTAAAGAGATTGCATGGCTCTGACGCGTTTATTGATTAAAGACTTCCGCAATATCGAGGCGGCGGATTTGGCGCTGGCGCCGGGATTCAACTTCCTGGTCGGCGCCAACGGCAGCGGCAAGACCAGCGTGCTGGAAGCGGTGTATACGCTCGGCCACGGCCGCGCCTTTCGCAGCCTGCAGGCCGGTCGGGTGATCCGCCACGACCAGCCGGAGTTCGTGCTGCACGGCCGCATCGAAGGCGCGGAGCGCGAGCTGTCGGTAGGATTGAGCAAGAGCCGTCAGGGTGACAGCAAAGTACGCATCGATGGCAGCGATGGCCACAAGGTGGCCGAGCTGGCGCAGCTGCTGCCCATGCAACTGATCACCCCCGAAGGTTTTACCCTGCTGAACGGCGGGCCGAAATTCCGGCGCGCCTTCCTGGACTGGGGCTGTTTTCATAACGAACCCGGTTTTTTCACCGCCTGGAGCAACCTGAAACGGTTACTGAAGCAGCGCAATGCCGCGCTGCGCCAGGTGAGTCGCTATGCGCAGATCCGCGCCTGGGATCAGGAACTGATCCCGCTCGCGGAGCGCATCAGCGAATGGCGGGCGGAATACAGCGACGCGATCGCCGCGGATATTACCGCGACCTGCGCGCAGTTTCTGCCTGAATTCGCCCTGAGCTTCTCCTTCCAGCGCGGCTGGGACAAAGAGAGCGACTACGGCGAGCTGCTGGAGCGCCAGTTTGAGCGAGACAGGGCATTGACCTATACCGCGGTGGGGCCGCATAAAGCGGACTTTCGCATTCGTGCCGACGGCACGCCGGTAGAGGATTTGTTATCGCGCGGTCAGCTTAAACTGCTGATGTGCGCGTTGCGCTTGGCGCAGGGTGAGTTTCTCACCCGGCAGAGCGGGCGGCGTTGCCTGTATCTGATTGATGATTTTGCCTCCGAGCTGGACACCGGCCGTCGCCGGTTGCTGGCCGATCGCCTGAAAGCCACCCAGGCCCAGGTTTTTGTCAGCGCGGTGAGCGCTGAACAAGTGACCGACATGGCCGGTGAAAAGGGCAAGATGTTCCGCGTGGAACAGGGTAAAATAGAGGTTCAACCACAGGACTAAAATGAGCGAGAAACGTTGATGTCGAATTCTTATGACTCCTCAAGTATCAAGGTATTAAAAGGGCTGGATGCGGTGCGCAAGCGCCCGGGCATGTATATCGGCGATACCGATGACGGCACCGGTCTGCACCACATGGTATTCGAGGTTGTGGACAACGCTATCGACGAAGCGCTCGCGGGCCACTGTAGTGACATTCAGGTCACCATCCATGCCGACAACTCGGTATCGGTACAGGATGACGGCCGCGGCATTCCGACCGGCATTCACCCGGAAGAAGGGGTTTCAGCCGCAGAGGTCATCATGACCGTGCTGCACGCCGGCGGTAAATTCGACGACAACTCCTATAAGGTTTCCGGCGGCCTGCACGGCGTGGGCGTCTCGGTGGTTAACGCCCTGTCGGAGAAACTGGAGCTGGTGATCCGCCGCGAAGGCAAAGTGCACGAACAGACTTACAGCCACGGCGAGCCGCAGGCGCCGCTGACCGTGGTGGGCGAAACCGAACAGACGGGCACCATGGTGCGCTTCTGGCCGAGCCACCAGACCTTCACCAATGTGACCGATTTCGAGTACGACATTCTGGCCAAGCGTCTGCGCGAGCTGTCCTTCCTCAACTCCGGCGTGTCTATCCGCCTGAAGGACAAGCGCACCGACCGTGAAGACCACTTCCATTACGAAGGCGGCATCAAGGCGTTTGTCGAGTACCTGAACAAGAACAAAACCCCGATCCACCCGAACGTGTTCTACTTCTCGACCGTGAAAGACGACATCGGCGTGGAAGTGGCGCTGCAGTGGAACGACGGTTTCCAGGAAAACATCTACTGCTTCACCAACAACATTCCGCAGCGCGACGGCGGCACGCACCTGGTCGGTTTCCGTACCGCGATGACCCGTACGCTGAACAGCTACATGGAGAAGGAAGGCTACAGCAAGAAGGCCAAGGTCAGCGCCACCGGCGATGACGCGCGTGAAGGTCTGATCGCCGTGGTGTCGGTGAAGGTGCCGGATCCCAAGTTCTCTTCTCAGACCAAGGACAAGCTGGTCTCTTCCGAGGTGAAAACCGCGGTTGAAACGCTGATGAACGAGAAGCTGGTGGATTACCTGATGGAGAATCCGGGCGACGCGAAAATCGTGGTCGGCAAAATCATCGACGCGGCGCGCGCGCGCGAAGCGGCGCGTAAAGCGCGTGAGATGACCCGCCGCAAAGGCGCGCTGGATCTGGCCGGCCTGCCGGGCAAACTGGCGGACTGCCAGGAACGCGATCCGGCGCTGTCCGAACTGTACCTGGTGGAAGGGGACTCCGCGGGCGGCTCTGCCAAGCAGGGGCGCAACCGCAAGAACCAGGCTATCTTGCCGCTGAAGGGGAAAATCCTCAACGTCGAGAAAGCGCGTTTCGACAAAATGCTCTCCTCGCAGGAAGTGGCGACGCTGATCACCGCGCTGGGTTGCGGCATCGGCCGCGACGAGTACAGCCCGGACAAGCTGCGTTACCACAGCATCATCATCATGACCGATGCCGACGTCGACGGTTCGCACATCCGTACGCTGCTGTTGACCTTCTTCTACCGCCAGATGCCGGAAATCATCGAGCGTGGCCACGTGTTTATCGCGCAGCCGCCGCTGTACAAGGTGAAGAAAGGCAAGCAGGAGCAGTACATCAAAGATGACGAGGCGATGGATCAGTATCAGATCGCCATCGCGATGGACGGCGCTACGCTGCATACCAATGCCAGCGCACCGGCGCTCGGCGGCGAGCAGCTGGAAAAACTGGTGGCAGAACACTATGCCGTGCAGAAGCTGATCGGCCGCATGGAGCGCCGCTATCCGCGCGCGCTACTGAACAACCTGATCTATCAGCCGACGCTGAACGAAGGCGATCTCAGCGATGAAGCCAAGGTGAAAACCTGGATCGCTTCGCTGGTGCAGGCGCTGAACGACAAAGAGCAGCACGGCAGCAGCTATGACTTCGTGATCTTCGAGAACCGCGAACGCCAGATGTTCGAACCGGCGCTGCGCATCCGCACCCACGGCGTGGATACCGACTATAAGCTGGACTTCGACTTCATCCACGGCGGCGAATACCGCAAGATCTGCCAGCTGGGCGAGAAGCTGCGCGGGCTGATCGAAGACGGTGCGTTCATCGAGCGTGGCGAACGTCGTCAGCCGGTAGACAGCTTCGAGCAGGCGCTGGAGTGGCTGGTGAAAGAGTCGCGCCGCGGCCTGTCGGTGCAGCGCTATAAAGGCCTGGGCGAGATGAACCCGGAGCAGCTGTGGGAAACCACCATGGATCCGGAAAGCCGCCGCATGCTGCGCGTGACCGTCAAGGACGCCATCGCTGCCGATCAGCTGTTCACCACGCTGATGGGCGATGCGGTTGAACCGCGCCGCGCCTTTATCGAAGAAAACGCCCTGAAAGCGGCGAACATCGATATCTGATGCGTTAATGGCTGTGAAAATCCGCGCCGGGCGACCCGCGCGGATTTTTTTTGCGCCTTTTTTGGCGCTGACAGCCAAGGCTGAAACGCGTTAGCATGGGAAAAAACCACTGGGAGAAGCGTTGAATGGCTATTGAACTGATTGCGATCGACATGGACGGCACGTTGCTGGATCCGCAGCACCAAATCACGCCGGCGGTAAAGCAGGCTATCGCGGCGGCGCGGCGCAAAGGGGTGCACGTGGTGCTGGCCACCGGGCGGCCTTATGTCGGCGTGCAGGACTATCTGCGCCAGTTGGACATTCAGGGCCCCGGCGATTTTTGCATAACCTACAACGGCGCGCTGGTGCTGCGCGCGGCCGACGGCGCCTGTATTCTGCAGGAAACCCTGGGTTTTGAGGACTATCTGCACTTCGAGCAGATGGCGCGCGAGCTCGGCGTTCACTACCAGGCGTTTGACTTCGACACCCTGTATACCCCGAACAAAGACATCGGCAAATACACCATACACGAGGCGGAAATGACCGGTATTCCGTTGAAATACCGCAGCGTGGAGGAGATGGATCGCCAGATGCGTTTCCCGAAAGTGATGATGATCGACGAGCCGGCGCTGCTGGACAACGCGATTGCGCGCATCCCGGCGGAAACGCGCGAGCGTTACACCATTCTGAAAAGCGCGCCTTACTACCTCGAAATCCTGCATAAGAACGTCGATAAGGGCGCCGGGGTGAGAATGCTGGCCGAGCACCTCGGCGTGGCGCGGGAAAACATCATGACGCTGGGGGATCAGGCCAACGATACGGCGATGATCGAGTATGCCGGCGTCGGCGTGGCGATGGGCAACGCCATTCCCGAGCTGAAAGCGGTGGCGCAGTTTGTCACCGGCGCCAATACCGAAGACGGCGTGGCGCGCGCCATCGAGAAGTTCGTGCTCAACGCCTGATCAAGTGGGGCGCTGCGGCGCCCCTTTATATTGCCGCCAACACCCCTTTGGCGATCTGCAGATCCTGAATCGCCAGCCCGGTAAGATCGGCGATGGTGATGTGCTGCGGCTCGGTTCGCAACCGCCCACCCTGCGCCAAGACGGCGCCCATTTCGACGATTGGCGTTGAAATCAGCCTATTTTGCCGATAAGCCGTCGCGATCTCGCCATAGTCAGCGCACTGCGCCAGCGCATCGACCAGCAGTGCGTCCGCGCGAGCCACCAGATCGGTCGCCAGCTCCTGCTTGCCGGGCGCGTCGGCACCCACGGCGGTGATGTGCGTGCCGGGCCGAATATCCGCCGCCTGTAAAATCGGTTCGCGGCTGGGCGTGGTAGTGACGATCAGCTGACAGTGCGCCGCCAGTTCCGCCGCATCCTGCGTAACCCGCACCCGAAAACCTTCGGCCTCGGCTTCGCGCCGATACGCCGCCAGCGCCTGATCGTTGCGGCCCCACACCCACACTTCGCGGCAATCGGTCACCGGTTTCAGACATTGCAGCTGCAGCCGGGCCTGCAGGCCGGTGCCGACCATGCCGATCGCCTGAATATGCGGCGGCGCGCACAGTTCGGCGGCGATGCGGCCGGCCAGTGCGGTGCGCAGCGCGGTCAGCCAGCCCTCATCCAGCAGCAGCGCCCGAGGTTCGCCGGTCTGGGCGGAGAACGCCATCACCAGCCCCTGATTGCTGGCCAAACCGCGTTCGGCGTTGCGATAGAAACCGGCGGAGACCTTGACCACGAACATCTCTTCGCCTTCCAGCCAGGCGGATTTGATGCAGCAATCGCCGGCGGCCTGTTCGAACAGGAAGTGCTGCACCGGCGGCTGTTGCACCCGCCGCTGCGAATAGGCGATAAAACCCTGCTTCAGCAGCGCGGTTATGGCCTCGGCGTCGAACGCGGCGAGGATTTGCTGCCGATTAAGGATGTGCATCGGCGATGGCCTTGAGGTACTTCTCCAGCACGATATTTTTACCGCACAGCACCACCGCCACTTTTTTCCCCTGGTATTCCGGCGCCAGTTTAATCGCCGCCGCCAGCGCCACGCCGGCCGCGCCTTCGATAATCCACCGATCGCTGGCGGCGATCCGGCGCATCGCGTGCTTGATCTCCGTCTCGCTGACCAGCACTTTGCGGTCGATCAGCTGTTGGCACAGCGGGAAGGTCACGGCGCCCGGCTCGACGCCGCCGGCGGTGCCGTCGGACAGGGTGTCTTGCTCTTCCACCGGGAAGATATGGCCCGCTTCCAGCGCGCAGTACATGCTGGTGGCGTTTTCCGGCCAGCAGGCGATAAGCTGCGTGTTCGGCGACAATTGCCGCAAAACGGTGCCGATACCGGCGATATAGCCACCGCCGCCGACCGCCACGAACACGGCGTCCAGACCGGTGAGCTGTTCAACCAGCTCCATGCCGCAGGTGCCCTGGCCGGCGATCACCTGCTCGTCGTTATACGGCGAGATATAGGTTTTTCCCTGTTCGCGTGCGGCCTGTTCCCCCGCCAGTTCGGCGTTCAGCGCATCGCCCGGCATTAGTTCCACGGTGCCGCCCAGCGCGCGGATGGTGTCTAGCTTGATGCTCGCCGCCGTCTCTGGCGCATAAACCGTGACGCCAACGCCCATCAGCTGCCCCGCCAAAGCGACCGCCTGGCCGTGGTTGCCGGTAGAGGCGGCGATCACGCCGCGCCGGCGTTGCTCGCTATCCAGTAACCTTAGCTTGTTGCTGGCGCCGCGAAATTTAAAGGAGCCGGTGTGCTGCAGATGGTCGCATTTCAGATACAGCTCGCAGCCCAGCTGCTGTGAAAGCAGCACGCTGCGCTCCAATGGCGTGACCCGTACCTGAGGGCGCAGCTGTTGATGGGCAGAAACAATGGCATCGAAGAGGGGGTTCATACCGGCTCCAGAGTTTTTGTACTTAAAAATCCAGTTTGTACTTTTTTGTATTGATTGTAAACCCCGTCGCCCGGCCGCCGGGCAAAAGCGGGCACGGCGTAATGTGATCGCACTGGCGGCGAAAAATAATCATTAACGTATAGTTTAGCGGCACGATTTTTTATTTATTTGCGTTAAGGAAGTCGCAACCGCTCAATTATTTTAATAAGGGAACGACAATGAAAAAAATATTACTCGCCTCATTAACCTACGCCGCGCTGACACCGTTTGGTTTCGCCGCCAAAGATGTGACCACCCAACCGGAGGTCTATTTTCTGCAAGAGTCGCAATCAATAGACAGCCTGGCGTTATTGCCGCCGCCGCCCGCCGTTGACAGCATCGATTTTATGAATGACAAGGCGCAATATGATGCCGGGAAATTATTGCGTAATACCGAACGGGGCAAACAGGCTTATCACGACGCACACGTAACGGGGGATGGCGTCGCCGCCGCATTATCCGGCGCTTTCGGTACGGAAATCACCCAGGATAATACGCCGGAGCTGTTCAAACTGGTGATGAAAATGCGTGAAGACGCCGGCGATCTGGCTACCCGCAGCGCCAAAAATCACTATATGCGCATTCGGCCGTTCGCTTTTTACCATGAGCCCACTTGCCGACCGGATGAAGAGAGCACGCTATCGACGAACGGCTCTTATCCTTCCGGGCACACCGCCATCGGTTGGGCGACCGCGCTGGTGCTGGCGGAGATTAACCCTCCCAGGCAGGGGACGATACTGCAGCGCGGCTATGAGATGGGCCAGAGCCGGGTGATTTGCGGTTATCACTGGCAAAGCGACGTGACCGCCGCGCGCTTGGTCGCCTCGGCCATCGTCGCCCGACTGCACGCGGAGCCCACCTTCGCCGCGCAGTTGCAAAGGGCCAAAACGGAATTCAACGCCCTGAAAAAATAACCTTGCTTCACGCGGCAGCGCGCCATATGAAACGCTGCCGCCGATCCGGTAAGATGGCGACTCAGTGCCGGCATGCGCAGGAGAACCGCCATGAGCCATCGGGAAAAACAGCTGACTTTCGACCCTCGCGGGCATCAGTTAACCAATATCAACGTCTGGACGCCGGACAGCCAATGGCTGGCTTATGACGTGCGCCCGCGCGGCGCCTCTTTCACCGGTCTGAGCATCGAGCGGGTCAACGTCGCCAGCGGCGCGGTGGAGGTGGTTTATCGCGCTCAGCACGGCGCCCACGTCGGCGTGGTCACGGTCAGCCCCGATGCGCCGGCGCGCTATGCCTTTATCCATGGCCCGGAGCACCCGGACAGCGCCTGGCAATATGATTTTCACCACCGCCGCGGGGTGATCGTCAGCGAACCGGATCGCGAGTTGGCCATCACCCTCGACGCGCTGGATATCACCGCCCCCTACACCCCCGGCGCGCTGCGCGGCGGCAGCCATGTGCACGTTTTCAGCCCGGACGGCAGCCGCCTCAGCTTTACCTATAACGATCACGTCATGCACGAGTGCGATCCGGCGCGCGATCTGCGCAACGTCGGGGTGGCCGTGCCGCTGCACGGGGTCAATCCGCCGAAACAGCATCCGCGCGAGTATGACGGCAGCCACTATTGCGTGCTGGTCAGCGAGACCGTGCCGCAGCCGCAGCCGGGCAGCGATCAGATCAATCGTGCTTACGAAGAAGGCTGGATTGGCCGCGAAGGTTATCGTAAGGCCGACGGCAGCCGGCAGCGCTGGGCGCTGGCGTTCATCGGCGATACGCTGTCCGCCGCCGGTGAAAAGCTGCCGGAGGTGTTTATCGTCGATCTGCCGGAGAACGATGCCGATTACGCCAGGGCGGGTGCTCTGCCGCTGCAGGGAACGGAAAGCGAGCTGCCGGCGCCGCCGCAGGGCGTCAGGCAGCGGCGGGTGACCTTTACCGGCGATCGTCGTTTTCCGGGCGTGGCCGGCGCACCGCGCCACTGGCTGCGCAGCTCGCCGGACGGCAGCCAGATCGCGTTTTTGATGAAGGATGACGGCGGCGTGGTGCAGCTGTGGACGGTGTCGCCGAACGGCGGGGAGCCGCGCCAGGTGAGCCACAGCGAGCATGATATCCAGTCTGCCTTCAGCTGGCACCCGCAGGGCGGGGCGATTGCCTTGGTGTGTGACAACAGCGTGATGCTGTGCGAGGTCGCCGGCGGCCGTCTGCAGCGTTTGACGCAGCGCAGCGTGCAGCCGCCGTCGGGGGACGCCGTGGTGTTTTCACCGGACGGCAAGAAAGTGGCGTTTATGCGCGAGATAGCGGGATTCAACCAGATCTTTGTGGTTGAGGTGTAAGGCGGGCCTGATGGCCCGCTGCGTGTGTGATTAGTGGGTGGCGGCGCTGTCGTTGCCTTCGCCGGGATTGCCGGTTGCCGCCAGATTCTGCTGCTCGCTGCGCAGGATGCGCGCTTTTGGCGAGTCTGCGGTGGCGTCGTTGCCGGAACGCAGATAGTCGTAAGGCAGCAGTACGGTGTCCATCACCGCAGAGAACGGCAGATCCAGCGCCACCAGCGGCATCATCGCCCAGCTGGTGTTGTCGTCCTTCAGCATGTCCACGCTGGCGCGGGTGCCGGGATAGTAACCCTGATTCGGGCCGGTATGGCTCATCACGCTGGAGCAACCGCTGGTCGCCAACAACATGCAGCCCGTCGCTATCGCTTTCATCGTCGTCATTAATCCATCCTGCAGGGTTGCTGTGCCCCTAAAATTAAGCTGAGTTATAACATCCTGTCGCTGCTTTAAAAGAAGCAAAATCCCGCTCTGTGGCGGCTCTCTCACTTTAGTGTAAGTGGTAAAAAAACTTTCGCCTAATCGGTGCGAATTTTTTTTGATCCTCGCCTGTTGAATTGATGAAATCAACCCCCATTTTATCATCAGAGCCGAATTGAGAATTCGCCGTAAGGGAATTCTGGCTTAATTAGCCTGTCCAGAGTGGAAGGCGTATTTATTTCAACCTCGCTGAAGTGCCTTAGGAGGCTGTTTTATGCGTAATTTTGATCTTTCCCCGCTATACCGTTCCGCCATTGGTTTCGATCGCCTGTTCAACGCGCTGGAAGCCGGCCAGAGTCAGGGCAACGGCGGTTATCCGCCTTATAATGTCGAGCTGGTGGACGAAAATCATTATCGCATCGCCATCGCGGTAGCCGGGTTTGCCGAGCAGGAGCTGGAGATCACCACGCAAGATAATCTGCTGATCGTGCGCGGGGCGCACAATAGCGAACCGGCAGAAAAAACCTATTTATATCAGGGCATCGCCGAGCGTAATTTCGAGCGTAAATTCCAGCTGGCCGAACACATTCAAATTAAAGGTGCCAAACTGGAGAATGGCCTGTTGTATATCGACATGCAACGCATCGTACCGGAAACATTAAAACCGCGCCGCATCGAAATTAAATAAATTTCCGTTTCGCCGGCAGGTACGCTGCCGGAAAATAATACCTAGCCTGCCGTCAGGGGGCTGAATAAACACATCTCGCTTAATGAAAGGAGTTGTTCCTATGCGTAATTACGATTTATCCCCGCTTCTGCGTCAGTGGATTGGTTTTGATAAATTGGCCAGCTCAATGGGCGGCCAGGAACCCCAGGGGTTCCCGCCGTATAACATCGAGAAAAGCGATGACAATCACTACCGCATTTCTCTGGCGCTGGCCGGTTTCCGGCAGAGCGAACTGAATATCGAAGTGGAAGGGCCGCGGCTGACCGTCAGCGGTAAACCCACACCGCCGGAAAAACAGGTCGAATACCTGCATCAGGGCCTGGTGTGCAAAGAGTTCCAGTTGACCTTCACCCTGGCGGAGCATCTGCAGGTGTCGGAGGCCAAATTTGAAAACGGCCTGCTGCACATCGATCTGGTGCGTCAGGTGCCGGAAGCCTTGCAGCCGCAGCGCATCGCCATCGGGGCGACGCCGGAGCTGGAAGCCAAATAACCGACTGAAAAACGGTCATCATCATGCGGGGGAGATCCAGACGGGTCTCCCCCGCTGCGTTATGTGGCGCATGCCACAGTCCCCCCGTTTGTCCGATGTCATAATCCTTGTTAATTGTGTGTCTTTGGCCGCAAATTCCTTTTCAACTTTGGCAAGGATGTGACCTATGAGCGATATCGCCCTGACCGTCAGCATGTTGGCGCTGGCGGCCGTCATTGGGCTGTGGATGGGGAACTGGAAGCTGTACGGCGTTGGGCTGGGCATCGGCGGCGTGCTGTTCGGCGGCATCCTGATCGGCCACTTCGCCCAGAGCGGGCAAATCAGCCTGAATGGGGACATGCTGCACTTTATCCAGGAGTTTGGCCTGATCCTGTTCGTGTACACCATCGGCATTCAGGTCGGCCCCGGTTTCTTCTCTTCGCTGCGCGTCTCCGGGCTGCGCCTCAACGCCTTCGCGGTGCTGCTGGTGCTGACCGGCGGCGTCGTGGCGGCGGCGGTACACAAGCTGTTCGACGTGCCGCTGCCGATCATCCTCGGCGTGTTCTCCGGTGCGGTTACCAACACCCCGGCGCTGGGCGCCGGTCAGCAAATCCTGACCGATCTCGGTTCCGATCCGGCGCTGGTGGACGGCATGGGGATGGGTTACGCCATGGCCTATCCGTTCGGCATATGCGGCATCCTGCTGGTGATGTGGCTGATTCGGCTGTTTTTCCGCATCAACATCGAGCGCGAAGCGCAGGCGTTTGAAAGCAGCCTGGGCAATCAGCGTGAGCTACTGCACGCCATCAACGTGGCGGTGCGCAACCCCAATCTGCAGGGCATGGCGATCAAGCAGGTGCCGCTGCTCAATGGTGAAGCGATCGTCTGTTCGCGCCTCAAACGCGGGGAGCTGCTGATGGTGCCGGCGCCGCACGAGCGGCTGGAGCTGGGCGACTACCTGCATCTGGTGGGCAAACGCGAAGATCTGGAAAATGCCCGGCTGGTGATCGGCGAAGAGGTGGACGCCTCGCTGTCCACGCGCGGCACCGCGCTGCAGGTGGTGAGGGCGGTGGTGACCAACGAGCAGGTGCTGGGCAAGAAAATCCGCGATCTGAACCTGAAGCAAAAGTATGACGTGGTAATTTCACGCCTCAACCGCGCCGGCGTGGAGCTGGTGGCCGGCAGCAACGTGACGCTGCAGTTCGGCGACATTCTGAACCTGGTCGGCCGGCCGGAGGCCATCGACGCGGTGACGGCAATCGTCGGCAACGCCCAACAAAAACTGCAGCAGGTGCAGATGCTGCCGGTGTTTATCGGCATCGGCCTTGGGGTGCTGCTCGGCTCCATTCCGCTGTTCGTGCCTGGCTTCCCGGCGGCATTGCGGCTGGGGCTGGCCGGTGGGCCGCTGGTGGCGGCGCTGATCCTGGGGCGCATCGGCAGCATTGGCAAGCTGTACTGGTTTATGCCGCCGAGCGCCAACCTGGCGCTGCGCGAACTGGGCATCGTGCTGTTTCTGGCGGTGGTCGGATTGAAGTCGGGCGGCAACTTCATCGATACCTTGCTGCACGGCGAGGGGCTGACGTGGGTCGGGTACGGCGCGCTGATCACCGCCATTCCGCTGCTGAGCGTCGGTATTCTGGCGCGCACGGTGGGCAAGATGAACTACCTGACGCTGTCCGGCATGCTGGCGGGATCGATGACCGATCCGCCGGCGCTGGCCTTCGCCAACGGTCTGCATCCTACCAGCGGCGCCGCCGCGCTGTCTTACGCCACCGTGTATCCGCTGGCGATGTTCCTGCGCATCATGTCGCCGCAGCTGCTGGCGGTGCTGTTCTGGACGCTGTAACGCTGCCCGACTACAGCCGATAAGGCATTAACACGCCGTTGTCAGTGCCAAAATCTTTGGGGTTGCGGGAGATGAGCGTCCGGAACCCCACCTGCGCGGTGGCCCAGACAATGGCGTCCGGCAGCTTCACATGCTGTGAGTGGCGCAGTTCTACGGCGCGTTCGGCAACTTCATCGGTAATAGGCAGCAGCAGGAATTGCCCTAAAAACTGGCGCGTTTTCAGCTCCAGCGCCGGCCCCTGTTTTTTGGCACCCACCATCACTTCCATCCAGGTGATGGCGCTAATAGCCGGGTTGATGTGGTATTCGGTCAGAACGTCTTTGGCTTGAGGAATGCCGTTGAGATAATCGATCAGGATATTGGTGTCGAATAACGCCCGTTGAGCCACCATTATTCCCACTCCTCGCGCTGACGATTTTCGTAGTCTACGCCATCGCCCATCGCCCCGGACCAGAGCCCGAAAGCATTGCTGGGATCTTCAACGTGGTTCTCCGTCAGATAACGGGAGACGGCCTGACGGATGATTTCGGCCCGGGGAACGTGGCGGATATTTTTCAGATTGTCGAGCTGCCGCAGGTCTTCTTCAGGTAAATCGATCACGATGCGAGTCATCGCTAGCCCTCCAAAAAAAGATATACGATATATGCATCGTATATCTTTATCGGTCGATTTTCAATCAGCTGGCGTTAGCCTTCCTGATGCGCGCGTTCGATCTCTTCCGCCAGGATCGCCACGCCGCGCTCGATTTTCTCCGGATCGGGCACGTAGTTCATGCGCATGCACTGGTGGGTGTGCGGCCATTCGTGCTCCAGCCCCGGGAAGAAGTAGTGGCCCGGTACCATCAGCACGCCGCGCTTTTTCAGGCGCTGATACAGCACTTCGGTGGTGATCGGCAGATCCTTGAACCACAGCCAGAGGAAGATAGCCCCTTCCGGTTTGTGGATCAGGCAGCGCTCCGGCGACAGGTAACGGCGGATAATCTCGATGGTGTGCTCGACGCGCTGTTTGTAGAACGGGCGAATCACCTCGTTCGACAGGCGCAGCAGATCGCCGCGCGCGATCATTTCCGTCGCCATCGCCGGCCCCATGCTGCCCGGCGACAGGCTGATGATGCCGTTCATGTTGGTCAGCGCGGTGATCACCTTCTCGTCGGCGATCACGATGCCGCAGCGCGAGCCCGGCAGGCCGAGCTTGGACAGGCTCATGCACAGGATGGTGTTCGGGTTCCACAGCGGCGTGGCGTCGCTGAAGATGATGCCGGGGAACGGCACGCCGTAGGCGTTGTCGATCACCAGCGGAATGTCGCGCTGCTGCGCCAGCAGATCGAGTTTCATCAGCTCTTCGTCGGTGATCACGTTGCCGGTCGGGTTGGTCGGCCGTGAAACGCAGATCATGCCGATGTCGTCGCCGATGGTGAGGTGTTCGAAATCAACGTGATATTTGAACTGGCCGTCCGGCAGCAGCTCGATGTTCGGTTTGGCGGAGACGAACAGCCCTTCGTCCAGCCCGGCGTCGGCATAGCCGATATATTCCGGCGCCAGCGGGAACAGCACGCGGCGGCGCGAACCGTCGGCGTAGCGGCCGGCGAACAGGTTGAACAAGTAGAAAAATGCGCTTTGGCTGCCGTTCGTCAGTGCAATATTCTGTGGCGAAATCTCCCAGCCGAGCTCGTCGCGCAGCAGATTGGCCAGCGCTTTCAGCAGCGCGTCCTTGCCTTGCGGGCCGTCGTAGTTGCACAGCGCTTCGGTCAGTTTGCCCTGGTCGAGCATCTCCTGGCACAGCTGTTTGAAGTAGGCTTCCATCTCTGGGATCTGCGCCGGGTTGCCGCCGCCGAGCATGATGGCACCGGGGGTGCGCAGGCCTTCGTTCAGGTCGTCCATCAAACGGGTAATGCCCGCATAACGGGTAAATTTTTCGCCGAAAAGTGAGAAAGTCATAGGTGCAGCAGTACTGTTTCTTAGCAGGTAATCCCCCACCATACCGCCAGACAAACCCCGCTGCAATGCGGCCGACAAATCGGCCAATGGGCACAAACTTCGCTCATTGGCCGATTGGTAGCATATTACGCTGGATTATTGTGACCGTTCGCCGGCCCACACCACCATCACCTTATCGTCGCCGAGCCGGCGGCTGAAGGCATAATAGGCGGCGTGCGGTTGCGGGGTTTGCACGCCGGCGCCGATCGCCGGATGGCGAGCGCGGAACTGACCCAACCGCTGCCAGTGGGCCAGCAGCGGGGCTTTTTCCCCCTGCAGCTCACGCCAGTTCATGTCGGAGCGGGTGCCCTGCAGCGGATCGGAACCGGTGGGGCCGAGCGGGCGGCCGCTTTCATCACCGTAGTAAATCTGCACCGCGCCCGGTGCCAGCAACAGCAGGTTCGCCGCCCGCCGTTGGCGCGGCAGCGAGCCTTTGGCGTCGCTGGCGAAAAACAGCCGGGTATCGTGTGAAGAGAGGTAGCTCAGCACGTTGAAATCCTGCAGCCGCTCGGCCATCTGCCGGTAGGTGGCGTCGATGTCGGCGAAGCAGCCCAGCGCCTGCGACGCCTGATCCTGGAAATCGAAGTTGATCATCGCGTCGAAGCCGTTTTGGTAATAATCGCTTTTCATCACCCCGTGGCCCCAGGCCTCGCCGGTCATCCAAAACGGCGCACCATCCAGCGCCTGCTGCGGATGCTCCGCTTTCCACGCCGCCAATGCCGCCGTGGCGCGCTGCTTCAACAGCGCCAGCGTCGGTTTTTCCACGTGCTTGGCGGTATCGACGCGGAAACCGTCGATGCCGTAATCGCGCACCCACTGGCTGAGCCAGACGGTCAGGTAATCGCGGGTGGCGGCGCCGGGCATGTCGCGTGCGGCGGTGTCGGGCTTGTGGCGGTAGAACAGCGGCAGGCCGCTGACGCCGGGCGCTTCGGTTTTAATGTCCGGCAGGAAGGCCAGCGACATCGTCAGATCGTCATAGCCCGGTGAGTCATAGTCGCCGATGTCGGTGCGGATCCAGTTTTTCCCCCACCATTGGCGCCAGCCCGCCTTGTCGCTGAAGTTGATGTAGTCGTTGAAACTGTGCCAGTTTTGCCCTGGCCCGGGGCGCCAGTCGCCCCAGTTTTTCCCCAGGGTTTTCTCCACCTCCGCGCCTTGCAGATACAGCGAGCCGAAGTGAAACGTCTGCATATCCGCCAGCGTGGCGTAACCGACATGGTTCACCACCACGTCGAACAGAATGCGAATGCCGCGCCGATGCGCTTGCTCGACCAGCGTGCGCAGCTCCTGTGCGGTGCCCATGTTGGCGTCGAGGCGAGTCCAGTCGAGAGCGTAATAGCCGTGATAGGCGTAATGCGGGAAATCGCCTTTGGTGCCGCCGCCGACCCAGCCGTGGATCTGCTCCAGCGGCGAGCTGATCCACAAGGCGTTGACGCCGAGCTGCTGCAGATAATCCAGTTTTTGCGTCAGGCCGGCCAGATCGCCGCCGTGAAAGGTGCCTATTTCCTGCAGGCCGTCGCTGCGGCGCCCGTAGCTGTGGTCGTTGGCCGGATTGCCGTTCTCAAAGCGATCGGTCAGCACGAAGTAGACCGTGGCGTTATGCCAGCTGAACGCCGCCGGTTTCGCCGTGGCGGCGGATTCCAGCAGCAACAGGCCGCCGCTGGCGGCGGCGGGCTGCAGCGTGATTTTCCCCTGGCTCACCTGCGCCGTTTGGCCGGAATAGAAATCGCGCAGCGTTTCGCCTTCGGCGAAGGTGGAGGCGACGTCGACCGTGACCGGCTTGCCGTCCCAGCGCGGGCAGCTGCGGGCAACAACGGCGGCGCTTTCCGGCGCGCTGTGCAGGCTGAGCTGCAGCGTCGGCGTGCCGCTGCGCGTGTCGATGCGCACCTGATAGTCGCCGGCGCGGAACTGCCGCCAGTTGACCGGCGGATGAGTGCCGCAGGGCTGCAGCGACAGCGTCTGGTTAAGTTTCACCGCCTCGGCCGGCTGCCAGCAGTGATTATCCTGGTACAGCCGCAGCGGCAGTTGGCCTTTGGGCAGCGCGGCCTGGCTGGCGAACAGCCCGGCGGCAGTTTCGTCGAAGGCCGGGAAGCCCGGCAGCGTCCAGCCGGCCAGCGCCGAAGGCGACAGCAGTATCAACAAGGGCAGGGGTAACAGTTTCATGGCTCTCCTTACGCGCGGCAGGAAGCGTTTTTCTCGCAGGGTAGTGCCCAGTGTGGCAAACGGCGGAAAAATAGCCTCCTCCCTGCGAGGTTTTTTCGGGGAGGAGAGAAAGGGCGGAGCGTTTTCGGATTGATTCGGCTTGGCTTTGCGCGCGCGCTGCGGCAGATTAAACGATGAACATCAAAGGAGGTTAGCGATGACGGACAAAAACTGGCGAGAAGAGATCGTTCAGGCAATTCAGGATGCCGAATTGCAGCACTTCGCCGAAGAACATCAGCTGCAGGCGCTGTTCGCGCCGCAGCAGGAAGAGCAACACGGCCGGTTATCCGCAGACCACCGGCCGCGCTGAGTTATTTCCGCAACAGCTGCGGGTTGACGCAGTTTTCTTTCACCGTGCCGGTCAACGCGGCGATCAAATTATCCACCGCGCAGGCGGCCATGCCGTAGCGCGTTTCATGGGTGGCGGAGCCGATGTGCGGTAACGCCACGACGTTCGGCATGCTGAGCAGCGGCGAGTTGGCCGGCAGCGGCTCTTTCTCGAACACGTCCAACCCGGCGGCGTGGATCACGCCGTTTTGCAGCGCTTCGATCAGCGCCTGCTCATCCACCACCGGCCCGCGGCCGGCGTTGATCAGAATGCCGCTTTTCTTCATCTTCGCCAGCTGATCGCGGCCGATCATGTGGAAGGTTTGTTCGGTCAGCGGCAGCGTGATGCAAACGAAATCCGACTCGGCCAGCAGGGTATCCAGATCGCAGCGGCGCGCGTTAAAGCGCTGCTCCGCTTCTTCGTGCGTGCGGCGGGCGTTGTACAGCACCGGCATGCCGAAGCCGAAATGCGCGCGCTGCGCCAGCGCCAGGCCGATGCGCCCCATGCCGAGGATGCCGATGGTTTTATGGTGCACGTCGACGCCGAACCAGTCCGGCCCGATGCTGCCGCGCCATTCGCCGGCCTTCACCCGCTCGGCCACTTCCACCACCCGGCGCGCGGTCGCCAGCACCAGGCTCATGATGGTGTCGGCGACGGTTTCGGTCAGCACCGTCGGGGTGTGCATCAGCAGCACGTTATGGGCGTTGAGCGCCTCGACGTCGAAGTTGTCGTAGCCGACGGAAACGGTCGAGGCCGCGCGCAGTTTGGGCGCCTGCTGCAGGAAGGCTTCGTCAATTTTACCGCCGGAACCGATGATCCCTTCGGCCTGCTGCAGCGCCTGGCGCAGGTCGTCGCGGTTCTCCGGCTGCAGGCCGTTGAAGGCGTGCACGGTGAAGTGCTGTTCCAGACGTTCACGCAGATCTGCGGGCAGGCTTTTGTACAATACGATAGAAGGCTTCATCACGAACTCCAGCTGGACCAAAGGGGGCATGGCGCCCCCCCGGTTGGGTTAACAGATAAAAAGTATAACCGGATCAAGCCAATTGCGGCTGGATCTCGTTGCGGGCGGGTTTGACGATCAGCGTCAACACCACCGCCACCACCAGTGCGATGGCCATAAACATGTAAGAGGCCGCCGGGCTGCCGGTGGCGCCATTCAGATAGCCGACGAACCACGAACCGAAGAACGACCCCAGCGCGCCCATGCTGTTGATCAGCGCCATGGCGCCCCCGGCGACGTTTTTCGGCAGCATTTCCGGAATGATGGCGAAGAACGGCCCGTAGGGGGCGTACATCGCGGCGCCGGCGACCACCAGCAGGCCGTAGGAGATCCAGAAGTGGTTGGCGCCGACGGCGTAAGAGCCGAAGAACGCCAGCGCGCCGATCAGCAGCAGCGGCCAGACGAACAGCTTGCGGTTTTGCATTTTGTCCGACGCCCAGGAGACCACGATCATGGCGATGGTCGCCGCCAGGTAAGGCACCGCCGACAGCCAGCCGGCTTCCACCATGCCCATCTGCATGCCGCTGCGCAGGATGGAAGGCAGCCACAGCACGAAGCCGTACACGCCGATGCTCCAGGCGAAGTACTGCACGCACAGCAGGATCACGTTGCGCGAACGGAAGGCTTCGCCGTAGTTGCGCACGGCCTTGATGCCTTTCTGCTCTTCGTCCAGCTGCTGCTGCAGCGCCTGTTTCTCATCGGCACTCAACCAGCCGGCCTGCGCCGGTTTGTCTTTCGCCAGCACCCACCAGCAGAACGCCCAGATAACCGCCGGAATGCCTTCGATGATGAACATTTCACGCCAGCCGAAGGCGTGGATCAGGTAGCCGGACACCACCGACATCCACAGCACCGTCACCGGGTTGCCGAGGATCAGGAAGGTATTGGCGCGTGAGCGCTCCGATTTGGTGAACCAGTTGCTGATGTAGATCAGCATCGCCGGCATTACCGCCGCTTCCACCACGCCGAGGATAAAGCGGATGGCGGCCAGCATCGGAATATTGCTCACCACGCCGGTCAGCGAGGCGCAGCCGCCCCACAGGATCAGGCACCAGAAGATCAGTTTTTTGACGCTGCGGCGTTCGGCGTAGATGGCGCCGGGAATTTGGAAGAAGAAATAACCGAGGAAAAACAGCGCGCCCAGCAGCGAGGCCATGCCTTTGGTGATGCCGAGATCTTCATTGATGCCGGCGGCAGAGGCGAAGCTGAAGTTGGCGCGATCGAGATAGGCCAGGCTGTAGGTGATAAACACGATGGGCATGATGTACCACCAGCGTTTGGCCGCGACAGTCGCTTTGTTCATGTTCAGTATCCTTCAGTGGTGTTGCGTCCCCTTCGCCCGGTACGCTGGGCATGCAAGAGGAAGGGGCAGATGCTCTCCCGACGCGTCCCGGTTGTAGGGCCAGAGGCTGACGTCATGCGGAGAAGTCGTTTTTTTATTGTTATTCGGCCAGCGCCGCGCGGGTTGGCAGGCCCTCGCTGTCGCCGATGGCCTGGATCGCCAGCGAACCGATTTTGTTGCCGCGCTGCACCGCCTGTATCAGCGTTTTGCCTTCCAGCAGGGCGCTGAGGGTGCCGACGGCAAAGCCGTCACCGGCGCCGACGGTATCCACCACGTTGTCGACCTTGACCGCGGCCACCGCCGCCTTGTCGCCGGCGGCGGTTTTAAACCAGGCGCCGTCCGGGCCGGTTTTGATGATCACCGCCTGCACGCCGCGTTCCAGATAGAAATCGGCGATGCCTTCCGGCGTCGATTGGCCGGTGAGGATCTGCCCCTCTTTCAGCCCCGGCAGCACCCAATCGGCGGCGAACGCCAGCTGGTTCAGCTGCTCGATCATCACCTCGCGGCTGGGCCACAGCACCGGGCGCAGATTGGGATCGAATGAAATGGTTTTGCCCATGGCGCGCATCTCGCGCGCCGCATGGTGGCACAGCGCCAGCGATTCGCTGGACAGCGCCGCCGCCACGCCGCTCAGGTGCAGGTGGCGCGCAGAACCGAAATACTCAGGGTTGAAATCGGTGACCGACAGGTGGCTGGCCGCCGAGCCTTTGCGGAAGTATTCCACGCTGGGATCGGTACCATCGGCGGTTTTGGATTTCACCTGAAAGCCGGTGGGATAGTGGCCGTCGACCGTCACCTGCCGGTAGTTGATGCCTTCTTTTTTCAGCTGCTGCAGGGTGAAGCGGCCGAACGAATCGTTGCCGACGCGGCTGACCCAGCCGACATTCATGCCCAGGCGCGCCAGGCCGATCGCCACGTTCAGCTCGGCGCCGGCGATGCGTTTGGTGAAGGTTTCCACCTCCGCCAAATCGCCGGTTTGCGCCGCCACGAACATCGCCATGGCTTCGCCCAGCGTGACCACATCCAGGGGCGCCTGCTGCGCCGTCGTTGCCGTTAACGTTGTCATCATGGGGTTACTCCGCACGCAAAATATTGACGTAATGACGGGTGACGGCTTCCAGATCATCGCCCTGCAACGGGAATTCGATGCCGCGCGGCGCATCGTGCGGCAGGCGGGCCAGCAGATCGCGCCAGCTGCCGTCGGTATCGTCCAGCGCGACGGCGCGCCAGCCGCGCGGGCCTTGGGTGGCGGCTTTGACGTGCACGTAACCGACGTGGCGGGCCAGGCGTTCGGCGGCGGCGAAAGCGTCTTGCCCCACCCACAGCCAGTTGGCCATATCGAAGGTCATGCTGACCGGCAGGTGGCTATCTTCCGCGGCGTGGAAAAAGGCGTTCAGCATCGACAAAATGCCGCAGTCCGGCGTCTGATCGTTTTCGACCACCAGTTTGACCGGGTGCTGCTCCAGCGCCACTTTCAGCTCGGTAAAATCAAAACCGGGGCGGAAATGGCCGAGGGACAGTTTCAGCTGGCGCGCGTTCAGCGCCTGCGCTTCCGCCAGCAGCGCCGCCAGGTTGGGGTTCAGCGTATGTTGCGGGGTAAACAGCGCCTCAGGGGCGGAGTAGACGGCGAACAGCTGTTGGCGCTCAATCTCTTGCGCCAGGGCCGGCAGGCTGTCCAATTCGCCGGCGGCGAACAGTTCGCGGCGGATTTCCACCCCGTCGGCGCCTGCTCCGGCGATGATGGGTAACAGCGCGCGCTGGCCGCCGTATTGTTTGACGGTATCGGTGCCGTAGGCGCCGGTGACCACGATGATTTCTGTTTTCATTTTGACTCCTGAGGCGGCATTGTCGCCGCCGCTGCTGTTACCGGTACGTTAAATGGAACCGGTTCCAGCGAAAAGCGACAGAGTGTAAAAATATGATCGCAATCACGAAGCTGAGCAAAAAACAGCCGATGAGGGCGGGGCGGGCAACGGCCCCGAAGAAGGCGGGTTAGCGGGTGGTGGAGCCGCGGACGATCAGCTCGCCGGAGAACATCTGCTCGCCGCTGGGGGCTGCCAGGCCCTGAATGCGCTGCACCAGCCGCTCCAGCGCCGCGTGCCCCATTTGGTAGGTGGGCTGTTTCAGCGTGGTGATGCCGACGCCCGCCAGCTCCGCCCACTCCAGCTCGTCGAAGCCCAGCAGGCCGATGTCGTTGCCCCACTGGATGCCGAGCCGGCGCATGGCGCGCGCCACCTGCAGCGTCAGGGCGCCGTTGGCGGAGATCACCGCCTTGCGCATGCCGCGATGGCGGCCGCTGAAATCGCTCAGCACCTGCTCCAGCTTCTGCCGATCGTTGAGCGGCGTTTCGGCCTGCTCCGCCGACAGCGTGGGGTGCTGCGCCATGGTATGTCTGAAAGCGTGCAGGCGCTCGAGACGGGTATTGACCGTACCGAGCGGCTCGCTGAGGAACAAAATCGCTTCGAAACCTTGTTGCAGCAGGTGTTCGGTAGCGACGGTGGCGGCTTCGCGGTTGTTCAGGCCCACCACGTCGCAGGCGAAATCGGGGATTTTGCGGTCGATCAGCACCATCGGCAGCATCGACTGCTGCAGCGTGGATAACGCTTCCTCGCGCATGCCGACCGCGTTGACCACGATGCCCTCCACCCGGTAACTGCTGAGCAGCTGCAGGTAGTGCTGTTCCTGATTGACTTCGTTGTTGGTGTTACACACCAGCAGGGTAAAGCCGTGCTGGCGGCAGGCAGCCTCGATGCCGCGCATCACGTCCACCGAATAGGGGTTGGTGATATCGGCGAGGATCAGGCCGATCAGGCGGGTCTGGCCGCCCTTCAGGCTGCGCGCCATCTGGCTTGGCCGGTAGTCGAGCTGCTGGATCGCCTGTTCGATGCGCTGTTTGAGATCGTCGGAAAGCAGGTGCTGTTCACCATTCAGATAGCGCGACACGCTGGTCTTGCCGGTTTTGGCGATGCTGGCCACATCGCTGATGGTGGCGCGTCCTGAGGCGCGCGTTGCCTTGCCTGTGCTCACAGCCGATCCCTCCTGCGGTTAATTGCCAAGGAGACTACCATACCCGATGTGCGGGCGGGAGTGTTGAAGGGTAAGGAGAAAGTCGCAGGGAGGCGGCGGGGCGCCGGTGGCGCCCCGCACGGGATTACTGCAGCGGGCTGAGGGTGATCTCGACGCGGCGGTTTTGCGCCTTGCCTTCCGCGGTGCTGTTGGAGGCGATCGGGTTGTCCGGACAGGCACCGGTGGTGCGGATACGGTTCGCCGCCACGCCCTGGGTGATCAGCGCGCTGGCTACGCCGTCGGCGCGCTGCTGCGACAGGTTCATGTTGAGCGAGCGGGAGCCGGTGCTGTCGGTGTAGCCGACAACGTTGACCGCGGTTTTCGGATACTCTTTCAGCACCATGGCGACGCCGGTCAGGGTGTTGGCGCCCGCCGGTTTCAGCGTGGCGCTGCTGCTGTCGAAGGTCACGTTGTTCGGCATGTTCAGCACGATGTTGTCGCCCTGGCGGGTGACGCTGACGCCGGTGCCTTTCATCTTGTCGCGCAGTTTGGCTTCCTGCACGTCCATGTAATAGCCAGCGCCGCCGCCGAGGGCTGCACCGGCCGCTGCGCCGATCAGCGCGCCCTTGCCGCGATCTTTCTTGGAAGAGGACAGCACGCCGACGCCGGCGCCCAGTGCGGCCCCGAGGCCCGCGCCGATGCCGGATTTACCGGCTTCGGATTCGCCGGTGTAAGGGTTGGTGGTACAGGCCGACAGCGCGAGCGTGAGGCTCACGGCGCCGGCAATAATTGCAATGCGTTTTTTCATGTTCTTGTCCTTAATGGCATCAGAATCTGTACGCGCCGGCCCAAAGCGGGGACGCAAAAAAAAGTGGGTGACGCAGGGAGCTCGCGTCGCCGCGCTACCTATGACGCGCGGTTTCGCCGGCAGTTCCGGAGAAAAACGTGACAAATGATGAGCGCGGGTAAGTGCTGGGGGAGTTATGCGGTAAAACGCCGGGCGGCGCTATGCAGCGGATTCTTAATTGTGCGCATCCGGAGTGCAGATGCGCCTTTTTTAAGCATAACGGGTTGAATTTTCGACTGCCGGCCAGTTCATGATCAGCGTATAGGCCTGGGTTTCATCATTGAACAGGCGCTGCGTCACCTGAAAACCGTGCCTGTGGTAGAACGCGCAGGCGCGCAGGTTCTGCTGGTACACCTCCAGGCTGAGCCGGCGGTAGCGCTGCTGCACGTGCGTCATCAGCGCCTGGGCGACGCCGCGGCCGTGAAACGCCCGCTCGACAAACAGCGCGCCGATGAACTGCTCGTCCAGCACGCTGATAAAGCCGACGATCTCGTCGTCATGCCAGCAGGCCCAGCTTTGCGCGCGCGGCAGGTAGTTTTCACGCACCAGCGCGGCGCTCTCACGCCAGTATTTTTCCGCCACGAACGGATGAGCGGCGATGGTGCTGGGCAGCCACAGCGCCATCAGCCGGTCGATATCCTCCGGGCCACAGGGGCGGATCACCGTGGCTTTGGGTAGCACATGCATCCCGTGAGATGATCGTTCACCAGCCCGCTGGCCTGCATGAAGGCGTAACAAACGGTGGAGCCGATAAACTTGAAGCCGCGTTTTTTCAGCGCCTTGGACATGGCGTCGGACTGCTCGGTTTTGGCCGGCACCTGGTTCAGCGCCTGCCAGCGGTTGAGCTGCGGCCGGCCGCCGACGAAGTCCCAAATGAAGGTAACGAAATTCTCGCCCGCCGCCTCCATCGCCAGATAGGCTTTGGCGTTGGTGATGATGGCTTCTATCTTGCCGCGGTGGCGGATGATGCCGCTGTCCTGCAGCAGGTTTTCCACGTCTTGTTCGGTCATGGCGGCGACCCGCTGCGGATCGAAACCGTGGAAAGCGCGGCGGTAGTTCTCGCGCTTTTTCAGCACGGTGATCCAGGAAAGGCCGGCCTGCTGCCCCTCGAGGCACAGCATTTCAAACAGCTCGCGCGCGTCGGTGGTGGGCGCTCCCCATTCCTGGTCGTGATACTTGAGATACAACGGATCGGCCGTCACCCAACCGCAACGTTCGTCTGCCATCCTGACTGTCCTTATGCTGTATTTATGAACAGTAATCATCGCTCGAAGCGCCGAACTTGGCAAGCCTCTGATTGTTTTGTCATCAGCCCGCTTGACGTGACGAAAAAGCCGACAATAGTTACTACATGGCCGGTGGAAAACCGGCCAACGATAAAAACGACATTGCCTTTATTTGCAGGCTCTCAGGAGTCGATTCATGCCTCTAAAAATAACGTGCATGCCCCGCCCGGCGGCGCTTGCAGTGGCGTTGCTTTGCAGTGTGACCCTTCCGGCTCAGGCGTACGATCAACTCTACGTCTTTGGCGATAGCCTGAGCGATACCGGCAACAACGGCCGGTTCACCTATGACGGTAACCAGCACCTGCTGTACGACGAAGCGTTGGCGCAACGCATCGGGGCGGCGCTGGTGGCTTCGGACAACGGCGGTGAGAACTACGCCGCCGGAGGCGCCGTGGCGGTGCCGGGCCTGAACTCGGCCGATAACACCCAGGATCAGGTGCAGCGCTATCTGAACCGGGTCAACGGCCAGGCCGACGGCGACGGTTTGTACGTTCATTGGATCGGCGGCAACGATCTGGCGGCGGCGGCATTAAATGCCGCTACCGCGCCCGGCGTGGCCTATAACAGCGCCGCCGCGGCAGCCGCGCAGGTGCATTCGCTGCTGAACGCCGGCGCCGGCACGGTGATCGTGCCGACGGTGCCGAACATCGGCTCCACGCCGCAGCTGATGGAATTGATCATTCAACAGGCGCTGTCGCCGGTGCAGGGGGCGGCGATCCAGGCGGCCTATGCCACGCTTAATTCGGTGGCGACGCCGGACAACGCTTCACGCACGCAGGCGATCCACGCGGCGTTGGCCGCCGCGGCGAAGCAGGGCAGCGCCATTCCTCAGGTGCAGCAGGCGATCGCCACGCAGCTTATCGCGGCGTATGACAGCCTGAGCGCGCAGGCCGCCCAGCTGACCGATTTCTATAATCAAAGTGAAGACCGTTTGCTGGCGCAGGGCGGCGGCAATATCGTGCGGGTGGACGTCAACAAGCTGTTCGCCGAAGCGATCGCCAATCCGGCGCAGTTCGGCTTCGCCAACACCGCCGGCATGGCTTGCCCGCCGGGCGTTTCCTCGGCGGTCTGCAGCTCCGATATGCCCGGCTTCGACGCCGGCCAGTCCTATCTGTTCTCCGACCATTTCCACCCGAGCCCGCAGGCGCACCTGCTGATTGCGGATTATATCCAGGCGGTGTTGGATGGCCCGGCGCAGGTGGTGGCGCTGAATCAGGCGACGGCGGCGATGGCGCGCGACAGCCGCGCCACGCTCGACAGCCGCTTCCAGCAGCTGCGCCACGGCGAAAACCCGCAGGGTTCGCTGGGCGTGTTCGGCGGTTACGCCGGCCAGCACTATGACTATGCCGATAACCGGGCGGCGGGGGACGGCAACGCCACCACCCACAACCTGACCGTCGGGGTGGACTATCAGCTGACCGACGGCTGGCTGATCGGCGCGTTGATCGCCGGTTCCAACGACGATCAACATCCTTCAAGCCGCTTTGATTACAAGGCGCGCGGGCTGCTGCTGTCGGCTTTCAGTTCACTGGCGATATTCGAGCAGGGCTGGGTCAACGCCGATTTGCACTATGCGACGATGGATTATGACGACATCCGCCGCAGCCTGCGGCTGGGGCCGCTGACGCGCACCGAAACCGGTTCGACCACCGGCAGGCAGTGGGGCGCGCGCGTGACCGCCGGCTATGACTTCCCGATCGCTTCTTACCTGACCACCGGGCCGGTGGCGCAGTTCGCCTGGGATTACAGCCGCGTTTCCGGCTACAGCGAAGATGGCGATGACAGCACCGCCATGCGCTTCAACGATCAAACCTACCACTCGCAGATCGGCGCGTTGGGCTGGCGGCTGGATACGCAATTCGGCGTGTTTAACCCTTATGCGGAAGTGAGTTATCAGCACCAGTTCGGCGACGACGTCTACCGCGCCGGCGGCGGCCTGAAATCGACGCAAACCTCGTTCACCCGCGACAGTGCGGGCCAGGACAAAAACTGGGTGGATGTCACGTTGGGGGCCAACATGCCGTTGACGGACAGGGTATCGGCCTTCGCCACCGTCTCGCAAACCGGCGGGCTGAGCAGCGGCGAGCAGTTTATGTATAACGTCGGCGTCAGCGCGCGTTTTTGAATTGGCCATCGGCGCGTTCAAGGGCGCAGGATCAGGATAAGCCATAAGGTCTGATAAGGGATTTATGCGAAAGGCGGCCTGGGGGGAATTATGCGGGCCGCAGTGACGTTGGCGGAAATACAAAAAAAAACTGATCCTATGAAAGGATCAGGTAGCCACTTGGCCAACACCAGGGAAAATTTTATTTATTATTGTATAACCAAAGATTAACTGTCAATTTGTTTCTGTGGCCCGTTAGCGCCGTATTTCATCCATGGCCATTCCTTCCATACCCAACGCGTCGGCACGCCGCGCGATATCGCCTTATTTTTCACGATATAAGAAATAATCTGGCACTTGATCACATTATCTCTCGATGAAGGGAGTTTTTTAGTTGATAAAATTAACAAAAATAACATTGGTGCAACTTTATCTCGTGGGAAATATAAGGATATACGCACGTAAATCAGCTTAAATTTGGTCGATGAAGAGGGAAATATCGTTCAGCCAATTGACTATTTAAACGGCGGTGAGTGATATTTTTGTTAAGTGGCTCTAATGTGTATGCCGGGTATGTCTTTCTGAACGGCAAGGTAACCGGCCGGCGTGTTGTCCTTCCCGCTGTGCCCGCCGCGGGAAAATCCAGCGCTTCTCGCCCCGATTCGCACTTGTTGCCGGATTCTGGCTGTATATCTTACGGTCAAAGGGTATACTGGCGCATTCCATCTAAATCCACTTGTATCGCGTGCGAATTCAACATGCAAAAGTTTGATACCAAGACCTTCCAGGGCCTGATCCTGACACTGCAGGATTATTGGGCGCGCCAGGGCTGCACCATCGTTCAACCATTGGACATGGAAGTCGGCGCGGGAACCTCACACCCGATGACGTGCCTGCGCGCACTGGGGCCGGAGCCGATGGCTACCGCCTATGTGCAGCCATCCCGTCGCCCGACCGACGGCCGCTACGGTGAAAACCCGAACCGTCTGCAGCACTACTACCAGTTCCAGGTGGTGATTAAGCCATCGCCGGACAACATTCAGGAACTCTACCTGGGCTCGCTGAAAGAGCTGGGTCTGGATCCGACCATCCACGATATTCGCTTCGTGGAAGACAACTGGGAAAACCCGACGCTCGGCGCCTGGGGCCTGGGTTGGGAAGTGTGGCTGAACGGCATGGAAGTGACGCAGTTCACCTACTTCCAGCAGGTCGGCGGCCTGGAGTGCAAGCCGGTCACCGGCGAGATCACCTACGGTCTGGAGCGTCTGGCGATGTACATCCAGGGCGTGGACAGCGTATATGATCTGGTGTGGAGCAACGGTCCGCTGGGCGTCACCACCTACGGCGACGTGTTCCACCAGAACGAAGTGGAGCAGTCCACCTACAACTTCGAATACGCCGATGTCGACTTCCTGTTCTCCTGCTTCGAGCAGTACGAGAAAGAAGCCCAATCGCTGCTGGCGCTGGAAAAACCGCTGCCGCTGCCGGCCTACGAACGCATCCTGAAGGCGGGCCATACCTTCAACCTGCTGGACGCGCGCAAGGCGATTTCGGTGACCGAGCGTCAACGCTACATTCTGCGCATCCGCACGCTGACCAAAGCCGTTGCCGAAGCCTACTACGCTTCCCGCGAAGCGCTGGGCTTCCCGATGTGCAACAAGAAGAACGAGAACTAAGAGGCAGCCATGACTCAACAGACTTTCCTGGTGGAAATCGGCACGGAAGAGCTGCCGCCGAAGGCTCTTCGTTCCCTGGCGGAATCTTTCGCCGCCAACTTCACCGCCGAGCTGGACAACGCCGGCCTGGAACACGGTGACGTGAGCTGGTTCGCCGCACCGCGCCGTCTGGCGCTGAAAGTGGCCAACCTGAGCGCGGCGCAGGCCGATCGCGAAATTGAAAAACGCGGCCCGGCGATCGCCCAGGCGTTCGACGCCGAAGGCAAACCGAGCAAAGCGGCCGAAGGCTGGGCGCGCGGCTGCGGCATCACCGTCGATCAGGCTGAACGCCTGGTGACCGACAAGGGCGAGTGGTTGATGTACCGCGCCCACGTCAAAGGCCAGTCGGCGCAGGCGCTGCTGGCCGGCATGGTCAGCACCGCGCTGGCTAAACTGCCGATTCCGAAACTGATGCGTTGGGGCGACTCCGACGTGCAGTTCGTGCGTCCGGTGCACACCGTCACGATGCTGCTGGGCGCCGATCTGATCCCGGGCACCGTGCTGGGTATCGACTCTGCGCGCACCGTGCGCGGCCACCGCTTCATGGGCGAAGCCGAGTTCACCCTCGACAACGCCGACCAATACCCGCAGATCCTGCTGGAGCGCGGCAAAGTGGTCGCCGATTATGAAGCGCGTAAAGCCCTCATCAAGCGCGACGCCGAGCTGGCGGCGCAGAAGATTGGCGGCAAGGCCGATCTGAGCGACAGCCTGCTGGAAGAAGTGGCCTCGCTGGTGGAATGGCCGGTGGTGCTGACCGCCAAATTCGAAGAGAAATTCCTGGCGGTGCCGGCGGAAGCGCTGGTGTACACCATGAAGGGCGACCAGAAGTATTTCCCGGTGTACGACGCCGCGGGCAAACTGCTGCCGAACTTTATCTTCGTGGCCAACATCGAGTCGAAAGACCCGCAGCAGATCATCTCCGGTAACGAGAAAGTGGTGCGTCCGCGTCTGGCCGACGCCGAGTTCTTCTTCAACACCGACCGCAAGAAACGCCTGGAAGACAACCTGCCGCGCCTGGAAACCGTGCTGTTCCAACAGCAGCTGGGCACCCTGCGCGACAAGACCGACCGCATTCAGGCGCTGGCGGGCTGGGTTGCCGGCCAGATCGGCGCCGACGTCAACCACGCCACCCGCGCGGGCCTGCTGTCGAAGTGCGACCTGATGACCAACATGGTGTTCGAATTCACCGACACCCAGGGCGTGATGGGCATGCACTACGCGCGCCACGACGGTGAGGCGGAAGACGTCGCCGTTGCGCTGAACGAGCAGTATCAGCCGCGCTACGCCGGCGATGCGCTGCCGCAGTCGCTGGTAGCCTGTTCCCTGGCGATCGCCGACAAGATGGACACCCTGGCCGGCATCTTCGGCATCGGGCAGCATCCGAAAGGCGATAAAGACCCGTTCGCGCTGCGCCGCGCCGCGCTGGGCGTATTGCGCATCATCGTCGAGAAAAACCTGCCGCTGGATCTGCAGACCCTGACCGAAGAGGCCGTGCGCCTGTACGGCAGCAAGCTGACCAACGCCAAGGTGGTCGACGAGGTGGTGGAATTCATGCTGGGCCGCTTCCGCGCCTGGTATCAGGAAGAAGGCCACGCTGTCGATACCATTCAGGCGGTGCTGGCGCGCCGTCCGACCAAGCCGGCCGACTTCGACGCGCGCGTCAAGGCGGTCTCCCACTTCCGTACGCTGGAAGCGGCGGCGGCGCTGGCTGCGGCCAACAAACGCGTCTCCAATATTCTGGCCAAGTCTACCGAAACGCTGAACGACAGCGTGCGCGCCTCGGTGCTGAAGGATGCAGCGGAAATTCAGTTGGCGACTCACCTGGTGGTGCTGCGCGACAAGCTGCAGCCGTACTTCGCGGCGGGCAACTACCAGGAAGCGCTGGTGGAACTGGCTGCGCTGCGTGAGCCGGTGGATGCGTTCTTCGACAACGTGATGGTCATGGCGGACGATGCGGAAGTGCGCGTGAACCGTCTGACGCTGTTGAGCAAGCTGCGCGAACTGTTCCTGCAGGTGGCGGATATCTCCGTGCTGCAGTAAGCGGTCTCTCTGCTGTGAAAAGGCGCCTGCGGGCGCCTTTTTTTATTTCCGTTTCCTGGGTGCGAAGGCAAGGTCGCCTGGCGACTTGGGGAAATTGAAGCGTCCGGTCGCCGACG
Source organism: Serratia sp. CY27727 (assembly GCF_052169275.1). Classification (NCBI taxonomy): domain Bacteria; kingdom Pseudomonadati; phylum Pseudomonadota; class Gammaproteobacteria; order Enterobacterales; family Yersiniaceae; genus Serratia; species Serratia sp. CY27727. The sequence continues at coordinate 223,978 of NZ_JBJNLB010000005.1, read as the reverse complement.
ACAATGAACCTCAGTGCGTTTTGCGCACGATTTTCAACCGCATCCGGCCGGGGCAATGCTCACCGCAAGCGGAATCGCGTATCGGAATGCCGCCAGTTGATCTATTCTTATAGGCGCACGGAGTGCGGAAAAAGGGGCGGAGTCCAATGAAAAAGCAGGTTTATAACAGGAGTTATGTCACATGGCGGTAGGGATCCAGAGCAGAGGTTTCGCGCGTTGGTTGGCACCGGTATTGGCATTGTTGGTGGTCATGCAATTGACCGCCTGCGGCGATAAAGAGCCGGAACAGCGCAAAGCATTTATCGATTACTTACAGAATACCGTGATGCGCAGCGGGGCGAACATCCCCACGCTGAGCGAAGACCAGAAGCAGAAGTTCGGCAACTATGCCGGCGATTACGCGATTTTGGTCGGCTTTTCGCAGCAGCTGTCCAAGTCGGTCGGCGCCAGCCTGACGCCGGCGCTGGATCAGATTAACCAGATCCGCACCGCGCAGGACTACCTGAACAAACGCGACGCGCTGCAGCAATCGGTCGGCGCGTTGAACCTGCTGGGCCAGCAGATCCAGTCCGCTAAATCGCAGGCGGATACCGCCCGCGTGGCGCTGAAGCAGCCCGACGATCTGAAGGCGGTGTACAACCAGGCCTATGACAAGATCGTTACCGCACCGGCCAACGCCTTGATGCCGGCGATCCCGACCACCGCCGGCTTCGTGCAGGATCTGGTGCAGGTTGGCGATTTCCTGCAGAGCCAGGGCAACCAGGTCAGTTTCAACAACAACGGCGTGCAGTTCCGCACCGCGCAGCAGGTGGCGCAGTACAACACCATGATGTCGAATCTGGTGGCCAAGCAGCAGAACCTGCTGAATGCGCAGAAAGCCGTTCAAAGCGTGACGCAATAACGCACCGCATGCACGACATACGGGCCGGCATTGCCGGCCCGTTTTATTTCCCCTCAGCGTTTCCAATAGCTTGCTGGTTTATTGCGCAGGCTTCTGTACTACACTTCAATTAATCCATTCATTCGGCAATGTAGTTTTCTTTCATTCATCACTTCGCTAGTTCCCGGCGGGATGAATGCTCACAGGGATGATCAAACAGAGCGTCGCGATCGGCGCCGCAGTTGAAAATAAATTGTGATGCTTATCACAATTTAAAAACAAACTATCAATTTAAAAATGTGATCAACATCGCTTTATTATGGGTTTTCAGGCGATTTTTTTCTCACTGTGCTTTTTTTACACGCCATAAGTGTGATCTTTATCACTATAAAGGGTGGTTTGTTGGGGTGTTGTATGTGATTTGTGTCACAAAAAATCCGTGAAGTTCGCGTGACAAAAACAGCGTGATAGAGTCCGTTTCGCATACAGCGGCAACACGGCTGGATCGTCACAACAATAATCACGCGCTCTATTGTCAGCGCGTAACAATAGGGGTGTGTTTTATGTTTTCACCAGACATCAAGGTTAAAGTACAAAACTTTGGCCGCTTCCTGAGCAACATGGTGATGCCCAACATCGGCGCCTTTATCGCCTGGGGGATTATCACCGCGCTATTCATTCCAACCGGCTGGCTGCCGAATGAAACCTTAGCCAAGCTGGTCGGCCCGATGATCACCTACCTGCTGCCATTGCTGATCGGTTATACCGGCGGGCGGCTGGTGGGCGGCGAGCGCGGCGGTGTGGTCGGCGCTATCACCACCATGGGCGTCATCGTCGGCGCCGACATGCCGATGTTCCTCGGCTCGATGATCGCCGGTCCGCTGGGCGGCTGGGCTATCAAGCACTTTGACCGCTGGGTGGACGGCAAGATCAAAAGCGGTTTTGAAATGCTGGTGAACAACTTCTCCGCCGGCATCATCGGCATGCTGCTGGCGATCCTGGCTTTCCTGGGCATCGGGCCGCTGGTGGAGGTGCTCTCCAAGCTGCTGGCGGCGGGCGTGCACGTGATGGTGAAGAACAACCTGCTGCCACTGGCGTCCATCTTCGTTGAACCGGCGAAAATCCTGTTCCTGAACAACGCCATCAACCACGGCATCTTCTCGCCGCTGGGTATCCAGCAGGCCACGGAAGTCGGCAAGTCGGTATTCTTCCTGATCGAAGCCAACCCAGGCCCGGGCATGGGCGTACTGATGGCCTACATGTTCTTCGGTCGCGGCAGCGCCAAGCAATCCGCCGGCGGTGCGGCAATCATTCACTTCCTGGGTGGCATCCACGAAATCTACTTCCCTTACGTGCTGATGAACCCACGCCTGCTGCTGGCGGTGATCCTGGGTGGCATGACCGGCGTCTTCACCCTGACGATGCTGAACGGCGGCCTGGTTTCTCCGGCTTCTCCGGGTTCGATCCTGGCAGTGCTGGCGATGACCCCGAAAGGCGCCTACTTCGCCAACATTGCGGCGGTGTGCGCAGCCTTTGCCGTTTCCTTCGTGGTGTCCGCTTTCCTGCTGAAAACCTCCAAGGTGAAAGAGGATGACGATCTGGAAGCCGCGACCCGTCGCATGCAAGAGATGAAATCGCAGTCCAAAGGCGGCGCGGCGACGCCGGCATCGGTCGACGGCGATCTGAGCACCGTGCGCAAAATCATCGTCGCCTGCGATGCGGGCATGGGTTCCAGCGCCATGGGCGCCGGGGTGCTGCGCAAGAAAGTGGCCGACGCCGGGCTGAAGAACATCTCGGTGACCAACAGCGCCATCAACAGCCTGCCGGACGATGTTGATCTGGTGATCACCCACCGCGATCTGACCGAGCGTGCGATGCGCCACGCGCCGCAGGCCCAGCACATCTCGCTGACCAACTTCCTCGACAGCAAGCTGTACAGCGATTTGGTCGACCGTTTGCTGGCGGCCAACAAAACCAGCGACAACCAGCAGAAGGTACTGGGCGCGCTGGACGACAGCTTCGAAGCCGGTGAATCGAACCTGTTCAAGCTGAGCGAGAGCAACGTGTTCCTTAACCTGCAGGCCAGCGACAAAGAGCAGGCGATCCGCTTCGCCGGCGAGCAGCTGGTGAAAGGCGGCTACGTCGAGGCGGAGTACGTGCCGGCGATGCTGGAGCGCGAGAAACTCACCTCCACCTACCTGGGCGAGTCGATCGCCGTGCCGCACGGCACCATTGAGGCCAAAGACCGGGTGCTGCGCACCGGCGTGGTGTTCTGCCAGTACCCGCAGGGCGTGCGCTTCGGCGAGGAAGAGGATGAAGTGGCCCGTCTGGTGATCGGCATCGCCGCGCGCAACAACGAGCATATTCAGGTGATCACCAGCCTGACCAACGCGCTGGATGACGAGAGCGTGATCGAGCGGCTGGCGAATACCACCAGCGTGCAGGAAGTGCTGGACCTGCTCGGCGGCAAAAAAGCCGGATAACGGAATCATTTTAAAGGGTGCAGCTTGCTGCACCCTTCGACATTAAGAAGGTAGAGTTATGAAAGCATTACATTTTGGCGCAGGGAACATCGGCCGCGGTTTTATCGGCAAGCTGCTGGCGGACGCCGGGGTTGAGCTGACCTTCGCCGACGTCAATCAAACGGTGCTGGATCTGTTGAACAGCCGTAAAAGTTATCAGGTGCACGTGGTGGGCGAGCAAGAACGCGTGGAGAGCGTCAACAACGTCAGCGCCGTCAACAGCGGCAGCGAGGCGGCGGTGGCGCTGATCGCCGAGGCGGATCTGGTGACCACCGCCGTTGGCCCGCAAATTCTCGGCAAAATCGCCGGCACGATCGCCAAAGGGCTGGTGCTGCGTCATCAGCAGGGCAATGAGCAGCCGCTGAACATCATCGCCTGCGAGAATATGGTGCGCGGCACCAGCCAGCTGAAGCAGCATGTGCTCGCCGCGCTGCCGCAGGACGAGCAGGCATGGGTTGAGCAGCACGTCGGCTTCGTCGATTCGGCGGTCGACCGCATCGTGCCGCCGGCGGACAGCAGCGATCCGCTGGAAGTGACGGTGGAAACCTTCAGCGAATGGATCGTCGATCAGACCCAGTTCAAAGGCCAGCCTCCGGCGATCGCCGGCATGGAGCTGACCGACAACCTGATGGCGTTCGTCGAGCGCAAGCTGTTCACCCTCAATACCGGCCACGCCATCACCGCCTACCTTGGCCAACGGGCCGGGCTGCAAACCATTCGCGACGCCATTCTCGACCCGGCGATCCGCCGCGTGGTGAAAGGAGCGATGGAAGAGAGCGGTGCGGTGCTGATCAAGCGCTACGGCTTCGACGCCGACAAGCACGCCGCCTACATCAACAAAATCCTCGGCCGCTTCGAAAACCCGTATCTGCACGACGACGTCGAGCGCGTGGGGCGCCAGCCGCTGCGCAAACTGAGCGCCGGCGATCGCCTGATCAAACCGCTGCTGGGCACGCTGGAATACGGCCTGCCGCACGCCAACCTGATCCAGGGCATCGCCGCCGCCATGAGCTACCGCAGCGAACAGGATCCGCAGGCGCAGGAGTTGGCGGAATTGCTGAACACGCTCGGGCCGAAAGCCGCGCTGGCGCAAATTTCCGGCCTGCCGGCGGAAAGCGAGGTTGTAGAAGAGGCCGTTGCTGTGTATAACGCCATGCACAAGTAGAATCGTGATGATGAACACCCGAGCGCAGCTTGCTGCGCTCCTGCAATCCGAGTTCGACATCGACGGCCCTCCCCACGCCTTTCGAAAAGCGATGATGGAAGAAGCACAGGCATTTGAAAATCAGGTTCTGGAAAAGCTGAACGCGGGCAAAACGGTGCGCAGTTTCCTGATCGCGGCGGTAGAGCTGCTGGCGGAAGCGCTCAACGTGCTGGTGGTGCAGGTATTCCGCAAGGACGACTATGCGGTGAAATATGCCGTCGAACCGCTATTGTCCGGCAGCGGCCCGCTGGGGGAGCTGTCGGTGCGCCTGAAGCTGATGTATGGGCTGGGGGTGATCTCCCGCCACGAATATGAAGACGCCGAGCTGCTGATGGCGATGCGCGAAGAGCTGAATCACGACGGTGCGGAATACCGCTTCGTCGACGACGAAATCCTCGGGCCGTTTGGCGAGCTGCACTGCGTGGCCGCGCTGCCGCCGGCGCCGACCTTCCTGCAGCCGGGCGAAGCGGATGAAGCGCTGATCGCCATGCAGCGTCAGCGCTATCAGCAGATGGTGCGCTCCACCATGGTGCTGTCCATTACCGATCTGATCGCCGGCATCGGCGCCAAACAACCTTCCCGACTCTCTCCTCTCGGCCGCGGCTAAGCAAAGGCCGCGCGCCACTCGTCGAACAGCAACCACAGCGCGGTGGCGGCCATCAGGCCGGACATGACGCCGTTAAACGCGCGCAGCTTCCAGGCGACCTGGAGCGCGTTGCGCAACCGGTCGCCCAGCACCGCCCACAGCAGCACACAGGGTAAATTCAGCACGACGAAACCTGCGATGACGCTCAGCGTATGGAAGAAGGTGGCGCCTTCGCGCGGGGTGAACAGGATCGCCACGTTGATCACCATCAGCCAGGCCTTGGGGTTGACCGCCTGAAACAGCGCGCCGTTGAGGAAACTCATTGGCCTCACCTGCTCTTTGGCGTCCGGCGAGGCCGCCTTGAACAGTTTCCATGACAGCCACAGCAGGTAGGCGCAACCGATCACCGCCAGCGGGAAGCGGATGACGCCGGCCCAACTGAGCGCCAGCGCCAGCAGCGGGATAATGATAGCCAACTGCACCGCGCAGCCGGCGCCGATGCCGAACAGCATCGGCAGGGTGCGGCGCAGGCCGAAGTTGACGCCCGACGAGGCCAGCAGCAGGTTGTTGGGGCCGGGGGTAATCGACATGACGGTGACGTAGCTGACAAAGGCGGAGTCCAGCATGGCAGGTTCCTTGAAAATGACGGTAATAACGAGAGGATCAGCATAATCGCTGCGATGGGGTGGTGACAGAACCACAAATTGGATATTGTTATGGTTACAGTTGTGCAAAATGTAAACTGTACCCATTGCCTGGAGAGAAACTGTGACCCTGCTCGATGAAACCCCGGATACCCGTTACCTGCAGCTGGCGGATACGCTGGCCGAGGCCATTCGCCGCGGCACGCTGCTGCCCGGCGACCGCGTGCCTTCGGTGCGGCGCTGTGCGCAAACCCATCGCGTCAGCATTAATACCGTGGTGTCGGCTTACCGCACGCTGGAGGATCGCGGGCTGATCGAAGCGCGGCCACAATCGGGGTTTTATGTCCGCAGCACGCTGCCGGCGCTGAAGATGGCCTCGGCGCCCAGCGGCCGCATCGAGCCGCCGGCGGACGACGTGCTGGCGCTGATCGATACCGTGTTCGCCGCCCAGCAGAATCCGGCCTTCACCAACATTGCGCTGGCCTGCCCGCAGACCAGCGATTTTTATCCCGGCGGCAAGCTGGGGCGCATGCTGTCCTCTCAGCTGCGCCGTCAACCGGATCTGATCGGACAGTATTCGTTGCCGCCCGGCAGCCTGCGGCTGCGTCAGCAGATCGCCCGCCGTTCGATGACGCTGGGCATGCTGCTGGAGCCGGGCGACGTGGTGCTGACCCACGGCTGCATGGAGGCGTTGCAGCTGGCGCTGCGCGTCACCACCAAACCGGGCGACTGCGTCGGGCTGGAGTCACCGACCTACTTCTACCTGCTGCCGCTGCTGGCCAGCCTGGGGCTGAAAGCGCTGGAAATCCCCACCGATCCGCAGCTGGGGCTGTCGCTGGACGCGCTGGAGCTGCTATTGAACGAGAAACGGCTGAACGCGGTGATTGCCATGCCGACGGTGCAAAACCCGCTGGGCTGCACTATGCCGCTGGCGGCGAAAAAGCGGCTGGCGCGGCTGATGAACGATCATCAGGTGCCGTTGATTGAAGACGGGCTGTATGCCGAGATCCAGTTCGGCGGCGCGCTGTCGCCGGCGGTGAAGGCGTTCGATCGTGACGGCTGGGTGCTGTTTTGCTCCAGCTTCACCAAAACGCTGGCGCCGGATTTTCGCGTCGGCTGGATCTGCGGCGGCCGCTTTCACGAGGCGTTGCGCAAGCTGAAGGCGGTGTCGTCGATGTCCGAGTCGCAGCTGCTGTCGGAAACGCTGGCGACCTTCCTGGAGAGCGGCGGTTACGATCACCATTTGCGCAACCTGCGCAAGCGCTATGCGGCGCAGGTAGACGAGGCGCGGGCGCTGATCGCCCGGCATTTCCCGCGCGGCACGCTGGCCACGCAGCCGGCGGGCGGCTTCGTGTTTTGGGTCGAATTCCCTCCCGGCGTGGACAGCGTGGCGCTGTTCCACCAACTGCTGGAAGAGCAGATCTGTTTGACGCCGGGCACCCTGTATTCCCCCAGCGGGCGCTACCGCAACGCGCTGCGGCTCTCCTGTTGCTACCCGTTCAACGCGCGCTACACCCAGGCGTTGGCCCGGCTCGGCGCCAGGGCCTGCGAGATGAGCGGCCTGCCGCCCGGCATTGCGCAGGACGGGTAACGGCGCGCGCCTTTTGCTACAATGCCGGTATCATTGATTAGCGTGCCATTTTGGGCACAACGGGCCAGAGACCATGAAAGAGAAAGAAAAGGCAGAGATCAAGCGCCTGAGCGACCTGCTGGACGCCTTGAACCACAAAGACGCCACCGTGATCCAACAGGGCAACCCTGAGTTGATTGCGCAGCACACCAAAGAGAAAGAGAAGCTGGCGACGGAGATCGAGCGCCTGAAAAACGTGCGCGGCGAGAAGCTGAGCGCCGAAGCGCAGAAGCTGAGCAAGCTGCCGTTCAGCCGCGAAATCACCAAGAAAGAGCAGGCCGACATGGGCGCGCTGAAGAAAAGCGCGCGCGGGCTGATCGTGGTGCATCCAATGACCGCGCTGGGCCGCGAGATGGGCCTGAAAGCGGTCACCGGTTACGCCAAGAAAGCGTTCTGAACCCCCGGGCGTCAGGCCTTGGTGGTGAAATACGCCTTGGTCTGATAGGGCACGGTGACCGTGTCCTGGCCCCGTAGCTCCTCTTCTTCCGCCACCAGCTGGCGCAATTGATCGATAACCTGCTCCTGTTGCGGCTGCGGCAGCGCGGCGATAAAGCTGGTTGAACGCACCCGGTTGTAGATCACGTCCTCCACCGCGCCGCGGTGGCTCAACATAAAGACCTGCTCCTGCAGCGGTTCAAAGCCTTTGAACGGGAAGAGCTTGCGCCATTCGCCGGTATAGAAACGCGGCGCATCGCCTTCGTGGCGATCGACGATCTGATTCAGTTTACGCACCCAGCCGACGCGCACATCGCGCATGTTCCACACCAGACCGAGTTTGCCGCCGGGTTTGAGAATGCGCCGGATCTCCGCCAGCGCCTGCGGCGTGGCGAACCAGTGGAAGGATTGGGCGCACACTACCGCATCGACCGACTCGTCCGGCAACGGGATCGCCTCGGCGGTGCCCGCCAGCGTTTTCACCTGCGGCAGCGCCGCCGACAGTTTTTCCAGCATTTGCGGCACCGGTTCGACGGCGATCGCCTGAGCGCCGGTTTCCAGCAGGCGCGGGGTGAACTTGCCGGTGCCGGCGCCGAGATCGATGACCGTCATGCCGGCGTGCAGGCCGATAGTCTCGCGCAGCCAGGCGGCGATTTCCGGCGGATAATCCGGCCGGCCTTTCATATAGCGATCGGCATTGGCCTGATAGCCCTCGGCGGCGGCGTGATGAATCGAATGGGTCGGGGTGGTCATTACCTTGCTCCTGGCTGAAAAACACGCGGCTACAGTATAGGCGGAAGAACAGGGTTAACGCGGCATTCGGCGCACGTTTTTCATCTTTTCCGCCCGCGCTTTCAACGGCCGAGCAGGCGGCGGTTGAAGTCCTCAAGGTGCCCTTCGGCAAGCCGCGTGAGCATGGTCTTGCTCCAGCTGGCGGAGAGGCCGGCGACCGCCAACAGGCGGCGATACTGTTCCGCGTCGAACGGCATATGCCAGGCGATGGCGATGGCTTCGGCCACCGACACGTCGCTGTTGCGCGCCGCCAGCGCCAGCGGACGATCGCCGCTGACCGCGCCCGGCGACACCACCCGATACAGCCAGCCGCAGCGGCCGCTTTGCTGCATCAGCACCGAAATGTCCTCGATGGCGAAGTGATAATTGAGCTTGAAGCACGGCGAGCGCGGCTGAGTGACCTGGATCAGCGCCTCGCCCCAGCGGAAAATGTCGCCCATAAACACATTGTGTTCGGTCAGCCCTTCGGTGGAGATATTCTCGCCGAAGGCCGGGGCGCAAAATTGCTCGGCCTGCGCCGGAAACTGCGCGCGCCAGTGGGCGTAATGCTCGCGCGGGTAGTGGCACAGCGCGCGGTCCGGCCCGCCGTGGTAGCTTTTTTCCGCCTGCTCGTCGCCTTCCAGGCCGAGCGGCGTGAGCCGGATGGCGCCATCCACCTGGCGTTTGGCGATGGCGCTGGGGCGCCCGCCTTCATAGGGTTGGATGCTGCCGATGTAAACGTCTGGGTGATGCATGTGCGCCTCCGTGTCTCGCGTCGAAGGCTCAGCATAGCCTGAGTTGCGCCGGGGGGACATAACAACCCGCCCGAAAATCCTCGGGCGGGCGGCGGGGCGTCAGAAAGTGGTCCAGTTCTCTTCCGCGGCGGCGTTGGCGGCTGCGGGTTTTACCGCCGGCGCTTTCGGCGCGGCGGCTTTCACGGCGGCGGGTTCAGTCTGCTCCGCCAAACGGAACACCGAGACGCTCTGCAGCAGCATGTCGGCCTGTTCTTCCAGCGAATCGGCGGCGGCGGCGGACTCTTCCACCAGCGCGGCGTTCTGCTGGGTGGTGTGGTCCATCTCGACGATCGCCTGGCCAATCTGGGCGATGCCGCGTGTCTGCTCATCGGAAGCGGCGGCGATTTCAGCCATGATGTCGCGCACGTGGGTGACCGAGCGGACGATCTGTTCCATGGTGTTGCCGGTGCTTTCCACCAGCTCGGTGCCGGTTTTCACCCGGCTGACCGATTCGGCGATCAGCCCTTCGATCTCCTTGGCCGCCTGGGCGCTGCGGCTCGCCAGGCTGCGCACTTCGCTGGCGACCACCGAGAAGCCGCGGCCCTGTTCGCCGGCGCGCGCCGCTTCCACCGCGGCGTTGAGCGCCAGGATATTGGTTTGGAAGGCAATACCGTTGATCAGGGTGGTAATTTCGGCGATGCGCTGCGAACTGCTGGAAATATCGCGCATGGTGCTGACTACGTTTTCCACCAGCTTGCCGCCCTGCTGCGCGGTCTGCGAGGCGTCGGTGGCCAGCTGATTGGCGTGATGGGCGTTGTCGGCGTTCTGTTTCACCGTGGCGGTCAGCTGTTCCATGCTGGCGGCGGTTTCCTCGACCGCCGCCGCCTGCTGTTCGGTGCGTGAGGAGAGGTCGGTGTTGCCGGCGGCAATTTCCGCCGAGGCGGTGGAGACCTGGCTGACCCCCATCTGGATCTTCTCAATCATGGTGCGCAGGTTTTGGCTCATCGCCGCCACCGCGTTCAGCAACTGCCCCAGCTCGTCGCGGCGGGTGCTGGTCTGCGCCTGGCGCAGGTCGCCGCTGGCGATGCGTTCCGCCATGGCCAGCGTGCTGTGCAGCGGACGGGTGATCTGCAGGGTGATGCGCCAGGCGATAAGCACCCCGGCGATGATGGCGATCAGCGTGGTGATGCCCATCTGCAGCTGCGCCAGATTGATATCATTGTGGGTCTGCGCCAGCTCGTCCTGCATAAAGGCGTTCACCAGCATGCCGATCGCCTGCGCGCGTTCGCCGAGCCGCCGGCTGATCTGCTGCTCGTGCTCATAGGCAGGCAGGTAGGCCGCGATGCGGTTTTTGTAATCGTCCAGCGCGGCCAGCAGCGGTTGCAGCTGCGGGCGCTGCGCGTCGCTGACCCGGCGGCTCAAGGCACTGGCCGCGTCGCGCGCATCGTCGATGGCCGCCATCAGCGGGGCTTCGGTTTCCTTGTTCAGGCTCAGCAGCAGGCCGCGCGCGCCGTAGCGCACCTGGGTCAGCTTCTGGTTCAGCTGGATGAAGGCCAACTGCAGATCGCCGTTGGTCAGCTGGCGCTCCACCTGGCTCAGGCTGGCCTGCACTTCCGACATGTTCCAGCTCTGGCGCACCGCGTCTTTCGCCGTGACCGCCTGTTCAAACTCTTTTTGCTGCTGCTGATATTCCCCGATCAGCGTCACCAGACGCTGCAGATCCTTGCGGCTTTGGGCGTCCCAGTCCAGCGCCTGCCCGTGATCTATCAGTTTGACGGCGTTTTCAATATTGGCGCGGTTGTTCTGAATATACTCCGGCCGGTAGGTTTGGCCGTACATGGCGCGGTTGTATTTGGCCTGGTTGATCTCTTCGTTCAGCCGGTTGCTGAAGTCGATGCGATCGGCGCGTGATTCGATGATATGCAGATATTGCGCCCCGGTGCCGGCGATGATGACCGCCAACAGCAGCAACAGTGCGAAGCCGAGACCGAGCTTTTTACCTACGGTGAGATGAGTGAACTTTCCTGCCAATGCTTGCAATGCCGCCATAGCGTTTTTTCCTTCTCCGGGCGAACGTCAATTGAACAAACCATCGGCAAGACGTGGTCAAACTTTAGCGGATTTCAGGCAAAAAAATACCCGCCGGTGGCGGGCATCTTCATCAACGGGGGCGAATTACTTCTTCGCGGCGAAGCGTGCGGCGGCTTCATCCCAGTTGACCACGTTCCAGAACGCCTTGATGTAGTCAGGACGTTTGTTCTGATATTTCAGGTAGTAAGCGTGTTCCCACACGTCCAAGCCGATGATTGGGAAACCGGAAGCGCCGGCGACCGCTTCGCCCATCAGCGGGCTGTCCTGGTTAGCGGTAGACACCACGGCCAGTTTGCCGTCTTTCAGCACCAGCCAAGCCCAACCGGAACCGAAGCGGGTGGCAGCGGCTTTCTCGAACTCTTCCTGGAATTTCTCAACGCTGCCGAAATCGCGCTCGATGGCCGCTTTCAGATCGCCGCCCAGCGTGGTGCCGGTTTTCAGGTTTTTCCAGAAGAAGCTGTGGTTGGCGTGGCCGCCGGCGTTGTTGCGCATGAAGGTGCGTTTGTCGGCAGGCACTTTATCCAGATCCTGGATCAGCTCTTCAACGCTGTATTTGGCCAGCTCAGGGTAGGCTTCCAGCACGGTGTTGGCGTTGTTGACGTAGGTCTGATGGTGTTTGGTGTGATGGATTTCCATCGTCTGCTTGTCGAAATGCGGTTCCAGTGCGTCGTAAGCGTACGGCAGGGATGGCAGTGAATAACTCATAATCATCATCTCCAGTGGTGTATGGGCGGCGCAAAGCGTGAGCACCGCGTAAGCAGTCGGATCATTATAGTTAATTAAATGATATTGAAAATGATTATCAATGCCCTGTGAACTGTGTGGTTAACGATCAAATCGCTGCGCTAACCTACTGATAGAAGAAGGGGCGGATGGCTGCGTGAAGCCGTCGCCCCGGCGCGCGGGTTACTCTCTATACTGTAGGGAGCGCCAACGCCGAAATGTATCGAAATGTGCCAAAGCGTTCACTGAATGAGCACGAGTGTGTAACAACCACAAGCACGCTGTGGTAATATGGCCGGCGTTCGTAGCAAGCATAACAACAGTGACATTCGCGTTTGCCGCGCTAGCGGGCAGGCGCCTTTGAACAATGTGACAATCGAGAGTAAAGGAGACCCCCATGCAGGTCAGCAGAAGGCAGTTCTTTAAGATCTGCGCTGGCGGTATGGCAGGAACGACGGTGGCCGCGCTGGGCTTTGCCCCCGAAGTGGCGTTGGCGGAAACCCGGCAGTACAAACTGCTGCGCGCCCGCGAGACCCGTAATACCTGTACGTATTGTTCCGTCGGCTGTGGGCTGTTGATGTACAGCCTTGGTGATGGCGCCAAAAACGCCAAAGAAAGCATTTTCCATATCGAAGGGGATCCGGATCATCCGGTAAACCGCGGCGCGCTTTGCCCGAAAGGCGCCGGCCTGGTTGACTTCATCCACAGCGAAAGCCGCCTCAAGTACCCGGAATACCGGGCGCCAGGATCGGACAAATGGCAACGCATCAGCTGGGACGACGCCTTTACCCGCATCGCCAAGCTGGTGAAAGAAGACCGCGACGCCAACTTCATCAAAACCAACGACCAGGGCGTTACCGTCAACCGTTGGCTGACCACCGGCATGCTGTGCGCCTCGGCCGCCAGCAACGAAACCGGTTTTCTGTCGCAAAAATTTAGTCGCGCTCTCGGCATGCTTGCCGTAGACAACCAGGCGCGTGTCTGACACGGACCAACGGTAGCAAGTCTTGCTCCAACATTTGGTCGCGGTGCGATGACCAACCACTGGGTTGATATCAAGAACGCGAATTTGATTATCGTCATGGGCGGTAATGCGGCGGAAGCGCATCCGGTGGGGTTCCGCTGGGCGATGGAAGCCAAAATACACAACAATGCCAAGCTGATCGTGATCGATCCGCGCTTTACCCGAACCGCATCGGTGGCGGACTTCTACACGCCGATCCGCTCCGGGACCGACATCGCTTTCCTGTCGGGCGTGTTGCTGTATCTGATGACCAACAACAAGTTCAACCGCGAGTACGTCGAGGCCTACACCAACGCCAGCCTGCTGGTGCGGGAAGATTTTGCCTTCGAAGACGGCTTGTTCAGCGGCTACGACGCGGAAAACCGCAAGTACGACAAAACCACCTGGAACTACCAGTTCGACGAGAACGGCTTCGCCAAGCGCGACGTCACGCTGCAGGATCCGCGCTGCGTGTGGAACATGCTGAAACAGCACGTGAGCCGCTACACGCCTGACGTGGTGACCAACATCTGCGGCACGCCGAAGGACGATTTCCTCAAGGTGTGCGAATACATCGCCGAAACCTGCGTCGCGGATAAAACCGCTTCGTTCCTGTACGCCCTGGGCTGGACTCAGCACTCGGTCGGCGCGCAGAACATCCGCACCATGGCGATGATCCAACTGCTGCTCGGCAACATGGGCATGGCGGGCGGCGGCGTCAACGCGCTGCGCGGCCACTCCAACATTCAGGGTCTGACCGATCTCGGCCTGCTGTCGCAGAGCCTGCCGGGCTACCTGACGCTGCCGTCGGAGAAACAGACCGATCTCGACACCTACCTGAAGGCCAACACGCCGAAGGCGCTGCTGCCGGGCCAGGTGAACTACTGGGGTAACTACCCGAAATTCTTCGTCAGCATGATGAAGACCTTCTACGGCGACAAGGCGCAGAAGGATAACAGCTGGGGCTTTGACTGGTTGCCGAAGTGGGACAAAGGCTACGACGTGCTGCAGTACTTCGAGATGATGGCGCAGGGCAAGGTCAACGGCTACTTCTGCCAGGGCTTTAACCCGGTGGCGTCGTTCCCGAACAAAAACAAGGTGGTGGCTTCGCTGTCCAAGCTGAAGTTCCTGGTGACCATCGATCCGTTGAACACCGAGACCTCCAACTTCTGGCAGAACCACGGCGAGTTCAACGAGGTGGATCCTGCGCAGATCCAGACCGAAGTGTTCCGCCTGCCGTCCACCTGCTTCGCCGAAGAGAACGGCTCGATCGTCAACTCCGGCCGCTGGCTGCAGTGGCACTGGAAAGGCGCGGACGCCCCGGGCGAAGCGCTGAACGACGGCGAGATCCTGGCGGGCATCTTCAGCCGCCTGCGCGAGATGTATGCGCGCGACGGCGGTGCGGTGCCGGAACAGGTGCTGAACATGACCTGGGACTACCTGACGCCGGACAACCCGGCGCCGGAAGAGGTGGCGCAGGAAAACAACGGCAAGGCGCTGGCGGATCTGCTGGATGCCGACGGCAAGGTGCTGGTGAAAAAAGGCGAGCTGCTCAGCTCGTTCGCGCAGCTGCGCGACGACGGCACCACCGCCAGCGGCTGCTGGATCTTCGCCGGCAGCTGGACGCCGGCCGGCAACCAGATGGCGCGGCGCGACAACGCCGATCCGTCCGGCCTCGGCAATACGCTGGGCTGGGCCTGGGCATGGCCGCTCAACCGCCGCATCCTGTATAACCGCGCCTCGGCGGACCCGCAGGGAAAACCGTGGGATCCGAAACGCCAACTGCTGGAGTGGGACGGCGCCAAGTGGGTCGGGGCCGATATCCCGGACTACAGCACCGCCGCACCGGGCAGCGACGTCGGGCCGTTCATCATGCAGCCGGAAGGCATGGGCCGCCTGTTCGCCACCGACAAGATGGCGGAAGGGCCGTTCCCTGAACACTACGAGCCGTTCGAAACGCCGCTCGGCACCAACCCGCTGCACCCGAACGTGGTGTCCAACCCGGCGGCGCGCGTGTTCAAGGACGATCTGGCGGCGATGGGCAAATCCGACAAGTTCCCGTACGTCGGCACCACCTATCGTCTGACCGAGCACTTCCACTACTGGACCAAGCACGCGTTGCTGAACGCCATCGCGCAGCCTGAGCAGTTTGTGGAGATCGGCGAGAAGCTGGCGGAGAAAAAAGGCATCAAGCACGGCGATACCGTGAAGGTCAGCTCCAACCGCGGCTACATCAAGGCCAAGGCGGTGGTGACCAAGCGTATTCGCACGCTGCAGGTGCACGGCCAGGAAGTCGACACCATCGGCATCCCGATCCACTGGGGTTACGAAGGGGTGGCGAAGAAAGGCTTTATCGCCAACACGCTGACGCCGTTCGTCGGCGACGCCAATACGCAAACGCCGGAGTTCAAGGCGTTCCTGGTCAACGTGGAAAAGGTGTAACGGAGACGAATTATGGCCATGCAATCTCAAGACATCATTCGTAAATCCGCCACCAATGGTTTCACGCCGGCGCCGCGCGCCCGTGACCACCAGGAAGAAGTGGCCAAACTGATCGATGTCACCACCTGTATCGGCTGCAAGGCCTGTCAGGTGGCCTGTTCCGAATGGAACGACATCCGCGACGAAGTGGGGCACAACGTCGGGGTGTACGATAACCCCGCCGATCTGACCGCCAAGTCGTGGACGGTGATGCGCTTCTCCGAGGTGGAGGAAAACGGCAAGCTGGAATGGCTGATCCGCAAGGATGGCTGCATGCACTGCGCCGATCCGGGCTGCCTGAAGGCCTGCCCGTCGGAAGGCGCGATCATTCAGTACGCCAACGGCATCGTCGACTTCCAGTCCGAGCACTGCATCGGCTGCGGCTACTGCATCGCCGGCTGCCCGTTCGACGTGCCGCGCATGAACAAGGACGACAACCGGGTGTACAAGTGCACCCTGTGTGTCGACCGCGTGGACGTCGGCCAGGAACCGGCCTGCGTGAAAACCTGCCCGACCGGCGCCATTCACTTCGGCACCAAGGAAGCGATGAAGCAGGTGGCGGCGGATCGCGTTAGCGAGCTGAACACCCGCGGCTACCAGAACGCCGGTCTGTACGATCCGGCGGGGGTGGGCGGCACGCACGTGATGTACGTGCTGCACCACGCCGACAAACCGCAGCTGTACCACGGTTTGCCGGACAACCCGAGCATCAGCCCGGCGGTGACCTTCTGGAAGGGCGTGTGGAAACCCCTGGCGGCCATCGGCTTTGCCGCCACCTTCGCGGCCAGCGTGTTCCACTATGTCGGCGTCGGGCCTAACCGCGTCGACGATGAGGACGAGCACGACGAGTCGCACGACGAGGAGACGCGCAAATGAGAAAGGAAAAGCCCATTCAGCGTTACAGCGCACCGGAGCGCATCAACCACTGGATCGTGGCGTTCTGCTTTGTGTTCGCCGCCATCAGCGGGCTGGGGTTCTTCTTCCCCTCCTTCAACTGGCTGATGAACATCTTCGGGACGCCGCAGCTGGCGCGCATTCTGCACCCGTTTGTCGGGGTGATCATGTTTGCCGCGTTCCTGCTGATGTTCCTGCGCTACTGGAAGCATAACCTGATCAACCGGGAAGATATCGTCTGGGCCAAGAACATCCACAAAATCGCCATGAACGAGGAAGTGGGTGACACCGGGCGCTATAATTTCGGCCAGAAGTGCGTGTTCTGGGCGGCGATTATCAGCCTGGTGCTGCTGCTGGCCAGCGGCGTGGTGATCTGGCGGCCGTATTTTGCGCCGTCGTTCTCCATCCCGCTGATCCGCATCGCGCTGCTGGTGCATTCGCTGGCCGCGGTCGGCCTGATTATCGTGATTATGGTGCACATTTACGCCGCATTGTGGGTAAAAGGCACCATTACCGCGATGGTGGAAGGCTGGGTGCCGGCGGCCTGGGCCAAGAAACATCATCCGCGCTGGTACCGCGAGGTCCGCGAGAAACGACAGGAAGATAAACCCTGATGAGTATCCGCATCGTTCCTAAAGAGCAGTTAGGGGCACAGCGTGAGAAGTCCTCAACGGCGGAGAACATCCCGCCGTTACTTTTCGCCAACCTGAAAAGCCTGTACAGCCGCCGCGCCGATCGCCTGCGTCAGCTGGCGGTCGACAATCCGCTGGGCGACTATCTGAACTTCGCCGCCGAGCTGGCGCAGGCGCAGCAGCATGCGCTGCACGATAATCCGCTGCAGCTCGATCTTAGCGAAGCGCTGGCGCAGGGTGCCGCCAGCGGCAAACCGCCGCTCGATCTGAGCGTGTTCCCGCGCAGCGAGCACTGGCGCAAGCTGCTGGCGTCGCTGATCGCCGAGCTGCGCCCGCAGGCGCCGGAGCATATCCTGGCGGTGCTGGACAACCTGGAGAAAGCCTCGGCGCACGAGCTGGAGCTGATGGCCGACGCCTTGCTCAACCGCGAGTTCGGCAAGGTGGGCAGCGAGAAGGCGCCGTTCCTCTGGGCCGCGCTGTCGCTCTATTGGGCGCAGATGGCCAGCCTGATCCCCGGCAAGGCGCGCGCCGAATACGGCGAGCAGCGCCAATTCTGCCCGGTGTGCGGCAGCATCCCGGTCTCCAGCATGGTGCACATCGGCACCGTCAACGGCCTGCGCTACCTGCACTGCAACCTGTGCGAAAGCGAATGGCACGTGGTGCGGGTGAAGTGCAGCAACTGCGAGCAGACCCGCGATCTCAACTACTGGTCGCTGGACAGCGAGCAGGCGGCGGTGAAGGCGGAAAGCTGCGGCGACTGCGGCACTTACCTGAAGATCCTGTATCAGGAAAAAGACCCGCAGGTCGAAGCGGTGGCCGACGATCTGGCTTCGCTGGTGCTGGACGCCCGCATGGAAGAAGAAGGCTTCGGCCGCAGCAGCATCAATCCGTTCCTGTTCCCGGCGGAGTAACCGCCCGGCCCCGTTCGCGCGGGGCCGGACCAGCAATTTCAGCACGGGCTTCTGGCATTCGCCCGGACGAGTTGCTACGTTTAGGCCATAACGCGCCAAGCGAAAGGAACCACGATGTTAAACACCCTGGCAAAACTGACCGCGGTCGCCGTGCTGGCGGTCGGACTGGCGGCCTGCGACAACAAAGACGACACCAAACCGGCGGTGCCGCCACCGGACACCAAGCCGACCGTGACGCAGCCCGCGCCACCGCCGCCGCCTGCGCCGGTAGAAACCCCGCCCGCGCCGCCGGGGCTGAACGTGTCGCTGCAGAAGGGCAAAATCACCTTCGAGCTGCCGCCGGGCTTTAGCGATCAAACGCTGAACAGCGGTATCATCAACGACAGCACCTCCACCATTCAGCGCTTTCTCGACGGCAAGTCGCGCCAGAGCGCGGTCTCTTCCGAAGTGATCCCGCCGGACGGCATGAAGCTCAACACCAGCGACAAAATGCTGAAAGAGCTGGCGCAGAGCGCCATCACGGTGCTGGCCGAGCGCTATCAGAATATCCAGACCACCAAAGAAGAGAACTTCAGCGTCGGCAAACAGAAGTTTCGCCGGGTGGATACCGAGCAGACCGTCAACGGGCAAAAGGTGGTCTCCACGCTGGTGTTGACGGTGTTCAACAAGCGGGTGGTGACGCTGCAAATGCTGTCGCCGGCCAAAACGCCGGAAGTGCATCAGGCGCTGGTGCAGCAGATTATCGATACCCTGGCGGTGAAGTAAGGGCGCCACGCCGCGGCCAGGACGAAGCGGAGGAGACCGGATGAAGCTTATCGGCAGTTACACCAGCCCCTTTGTGCGCAAGATTTCCGTGATGCTGCTGGAAAAAGGGATCGCGTTCGAATTCGTCAACGATCCGCCGTATGAGCCAGGCAGCCGGGTGAAGGAGCTTAACCCGCTCGGCAAGGTGCCGGTGCTGATCGCCGATGACGGCGAGGTGTTTTACGATTCGCTGGTGGTGGCCGAATACCTTGAGCTGCTGACGGTGGAGCCGGCGTTTTTGCCGGCCGAACGCGCCGCCGCGCTGCGCGTCCGCCAGGTGGCGGCGCTGGCGGATGGCGTGACCGAAGCGGCGGCGACCCTGTTTCGCGAAAGCCGGCGCGCGCCGGAAAAACAGGACGAAAACTGGATGCTGCGCCAGCGTGACAAACTGACGCACGGGTTGGATGCGCTGGAGGCGCTGGCGCGGGAAAAAACGTGGCTCAATGCCGAGCGGCTGACGCTGGCGGATATCGCCACCGGCTGCGCGCTGGGCTACCTCAATTTCCGCCGCATCCTGCCCAACTGGTGCGTCGAGCGCCCGGCGCTGGTCAAACTGGCCGAACGCCTGTTCGCCCGTGAAAGCTTCGCCCGTACCGCGCCACCCTGAGCTTTTTTCTCCCCCGCCGCGGCGGGGTTTTGCTATGCCGATACGTCTAAATTGAAAACCGAGCGACCATGAGCACTGAATCCCACCTTCTTTACAGCCAACTGCCCGCCATCGACCGCCTGCTGCGTGAACCCGCGATTGAACCGCTGGTGGCGCAGCATGGCCAGACGCTGATCGGCGAACTGCTGCGCCGGCTACAGGCCCAGGCGCGCGACGCGATCGGGCAACAGCAACGTTTACCCGCCTGGTGCGGCGACTGGCCGCAGGCGCTGCGGGCCGAGCTGGCCCGGCAGCAACGCCCGGCTTTGCTGCCGGTGTTCAACCTCAGCGGCACCGTGCTGCACACCAACCTCGGGCGCGCCCTGCTGGCGCAGCCGGTGAAGGAGGCGGTGAGCGCGGTGATGGGGGAGGCGGTGACGCTGGAGTACGATCTGGACGGCGCCGGGCGCGGCCATCGCGATCGGGCGGTGGCGGATCTGCTGTGCCGGCTGATCGGCGCGGAGGACGCCTGCATTGTCAATAACAACGCGGCGGCGGTGCTGCTGATGCTGGCGGCGATCGCCCCCGGTAAAGAGGTGGTGGTGTCGCGCGGCGAGCTGGTGGAGATCGGCGGCGCATTCCGCATACCCGACGTGATGCGCCAGGCCGGCTGCCAACTGGTGGAGGTCGGCACCACCAACCGCACCCATCTGAAAGATTACCGCCAGGCTATCAACGAGCAGACCGGCCTGTTGATGAAAGTGCACACCAGCAACTACAGCATTCAGGGCTTTACCGCGGCGGTCGACGAGGCTGAACTGGCGCAGCTCGGAGCCGAACAGGGCGTGCCGACCGCCACCGATCTGGGCAGCGGCTCGCTGATCGACATGGCGCAGTACGGCCTGCCCGCCGAACCGATGCCGCAGCGGCTGCTGGCCGCCGGCGTCGACTTGGTGACGTTCTCCGGCGATAAGCTGCTGGGCGGCCCGCAGGCCGGGATCATCGTCGGCAAAAAGGCGTTGATCGCCCGCCTGCAGCAGCATCCGCTCAAGCGCGCGCTGCGCGTCGGCAAGCTGACGCTGGCGGCCCTGGAGGCCACGCTGCGGCTCTATCTGCAGCCGGAAAAACTGGCTGAGCAGCTGCCGACGCTGCGGCTGCTGACCCGCCCGCAGCTGGAGATGCAACAGGCGGCCGAACGGCTGCTGGCGGCGCTGGCACCGCGGTTCACCGCCGATTTCGAGCTGCGCGCCGAACCGTGCTGGTCGCAAATTGGCAGCGGTTCGCTGCCGGTGGATCGCCTGCCCAGCTATGCGCTGACCTTCACGCCGCGCGACGGCCGCGGCGCCACGCTGGAAGCGTTGGCCGAACGCTGGCGCCGCCTGCCGCAGCCGGTGATCGGCCGCCTCGGTGACGGCCGGCTGTGGCTGGATCTGCGCTGTCTGGAACAGGAAGGGGCGCTGATCGACGCGCTGAGCGCCTCATGATCATCGCCACCGCCGGCCATGTCGATCATGGCAAAACCACCCTGCTGCAGGCGATCTCCGGGATCAACGCGGATCGCCTGCCGGAAGAGAAGCGCCGCGGCATGACCATCGATCTGGGTTACGCCTACTGGCCGCAGCCGGACGGCCGGGTGCTGGGCTTTATCGACGTGCCCGGCCACGAGAAATTCCTCGCCAACATGCTGGCGGGCGTCGGCGGCATCGACCATGCGTTGCTGGTGGTGGCCTGCGACGACGGCGTGATGGCGCAAACCCGCGAACATCTGGCGATCCTGCGCCTGAGCGGGCGCCCGGCGCTGACGGTGGCGCTGACCAAGGCCGACCGGGTGGACGCGGCGCGTGTCGGCGAGGTACGCCGCCAGGTGCGCGACGAACTGGCGCGCCAGGGCTGGCCCGATGCACCGCTGTTTGTTACCGCGGCGGCGGCGGGAGAGGGTATCGAGGCGCTGCGCGCGCATTTGCTGGCGCTACCCTCCGGCGAGCACGCGCTGACGCGCCGTTTTCGCCTGGCGGTAGACCGTGCGTTCAGCGTCAAAGGGGCGGGGCTGGTGGTGACCGGCACCGCGCTCGGCGGCCGGGTGCAGGTGGGGGATACGCTGTGGCTGACCGGCGCCGACGCGCCGGTGCGGGTGCGCGGCCTGCACGCCCAAAATCAGGCCGTGGAACAGGCGCAGGCCGGGCAACGCATCGCGCTGAACATCAGCGGCGATGTCGATAAAGACCGTGTCGCGCGCGGCGACTGGCTGCTGGCGCAGCGTCCGCCGGAGGCGGCGGAACGCATTCTGGTGGCGCTGGAAGCGGATCGGCCGATCCGCCATTGGCAGCCGCTGCACCTGCACCATGCCGCCAGCCACATCACCGGGCGCATTTCGCTGCTGAACGACGGGCTGGCGGAACTGATCCTCGATCGCCCGCTGTGGCTGGCGGAGAACGATCGGCTGGTGCTGCGCGATATCGGCGCACGGCAAACGCTGGGCGCGGCCCGGGTGCTCAGGCTGAGCGCGCCCAAGCGCGGCAAGCGCCAGCCGGACTACCTGGTATGGCTGCAGGCCCTGGCGAACGCGCAGGACGATGCGCAGGCGCTGACGCTTGAGCTGCCGCACGGCGCGCTGTCTCTGACGGCGTTCGCCTGGGCGCGTCAGTTGACCGACGACGGCCTGGCGGCACTGCTGGCGAACCGCGATCTGCTGATCGTCGGTGACCGGGCGCTGGCGCAGGATCAGGTGCAACAGGCGGAGAGCCGGTTGCTGCAGGTGCTGGCGGAGTACCACCAACAGCACGCCGACCAGCTGGGGTTAGGGCGCGCCCGTCTGCGGCGCATGGCCCTGCCCCAGCAGCCGGAAACGCTGGTGTTTATGATGATCGATCGGCTGCTGAAGGCCGGCGCACTGCGCAATACGCGCGGCTGGCTGCACCTGCCGGAACACGGTCTGGCGTTCAGCGCCGAAGAGGCGCCGCTGTGGGCGCGCATCGAACCGCTGTTCGGCGACGAGCCGTGGTGGGTGCGCGATCTGGCGAGCGAGTTGGGCGAGGAGGAGAGTCGGGTGCGGGCGCTGCTGCGCAAGGCGGCCCAGCTGGGCCATGTGACAGCGGTGGTGGTGGATCGCTATTACCTCAGCCGACGCATCGATCAGTTCGCGGCGCTGATCCGCGAGCTGGATGCGGAGCGGGGCGGCGCCAACGCCGCCGACTTCCGCGATCGGCTCGGCGTCGGGCGCAAGCTGGCGATCCAGGTGCTGGAGTTCTTCGATCGCAGCGGCTTTACCCGCCGCAAGGGTAACGAGCATCTGCTGCGCGACGGTGGGTTGTTCGGCAACTGATTGCGTGTTTTTTGTTCTCTGATGGCGGTATAATCAGCTTTAATCACTTTGATTGATATTGATTGTACTGAGGAGCAAGACGATGAATACGAAAGTCATCACCGCTCATGTCCCGCTGCCTTTGGCTGAAAAGGTGGATGAAATGGCCGCCAAACTTGACCGCTCACGGGGATGGATAGTGAAGCAAGCCCTCACCGCCTGGCTCGAGCAAGAGGAAGAGCGCCGTCGGTTAACGCTGGCGGCGCTGGCCGATGTCGAACAGCAAAACGTTATCGATCATGAATCGGTAGAAGCCTGGGCTGCCAGCCTGGACAGTGACGATCCGCTGCCGGTACCGCGCTGATGGAGTTAAAATGGACGAGTAAGGCGCTATCGGATTTGGCGCGTTTGTTTGAGTTTCTTGCCTTGGCTAACCGTACTGCGGCAGCGAATTCGGTGAAGGCCTTGGTCGCCGCGCCTAAAGCGTTGCTTGATAATCCTCGCCTGGGTGAAAGACTGGACGAGTTTTTACCGCAGGAAGTGAGGCGTATTCTGGTCGGCCGTTATGAGATACGTTACCAGGTGCAGCCGGCAACGATTTATGTTCTGCGTATTTGGCATACCCGCGAAGAGCGATAGGCCGAATTCCCCTACCCGATAAATCTGACGGCGGCCCGGCTGACGTCGGGCGTCTGGGCGGTCAGAAACGCCTGTAAGCGTTCGATCAGCGGCCGTTTCGCCGATTCTTCCGGCCAAACCAGATAGTAACCGTCGCCGGTACGCACGGCGGCGTCACAGGGCAGCGCCAATAACCCCTCCTCAATCGTCCGAAGGCTCAGCGCCAGATCGCCGATCGAGACGCCGTGCCCGGCGATGGCCGCCGTGTTGCCCTGTTCCAGCGAATCAAATACCTGGCCGCGCGTGAGATCGATCGGGGCCGCGATGCCGCTTTTTTGCAGCCAGCGCCGCCAGTCGCGCCGATCGGGCGAAGGGTGGATCAGCGGGCAGGCGGCGAGATCGCGCTGCCCGTCGGCGAGCAGTGCAGGGGCGCAAATCGGGATCAGCCATTCGTCGAACAGCTTGGCGGCGGCGGTGTTGGCACCGAAGTGGCCGTTGCCGAGCAGGATGGCGCAGTCGTAGGGTTCGCTGAAAAAATCCACGCTGTCGATGTCCATCCAGACGCTGGCTGCCTGCACCTCGAACGCCTGCGCCGTTTGCCGGAACCGGCTCAGGCAGTCCAGCAGCCAGCGCAGGGTCAGCGTGGAGGGCGCCTTCAGCCGCAGCAGATCGCGGTGGCTTCTGAACAACTCGCACGCTTGCTCGATGCGGCCAAACCCTTGCTGCAGCTCGGCGGCGAAGATTTTCCCCTGCGGCGTGACCTCGATGCGCGGGCCGTTGCGCTGGAACAGCCGACAGCCGAAGTGCTGCTCCAGCGTTTTGATGTGCTTGCTGACGGCGCTCGGGGTGAGATGCAGCTCCTCGGCGGCCAGCGTGAACGAGCCGGTGCGGGCGGCGCTTTCGAAGGCGCGCAGGGCGTAAAGCGGCGGAAGGGAACTGGCCATCGCGGCGTCTCTAATAATGAGTCTGATTCACAGTAAACGACAGGATTACTCCTTTTTCAAGGCGGGGGCGGCGGCAGGATAATGGCGCGACGCCAACTGACTGAATGTGAGTGAAATAAAGATGAACCTGTCGTTGCTGGCGGCGTATTTCGCCGCCATTTTCTTGCTGATCGCCACGCCGGGGCCGGTGGTGGCGATGGTGGCCAACACCGCGGCGCGCTTTGGTGC
Source organism: Serratia sp. CY27727 (assembly GCF_052169275.1). Taxonomy (NCBI): domain Bacteria; kingdom Pseudomonadati; phylum Pseudomonadota; class Gammaproteobacteria; order Enterobacterales; family Yersiniaceae; genus Serratia; species Serratia sp. CY27727. The sequence continues at coordinate 199,356 of NZ_JBJNLB010000005.1, read as the reverse complement.
CCGGCGCGCGCTGTTGACTGCGCTGGGCAGCAACGGGGCCTCCTTGTTGCTGATCGGCATCGCCGCGCTGATTATCACCGGGCTGTTCGCGGTGGATATGCGCTTGCTGCAGTGGATAGGCCTGCTGGGTTGCCTGTTTATCGGCCGTATGGCGATCGCCTCGCTGTATGAGGATTTATCCGCGCGAACCCCGGATGCGCAGCCCGTTGCGCCGCCGCAAAAACGCTCGGCGATCCTGACCGGTTTTCTGGTGGGCATCGCCAACCCCAAAGACATTATCTTCTTCGTCGCTTTTTTCCCGCAGTTTATCGCCGTCACCCCCTCGATCGGCGCCAGCCTGACGCTGTTGACTGCACTGTGGGTGCTGGCGGACTTCGCCATCTTGCTGGCCTATATCACCCTGCTGTCGGGAACGGCGCTGCAGCGCGCGCGGCGGGCGATCTCTGTCCTGTCGGCGTTGCTGCTGTTGGGGGTGGCGGTGGTGGGAGCGGGGTATGCGCTGTGGGGTCTGCTCGGCTGAAGCCGCATAAAAAAACGCCGGTCGGGAAACCGGACCGGCGTTTATCGTGTTTAAGCCGCGCCGGTCGGCTGCGGCGTGGGGTCGCCGTTGCGGCGTTTGCCGATAAACAGCGCCACCAGCGTCAGCCAGCACAGGCCGCTGATGAGGTTGAACAGGTTGAACAGCCCGCTGCCGCCCCAGACGTAGGCGACCTTGGCCAGCTCGATGCCGATGGTGAACACCATCATGCTCAGCATGCCCATGGTGGCCGACACGGTGCCTTTGCTGACAGTGCTGGAGAACAGCGTCAGGCGGTACAGGCCGGCGTTGGCCAGGCCAATGCCGAAGGCGTACAGGCTCAGGCCGGCGGTCATCCACAGGTAGGCATGGCTGGAGAACTGGGTCGCCAGCGCGGCGATCAGCAGCCCCAGCAGCATTGGGCCCGCGCCCAGCTTGATCAGGCGCTCCACGCTGTTTTTGCCGGTCAGGCGCGCCAGCGTCAGGTTGCCGAGGATCAGCGCGCCGAACACCGGGATTTGCAGCAGGCCGTAATCCAGCGTCGACAGCGACTCACCGCTGATCAGGATCACCGGTGACTGGGCGATCCAGGCCAGCAGCGGCAGGCTGGCGAAACCGATCGCCAAAGCGCCGCACAGGAAGCGGCGGTTGCCCAGCACCTGACGGTAGTCGCGCCACAGGTTGGCGGCGGAAAACGCCTCGCCCTGCAGCGTGGCGGTTTCCGGCATCGCTTTCCACAGGCCGTAGAAGGCGATGGCCGCCAGCGCGGCGAACAGCACGAACATGCTCTGCCACGGCGCGACGTGGATCAGCGCCGCGCCGGCCAGCGGCCCGAGCAGCGGGGCGATCAGCGCCACGTTGGCCATCAGCGCGGTGATCTTGATGCACACCGATTCTTCAAACGACTCCTGGATGGTGGCGTAGCCGACCGCGCCGATAAAGCACAGGCCGATGCCCTGCAGGAAACGCATGGCGATGAACTGCTCGATGGTGGTGACCAACAGGATCGCCAGGCAGGAGACGATAAAGAATGCCACTCCGGCCAGCATCACCGGGCGGCGGCCGCGGCGATCCGACAGCGGCCCGAGCAGCCACTGCAGGAAGATACCGCCGGCCAGATAGGCGGTCATCGAGGTGGGCACCCACTCTTCGCCGGCGTTGAAATCCGCCACGACGGCCAGCATGCCCGGCTGAATCATATCGTTGCCGATATAAGTGGCGAACTCGAACAGCACCAGACAAAGAGGGAATAAAAGCGCCTGTCGGCCCAAACGTGCCGCAGGTGGTAATGTCGTTTTCATATTATTGTACTGATAGTAAAAGAGAAAAAGGAACTGCCAGGGCGGGAAGCGCAAACTGAGCGAGTTGTGGCGGCTATTTTGCCGCCAATTGTTCACCTTCGCAATCATAAGGTGTTGTTTAAGTGCATTCTGATATTTCGCTTTTGGGTTGTCGCCGAACGCCGTGCCCGATAACCTCTTCTTAACATATCAATATGACACAAGATCGGGCGAGCGTTTGAGCGAGAAAATCGGCTGGATAGACAACCTGCGGGCGATAGCGTGCATGATGGTGGTGATGATCCACGCCACCACCTATTACGTCACCAACGGCGCGGCGATAGGGCTGCACAACTGGGATATCGCCAACGCACTGAACTCGCTGTCGCGCGTGTCGGTGCCGCTGTTCTTCATGATTTCCGGCTACCTGTTCTTCGGTGAAAAGAGCGCCGGCCGGCGGCATTTCACCCGTATCGCCTGCTGCATTCTGTTCTACAGCGCCATCGCGCTGATCTATATCGCGGCCTTCACCAAGATCGGCTTCTGGCCGTCGCTGCGCGCCATCCTGCAAAAGCCGGTGTTCTACCACCTGTGGTTTTTCTACGCCATTACGGTGATTTACCTGTTGTCGCCGCTGATCAGCGTCAAGCCGGTGTCGCGCCGTTACTTGGCCGCCGCGCTGGTGGTGTTGGCGGCGATCGCCAACCCGAATACCGACAAGCTGACCTTCGGCAATGCGCACCTGCTGCCGGTTAACCTGTATATCTACGGCGATACCTTCTACTACCTGCTGTATGCGCTGGCCGGGCGGGCGATTGGCATGATGGAGGCGCGCGGGCGCGCCGTGGGCTGGCTGGCGGCGCTGGGATTTGCGCTGTGCGCGGTGCTGATCGCGCGCGGCACCAAGCACCAGCTGTTCATCAACGGCAACTTCGCCGATACCTACTACATCTACAGCGGCCCGCTGGTGTTTATGGCGGCGGTGGCGCTGCTGGTGTGGGTGAAACACTGTTTGCCGCAGCCGATCGGCTGGCTGAGCGCGTTCTCCCGCCATTCGCTGGCGATCTACGGTTTTCACGCCCTTATCGTCAACGTGATGCGCAGCCGGCACCTGGATTTCACCGGCCACCCGCTGCTGGATATCTTCTGGGTGTTCGGCGTGGCGCTGGGGCTCAGCCTGCTGCTGTCTGTCGGCCTGCAGCGGCTGGATACCCGCCGGCTGGTGTCATAGCGGCGAGCGCTGGCGCTGCTGGGCGCGGCGCAGCTGCCGCCCGGAAGAAAAGCCGGCCGCCAGCGCGGCCTTCTCCAACCCATACCCTTGCTGCAGGCGCTGTTGCGCCACCGCCAACCGCAGCTGCTCATGATACTCCCGCACGCTGATGCCGACGTGGTTGCGAAACAGCCGCGCCAGGTGGCGGCTGCTGACGTGCGCTTTTTCCGCCACCTGCGGCACCGACCAGTCGGCCTCCGGCTCGGCGGCCATCATGTCCTGCGCGCGGTGTACCGCCGGGTGCAGGTGGTTGCGATAGCGCAGCCAGGGCGACAGCTGCGGATCGTCACCGGCGCGGCGGAAATAGACCACCATGTCGCGTGCGACGTCGCGCGCCCGGCCGGAGCCGCAGTGGCGGTGGACCAGGTGCAGCGCCAAATCGATGCCGGTGGTGATGCCCGCGCTGGTGTAGACGCCGCGATCTTCGACGAAGATACGGTTCTCTTTCACCTGCGCCGCCGGCGCCTGCCGGCGGATACGTTCGATGACGTCGTGGTGGGTGGTGCACTGATAGCCGTCGAGCAGCCCGGCCTGCGCCGCCAGCAGCGCGCCGGAACAGATGCACACCAGGGTGATGCGCTGCCGCTGCAGATCGGGCCGCAGCGTCGCCAGCCAGCGGCGCGCCTGCTCGGCCTCTTCCCCGGCGAAATAGCGCTGCGAATCGCCGACGCCCGGCAGCACCAGAATCGCGCCGTCTTCCAGGCGTTCGGGCAACGGCTGCAGGCCGCTCAGCGTCATGCCGATGGAGCAGACGATCTGCGGCGCCGGGCTGAGATAATGCAGGCTGAACTGCCCGGCGAGGCGCAGGGTTTCCGCCGGGCCGCTGACGTCCAGCGACAGCACGTTGGGCAACAGCAGAAAATAGACGGCCTGCGACATGGTTACTCCTGTGCGAGTTGCGCCAGCGCCTCATCCACGCTGGCGATGCGGGCGAAACGATCGACCAGTACGGTTTCAGTATGCCGCTTCAGCTGCGCGGGGGTAAAGGTTTCACCGTCGGGATGACGCATCGGGAAGGTCAGCGTCGCCTCGGTGACGAAGGTCACCCGATAACCAAGATCGGACGCTACCCGGGTGGTGGTTTCGCAACACTGTTCGGTGCGGATGCCGGAGACGATCAGGTGGTTGATATCCCGCTCGCGCAACCAGGCGTCGAGGCCGGATTCGGTCAGCGCATTGTGTACGTGCTTATGCACGGTGATATCCGCCTGGTGGGTGAGGAATGGCAGGCGCTGCACATGGCCCGAAGCCAGCGAGAACGGCCCCTGCGGCGAAACGTGCAGCACATCGACCAGCGCTGCGCCGCGTTGTTGGCAACCCGCGATCAGGCGCGTCAGCGCCTGCTGAAACGCCGGCAGATCGTCCTCCTGCCAGAATGGACGGTGCTGGAATGATTGCTGGACATCGATGATCAATAACGCACTCTGTGACATTTTCGGCCCTCCGCCTGTGTGTGTGGCGACCATCTTGCGCCGCTCCTTACTCTGGCAGAAGGCCAAAAACGGCCATCATGATGACAACAGCGGACCGACCTTAGGCTTTGCTCACCTGGCCGGCCACCAGACGCCCCTGATGGAAGGTGGCGCTGCGCGCCGGCAGGCGGGCGACCGCCTCGGCGGAACAGCTGGCGTTGACCAGCACGAACTCGGCGGCGTCGCCGGCTTTTGGCCAGGCGCGCTGGCCCTTATCGTCCAGCGGCAACACGCCGCCGGTGGAGATGGCCATGGCGCGCGACAGGTGATACTCGTCGGAGCCACGGTACAGCTGGGCGTACAGGTTGGCCTTCTCCAGGATGTCGCCGGTGCCGAACGGCGACCAGTGGTCGATCACGCTGTCGGTGCCGGTCATCACGAACACCCCTTTCTCGCTGAGCTGCGGCAGCGGCATCATCAGGCCGCCGATCGGCACCGTGGAGGCGATGGTGATCTGCTGCGCCGCCAGCCGGGTGGCGGTTTCCGCCAGTTCGCCCGGCGTCAGCGTGGTCAGGGCGAAAGCGTGGCTGATGGTGACCTTGCCGCGCAGCGCCGGGTTTTGCTCCACGGTGGCGATCATATAGTTGATGGCGGCGACCCCGGCCGGGCTGGTCTCATGCAGGTGGATATCCACGCCTTTGCCGGTATCGAGGGCGATCTGGAACATGGCGTCCAGCGATTGCTCCATCGCGCCGTCGACGTTGGTAGGATCCAGCCCGCCGACGTACTGCACGCCCATCTGCATCGCTTCGCGCATCAGCGCATCGACTTTGGAGTGCAACAGCCCGTGCTGCGGGAAGGCGACGATTTCACAGCTGAAGTCCGCCCGGTGTTTTTCCAGCGCGCGCTGCAGGTGCTCCAGGCTTTTCAGGCCGCTGACCGGATCGATATTGCAGTGGCTGCGCGCCACGGTGCTGCCCTTGGACTGCAGCAGGGCGATCAGATTTTCCGCCCGCTGCTGCGAGGTGGGCAGCAGTGTCGGGATCAGCGTCTGCTCCAGTGCGATCATGTCCATGATGGTCTTGCCCTGGCGCGGGCGCGGCGCCTGCCACGGGCCGCTGTAGAAGGTTTTGTCCAGGTGGATGTGCATGTCGCGAAACGCCGGCAGCAGCAGCTGGCCCTGCGCCTTATAGCGGGGCACGCCGGCGGGCAACGCGGCGTTGGCGGCGTGAATGGCGGCGATCTTGCCGTCTTTGATCTCCAGCGTGTACAGCGCAGTGCGGGTGCCGATCACCGTTTCGCCGTCGTATTCAAAGCCGTCTTCCAGCCGCACCTCGCTCAGGCAGTAGTGGCGATCGGTCAGGGTCATCGGTGCCGGTGCGCACTGCCCGTCGCCCGGTGAAGCGGCCTGCGCCATGCCACCCGTCAGGCCGATCACCGCGCAGGCGGTGGTAAGTTTGCCGGTTTGGCTGAGGAAGGCTCTGCGGCCCGGTTGTTGAGGGTTTTCCACGTTCGGTTCCTTAATCCAGAGGTGAGGGGTGAAAACATCCCCCAATTTAGGAGAGGAACCGGCCGGTTGGCAGCGACATTTGCCACTGGTGACTATTCGATTTGGTAATGATCGGCGTGTGCCGGCGTTATATCAACCCGCAAAACACCGCCAGCCGCTGGGCCAGCGACAGCGTGGCGGCGGGAGCACCGTCGCGGTAGTAGAGCGCCAGTTCGAAGCTGTCTATCGGCGGCAATCCTTCAGCTTCGCCCAGCACCCGATGCGTGGGCAGACGGCAGCCGGCCGGCAGCAGGGTGATGCCCAGCCCGGCGGCGGAAGCGGCGGTCAGCGCCGCCAGACTGGCGCTGCTGTAGCCGATGCGCCAGCGTTTGCCGAGGTTGTCCAGCGCCTGGCACAGCTCGTCGCGGTACAGGCCGCTGAGCGGAAATACCGCCAGCGGCACCGGCGATTGCTCGATGGCCGGGAAGGCCAGGCTGTCCAGCCACAGCAGCGGTTCCGGCCGCGCGGCGCGCGGCGGTTGCCGGCGGCGCTGCTTCACCAGGATCAGATCCAGCTCTTCACGCGCGTAGGCGCTGTGCAGATCGGCGCTCAGGCCGCTGGCGACGTCCAATCGCAGGTGTGGGTGCTCGCGGCTGAATTCGGCCAGCAGTTCGGTGGTGGGCACGGCGAAATCCTCCGGCATGCCGATCCGCAGCACGCCGTCGCGCCAGATGCCGGTCAGCGCGTCGTGGGCCTCTTCATTCAGCGCGATGATGCGGCGCGCGTAGCTCAACAGCTTGACGCCTTCTTCGGTCAGCAGCACCTGATGCGAGGAGCGCTCAAACAGCGGCTTGCCCAGCATCTCTTCCAGCCGGCGCACCTGCTGGCTGACGGTGGACTGCGACAAAAACACCCGCTCTGCGGCGCGGGTGAAGCTGTTGCTGTCGCATACGGCGACGAAGCTGAGCAGCAGCTGCGGATTGAACATCGGGTAGCGATTCATTTTCCCACTGTTGGCTATTTTATTATTTAATTTTCCAATACTAGCGGCGTTGCCTACAGTAACGCAACGCTGCGGCGATCGCGCTGTGACGTCACACTCTTCATTTTGCAGTACCAGGAATATACCGTGTTAAATCATTCTGTTAATTCACCTTCTTCGCGCCGCTGGTTCAATCCCCTGTTGCTGGCGCTGGTGTTGATCTGCCTGAACATGCGGCCGCTGTTGACCTCGATCGGCCCGTTGCTGCCGACGCTGCGCCAGGCTACCGGGCTGAGCTTTGGCGGCGCGGCGCTGCTGACCGCGCTGCCGGTGCTGATGATGGGCCTGATGGCGTTGGCGGGTGGCGCCATCAACCGGCTGTTCAGCGAACGCAGCGCCGTGGCGTTGAGCCTGTTGGCGATCGGGTTGGGCGCGCTCTGGCGCGAGCTGGCCCCCGGCAGCGTGCAGCTGCTGATGAGCGCGGTGCTCGGCGGGCTCGGCATCGGGGTGATCCAGGCGGTGATGCCCGGTATCATCAAGCATCATTTCCTCAACAGCATGGCGCTGGTGGCCGGGCTGTGGTCGGCGGCGCTGATGGGCGGCGGCGGACTGGGCGCGGCGATCACTCCGTGGCTGATGAGCATAGGGCACGACTGGCACAGCGCGCTGGCCTGGTGGGCGTTACCGGCGCTGGTGGCGCTGCTGGCCTGGTGGCCGGTCAGTCGCGGGCTGTCGCGCCTGAGCGCGGTGGGAGAAAACCGCGGGCCAAGCCTGCTGCGCAACCGGCGCGCCTGGCTGCTCGGCGCCTATTTCGGCCTGATCAACGGCGGCTATACCAGCCTGATCGCCTGGCTGCCACCGTATTACATGCAGCTCGGTTGGCAGCCGCAGGCCAGCGGTTCGCTGCTGGCGCTGATGACCTTCGGCCAGGTGGTGGGCGCGCTGCTGTTGCCGGCGCTGGCGCGCAATCATGACCGGCGGCCGCTGCTGCTGCTGGCGCTGATGATGCAGCTGATCGGCTTTATCGGCCTGATTTACCTGCCGCAGACGCTGCCGTGGCTGTGGGTGTTGGTTTCTGGGCTGGGGCTGGGCGGCGCGTTCCCGCTGTGCCTGGTGCTGGCGCTCGATCACCTGCACCAGCCGGCGGCGGCCGGGCGGCTGGTGGCCTTTATGCAGGGCGTCGGCTTCCTGCTGGCGGGCGTGACACCCTACCTCTCCGGCCTGCTGCGCGACTACAGCGGTGGCTTCGTGCTGGACTGGCAGATCCACGCGCTGCTGGTGGTGGTGCTGATCGCCATCACCTGGCGCTTCCACCCGCACAGCTACCGGCGGGCGTTCGCCGAATAATATTTCTGTCATTGCCGCTCCCTATAGTGACGTTGCTTTTACTTCTGGGCGATAACAACGAAAAGGGACAATGACATGCACAACACCAAAACCCGGCTGGCGCTGCTGGTCGGCTGCATGGCGCTGAGCGCCAACCTGTGGGCCGAGGCGCAGCCGGTACCGGCGACGCTGGCCGGGCATGCGCTGCTGCCGGTGAAATCCACCGTTTCCACGCCGAAGGACGCGCCGAGCGATTTGCAGCTGAGCGGTAAGTACACCAGCGGCAAACGCGTCACCGAGCTGGGCAGCGTGGCGGGCAAATCCGCCGATCGCCTGACCGGCCTCGGCCTGCCGATCGAAGGCCAACCGCTGCAGGGCCACTCAGGCATCAAACACATGCCCGACGGCACCTACTGGGTGCTGACCGACAACGGCTTCGGCAGCAAGGCCAACTCGCCGGACGCCATGCTGTATCTCAACCACTACAAGATCGATTTCAAAGACGGCACGGTTGCGCCGCTGAAGACGGTGTTCCTGCACGATCCGGATAAAAAAGTGCCGTTCCACATCATTAACGAGAGTACCGAGAAGCGTTATCTGACCGGCAGCGATTTCGATCCGGAAAGCTTCCAGTTTGCCGACGATGCCTTATGGATCGGCGAAGAATTCGGGCCTTACCTGATCAAGGCCGACCTGAACGGCAAGGTGCTGGCGGTGTTCGACACCCAGGTGGACGGCAAGGTGGTGAAATCGCCGGACAACCCGACGCTGACCCTGCCGGGCGCGCCGGACGGCAAGCAGAACTTCCAGGTGGCACGCTCCAAAGGCTTTGAAGGCATGGCCGCCTCGCCGGACGGCAGCAAGCTGTACCCGCTGCTGGAAGGGGCGCTGTGGGACGGCGAGCAGTTCGAGAACGTCGGCGGCAAACGCTACCTGCGGGTGCTGGAGTTCGACGTGAAACAGCAGGCCTGGACCGGCCGCAGCTGGCAGTACGTGCTGGAAGACAACCAGAACGCCATCGGCGACTTCAACATGATCGACGCCACCCACGGGCTGGTGATCGAGCGCGACAACGGCGAAGGCACGCCGGATAAAGCCTGCGCCGCAGGCGCGCCGACCGACAACTGCTTCAGCCAGGTGGCCAAGTTCAAACGGGTATATAAAATCGCCTTCTCGGACGCCAACGTCGGCAAACCGGTCGAAAAACTGGGCTATATCGACCTGATGAACATTCAGGATCCTAACAAGCTGGCGCGCAAGCCGCTGAACGACGGCGTGCTGACCTTCCCGTTCTTCACCATCGAGAACGTAGACGTGGTGGACGCCAACCACATCATCGTCGGCAACGACAACAACTTCCCGTTCTCCTCCAGCCGCCAGCCCAATATGGCGGATGACAACGAGTTCATCCTGCTGGACGTGAAGGATTTCCTGAAGTAGTGCTCCCCGGCCGCCGCATCGCCGGCGGCCGCCATTTCCCGCTTAGCGCAGCGAACAAACTGCGCTATAATCAGCGCCTTGCTTCTTCTCTTCTCCAAGGAAGATCCTCGTCCCCGGTGGGGCGGCCGGACTTCAAATCCGGTTGGGGCCGCCAGCGGTCCTGGGCAGGTTCGACTCCTGTGATCTTCCGCCAAAGTTTGTCCTGATAGTTCCTGGTGAATACATAAAAACACAATAAATCAATGCATTGGTTGGTTTTTTGTCCGTATAAGTCCGTGGGCTACTGCCTGAATCCGTGAAAAATGTGTATAGTGATGTGTATAGGTTTTTTATACACATAATCCACTTATACACATGCTCCTAACTGACATACAAATTCGACGCTCCAAACCGCAGGAAAAACCCTACACTCTCAACGACGGCCAGGGTCTGTCCCTTCTTATCAATAAGGACGGTAGTAAGGGCTGGCGTTTCCGCTATCGTTATGCCGGGAAAGCCAAGCTAATGTCTTTCGGCACCTATCCTTTGATATCACTGGCCGAAGCGCGAGAAAAGCGCGTGGAAGCTCGTAAACTGGTTGCGAATGGCATGGATCCAGTAGCCGAGAAAAAGGCGCAAAAGCTCGCGCAGAAGCTTTCTGTAGAGCATTCCTTTGAAGCGATTAGCCGCGAGTGGCACGCGATTAAAGCCGATCGTTGGACGCTGGCCTATAGGGAAGAAATTATGCGTACCTTTGAACAGGATGTGTTCCCGTACATCGGTCAACGTCCGATTGTCGAAATTAAGCCTTTGGAACTGCTGGAAGTGCTACGACGCATTGAAAAGCGTGGGGCATTGGAGAAGACCCGCAAGGTACGCCAGCGCTGTGGAGAGGTGTTTCGCTACGCCATTATTACCGGCAGGGCGGAGTATAATCCAGCTCCAGATCTCGCCAGCGCGCTGGCTGTGCCTAAGCAAAAGCATCATCCGTTCCTTTCGGCTGAGGAGTTGCCTTACTTTGTTAGGGACTTGGAAGGGTATACCGGTAGCATCATCACTAAAAATGCGACGAAAATAGTTATGCTTACTGGCGTACGAACGCAAGAAATGCGCTTTTCCACATGGGATGAAGTTGACTTTGAGAAAGGTATATGGGAAATACCAGCAGAAAGGATGAAAATGAGGAGGCCTCACATTGTTCCTTTATCTACTCAGGTAGTTGACCTATTTAAGCAACTCAAACCTATTACCGGCCATTACCCTTATGTCTTTATTGGCAGAAACAACCGCAGCAAACCGATCTCGAAAGAAAGTGTTTCACAAGTGATTGAACTTATTGGTTATAAAGGACGTGCTACAGGTCACGGATTTAGGCATACGATGTCGACAATTTTACATGAACAGGGATTTGATAGTGCTTGGATCGAAATTCAGTTGGCGCATGCGGATAAGAATTCTATAAGGGGAGTATATAACCATGCTTTATATCTTGAAAAAAGAAGAGAAATGATGCAGTGGTATGCTTCTTTACTATATAAATAATATTTTGGTTGTAAATTCTTAGAGGAAATAAATTATATGGAACTAAAAGAGAAAATAGATATTTATAAACTCTGCATTGATATGGCAGATAAAACTAGTGAGCGTAGACTAAAGACTAATGCATTCATTATAGCAATTAACACAGGTCTTATATCACTTAACAGCTACCTATCAACTGCGGGGTTATCACAAACTGCATGGAGTTCAATTATATGTCTTGTATGTATCATAGTTAATCTGTACTGGATGTTCTTAGTTTCAACATACAAAAAAATAAACGAAGCGAAATATGAAACAATAAACAAGATAGAAAATGACAATAACTTTCCTTTTAAGCCGTTTAATGAAGAGCATGACTACCTTAAATCAAAGTGTTATTTCCATTTAACTTCAATTGAGCGTTTGATTCCCCTAACTCTTATTCTTTTGAATGTGGTTATAATATTATTTACATTTAATTTGGAAACCAAACCCACTCCACAAATGACAATAATAAATATTGTTTCCGAAAGGGCTTAATTAGATTTAAGTATGGCATTGATCGTATCAACGCCATACTTTATTTTCATCGAGTTAATAAATGTACTCTCAATATGCTTTGCATAAGAAAGGTATCCCTTCAACTTATAAACATCTTCAGCACTTAACTTATTAAGTGTATAATGATGTATTAAACTACTAATCATTCTTTTATTTTTTCGGCCCAATGACAATTGGCCGTCATTGTTTATAACTATTCCTGTGACTCGGCGACTCACAGATTTTGATGTATAGATCGTTTTTTTATCATTCAGCCTTAAATGCGGCGACGGTATTTTTCGTAAAATTTTGATTATGTTTTTTTGAAAGCCTATAAGCTTTCCTTTCTCATTGCATGAAAACGTTAGATCATCCGCATATCTTGTATAGGTAATTCCCTCTTTATTACATAGCTCTGTAACTTGCACATCAAATTCGTAAAGAACAGCATTTGAAATAAGCGGCGAACTTGGGGCACCAACACTTAAGGTAAGACCACTTTTTTTTGTTTTTTTATAAAAAAATATTTTATCAATTAATAAAAGGCTAAATGAATCATCTTCAAACCCGTTCTTTATTAGGACATTTCGCAAATCACTGGGTTTTATACTATTGAAAAAATCTGAGAAATCTAACTTAAGAAAATATTCATTTCTTTTGTGTTTTTGCGCGTTTTCTTTGATGCTTTTCCCTTTTACATATGCAAATGCACTTTCATGAATTGGTAAAAAATCAGCTATTTTTTCAATGATAATTCGTTGCATAACCTTCAACTCACGTGAAGGTTGAGCAATTTCACGAACGCCACCACTATTTTTTGGTAAATAATATTTTTTATAGCGATATGGCGCTGTATTAATAAAAACCATAACGTTAGGTGATGGAAGCAGGGTCTTTTTAGAAATAATATCAATTATGTTCATTGATCCTCTCCTTTATCGAATTCAATGCTAACCGCCTTTTCTTATCATCACACCTTGCTACATCATTAATAAAAAGTAGCAAATCGGCTTTTATGCCAACCTCATCAACCGTAAAGCCAGATTTGTTTTTACCCAATCTAATGCATCCTTTTGAACTCTTGGTATAATAATATTTTGTACCTCCATATTCATATACTTCAATATGGAAAAAGGTTTCAAGCAGGAACAGCATTCGCTCTATGTCTTTTTGCAAAGTTGCATTAATACCTAATTCATTTACACACATCATGATTTCTTTTAGTCTAATCGGCATGGCTAAAGAAATAATATGGGTAAGTAAAAAGGCTAAATGGCCTGAGTTATTTACATCAAACTTATATTCCTTTCCATCTGAGGGGGCCAATGAGTTTACATCATCGAGAATTAACTCTAGGTGCTCATTGTAATCCCTTCCATCAATAGGACCAGGGTAAACAATATATGATTTCTCATTAACCTTTTCACGAAGATAGGATAGTGGGCCGAGATAAATAAACGACTCTTTTTTATCATCCTTTACTTCATGTTCAGGGACAATAACTAAAAGTTTTTTATTTATATCATCCAAATTACAAAACAAGCCTAATTCTGCAATGGAGCCACTACTTTCCAAAAATATAATAATCAAAGAGGATAAGTTCGCAATGTCTTTTTCAAATGAAATTAAGTCAGGGTAATGACTTTCTTTTAAATAGTTTTTAAACGCTTCAGCAAGAAGAAGTTTATTAAAAAGCCTAGAGTCATTTTCTTTACAGAATTCATAAAACATGCCTCTCATTGTCGTTTGAGGCTCATTGAATGGTGCAACTTTAGCCCCGCAAAGAAATATTATTTGCTCGTCATAACATACGCGAAAATTCTTAAGATCCCAGCCTGACACATGTTTTTTTAACTTTTCCTCATATTTTTCTTTTTGATTTTTTTCCATGAGTAAAGACTTATATTAATTGCCATAAAAGAAGCTTACGCCACATAGTGGCGTAAGCTTTCGTGTTGCTCTTACCTAGAGGAAGCGCTTGGTGTGCCTCTGGATTGCGCGACGACGTGCAACTAGGAGTGCAATCCAGAGGCACACCAAGCGCAACCCTAAAGCCGTTCAATATAAAAGTGTCTGGCTAAGCGCCCGACAAGCATAACTAAATATGCCATACACGTTTAGAGCCATTAATTTATAACTGATCATTCGTTGGTAGTCCAGATCTTAAGTGCAGCCATGGCGCGCAATGCTATCCCCGCCTCGCCTGCGCACTTCATGTGTCGCTTTTCATGCAGTTGCATGAACGGCCGTAGGCCGCGCCAGTACTGGTGCTGGCGGGGATGAAACGTGCATTTTCTTGCATGCAAAATCATGCACCCTATGCATGCACGCGCAATTTGAGGCTGGCTAGCCAGGAAAAAGGCTGTTTTGGGCGAGGTGGGAGAGGGAATGCCCCGCGATGCTGTCGAGAGCGGCGGGGCGGAGTGTGATTAGTGCAGGGTATGATTGCTGTTGTAGCGGCGATAGCGGTTCAGCGTCCGTTTCTCCGGCGGTGGCAAGGCGTTCTCATCGACCGGTTGCGCCTGTATCGGCTGGCACAGGATTTTATCGACGCTTTCCACCGTCTTGAATGTGCAAGAACAGGTCAGGCTCTGACATTGGTAATACGCCTCTTTTGTCCGTTCCGTGATATAGCGACTGGTGCGAGTATAGGACGCATGGGTGCACAGCGGGCAGCGCATCATGATTGGGCCCCTTTCTCTTGCAGCAGACGGCGTTTTTCCGCCAGTTCTCTTGCCACTTGCGTCCGGCGAATTGGGCTGCTTTGCAGTTCCGGCAATACGCCGGTTTCTTGCGGTATCGTCAGGCCAATCTCATTCAGCACCGGGTGGTCGATATTTTGCGTAGCCATGGTAGCGCGAATGCGGCCTTGTAGGGCGCCCTGTACCTGTAGCTCAATCATCCTCATCGGATTGTCCGCATAGACGCCGTAAGCCCGTGAAGCCAGTGCACACGCCTTGATAACGTCAGGGCTGATTAGCGCCTTGCTCAGCGCATCCACGGCCTGATGCATCGCGTGAGCTGCAAAGGTCGTGAGGGCGTCTTTGTGCGCGCTCACCACCTTCGGGGCTGTGCCGCCGCAGTTGAGGTGAAGCTGCATTTTGTCCAGCTCCATCTCCTCAATCAGTCCGTCGAACTCTTTCGCCAGCTCCCGCTTGGAAATCCGGCTGTGGTGTTGCGCTTGCAGTTCCGGCGTCATTTCTCCGCGCAGTTTGCGAAACAGGGTGCGCCACTGGCTTTCTGCCTCCTGGCTCTGCACTTCGGTGTCTTTCTTCTGTTGGTGGCAGCGGGCAATGCCTGTCACGACGTCGGTCAACGCCTGATAGTTTTTGTCGTGGGCGGCGCGAGCGTCACGCAGGGCTTGCAGTTTATCGGTGATGTATTTCGGTAAGGCGGTGGTGCTCATGGTCGTGTCTCCGGTGTCAGTCAATGTGAAGCTATTCTGCTGACCGCCATACAACATCGCCATTCATCCCGGTTGGAGTGTTCCCAGGACAACAGCCTTGAGCACTGATGAGAAAACCATCAAGCCGTTTTTAGTTTTACCTAAAACTATTCACTACTATTCACCTAAATAAAAAATAGAGATAAATCAGTAAATAATAGGGTGAACACTTCTCGCTAAACTCTTCACCAGGTGTTCACCACTGTTCACCCAGCCCAAAACAGCCTTTTCCCTGGCTAGCGGTGGTTAGTCTGTTTATACCTATTCATTAGCAATGAATTCATTGTTGAAAACTATGGGGTAATGTTGAGGAAGGGTGAGGAGTAGTGAGGATTGCTGAGCTATTATAATTTGTTGTTTTTATAACCATTTCTTGACGAGCTACACAACAACACCTTGTTGCCACCCCGGTAAATATTCACATAATAGGGCGCTACCGAAGTTCACACAGTCCCGGCCAGCGTTGGCTGGACACAAAGAGGTAGCGTTTTTATGTTGACCGTTTCCACCCCCACTCCATCCACCCTGTCGCCGGTTATTCCTGGCAGTTACACCCCACGCGAGCGCTTTATTCGTCTGCCGGAAGTGCTCTACACCACCGGTCTATCCCGCTCCACCGTGTACGAGATGATGAGCCGCCGGCAGTTCCCGGCTCAGGTCTCCCTCGGCGGTAAAAACGTCGCCTGGCTGGCCTCCGAGGTCGAGCAGTGGATGGACGAACGTATCGCCAACCGTCACCAGGGGGCCGCCGTATGATGCAGTTAACCTTTGGTCGCCAGCATTTCACCCTCGATGAGCGCGACGCGCTGTTTGTGGCGGAAGCTATCCTGTTGCAGCGTAAAGAGCCTGGCGTCGTCTTGCCGGAGCACCGCAGCGAAAAACACGGCGTTATTCGTCTGGCGAGTCGCCAGGCTGAGCCGCGCCTGTTCCGTGCCGGGCCGGTGCCGCTGACTTGCGCGGCTGCCGATACTCGCAACGACCAGCTTACCGACTGTTGATCACTATGCGATCGATTGAACGTCCGGGGGCGTCTTACGGCTTGCCCCCACGTCTGGCCCTGCGCTATAGTCCTCCCGCTGTCGCAAAATCGGCAGCCGGGCGTGAGAACCCGAGTTTAATCTTGGCGACAAATGAACACGCGCCACGCGTGTTTTTTTATGTCACAGCCTTAGTGTGCTCATTTTTTGCGCGGTGCATGTTATGCTACCGCAGCAGTCAATCAATGGTGGCTCAGGCGGGGCAGCCTTTGTGCTGGCCGGTTTCCAAGGTTGCCGGTTTCTCACCCCCGTCTGGGCTACCACCCTTGCGTGAGAACTTCGGTGGTAGCGGTAATCCATTAACCTTGGAGGCTGCCACCATGGCTACGACCCTCACCCCGACTCATCCTACATTCTGCTTTTTGTTTGCGGCCGTGCGCCGTTCTGCGTTGACTGCCGCCCCGCGTATCGTGCGCACCGTGGCGGATTCTGAGCACAACGCTCGCCGCGTGCTGGCCCGTGATTATGTGTTGTCCTTTGCCGGTCGTCTGCCGGTTAAGGCGGCAGCATGAACACCCTGGCCGACCGTTATTACCGCGACACCCATTACCCTATCCCGCACGCCGATTTTCTGCGTCTCCAGCATGCGCACGCCACCGGCGTGCTGTTCCTTGACCTGCTGGACACCCTCGACCTCGGCGGGCAGCGCCCCGACGCCGTGCAACAGGCATCGTTTGCCTCGGTCATTGCCTTGTTGACTGACCAGCTCGGCCACGTCGTCAACACCTGTGAAACCCAAATCCTTGCCCGCATGGAGGCCACCGCCGCATGAACACTGCATCCTGTTTACCGATTGAAGTCCGTACCGCCGTTTTCCGCCGCGCCGTGGCGCAAGCCTATCTGGATACCTGCGCCTTTTACCGGGTGAGCCTCGGGTACACGCTGGACGAGCTGCAGATGACGATTGCCCTGCGTCTGGAGGGGCATTTTGTGCGTCAGTACGGCGCAGAGGACGGCATGGATATGGCGTGCACCCTGCTGAGCGACATGGTGCAGCCGGACGTTCTGGTGGCTGCGCCGCGCCTGACCGCGCTGGGGCAAAAGATGATGGACGAGCTGTGCTGCGAGCGCCTGTCGGCATCGCAGAACGCCACCGTACACTGAGGAGAGAAAGGATGAGCGCCCACTTCGTTTCCCAGACCGTACGCACCGCCACCGGCCACTGGCCGGTGATACTCCCGGCCCTCGGCATTGCCTTGCAGCCGAACGGCAAGCCGCAACCGTGCCCGACCTGCGGCGGTAAAGACCGCTTCCGCTTCGATAACCAGAACGGGCGCGGCACCTGGTTCTGCAATCAGTGCGGGGCCGGTGACGGCCTCAACCTGGTGGAAAAGGCCCTGTCGCTGTCAACAAAGGCCGCCGCCGAACAGGTGGCCGCTGTGATGGGGAGTAACACCAACGCTTTGCCACCGGCCGCTGAGGCCGGTCATTCACCACAAGACAAGGCCGAGGCCCAGCGCAAGGCCGCGCGACAGGCACAGGCTCTGGTGGCTGCCGCTCAGTGCAAAAGCGGCAATGCCTACCTGAGCGCCAAAGGCTGGCCGGAGGCAGAAACCCTGACCTTGCACGACCAGCCGCTGCGCGTCGGCGGTATCACCTTCCGGCCCGGCGACCTGCTGTTGCCGCTGCATAATGCCGGAGGCGAGGTGGTTAACGTGCAGCTGATTAACGCCAACGGGGACAAGCGCATGCTGGCAGACGGGCAGGTGAAAGCCGCCTGCCACATTCTGAACGGCCCGGACAACGCGGTTATCTGGCTCACCGAAGGCTACGCCACCGGCCTCACCGTGCATCGCCTGACCGGTGAGACGGTGTGCGTCGCGCTGAGCGCCAACAACCTGGCGGCGGTGGCGCAGCAGCTGCGCAGCCATTACCCGGATGCGCGGTTGCTGCTGGCGGCCGATAATGACCGAAACGGCACCGGACAGACCCGCGCTGCCGAGGCGGCCACCCTCACCGGCGGTGTCCCGGCACTGCCGCCCTTGGAAGGAGACTGGAACGACGTTTATGGCCGGGAAGGGGCCGAGGCCACGCGCACCCAGCTACAGGCATTCAGCCAACCGCCGCAGCCGAGCCCGTTCGACACGCTGAGCGATGCTGACCTGAAAGCCATGAGCGCCAGCGAGAAGGCCGAACTGCTGGCCGAGCACTACGGCAACACCTTGGCCGTGCCACCGGTGGGGGAAGAGCTGTGCCGCTATACGCGCGGCGCCTGGCAGGTGCTGCCACAGCGACAGCTGAGCCGGGAAATTGCCGCGCTGTTCCAGAAGGTGCGCGCGCCGTTCTCCGCCGCCGGTATCAACAGCATTTTGGACACCCTCAAGCTGATGGTGCCGCAAATGGGCGACCCGGTTCGCCGGTTGATAGGTTTTCGTAACGGGGTGTTTGATACCGTCAGCGGGCAGTTCAGCGCCCACCGCCAAGAGCACTGGCTGCGCACCGTCAACAGCGTGGACTACACCCCGCCGCGCGACGGGGAGAACTTGGCCGACCATGCGCCGCACTTCTGGCAGTGGCTGACGCGAGCCGCCGGATGCAACCACGACAAGCAGGAGCGCATTCTCGCGGCACTCTTTATGGTACTGGCCAACCGTTACGACTGGCAGTTGTTCCTCGAAGTGACCGGCCCCGGCGGCAGCGGCAAGAGCGTGATGGCGGCCATCGCCCGGCTGTTGGCCGGTGCCGATAACACCACCTCGGCCACCATTGACAACCTGGAGTCGGCGCGCGAACGTGCCAGCGTGGTCGGCTTCTCGCTGATAATTCTGCCCGACCAGGAGAAGTGGAGCGGTGACGGGGCGGGTATCAAGGCCATCACCGGCGGCGATGCAGTCGCCATCGACCCCAAATACCGCGATGCCTACGCGGCGCACATCCCGGCGGTGATTTTGGCGGTGAACAACAACCCGATGCAGTTCAGCGACCGCAGCGGCGGCATCTCGCGCCGCCGCGTTATTCTGCCGTTCCCGGAGGCTATCGCACCCGAAGAGCGCGACCCGTTGCTATTGGCGAAGATCACCGAAGAGCTGGCCGTGATTGTGCGTCACCTGATGCAACGCTTTGCCAGCCCGAATGACGCGCGCGCACTGCTCCAGGCGCAGCAAAGTTCGGCGGAAGCCCTGGAAATCAAACGGCATGCCGATCCGCTGGTCGATTTTTGTGGCTATCTGACGGTGCTGGGCACCCCGGAAGGGATGATGATCGGTAATGCCAACATCACCCCGCCGAACCCACGTCGCTACCTTTACCACGCCTACCTGTCGTTTATGGCGGCACGGGGCTATCAGCACGTGATGAACCTGACGGCGTTCGGCCAGGCGGTGCCGCAGACGCTGAAAGAGTATGAGCATACGCTGCTGAAACGCCGCACCAAGCAAGGAATACAGACCAACCTGATATTGAGTGAGGAATGTGAGGCGGACTGGTTGCCGAAGTGTGGCGCCGTGTGACAATGAGCGAGTCGATCGGCCGGGCCGATCAATAGGCATTTATTGATCTGCCGAACCCATTGGACGCTCAATCGCCACGCCGCCTATAGTGGCAGTGACCCGAATACACGCAGCAACACCAGGGCATCCTATCGGCCGCTGAACGGCCAATATCATAACGACAAGCGCTCCCCAAACCGGCTCAGGCCGGTTTTTTTAAGCACTATGATCATTAAAATGTGATATTTCAACTGATTGATAAGTAAATAAATTGTTTTAAATGGATAGCTGGTATTTCGATGAGGTGCATGAAAAGTTCTTGATAGGAAAAAGGGGAGTGAAACCTCCCCTTTAATGGTCTATCAAGCGGCGTGCGGTAGTGAACGCCAGTGTGCGCATACATACTCTAAACGTCCTAAGCGACGGCGTACGTAAGAGCACACATGTACAACTTTTTGTTGATTCATATGAATCCCTCTATTGCATTAAGGAGGGATCTCTGGATATATAGGGGCCAGAAGAGTATAATCTTCGCGTCTTATCAAAGGTCATGCTCTGGGATTGAGACCTCCCGTGTAGCATCCTCGCTTGTTTAATATTCCACTATTAACCAAGCTCTAGCCCCAAGGATAGCCATTTTCGTTCCACCGATAATGGCTATTTTTCTTTGCGAACTCCTTTAAACGGAGTCCCATCCGATTTCACATCGATGAATCGTCCTGTATCAGTATCTCGCTTAACCCAATGACCCGAGGGGGTTTGGCACTGGCTGCGATCCCGTACCGCACCAATTCGATGTCCATCACCATATGGTTTGTTGACTGCCATGATATGCCCTTCCTATGTGCGTGGCATTATTGCCGATTGTCAGTATACCAACGGCGCAGAATTGATCAAGCATTAATCGAATCAAAATGATCTCATCAATGGAACAAAAACGATCTGATGTGTGTCATAATGTCTACATGTAGTGTTTTCTATTGATTTTTTCACCAAGAGGGTGTGGCGATTATGAACCCGATATCTAGTTTTATACCCCATGGCCGTGACAGGCTGAAATACATAGAGTTTTCACTCATCTTTAAAGGGGAGGTGTCAAGAGCGAACCTCATGGATACATTTGGTATCAAAGAGGCGTCTGCTACAAGAGATCTGAATCAATACATTGAGTTAACTAATGAAAAGAACAGTTTTTTTGATAAAAAGTCTAAAAAACATGTAATTAGAGATGAAACTTTCTCTCCACACTTTGAGCTTACTGACATAGACGCACTTTGCTGGTTAAAGGCGGAGAAAGTTGATAAGAGTGAACAGTATTATACTTACAGATGCCAAAGGATAAATTTGCCTTCGCAAAGAGAGTTTGCTCCAATTACTAGAGCGATCACGCAGAAATCGAAGGTGGAGATTGAATATCTATCGGTTGATAATGGCATTTCTAAAAGAATTATTACACCACACAGTCTTTTTGATGATGGGTTAAAGATATATATAAGAGCATTTGATAGCAATAGAAAGAAATTCTTAAACTTTTCACCATCAAGAGTGGTTTCCTCTAAACTACTTGACTCAAAGCTAGGTGTGGGCGAAAAAATTGAGGATGATGAAAAGTGGAATTTATTCATTGAGTTAGATATTGTTCCTCATCCAGGTATAAAGGTGAAAGAGACAATAGAATATGAATATAAAATGATTAGAGGAATGCTAAAAATAAAAGTAAGAGAGGCAACGGCTGGGTTTTTTCTGAGGTCATGGAATGTTGATTGTTCTCCTGACGCTACGCTTTCCCCCAAAGTGTATCATTTGCATTTAAATAATGTTAAAAATTTTGAGGGGTCTGAAATGCTATTTATTGCCCCAACATCTTGGTGAGTTATAATATTTACGCTATACTCACGGCGATAAAGTATACTCGCTGATATGATAAAAATATTTAAAACCGGCTCTGTCCGGTTTTTTTTTGTGCCTGAGGTTCAGACTGTTCACCCTGTAGGTGAACAGTTGTGTACACTGAGAAGGTAGCTATACACTCGCTAATACATTGAAATTAAAATAGAAAACAAAAAAGTGTATAGGGTGAACAGTTTTGCGATAAATCTTTTTTGTAAGTGGAGTAAGCGCCGGTATTGGCTGTAATTTAAACAACTCTGAATGTAGCGGTAACAAGTATGTATATGTGTGTGTATACTATGGCTGGGTGATGCATAATTATTTTATTTAAAACAGTGACTTGTGTTGCTTTTAGTGCTCCTGTGATCTTCCGCCAAATTATATTTTTATCACGTCCTAGGAAACCAAATAAAATCATAAATTACAGTAAATTAAATGACATTGCTGTCCGTATCAGTCCAAGGGCATCTCCCTGAATCCATGAAAAATATGTATAATTTTTATACACTGATTTCACTTATACATATGGCACTTACAGACGTACAAATCCTACGCGCCAAGGCACAAGACAAGCCCTACACTCATCAATGATGAACAAGGCTTATCCTTGCTCTTAAACCCCGACGGTAGCAAAGGATGGGGATTCCGCTACCGGTTTGCAGATAAAGCCCGCTTAAACAATCTCTGACCGGCAATAACCGGTCTTTTAATAATTACACGTTGCGAGTGATGAGTAGGGTATTCACCGGTCACTTAAGCCTCACCAAGCAATCCATTGAAATATTTTCATAAAAAACATAGTGAATAGTGTGACCAATAACTACATAAAGAATAATTCACGTCTATTCCTCCTCTCATCGACTTGAATCTATACGCCAAATATGAGAGCTTTGTGTAGCCAAACCTAGCATTTTATGGGTTAACAGCCCATCGGGCCATGAGTCATGGTTTCGCCTAGTATTTTAACTATGCCCGTCGTTCAGTTATCGGAGCGGCGGCTGGGGGCCACCGATCCGATAACTGATCGACGTGCTCAAGTAGGTTTGGTTTTTTCTGTCCCCTAACATTTTGGTGTGTAAGGATCTGACCAATGTTAACCCAGCTCAAAAAAGTCGGTACAGAAGTTCATAGAGCTACTAATTTGTTTGCAACTTATGTTGAAAAAAACAAAGTAAAATGTCCCGGGGATGTGAAAAAATTTATTTTTCTATGCGGAGCCAATAAAAATAATGGTGAGCCTTCTGCAAGGCGCATAGAACTGATAGACTTTTCTGAGAAACATCTTAGCAATTGTCATTTCTTTCTTGCCGAACTGGTATTCAAAGAGCTTAGTAAAGATGAAGAGGAATCATCCTCTGATAACTTATTAGATATAGAAGCTGACCTTTCAAAACTTGCCGATCATATTATAATTGTTTTAGAAAGTTTTTCATCTTTTACCGAACTTGGGGCATTTGCATACAGTAAGCATTTACGTAAGAAGCTTATCATTATTAATAACACAAAATTTATTAATGAAAAATCTTTTATAAACATGGGGCCTATAAAGGCAATTACACAACAGTCCCAACAATCAGGCCACTTCTTGCATTATAAGATGGTTGAAGGATATGAAAGCATCGAGCGTTCAGATGGAGTAGGTCAGATATTTAATCCCTTACATGAAATATTATCAAAAAATGAACGTGCAATTGCTAGGACACTTAAGAAGGAGGACCTAGATCCTTCCAATAACTTTAATAAAGATTCAGTTAGATTTATTCATGATATAATTTTAGCTTGTGGCCCGTTAAAACTAAGTGAGCTCATTGAAATAGCGATAAAGATATTTGGAAAGGATAGGCTCTATAGGAAAGAACTGCTAAAACATCTTGGTATTTTAATGGCTATAAAAATCATTTCATGTAAGGATGAACTTTACTATTCCCTTTATAAGCAATATTATTTTAAATATGATTTTGATATGGATAACATATCATCAATGTTTAAAGTTTTTTTTCTTAAAAATAAATTGGGTAGGGTTAATATTAATGGAAATATATAAGTTGATTGACAGTGAAACATTGATGAGAAAGGGATTTACCAGCGAGGTAATGCGATCTCCCGAATTGCCTAAAAAATGGCATATTCCTAAAAGGAATGGTGGTGTCAGGACGATTTATCACCCTTCATCCAAAGTAAAGCTTATCCAATATTGGCTTATAAGTAATATATTCTCAAATCTGCCGATTCATAATTCAGCTTATGCATTTGTTAATGGACGTTCGATCAAAAGTAATGCTCTTCTGCATGCAACGGCTAAAAATAAATATTATGTCAAAGTCGATTTAAAAGATTTTTTTCCCTCAATAAAATACAGTAACTTTGAGTATGCATTTAAATTATACCGCGATCGCATAGAATTTTCGGATGTATATGATGCAGAGTTATTGCAACTGATAAAAAGTATATGCTTCATTTCAGATGAAAGCCTTCCAATTGGATTTCCGACATCTCCTATAATTGCGAATTTTGTCGCAAGAGAGTTTGACGAAAAACTTACTTTGAAACTAAATTCGATAGACAGGCTTAATGCTGTATATACTAGATATGCAGATGATATTATCATATCTACTAATCTGAAGGGAGCGAGCGTTAAAATATTAAATGCTATAAAAAGCACAATAAAAAGAATTGAGCCTAATTTTAAAATAAATAATGACAAGATACATATTTGTAGTGCTTCAGGTGGAAGTATAATTGCCACAGGATTAAAAATATGCCATGATTTCCATGTTACTTTACATAGGTCAATGAAAGATAAAATACGGTTATATATATCTCTATTATCTAAGGGCAGATTAAAGCAAGAGGATTATAATAAACTTTCAGGTTACATTGCTTATGCCAAGAGTATTGACCCTCATTTTTATACAAAATTAAACAGAAAGTATTTTCAAGAGATTAGAGGTATTGAAAACTCACATAATAAGGTAATTTAATGGAATCATACGTTCACAAGTATCTGTAAATCTATAACCCTATATTTCTTTAATTTGAGGTTGTTCCATAATTACATCAAGAGCTTAATACACGTATAGAAATGTGCATAGCCCCACCATAAGTTTATAATAAAATATTATTTGCCATATGGTTACATGAAAAATTCAACTCTTGTGATCGCCAATCAGTATCTCCCAATCTCTTCTGCGATTGCCAGCTCCGGTAAGGGTAATTTGCTTCTTTCATTTTGTGAGAGCACGGCTTGTGTGGGTAGAGAAAATTTAGCGTACGATCAGCGAAACGGAACCCCATTGCCATAGACTGAGTTGTGCGGTTTGGTGGTGAAGTTAAAAGTAAATTCACGATCCTTCACTGGCTGACCGCGTTCAAAGCGCCAGCTTTTCATGGCAGTCAGCACCGGCTCGTCAAAGATCCCGGCGGGTTTCGCCTGCATAATACGCACATGGCTGACCGTGCCGTCGTGCTCGATATCATATTTCACCTTGACGATGCCATTGGTGTTTTTCAACAGGGCCTGTTCAGGGTAAACGGGAGCCGTTTTAATGAGAGCTTTGGGGGACGGTGCGGCACCGAGCGCCAGCGCAGGCGTCAAACACAGTAGCAGGAGGGCGACAAACGTATGTTTTTTCATGTCATAATCCATTGGTTAAAAAGATAGCAAATACAATGTAAGACCGTGAGCTCCTCCTAATAGAGCGGAACTCAAGATACTGATTTTTTAACTAATTGAATAATTAATGCTTTCATCGAATATACCGAGTATGCGCAGGGCTTCGGCAAAATGCCATGTTACCGGCTTATCTGGCAGGCGTATTTGGGTTCTGCCGCGATCGTCCCTCTCCCCAACACCTAACCCCTTCACTCCCTTTGCAAAAAGAACTGCTTGATGGTCTGCCGCAGCCAGCGGTGCGCCGGATCGCGATCGAGGCGCGGATGCCAGGCCTGCACGATGAACACCGATTCCAGCTCGAGCGGCAGCTCGATCTCTGCTAACGGCAGGTGGATGTTGCTCACCCCCTGCAGCACGTGGCGCGGCAGCGGCAGGATAAAGTCCGATTTCATGGTCAGCATCATTGCTGAATGGAAGCCCGGCAGGGTCAGGGCGACGTTGCGCTGCAGGCCAAGATCGCGCAGCGCGTCGTCGATCGGCCCCTGGGTGCGCCCGCGGCGGGAGACGCTGATATGCGGGTAATGGGTCAGGGTTTCGGGCGTTACCCGGCCAATGATCGGGTGCCCCGGCCGCACCAACGCCTGAAAGGTGCTGGTGAACAGGCTCTGTGTCTTGATTTCCGGGTGCCAGTCGCGTGAGGAACCGATCACCAGATCCACCTTGCCGCTGCGCAGCGCGTCATCCTCGCTGTCGCTTTCGGCGATAAACTTCAGGCCGCTCAGCGGCGCCATGTCCCGCAGCGTCTCCAGCAAGCCGCCTGCCAGCGCGCCGATAAAAATGTCGTTGGCGCGAATGGTGAAGGTTCTGGTCAGCTTGCCGGGCTCGAAGGATTCATTCGGCGCGATCAGCGCGGCGGCCTGCTCGATGATCTCGCCGAGCTGGCGTTTCAACTCCAGCGCACGCGGCGTCGGCACCAGATGCTTACCGGCTCTGACCATGATCGGGTCGTCGAACTGCCGGCGGATGCGCCCCAGAATGCGGCTCATCGCCGGCGCGCTCAGATTCATCTTTTCGGCGGCGCCGCTCACGCTCCCTTCTTCCAGCAGCAGATTCAGCGCATAGATCAGGTTGAAATCAATTTTTTGCGGCATGGCCTCTCCGGTAATGGTGCGCTCTATGGATTGCGTTTTGTGCAACTAGTTAATTACATCATTTCATTTTAAACAATCGAAGTAAGCCCGGATACTGCCCACGACAACAAAGATTGAGGCTGAAACAGCAGGAGTGGGGAATGGTTGAGGTGTCTGTTACGCCGCACCACAAAAATCGATGGCTCGCCAGCGCCAGCGAAATCAACGGCCGAACCTGGCTGGGGTTGTTCGGCGTGTTTTTGGCGGTGATGGCCAGCGGCGTGGGGGAAAACGCCAGCAAGTTCGCGCTGGCGGATATACAGGGCGGCATGCTGCTGAGCTTCGATGCCGGCAGCTGGCTGACCACCTGTTATGTCACCGGCTTTGTGATCGGTTCCGGGTTCACGCCCTGTTTTTGGCCGACCTTTTCGCTGCGCCGGGTGGCGTTGACGATGTGCGGCATTTACCTGGCCGGTGGACTGCTGACGCCCTGGTTGGGAGAACAGTATGGCGCGCTGCTGGCGGTGCGCAGCCTGCAGGGCTTCGCCGGCGGTGCGTTGCCACCGATGCTGATGACGGTGGTGCTGCGTTTTATGCCGCCGCTGATCAAGGTGCTGGGGCTGGGCGCCTATGGCTGGGTCTCCGCCTGGAGCGCCACGCTGGGCGCCACCGCCGCCGCCTTTGCCTTTCACTGGGGCTGGAGCGGATATTTCTACTGGAACCTGCCGCTGATGGCGATCGCCGCCGTGTGCATCGGTTACGGTCTGCCGCAGGATCCGCTGCGGCTGGAGCGCCTGCGGCAGTTCAACTGGCGCGGCCTGCTGCTCGGCGGCATGGCACTCGGCATGCTGACGATGGGCATCTCACAGGGGGAGCGCCTCGACTGGCTGAATTCGCCGCTGATCTACGTTTTATTGTTGGGCGGCGTCGGGCTATTGGCATTATTTCTGATGAATGAATGGTATCACCCGCTGCCCTTTTTCAATTTGCAGCTATTAAGCAAAAGGAACTTGTCCTTCTCTTTAATTACGCTGGGTGGCGTGCTGTTAATCATGGTGTCGCTGGTTAATATTACGTCGGGATATTTAGCCGCGATTCAGGGCTATCGTCAGGAACAAACTTCCGACTTAATGCTGTGGGTGGCGTTGCCGCAATTAATTACGCTGCCGATTGTCGCCATTATTTGCAATACGCCGCGGGTGGATTGCCGCTGGGTGCTGGCGATCAGCCTGCTGTTGATGGCCACCGCCTGCGTGCTGGCCGCCCAGCTGACGCCGGAATGGAACGGCGACACGTTTCGCGTTATCGCGCTGTTGCAGGCGGTCGCTCAACCGATGGCGATCATCCCCCTGTTGATGCAGGCGACCGGCGGGCTGTTGCCGACCGACGGGCCGTTTGCGGCGGCCTGGTTCAACGCGGTGAAGGGTTTCGCCGCCACCGCGGCCGGCGGCGCCATCGCGCTGCTCAGCCGGCAGCGCGGGGACTATCACGCCGGCACGATCGCCGACGGCTTTGGCTCGGCCTACAGCCGCGCATCGGGGTCGGCGGAGCAGTTGGCGCAGCTTGCCGCCCGGCAGAGCCACGTGCTGGCCAGCGCCGATCTTTATCTGTTGGTTGCCGGCCTGGCGTTATTACTGACCGCGCTGATTTTATTTATGCCGACCCGTATTTATCCGCCGCGTTCGGTCGCCGCCTGACATTTTATCATCAGAAATAAATATTAAGTGGAGTCACTTTTATGGCTAACAAGAAAGTCGCCGTCGCCGTATTGGCGGTTACCGTCATTACGCTGGGGTTATTAATCAATAAATTATTTATTAAAGAAACACAGCAGAATACCAACGACGCCTATATTCGCGCCGATATCTCGCGTATTTCTCCGCAGATTGCCGGTGAAATTGCGCAGGTGTTGGTCAGGGACAACCAGTGGGTCAAACAGGGTGAATTGCTGGCGGTGATCGACCCGCGTGAATTCAACGTCGCGCTGGCGCAGGCGACGGCGCAGGAGCAATCCGCCCGCGCCCGGCAGGACGACGCCAGGGCTAACCTCACCCGCCAGAGTGCGCTGATCGCCGCCGCGCAGGCGGAGCGGCAGGCGGCGCAGGCGGAGCTGGCGTTTGCGCGCCAGGAGCAGAATCGCTACCAGAGAATGGCCAGCAGCGGCGCGGGCTCCCAGCAGGCGGCGCAGCAGGCGACAACGCGGGTGCACACGCTTTCCGCCAATGTGGCGCAGGCGGAGGCGACGCTCAAAGCGGCGCGAAACATGGAGCAGGTGCTGCAAGCCAAGCTGGCGGACAGCGATGCCGAGCTGATGCTGGCGCAGGCCAAGAAAGCGATGGCTGAACTGAACCTGTCTTACACCCGTATCACCGCGCCGATCGGCGGCGTGGTCGGCAAGAAAAGCCTGCGGGTCGGGGAGTTCGTCAAACCGGGCGATGCGCTGCTGGCCATCGTGCCGCAAGACAAGCTGTACATCATCGCCAACTACCAGGAAACCCAGCTGGAAAACATTGCGCACGGGCAGTCGGTGGACATCCATATCGATACCTTTCCCGGCCAAACGCTGAAAGGGCAGGTGGACAGCATCGCGCCGGCTTCCGGCGTCAGCTTCGCGGCCGTGGCGCCGGAGAACGCCACCGGCAACTTCACCAAGATCGTTCAGCGCATCCCGGTGAAGATCGTGTTTGATAGCAACAAGGAGCACGCCGCCTTGCTGAGCGCCCTGCGCGTCGGGATGTCCGCGGACGTCAGCATCAATACGCTGGACGGAGGCCTGCAATGAACAGAGCCGTGATCCCGCTGCTGTTGATTGCGCTGAGCGGCTGCCGGGCGGTAGGGCCGGACTACGCTCGGCCGCAGAACGCGCTGCCCAATAACTGGGGCGAGCAGGCCGGCGGCGGGGCGCTGCCGGTGGCCTGGTGGTCGATATTCAACGACGCGCCGCTGTCGCAACTGGTGCAGCGCGCGGCGGCCGGCAACCTGGATCTGCAGCTCGCCACGGCGCGCATGCAGCAAAGCCGCGCCCTGCTGGGCGTGACCGAGGCGGCGCTGATGCCGGAGCTGAGCCTGGACGGCGCCTATCAGCGCCAGCGCGCCACCTCGGTGGGCAGCATGGATCCGTCCGGCAACGGCGGAGAGGCGGATTATAACCTCTGGCGCGGCGGATTCAGCGCCAGCTGGGAGCTGGACATGTGGGGCAAGCTGCGTCGCGCGTCGGAAAGCGCGCGCGCCGGCTTCGCCGCTTCGCAGGAGAATCGGCGCGCGCTGCTGACGTCGGTGACGGCGGAGATGGCGAGCGATTATCTGCGCCTGCGCGCCACGCAGCAGCAGCTGACGGTGGCGCAGGAAAACCGCGCCACGGCGCTGCGCACGCTGCAGCTGACGCAAAGCCGTTATCAAAGCGGCGCGGGCAACGAACTGGATATCGATCAGGCGCAGGTGCAGTTGGCGCAGGTGGATGCCCTGCTGCCGACGCTGGTCGATCGGCAGGAACGCTTGATCAACGCCATCAGCCTGCTGTTGGGCGAGCGGCCGGGCGCGCTGAAAGCGATGTTGTCGCCGACGGGGCCGCTGCCGACGCTGGCGCGCGCGGTGCCGATGGGCGTGCCGTCGGATCTGGCGCTGCGCAGGCCGGATATTCGCGAAGCGGCGGCGCGTTTGCATCAGGCGACCGCCGAGATCGGCGTCGCCACCGCTGACTACTATCCGCGCATCACGCTGACCGGCAACGCGGGCTATCAGGCGCTGGCGCTGGCGGATATGGGCAGTTGGTCCACGCATACCTTCGCCATCGGCCCCACCCTGTATCTGCCGCTGTTCGACGGGGGGAAAATCACCCAGCGGGTGCGCCTGAGCGAATACCGGCAGCAGGAAATGGCCATCGCCTACCAGCAAACGGTGCTGCGCGCCTGGCACGAGATCGACGACGCGCTTTCCGGCTATCGCGCCCAGCAGCGCCGCCAGACGCACCTGGCCGAGGCGCTGGCCGCCAACCGGCACGCGTTTGCGCTGGCGCGCGACAGCTATCTGAACGGCGCCAGCGATTTTATCCATGTTCTGAGCACGCAGCGTGCGCTGCTGGATCT
Source organism: Serratia sp. CY27727 (assembly GCF_052169275.1). Lineage (NCBI taxonomy): Bacteria > Pseudomonadati > Pseudomonadota > Gammaproteobacteria > Enterobacterales > Yersiniaceae > Serratia > Serratia sp. CY27727. The sequence continues at coordinate 168,972 of NZ_JBJNLB010000005.1, read as the reverse complement.
GCAGTCCGCGCAAATTGTTTCTCAGGAGGAGACGGCGATCGCCGTGGTGAATATCTATCGAGCGCTGGGCGGTGGCTGGGAACACACCTATCCGCCGGCGGCGCCGCAGGAGAAGGCTGATGCACAACACGCTGAATAAAATTGTCGACGAGATGCTGGAAAGGGACACCCGCCGCAAACGCGAGGCCCGGGTGAGCGCCGTGCGGCAAGTCACCGCCCGGATCCGCCGCATCACGTTGAGCGGCGACGATGTGGATAAGTTTATCGCCGATCCGCGCGCGCAGGAGCCGGCCAGCTGGGTCAAGGTGTTCTTCCCGTGGCGCGACACGCTGGCCGGACGGGCTTACACCCTGAGCGGCATCGACAAACTCGCCCGCACCTTCGATATCGACATGGTGCTGCACGGCGAAGGCCCGGCGTCGAACTGGGCGCGCGACGCGATGCCGGGCGACAAGCTGGGGTTCGCCGGCCCTTGCTCCGGCGGCTTTCGTCTGTTGCCGCAAACCCGCTGGCTGCTGTTGCTGGGCGATGAGACCGCGCTGCCCGCCATGCGCACCATCCTCGCCTCGCTGTCTGCCCCGTTGCCGGTGCTGTGGTTCGCCGAAGTGGGCGATGCGCAGGAGATTCAGGACGTCGATTACTCCTTTTTGCAGGTGAACAGCTGGCAAATCCGCACCCGACATTTCGACAGCGTGATGAACAGCCCGCTGGTGCAGGCCGTCAGCCATTGCGAGCTGCCGCCCGGCGAAGGGCAGGTGTGGCTGGCCTGCGAACACCAGGTCGCCGCCTACCTGAAGGCGCGCTTTATCAACGAAATGGGCATTTCCCGCGCTGCGCTGTTTGCCAAGGGTTATTGGAAAAAGGGCGAAGCCAACTTCAAGGGTGCGATGTAACTCGGGCGAATGAGGGTTGTTATGATTGAGAGAGTGTTATTGGCGGTGGACTGTTTTGAACACAGCGGCAATGCCCTGGATTTTATGGCGCGTCTGCAAGGCAGCATCGGCGGCGTGATCGTACTGACGGTGGTAGACAATGCCTTCACGCTCAGCCGCAGCGGCCTGCGTTTCGACAGCGACGAGCGCGAGGAATATCCCGCCGCCCAGCGCGAAGAGGCGCTGGCGGAAAAGCAGGTCGGACAGGTGACGCGGGCGCTGAAACAGATGGGCTTCAACGCCCAGGGGCTGCTGGCCGCCGGGGCGCCCATCGAGGTGATCCCGGAACAGATGGCGCTGTTTAACTGCGATTTGCTGATCATCTCGCACCGCCACCTGTCTTCGTTGGGGCGCTGGCTGAACGCCTCCGTCACGCGCGGCCTGCTGGATGAGATTGGCCAACCGGTATTGGTGATCCCGCGCTAAGCTATGGGTAAGGGCAGCCGCATGCGGCTGCGCGCGTTCGGCGACGAAGGCCGAACATACCGGAGGTCAACATGCGAAGTCTGGAAGATCAACTTGCCGCTTATGCCGCCTACCACCGCGATGTGCGCAATATCGCTACGCATTTTATCGGCATCCCGCTGATCGTCGTCAGCCTGCTGGCGCTGCTCTCCCGGCCGGCGTGGGGCGCGGGATGGCTGCCGTTTTCGCCGGCCTACGCGGTGGTGATCGTCGCGGCCCTCTATTACCTGCGGTTGAACCTGCGCCTTGGCGTCATGATGCTGGCGTTGCTGCTGCTGTGCCTCGGGTTAGGCGCCTGGGTGGCGTCGCTGTCGACGGCGGCGTGGCTGAGCATCGGCATCGGCGGTTTCGTCATCGGCTGGCTGTTTCAGTTTGTCGGGCACGTCTGGGAGGGGCGAAAACCGGCGTTTATGGACGACGTGACGGGTCTTATCATCGGCCCGCTGTTCGTGCTGGCGGAAGCCTGCTTCCTGGCCGGCGGGCTGCGCGAACTGGCGCGGAACATCGAACTGCGTGCGGGCAAAGTGCGCAATGCAAAGCGCTAAACGAGGCGATTCCGATAGTCAGATGAAGAGCCTCTTTCAAAGAAAGAGGCTGAATGGGTTCAGATTAGGCGTGTTGGATCAATTTCCAGGTGACGCCTTTGCCGCCATAGGGAGGCATGATATTGCCTTTGGCGATTGGCGCTGTGGTTGAGGGTTTGCCAACCACTTCCCAGACACCGCTTTCCGGGCATTTCTGTCCTGTTGAGGCGGTAGTACCAATAGGTGACTTAGACATACGATCTTTCCTTAATCAAAGCGGCGCCACCATAGCGCCGGGCATAAAGATATTTACATGTTCGCTTATATATTCAACCCATAGGGGAGAATATGGAAGATAGGCATGTTTTCTCTTTCTTATTTGGATGGTTTGACTTTTTTATTTACGTTTTTAAATTTTAAATATCAACTTATTTATCATTTTAATCTATGAATTGTAATTATTTTTTAATTTAATTGTTTTGGAAACTATCTATAAATTTTTTCAATTTCATTATGTTAGTTTGTTTTTGTGTATTCTGATATCAATGGTGTTTATTTGGTTTATATAATTCATGTCAGAATTATATAAGAATTGATTTTGTTGGTTACATTCATTGCGTGTATATCAGTGAGTTGGTAGGGCAAGGGTTTTCCATGCTATCGCCGATAACGCATAATCAGTAAGGAATATCGTTGGTTTTTCATTGGATTTATCCGGGCATGGTATGCGGAGGTTAAATACCCCAAGTGCAGAGTGATTCCCCTCGGCGCTTATCCTTCAGACGCATTAACGCCATTCTCCGCACGCATCGCCGCGATCGCGGTAAAGCAACCTTGATGCCCAATGCCGATCTCACCTCCTCACTTTTAACAAATTTGCAAAAGTCTTTTAGCCTCCTGCCTGCTTATCTTTGGTGTGATCAATGTCATACTTTCGGCATCTTAACTGTTCCCGCGCTTCGGCAGCGGTAAACCGGAGTTGTTGCATGAAAGTGAATTATCCCTTGTTAGCGCTGGCGGTGGGGGCGTTTGGCATCGGCACCACCGAATTCTCTCCCATGGGCTTGCTGCCGACCATCGCCAAAGGGGTGGACGTCTCCATTCCGATGGCTGGCATGTTGATCAGCGCCTACGCCGTCGGCGTGATGGTTGGCGCGCCGCTGATGACGCTGCTGCTGTCGCACCGGGCGCGCAGAAGCGCGCTGATTTTCCTGATGGCGATCTTTACCCTGGGCAACGTGCTGTCGGCCATCGCGCCGGATTACACCACCCTGATGCTGTCGCGCATCATCACCAGCCTGAACCACGGCGCCTTCTTTGGCCTCGGTTCGGTGGTGGCCGCCAGCGTGGTGCCGAAAGAGAAACAGGCCAGCGCCGTAGCGACCATGTTTATGGGCCTGACCATCGCCAATATCGGCGGGGTGCCTGCCGCGACCTGGCTGGGTGAAACCATCGGCTGGCGCATGTCGTTCCTGGCGACGGCCGGGCTGGGCGTGATCGCCATGCTGGGGCTGTGGTTCTCGTTGCCGAAAGGCAGCGCCGGGGCGCGCCCTGACGTCAAGCGCGAGCTGTCGGTGCTGGTGCGCCCGCAGGTGCTGACCGCGCTGCTGACGACCGTGCTGGGGGCGGGCGCGATGTTCACGCTCTATACCTACATCTCGCCGGTATTGCAGCACATCACCGAGGCGACGCCGCTGTTCGTGACGGTGATGCTGGTGTTGATCGGCGTCGGTTTCTCCATCGGCAACTACCTCGGCGGCAAGTTCGCCGACCGTTCCGAGAGCGCGACGCTGAAGGGCTTCCTGCTGCTGTTGGTGGCCATCATGCTGCTGATCCCGCTGCTGGCGCGCAGTGACATCGGCGCGGCGGTGAGCATGGTGATTTGGGGCGCGGCGACCTTTGCCGTGGTGCCGCCGCTGCAGATGCGCGTGATGCGCGTGGCCAGCGACGCGCCGGGGCTGTCGTCTTCGGTCAACATCGGCGCTTTCAACCTGGGCAACGCGCTGGGCGCCGCCGCCGGTGGCGCGGTGGTCTCCGCCGGTTTGGGCTACAGCTTCGTGCCGGTGATGGGGGCGATTATCGCCGGATTGGCGCTGCTGCTGGTGTTGTTCACCAGCCGCGCCGCTGCAAAAGTCGTTTACGCCAACGGCTAAATACGCAGATGCGGCGGGCCTGCTCGCCGCACCTACTCAAAGCCGAGCAGGCTGAACGCATCGTCCTGCGGGGCGTAACCCAGCAGGCGACGGGTCTCTTCCAACGATAAACGCGTGTAGCGGTTATTGGAAACCCCGTGCACCACCGCATATTTCACCCCTTCGACGCGAATGCAGCGTTCCAGCAGATCGGCGGCGTCGCGATGGCTGAGGAACGCGCTCATGTCGCGAGCGCTGAGCCGATCGCCCGGGCTGAGGGTGGTGAAGTTGGCGATGCGTACCGACAGGGCGGAAAGCCCTTCCTGATGGGCGAAGTAGGCGGCGATGCCTTCGCCGAAGGCTTTGCTGGCGCCGTACAGGTTCTTCGGCTTCGGCGCGTCATCCGGGCGGATTTGGTAATCGAGCGGATAGCCTTCCACCGCCTGCGCGCTGCTGGCGAACACCACCCGGCGGCAGCCGGCGTCTTTCGCCGCGCGGAAGATATTGAAGGTGCCGAGAATGTTGTTGTCCATCAACGAACCGCAGAAGTCGGCATCGGGGGAGGGATCGGCCGCCAGATGCAACACGGTGTCGATATTGGCGCAGGCCGCGCGGCAGGCATCGAGATCGGCGATGTCGAAGCTGATGACTTCGTTGCCCGGCTGCCGATCGCTCAGCAGGCTGATGTCTCGTTCCGCCAACCGTAGCGGGTAGCGATCGCCCATCGCCAGACGAAACGCCGTGGCTACCCGGCCGCCGGCGCCGGTGATCAGAATCCGTCCTACATCAGTACGCAACACCATGATGACTGCCATCCCTACTCTCGATTACGCGTTGACCAGTAATAATCCCCCGCGTGACTTTTGTCCAGTCGTTTTAATTAGTCTCTCTGATGTTTCTGTCGCCATCGTCAATTGCGCACGGTGATTTTTGCGCGGGTGAATATCGTGGGATGTTAGCGATGCGCAATCAGGTTTGGCGATCTATTTACCTTATGGATTGCGGGTTGTGACGAAAAAACGAGGACTGGCAGTGGATGAGCGAGCGCTTTGCTTTCGCTTGATAGTGAATTATTAGGTTAGTTAATCTTATGTTTTTGGGCTAAGCGGAGCGGTACTCCGCCACCCCTTTCCATTCTATCGCCTGCGCGATATATCACCGTGGCGCTGAAGCCGATAGAGGGAGGCAGGCCTTATTTGCCACCCCGGGACGGTTTTGCCCACCCGATCACAGTTCGGCAATTTGCCGGTGCAAAGCCTTGCGCCGGCAAAATCCGCGGTGTTAACGTCATAACTCAACCGATTTAGGGTTGTTACTGCTACGGCAGGCAAAACCTAAACCTCGCGTTTCTGTTCCCCGATGGGGCAGAGGCCGCGAGGTTTAGGTTTTTTTTTGCGCCGAATTCCGCCTCAGCGCCAGGCCAGTGCGGGGGGGAGCGGCAGAACGCGAAGTCTAAGGATAACCGTATGAAATATGACACATTAGCCAGTGAGATTTTGGCCGGCGTCGGTGGCCGCGACAATGTGAAAAGCCTGGTGCACTGCGCCACCCGCCTGCGTTTCAAGCTGCGCGATGACAATCGCGCCAACGCGGCAGCGCTGAAGAAAAATCCTGGCGTCATCATGGTGGTGGAGAGCGGCGGCCAGTTCCAGGTGGTGGTGGGCAACCACGTGGCGGAGGTGTTCGACGCGGTTAACCGGGTCGGCGGGTTGACCGACAGCGCGCCGAGCGACGACGCGGGCGGCAAAAAAGACAACCTGCTCAGCCGCTTTATCGATCTGGTGTCCGGCATTTTCACCCCGTTGCTCGGGGTGATGGCCGCTTCGGGGATCCTGAAAGGCTTCCTGGCGCTGAGCCTGGCCTGCGGCTGGCTGCTGGAGAGCGGCGGTACCTTCAAAATGCTGTTCGCCGCCAGTGACTCGCTGTTCTACTTCTTCCCGATCATGCTCGGCTACACCGCCGGGAAAAAATTCGGCGGCAACCCCTTCGTCACCATGGCGATCGGCGGCGCGTTGACGCATCCGCTGATGATGGCGGCGTTCGAAGCGGCGCAGCAGCCGGGGGCGGTGCGCGAGTATTTCTTCGGCATTCCGCTGACCTTCATCAACTACAGCTCGTCGGTGATCCCGATCATCTTCGCGGCCTGGGTATCCTGCCGCCTGGAGCCGCTGTTTAACCGGGTGATCCACAGCGCGCTGCGCAATTTCATCACGCCGCTGCTGTGCCTGGCGATCACCGTGCCGTTGACCTTCCTGCTGATCGGCCCGGCGGCGACCTGGCTCAGCCACCTGCTGGCCAACGGCTATCAGAGCATTTACGCCTTTAACCCGATCGTTGCCGGCGCCTTTATGGGGGCGATGTGGCAGGTGTGCGTGATCTTCGGCCTGCATTGGGGACTGGTGCCGTTGATGATCAATAACCTGAGCGTGTTGGGGCGCGACACCATGGTGCCGCTGCTGTTGCCGGCGGTGATGGGGCAGGTCGGCGCCACGCTGGGCGTGATGCTGCGCACCCGCGACGCCAAACTGCGGGCGCTGTCCGCTTCTGCCATCGGCGCCGGGATTTTCGGCATCACCGAGCCGGCGGTGTACGGCGTCACGCTGCCGAACAAACGCCCGTTCATCTTCGGCTGCATCGGCGGCGCGCTGGGCGGTGCGGTGATCGGCTACTTCCAGACCTCGGTCTACTCGTTCGGCCTGGTGAGCGTCTTCACCTTCGCGCAGATCATCCCCGGCGGCGGCATCGACGCCACGGTATGGGGCGCGATCGGCGGCACCCTGCTGTCGTTCGTGTTCGCCGCGCTGGCCAGCTACCTGTTCGGCGTCGCGCCGGCGGAAGAGACGGCGCAGCCTGAAGCCGCCGCGCCGCTTAACCGCAAACAGGCCATCCTCAGCCCGATCGCCGGCGACATCGTGCCGCTGGATCAGGTGAACGACGCGACCTTCGCCAGCGGCCTGCTGGGGAAAGGGGTGGCGATCGCGCCGCAGCAGGGGCGCGTGGTGGCGCCGGTGAGCGGCAGCGTGGCGTCGCTGTTCAAAACCAAACACGCCATCGGCATCGAATCGGACGACGGCGCGGAGATTCTCATCCACGTCGGCATTGATACCGTGAAGCTGGACGGGGCGCATTTCACCGCCCACGTGCGGGAAGGCGAGCGGGTCGCCCCGGGCGATCTGCTGATCGAGTTCGACCAGGCGGCGATCCATGCCGCCGGCTATGACACCACCACGCCGATCATCATCAGCAACAGCGATGACTACGTGGACGTGTTGACCAGCGGCCTGTCTCCGGTGCAGGAACAGGCGCCGCTGCTGACTTTATTACGTTAATTGAGGAGCAAGCGATGAACGGCAAGTTTCCGCAACATTTTCTGTGGGGCGGCGCGGTAGCGGCGAACCAGGTAGAAGGCGCGTATCAGGCCGACGGCAAGGGGCTGTCGACCTCCGATCTGCAGCCGCAGGGCATCTTCGGCGCCATCACGCCGCGCACGGCGGGCGACAGCGGCATCAAGGACGTGGCGATCGATTTCTATCATCGTTACCCGGAGGATATCGCGCTGTTCGCCGAAATGGGCTTCAAGTGCCTGCGCACCTCGATCGCCTGGACGCGCATTTTCCCGCAGGGCGACGAAGAGACGCCGAACGAAGCCGGGCTGGCGTTCTACGATCGGCTGTTCGACGAGATGGCGAAGTACGGCATTCAGCCGCTGATCACGCTGTCGCACTATGAGATGCCTTACGGCCTGGTGAAGCACTACGGCGGCTGGGGCGATCGGCGCACCATCGATTTCTTCGAACGCTATGCGCGCACCGTGTTCGAACGCTACAAGCACAAGGTCAAACACTGGCTGACCTTCAACGAAATCAATATGTCGCTGCACGCGCCCTTCACCGGCGTCGGCCTGCCGCAGGAGAGCGACAAGAGCGCCATCTATCAGGCGATCCACCATCAGCTGGTGGCCAGCGCCAAAGCGGTGAAAGCCTGCCACGAGATCGTGCCGGAGGGCAAAATCGGCAACATGCTGCTGGGCGGCATTCTGTATCCGCTGAGCTGCAAGCCGGAAGATCTGCTGGAAACCCAGCGGCAAAACCGCGACTGGCTGTTCTTCGGCGACGTGCAGGCGCGCGGCTATTACCCGGCCTATATGCAGCGCTTCTTCCGTGAAAACGGCATTCAGGTGGCAATCACCGAGGAAGATCGGCAAACGCTTCGCGAAACTATCGACTTCATCTCGTTCAGCTACTACATGAGCGGCTGCGTCACCGCCGATCCGGAGCAGTACGAGACGGCGCGCGGCAACATTCTCGATATGGTGCCGAACCCGCATCTGGCCAGCTCGGAGTGGGGGTGGCAAATCGACCCGATCGGGCTGCGCTACCTGCTCAACGTGCTGTACGACCGCTATCAGAAACCGCTGTTCATCGTCGAGAACGGGCTGGGCGCCAAAGACCGCGTCGAAGCCGACGGCAGCATCCACGACGACTACCGCATCAACTACCTCAATGACCATCTGGTGCAGGTGGCGGAAGCGATCGACGACGGCGTCGAGGTGATGGGCTACACCAGCTGGGGGCCGATCGATCTGGTCAGCGCCTCGAAGGCCGAAATGTCGAAGCGCTACGGCTTCATTCACGTCGACAGGGACGATGCCGGCAACGGCAGCCTCGCGCGCCGCCGCAAGAAGAGTTTCTTCTGGTATCGCGATGTGATCCACAGCAACGGCGCCAGCCTGAAAGACCGACGCTAACCTCTAAGCCCGGCGGCAAGCGCCGGGCGTTAACCTAACGTTATTCGCTGCTGTTCATGATGGGAAATTCTCTCCCAGGGAATGCTGTTGCCCGCAGTCAGCCGTTATGCGGAGAAATATAATAATGATGAAAAGCTTATTACCTCGTTCCATGACCCTGGCGGCGCTGGCGCTGCTCTGTAGCCAGGCGCAGGCGGAAACGCTGCAAACCGGTAAGGACGTCGAAGCCCCCACCGCCAAGTGGGAAGGGGTGGCGCTCGGCTTTGAACCGCCGCAGCCCGGGCTGTTGGGGGATATGCTGGGGATCAGGCCGATCCTGGAGGATCACGGTTTCCACTATAACCTCGGCTACCTCAGCCAGCTGTCGTATAACGCCGGCGGCGGTTATAACCACGATAAACAGGCGTCGTACATCGACCAATTCTCGCTGACCTTCAGCCAGGATTTGCAGGCGCTGACCGGCATTCCGGACGCGGCGATCGAAGGCAATATCGTCAACCGCAACCATGACAACAACCTGACCCGCGATCGCTTGCAGGATCCGCGCGTCGGCCTGACCGATCTGTCGCAGGAGAGCTTTGGCGGGCAGTCGATTACCCGCCTGGGCTGGCTGACCTTCAGCCGGTCCTTCCTCGATCGCCGGCTGCAGTGGCGCATCGGCATGATGAACAAGGTGCAGGATTTCGATCAGATCATCCCCTGCGATTTTCAGACGCTGACGCTGTGCGGCGGCAAGTCTGCCAACTCGTTGACCTGGTACAACTGGAACGTGCATTACTGGGGCACCACGCTGCAATACAAGCTGACCGACGGCCTGACGCTCAAGGGCGGCGTGATGGAGCAGAACCCGAGCGCCCCCAGCCGCAGCCACGCCTGGAGCTGGTCCACCAAGGGCAGCAAAGGCTTCCTGTTGCCGATGGAGCTGGAGCTGAAAACCCACGCCGTCAACCAGCTGCCGGGGGTGTATAACCTAGGCGTGCTGTTCACCAACGCGCGCCAGAGCGATCTTTATGAAGGGGTGTCCGGTGGGCCGGGCGCCAGCGATCCGCAGGGCTATCGCAGCCACGATCGCACCTGGTTCCTGTATACCGGTTTTAACCAGCAGGTGACGCGCCATGCGGATGACGTCAACCGCGGTCTGAGCGTGTTTTACAGCCTGGGGCTGGGGGATCAGCGCAGCAACTACCTGCACTGGTCTACCTCGACCGGCATTCGCTATCGCGGGCTGTTCGATGCGCGGCCGGACGACTGGCTGGGGCTGGGCGTCTCGGTGGTGAAGCTGAGCGACCGCTACAAAGATAATCAGCGTTATCTCAACCAAATCAACGGCGTCAGCGATTATCACGATCCGAGCTACCGGCCGGTGCCGGGCCACTCGGTGACGGCGGAGCTCTATTATCGCGTGAACGTCACGCCGTGGTTGCAGCTGCAGCCGGGCCTGCAGTACTGGCATCACCCGGCGGGCGTCAGCGAGACGCAGGACGCCTGGGTGACGGCGTTGAAAACGGTGGTGACCTTCTGATCAGGCCGCATCGCTCTCGCGGTAGCGCCGGCGGGCGTGTTCGAACCAGCTGGCGGGCACGTTGTGCGGCGGCTGCTGCAAGCGGAGCAGCCCTTGCTCAACGATATGGCTGGCCTGGCGCCACAGCGTCGGGTCGCCTTCGGTCAGCACCTCCAGCAGACGCTGTTTCTCGATCAGGTAGGTCTGAGCGAAGTGGCTGTCATAGTCCAGCAGCGAGCGGGTGTTGTCGATCAGATCCGCCAGCTTGATGGTTTTGGCCTGCGGCGATGCGCCGGCGCTGTGGCGCCGATCGCGGTTTTTGCGCTCGAAGCGGTTGCCGTCCTCGGCGCGGCTGACGTTGGTAAGCATCCGCACCAGCTCCGCCACCTTCGGCCCGAAGTGGCTTTCGATATCGCCGAGGGTGGTGGGCGTGTCTTCCACCGTGTCATGCAGCCAGGCGGCCGCCAGCATCTCTTCGGTGTGCGGCACGCTGCGCACCAGTTCCATCACCGCCTGTGGGTGGACGATGTACGGATCGTCGGTGTATTTGCGGCGCTGATCGATGGCCGCATGCGCCTTGGTGGCGTAGCGGCGCGCGCGTTCTACAAGCGTGTTTGTCATTTCCTTTCCCTCCGAGCATCCTCTGCATAAAAAAAAGGTAGCATACCTCACAAGAAATAGCTTGCGATTACATCGTGCGCTATCTATATTCAGACACATGAAAAGCACCGATACCGAACAACCCCACGCGAAGAATCTGCTGCAGCTCGATCAGCAGCTCTGTTTCGCGCTGTACTCCGCCAACCTGGCGCTGCACAAAGTCTACCGCAAGCTGTTGAGTCAGCTCGAACTCACCTACCCGCAATACCTGGTGATGATGGTGCTGTGGGAGCGCGATCGGGTGACGGTATCGGATATCGGCGAGCGGCTGTTCCTCGATTCCGCCACGCTGACGCCGCTGCTGAAGCGGTTGGAAACCGCCGGTTTGCTGGTGCGTTATCGCGCCACCGCCGACGAGCGGCAGGTGATCATTGCACTCACCGAAGCCGGCCGCGCGCTGCGCGAGCGGGCGCAATCGGTGCCCGAGGCGGTGATGTGCGCCACCGACTGCAGCCTGGACGAGATCGTCTCGCTCAAACAGCAGCTGGAAAAGCTGCGCGGAAGCCTGATCGATCAGATTTGACCCGCCGCCGCCGGACGCAAGAACGGCAGGGGTGGTCTACACTGGTTAATAAGCGTCAAAAATAAGTAGTGCGCGATTTAATCGCAAAAGATAAATATGTGACCGGCTTTACCTCGTGGAAGCCGTAGTCATCTCGCCAACCAGCAAGAAGGAATGAACGATGTCTATTGAGAAAGTGGTTTACCGCGCTCACGCCACCGCAACCGGCGGCCGCGACGGCCGTGCGACCTCCTCCGACGGCGTGTTGGACGTGAAACTGGGCGTGCCGAAAGAGATGGGCGGCGCCGGCGGCGAAGTCACCAACCCCGAGCAGCTGTTCGCCGCCGGTTACTCGGCCTGCTTCCTCGGCGCGTTGAAGTTTGTCGCGGCGAAAGAAAAGGTTAAAATCCCGGCCGAAGCGAAGATCGACGGCACCGTCGGCATCGGTGAAATCCCGAACGGTTTCGGCATCGAAGTGCAGCTGGATATCTCGCTGCCGGGTGTCGAGCGCAGCGTGGCGGAAGATTTGGTGAAAAAGGCGCACGTGGTGTGCCCATACTCCAACGCCACCCGCGGAAATATCGATGTGACTCTGAACGTTAAGTAAGATTTTTATCCTTATCGCGAAAAAAATGGAGGGTTTGACCCTCCATTTTCTTATCTGCCCCGCTTGAAAGCCGTTTGCAAAAAGCGTAAAAATTGCCCGTTTTGTGAGAATTCTCTTGATTATTACCCGCAAAATAACGCTTATTGCCGGTTGGCTGAACCAGAAGCCCTAATAAGTGTCTGACTGATCCAGAACCGCTACACCGTCCCCGGAGCCACCGCGTTACATGAACAAAGTTAAATCGCTATCACAGCAGAATTTATCGTTATTGTTAGCGATCTATATCGGCATATTTCTCAACCTGTCCGTTTTTTATCGTCGTTTTGATTCGCTGGCGCACGGCATTCAGGGGATTAAGGTGATTTCGGCGGTGACGGAAGTCATCGCTATCGTCCTGTTCACGTTCTTCATCATGCGACTGGTATCGCTCGGCGGCCGGCTGTTTTATCGCATCGTCGCTTCGCTGCTGGTGTTGATTTCGGTTGCCGCCAGCTACTACATGACGTTTTTCAACGTGGTGATCGGCTACGGCATCGTGGTGTCGGTGATGACCACCGACATCGATCTGTCGAAAGAGGTGGTCGGCCTGCACTTCGTGCTGTGGATGGTGGCGCTCAGCGCCTTGCCGCTGCTGCTGATCTGGAAAAACAGCCTGCGTTACACCCTGATAGAACAGCTGAAAACCCCCGGTCATCGCATCAAGCCGCTGCTGGTCTTGCTGGCGGTGGTGGCGCTGGTCTGGCTGCCGCTGCGCATGCTGGACGACGAGCAGAGCGTGCAAGAGAAGCTCTCCAACGTCGATCTGCCGAGCTACGGCGGCGTGGTGGCGCACTCGTATCTGCCGTCCAACTGGCTGTCGGCGCTGGGGTTGTTTGCCTATACCCGCTATGACGAAAGCCAGGATCAGAGCACGATGTTCGATCCGGGCAAACACTTCACCTACGTACCGCCGGCGGATATCGACGACACCTACGTGGTGTTCATCATCGGCGAGACCACGCGCTGGGACCACATGGGCATGCTGGGCTATGAGCGCGATACCACGCCGCGGCTGTCTAAAGAGAAGAATCTGGTGGCGTTTCGCGGCGAGTCGTGCGACACCTCCACCAAGCTGTCGCTGCGCTGTATGTTCGTGCGCGAAGGCGGCACCGAAGACAATCCGCAGCGCACGCTGAAAGAGCAGAACGTGTTCGCGGTACTGAAGGATCTGGGCTTCTCTTCCGAGCTGTTCGCCATGCAGAGCGAGGTGTGGTTCTACAACAACACCGAGGTGAACAACTATTCGTTCCGCGAGATGATCGCGTCCGAGAAGCGCAACGACGGCAAGGCGGTCGACGATATGCTGTTGGTGGACGAAATGAAGGAGTCGCTGGCGCGCTATCCGAAGGGCAAACACCTGGTGATCCTGCATACCAAAGGCTCGCACTACCTGTACTCGCAGCGTTATCCGCGCAGCTATGCGCGCTATCAGCCGGAGTGCATGGGGGTGGACGATTCCTGCACCAAGGCGCAGCTGATCAACGCCTTCGACAATACGGTGCTGTATACCGACAGCTTTATCGCCAATGTGATAGACCAGGTGCGCGACAAGAAGGCCATCGTGTTCTATGCCGCCGATCACGGCGAATCGATCGGTGAAAACACGCACCTGCACGGTACGCCGCGCGAGATGGCGCCGCCGGAGCAGTTCCGCGTGCCGATGATCGTATGGGCGTCGGACAAATTCCTTGAGAACCCGCAGCACCTCAGCGCCTTTGAGCAGCTGCAGGCGCAGCAGCGCATCGGCAAAACGCATCGCCACGTCGAGCTGTTTGACACCATTCTCGGCTGCCTCGGCTACACGTCTCCCGATGGCGGCATCGTGGATAAAAACAACTGGTGCCATCTGCCGCAGGATAAAACGGCGCCTGCTAGCCTGTAGTAACCCCTCCCGCCGGGTGCCTGCCTTGCGCACCCGGCAATTTCACCCAATACATTCTCTTCATCAATTATTCCGGTGTGTGCATACGGTATACTTGCGCACTTCCCCCTGTTAACCGGAGATTTCCATGACCCTGCGCGTGGCGTTTATCGACGATCATGACATTGTGCGTTCGGGCTTCGTGCAGCTGCTGTCGCTGGAAGCCGATATTCAGGTGGTGGGCGAATTCAGCGGTGCGGCGCAGGCGCGCGCCGGCCTGCCGGGGCTGGAGGTGGACGTTTGCATCTGCGACATTTCGATGCCGGACGGCAGCGGGCTGGATCTGTTGGCGGACATTCCCTCCGGCATCCGCGTGGTGATGCTGTCGATGCACGATAACCCGGCGCTGGTGGAAATGGCGCTGGATCGCGGCGCCGGCGGCTTTCTCTCCAAGCGCTGCAAGCCGGAAGATTTGATCACCGCGGTGCGCACCGTCGCCGGCGGCGGCGTTTACCTGATGCCGGAAATCGCGCAGCAGCTGGCGCGGGTGAGGGTCGATCCGTTGACCCGCCGCGAGCGCGAGATCGCGCTGTTGCTGGCGCAGGGCCAGGAGGTGCGCGAGATCGCCGCCGCCTTGGGGCTGTCGCCGAAGACGGTGCATGTGCATCGCGCCAATTTGTTCGCCAAGCTGGGCATCAACAACAACGTCGAGCTGGCCAGACGGATGCTGAACCTGTGACGCAGCGCCTGATCACCCAGCTGGCGCTGTTTTTCATCTACGCCGCCAGCGCGTTTTGCCTGTGGGGCATCGGCACCGCGCTGATCGACCCGCCCTGGCAGGCGCTGCTGCTGTTCCCGTTCGGCCTGCGCATGGGCATTTTGCTGCAGAGCCCGTACCGTTTCTGGCCGGGGATCCTGCTGGCAGACCTGCTGCTGATGGCGCTGCTGGCGGACCAGTTCGGCTACGGCCCGGCGCTGTGGGCGTCGGTGGCGGTGCTGGTGTTGACGGTGTTGCTCAGCCTGCTGGCCTCGCCGTGGCTGTTGCGCCATCAGCAGAGCGACAGCGAATGGCGCTGGCCACTGTTGCAGGGCGCGGTGGTGGGCGCCGCCGCCTTGCTGCAGGCGCTGGTGTGGCAGCTGGTGAGCGGTGAAGGCGCCCGCGCGCTGCTGCTCGGCCTGACCGGCGGTTTTACCATCGCACCGACCTGCCTGCTGTTGTGGCACTATCTGGCGCGCCAAATCTGGGTGCCGCTGGAGCCGGGGCTGATCCACAAGCCGGTGGAGCTGCGTCTGGGCCATCTGGCCAGCTACCTGCTGCTGTTTGCGTTCAGCATCTGGCTGCAGCAGCAGGTGAACGCCGCCGAGCTGCGGCGCTTTGCGCCTTTCTGCCTGGCCATTCCTATCGTGTTCATGTCTTACCGCTACGGCTGGCAGGGCGCGCTGTTGGCGACGCTGCTCAACGGCGTGGCGCTGATGGTCAACGAGCCGCCGCAGCCGGAGTCGCACCGCGATCTGCTGCTGTCGCTGCTGGCCCAAAGCCTGACCGGGCTGCTGCTGGGCGTCGGCATTCAGCGCCAGCGCGAGCTGAATCAGCAGCTGAGGCTGCGGCTGGCGGAGAACCGCCAGTTGGCGCGGGCGCTGGTGACGGCGGAGGAGCAAACCCGGCGCGAGGTGGCGCGCGAGCTGCACGATGAAGTGGGGCAGACCATCACCGTGATTCGCACCCAGGCCAGCATCGTCAAACGCCTGGCGCCGGAGCCGGCGGTGGTCGGCTGCGCCGACGCCATCGATGCGTTGGCGCTGCGGGTCTACGACGGGGTGCATGATGTGTTGACCCAGCTGTGGCCGGCGGCGCTGAATAACCTGCCGCTGTCGGCGGCGGTGGCGGCGATGCTGCGGGAGTCGCTGCCGCAGGACGCGTCGCTGGTGAGCAGCCTGCAGTGGCAGGTGCCGGACGAGCTGCTGGATGAAACGCTGAAAATCACGCTGTACCGGGTGTGCCAGGAAGGGGTGACCAATGTGTGCCGCCACGCCGGCGCCAGCCGCCTGGAGCTGGATGCGCGCCTGCAGCCGCGCAAAGGCGCCGCGCCGCAGATCGCCCTGACCATCCGCGACAACGGGGTGGGCTTCGATGCGGAAAACCATCAGCCGGGCTATGGCCTGCGCGGCATGCAGGAGCGCATCAGCGCCCTCGGCGGCAGCCTGCGGTTCACCGCTGAGGGGGGCGCCTGTTTGAGTGTGATCTTGCCCACAGTTTCGCCGGCGCAAACGCAAAACTAGGAAAAACTCCTAACCGCGTCGGGAATCCGGCGTAAGCCTCCCGTGCGCGCGAGGAGCATCATAGCGGCACTTTATTCAATCCTCTGAGGTTCCACATGTGGTCTTTCCTTAAAAGCCGCCCGGACGCGCCGCAGGTCACCGATCAACGGCAGATCGACGCCAGCTACAAATACTGGCGCATCCAGCTGATGTGCACCATGTACATCGGCTACGCCGCGTTTTACTTCACGCGCAAAAGTTTCAACTTCATCATGCCGGCGATGCTGAGCGATCTGGGCCTGACGATGTCCGACGTCGGCATCCTCGGCACGCTGTTCTACATCACCTACGGCTGCTCGAAATTCATCTCCGGCATGATCAGCGATCGCTCCAACCCGCGTTACTTTATGGGGCTGGGCCTGATCATGACCGGGGTGCTGAATATCTTCTTCGGTCTCAGTTCGTCGCTGCTGATGCTGGGCACGCTGTGGATCCTCAACGCCTTCTTCCAGGGCTGGGGCTGGCCGCCGTGCTCCAAAATCCTCACCAGCTGGTATTCGCGCTCCGAGCGCGGTGGCTGGTGGGCGATCTGGAACACCTCGCACAACGTCGGTGGGGCGCTGATCCCGCTGCTGGTGGGCTTTATCTCGCTGCACTTCAGCTGGCGTTACGGCATGATCATTCCCGGTATCATCGGCGTGGTGCTTGGCCTGCTGATGTGCTGGCGCCTGCGCGACAAGCCATCCACCCTGGGGCTGCCGAGCGTCGGCAAATGGCGCAACGACGCCATGGAGCTGGTGCAGGAATCGGAAGGCCAGGGGCTGAGCAACCGGGAGATCATCAAACGCTACGTGCTGACCAACAAGTACATCTGGCTGCTGGCGGTCTCTTACGTGCTGGTGTACATCGTGCGCACCGCGATCAACGATTGGGGCAACCTCTACCTGACGCAGGAAAAGGGCTATTCGCTGATGACCGCCAACTCGGCCATCTCGCTGTTTGAAGTGGGCGGCTTTATCGGTTCGCTGGTGGCCGGTTGGGGTTCCGACAAACTGTTCCGCGGCAACCGCGGCCCGATGAACCTGATCTTCGCCATCGGTATCTTCCTGTCGGTGGCGGCGCTGTGGCTGATGCCGGGCGTGACCTACCTGCTGCAGGCCTGCTGCTTCTTCGCCATCGGTTTCTTCATCTTCGGCCCGCAGATGCTGATCGGCATGGCGGCGGCGGAGTGCTCGCACAAGGATGCGGCGGGCGCGGCGACCGGTTTTGTCGGCCTGTTCGCCTACCTGGGCGCGGCGCTGTCCGGCTACCCGATCGCGCGGGTGATGGAGATCTGGCAGTGGAACGGCTTCTTCGTGGTGATTTCCATCGCCGCCTGCCTGTCGGCGCTGTTCCTGCTGCCGTTCCTGCGCGCGCAGACGCCGGCGCTGAAACCGGCCAAAGCCTGAGCAAAATACGCTGCGCAGCCCCCGGCGCAGCGCATTATGGCGCTTTTATCACCACTTGAAATGCAGGGGCAAAAAAGTGATTGACGCCTATAACCGCCAGCAGTAAGATGCGCCCCGCATCGGCGAGTAGCGCAGCTTGGTAGCGCAACTGGTTTGGGACCAGTGGGTCGGAGGTTCGAATCCTCTCTCGCCGACCACCATTCGAAAAACCTGCTTTTTAAAGCAGGTTTTTTTTCGCCCGTCGTTTATGAGGATGAGCACCTCCGCAGGAGGTTCGAGCCTCGCGAAGCGAGACAACGTTGCTTCAGCAACGGCCCGCAGGGCGCGCATCAACGATGCGCGTAATCCTCTCTCGCCGACCACCATTCGAAAAACCTGCTTTTTAAAGCAGGTTTTTTTTCGCCTGTCGTTTATGAGGATGAGTATACCTCCGCCGATATGGCCGGTTTGGCTTTATGGCGTGCCTCAATCTACCGTCCTCGTGAAATATATTTATCCTTTACGCTTAATTAATTCACACTCCTTATTCCCTTTAGGTTCTTATTTCCATATTTAAATAAATTCATGCTTGCCGAATAAAACCCGGTTGATAGCGCTCTTGTTTTCACGTTTTTTTTACCTATAGTCTGAATGGACAACGCGGGATGTGTTATTCCCGCCGCGTGGGAAATACCGTGATTATTTATTAACGTTAATCTTCGTGGATTATTGCGGAATCATTTCGCTCCGGCAATACGTGGCGACGATTAACTCTTTTATGTTTATCCTCTCGGAATAAAGGAATCAGTTATGCGCAAATTTAATAAACCGCTGTTGGCGCTGGTGATCGGCAGCACGCTGTGTTCCGCGGCGCAGGCCGCCGCGCCGGGCAAGCCGACCATCGCCTGGGGCAACACCAAGTTCGCCATCGTCGAAGTCGATCAGGCGGCCACCGCATATAATAATCTGGTGAAGGTAAAAAATGCCGCCGACGTTTCGGTCTCCTGGAATTTATGGAATGGCGACACCGGCACGACGGCAAAAATTTTATTAAATGGCAAAGAGGCGTGGAGCGGCCCTTCAACCGGCGCTTCCGGTACGGCGAATTTTAAAGTGAATAAAGGCGGCCGTTATCAAATGCAGGTGGCGTTGTGCAATGCCGACGGCTGCACCGCCAGCGACGCCACCGAAATTGTGGTGGCCGACACCGACGGCAGCCATTTGGCGCCGTTGAAAGAGCCGCTGCTGGAAAAGAATAAACCCTATAAACAGAATTCCGGCAAAGTGGTCGGCTCTTATTTCGTCGAGTGGGGCGTTTACGGGCGCAATTTCACCGTCGATAAGATCCCGGCGCAGAACCTGACCCATCTGCTGTACGGCTTTATCCCGATCTGCGGCGGCAACGGCATCAACGACAGCCTGAAAGAGATCGAAGGCAGCTTCCAGGCGTTGCAGCGCTCCTGCCAGGGCCGCGAGGACTTCAAAGTCTCGATCCACGATCCGTTCGCCGCGTTGCAAAAAGCGCAGAAGGGCGTGACCGCCTGGGATGACCCCTACAAGGGCAACTTCGGCCAGCTGATGGCGCTGAAGCAGGCGCATCCTGACCTGAAAATCCTGCCGTCGATCGGCGGCTGGACGCTGTCCGACCCGTTCTTCTTTATGGGCGACAAGGTGAAGCGCGATCGCTTCGTCGGTTCGGTGAAAGAGTTCCTGCAGACCTGGAAGTTCTTCGATGGCGTGGATATCGACTGGGAGTTCCCGGGCGGCAATGGCGCCAACCCGAACCTGGGCAGCCCGCAAGACGGGGAAACCTATGTGCTGTTGATGAAGGAGTTGCGGGCGATGCTGGATCAGCTGTCGGCGGAAACCGGCCGCAAGTATGAGCTGACCTCCGCCATCAGCGCCGGCAAGGACAAGATCGACAAGGTGGCTTACAACGTCGCGCAGAACTCGATGGATCACATCTTCCTGATGAGCTACGACTTCTACGGCGCCTTCGATCTGAAAAACCTGGGGCATCAGACCGCGCTGAATGCGCCGGCCTGGAAACCGGACACCGCCTACACCACGGTGAACGGCGTCAATGCGCTGCTGACGCAGGGCGTCAAGCCGGGCAAGATCGTGGTCGGCACCGCCATGTATGGCCGCGGCTGGACCGGGGTGAACGGCTACCAGAACAACATTCCGTTCACCGGCACCGCCACCGGGCCGGTTAAAGGCACCTGGGAGAACGGCATCGTGGACTACCGCCAAATCGCCAGCCAGTTCATGAGCGGCGATTGGCAGTACACCTACGACGCCACGGCGGAAGCGCCTTACGTGTTCAAACCTTCCACCGGCGATCTGATCACCTTCGACGATGCCCGCTCGGTGCAGGCCAAGGGCAAGTACGTGTTGGATAAGCAGTTGGGCGGCCTGTTCTCCTGGGAGATCGACGCGGACAACGGCGATATTCTTAACAGCATGAACGCCAGCCTGGGCAACAGCGCCGGCGTTCAATAATCGGTTGCAGTGCGTTGCCGGGGGATATCCTTTCGCCCCCGGCTTTTTCGCCGCCGAAAGTTTTTTTACGCCGCACAGATTGTGGTCCTGCCCGGCGCAAACCGCGCTCATCGGACTCACCCTTTTGGGTAATCCTTCAGCATTTCCTCCTGTCTTTAACGGCGATCACAAAAATAACCGTTCAGATATTCATCATTCAGCAACAAAGTTTTGGCGTTTTTTAACGGAGTTAAAAACCAGTAAGTTTGTGAGGGTCAGACCAATGCGCTGAAA
Organism: Serratia sp. CY27727; assembly: GCF_052169275.1. NCBI lineage: Bacteria > Pseudomonadati > Pseudomonadota > Gammaproteobacteria > Enterobacterales > Yersiniaceae > Serratia > Serratia sp. CY27727. The sequence goes on along the minus strand of NZ_JBJNLB010000005.1, from coordinate 148,541 downwards.
ATGTCCGCTTAGCATAAATTTTCATGCTGGAAGTGTTAACAAAAGGTTTTTTTTATGTTTGTTTGCTGTTTCTCACAGTCTGCGTAAATCCCCACTGGTTATATTGACGACACCCCAAACAGTTGGCAACTTGATAGCCTCAGGGGTAAGAGCGAGAGTTGTTTGAGTGAATTCCACGCGCTCAGACGTCCCCGCCGCGATGCGTTCCATCCGGCATTCTCTCCTCGTACACCTTCTGCCTTCGGGCACCGATCGCACAGGCCACGCAATAAAAAATACAGGTCTGGCGGCAATGACACACATCACATCACACAATGGAGCACTAACGATGACACGTTCCTTGGGTAAATCGGGGGTTCTGAAATTCGGCATTGGGCTGATCGCGCTGACCGTGGCGGCCAGCGTACAGGCCAAGACGTTGGTTTACTGTTCTGAAGGTTCCCCGGAAGGGTTCAACCCGCAGCTGTTTACCTCCGGCACCACCTACGACGCCAGCTCGGTACCGATCTACAACCGCCTGGTCGAATTCAAAATCGGCACCACCGAACTGCAGCCGGGCCTGGCTGAGAAGTGGGACGTCAGCGAAGACGGCAAAACCTATACCTTCCACCTGCGCAAAGGCGTGAAGTGGCAGAGCAGCAAAGACTTCAAACCGACGCGCGATTTCAACGCCGACGACGTGGTGTTCTCCTTTGAACGCCAGTTGGATGCGAACAACGCCTATCACAAAGTGTCAGGCGGCAGCTACGAATACTTTGAAGGCATGGACATGCCTAAGCTGATCGCCAAGATTGAAAAAGTGGACGACAACACCGTGCGCTTCGTGCTGAACCGCCCGGAAGCGCCGTTCCTGGCTGACCTGGGCATGGACTTCGCGTCCATCCTGTCCGCCGAATACGCCGACGTGATGATGAAAGCCGGCACGCCGGAGAAGGTCGACCTGAACCCGATCGGCACCGGCCCGTTCCAGCTGCTGCAATACCAGAAAGACTCCAAGATCCTGTACAAGGCATTCGACGGTTTCTGGGGCACCAAGCCGAAGATCGATCGCCTGGTGTTCTCCATCACGCCTGACGCCTCCGTGCGCTACGCCAAACTGCAGAAAAACGAATGTCAGGTGATGCCGTACCCGAACCCGGCCGATATCGCCCGCATGAAGCAAGACAAGTCCATCAACCTGATGGAGCAGCCGGGCCTGAACGTGGGCTACCTGTCGTTCAACGTCGAGAAAAAACCGCTGGATAACCTGAAGGTGCGTCAGGCGTTGACCATGGCGGTCAACAAGCAGGCGATCATCGATGCGGTTTATCAGGGCGCGGGCCAGGCGGCCAAGAACCTGATCCCGCCGACCATGTGGGGCTATAACGACGCGGTGCAGGATTACGCTTACGATCCGGCCAAGGCGAAAGAGCTGCTGAAAGAAGCGGGCATGGCCGACGGTTTCAGCATCGACCTGTGGGCGATGCCGGTACAGCGTCCTTACAACCCGAACGCACGCCGCATGGCGGAAATGATCCAGGCCGACTGGGCCAAGATCGGCGTGAAAGCCAAAATCGTGACCTATGAGTGGGGTGAATACCTCAAGCGCGCCAAAGCGGGCGAGCACCAGACGGTGATGATGGGCTGGACCGGCGACAACGGGGATCCGGACAACTTCTTCGCCACGCTGTTCAGCTGCGCGGCGGCGAAAGACGGCTCCAACTACTCCCGCTGGTGCTACAAGCCGTTTGAAGATCTGATTCAACCGGCGCGCGCCGAATCCAACCACGACAAGCGCATCGAACTGTACAAGCAGGCGCAGGTGGTGATGCACGATCAGGCTCCGGCGCTGATTGTCGCACACTCCACCGTGTACGAGCCTGTGCGTAAGGAAGTGAAAGGCTACGTCGTGGATCCGCTCGGTAAGCATCACTTCGAGAATGTCTCTGTAGACTGATTTCGACCGCTTTACCGGAGACGCACGAATGGACTTGCAGGGGCGCAACAGGTTTGCGCCCCTGCTGACCAGTCTCCGGCGTATGGCCGTCGAATCGTTCAAAGGCATGTGAGCGTTAATAAGCCTGGCGGACGATGAGCTGCCGGGCATTGATACAGAGAGTTCGGGATATGTTGCAGTTCATACTCCGACGTTTGGGGTTAGTTATCCCAACGTTTATCGGCATTACATTGCTGACTTTTGCATTCGTCCATATGATCCCCGGCGACCCGGTGACCATCATGGCCGGGGAACGCGGTATCTCCGCCGAGCGCCACGCGCAGCTGATGGCGGAAATGGGGCTGGACAAGCCGCTCTATCAACAATATTTCTCCTACGTGTCCAACGTGCTGCAAGGCGATCTGGGCACCTCCCTCAAAAGCCGCATCTCCGTCTGGAGCGAGTTCGTTCCGCGCTTTCAGGCCACGCTGGAACTGGGCATTTGCGCGATGATCTTCGCGGTGCTGGTAGGCATCCCGGTCGGGGTGCTGGCGGCGGTCAAACGCGGCTCGGTCTTCGACCATACCGCGGTGGGCATCTCGCTGACCGGCTATTCGATGCCGATTTTCTGGTGGGGCATGATGCTGATCATGCTGGTGTCGGTGCAGCTTAACCTGACGCCGGTGTCGGGGCGCATCAGCGACACGGTCTTCCTCGACGATAGCCAGCCGCTGACCGGCTTCATGCTGATAGACACCCTGATCTGGGGCGAGCCGGGCGACTTCGTCGACGCGGTGATGCATATGATCCTGCCGGCCATCGTGCTGGGCACCATCCCGCTGGCGGTGATCGTGCGCATGACCCGTTCTTCGATGCTGGAGGTGTTGGGCGAAGACTACATCCGCACCGCGCGCGCCAAGGGCGTGAGCCGCATGCGGGTGATCGTCGTTCACGCGCTGCGCAACGCGCTGCTGCCGGTGGTGACGGTGATCGGGCTGCAGGTCGGCACCATGCTGGCCGGCGCCATTCTGACCGAAACCATCTTCTCCTGGCCGGGGCTGGGCCGCTGGCTGATCGACGCGCTGCAGCGCCGCGACTACCCGGTGGTGCAGGGCGGGGTGTTGCTGGTCGCCTGTATGATCATTCTGGTTAACCTGCTGGTAGACGTGCTCTACGGCGTGGTCAACCCGCGTATTCGCCACAAGAAATAAGGGGCGCTCTCATGTCTCAAATCACTGAGTCTGCAGTTAAAGGTGCGCCGAAGCCGATGACCCCGTTTCAGGAGTTCTGGCACTATTTCAAGCGCAATAAAGGGGCCGTGGTCGGCCTGGTGTATATCGTTCTGATGCTGGTGATCGCGCTCGGCGCCGGCGTGCTGGCGCCGCATGCGCCGGCGGACCAGTTCCGCGACGCGCTGCTCAAGCCGCCGGTGTGGCAAGAGGGCGGCAGCTGGCAATATATCCTCGGCACCGACGACGTGGGCCGCGACGTGCTGTCGCGCCTGATGTACGGTGCGCGCCTGTCGCTGCTGGTCGGCTGCCTGGTGGTGGTGCTGTCGCTGATCATGGGCGTGATATTCGGCCTGCTGGCCGGTTACTTCGGCGGCGTGGTGGACGCGATTATCATGCGCGTCGTCGACATCATGCTGGCTCTGCCGAGCCTGCTGCTGGCGCTGGTGCTGGTGGCGGTATTCGGGCCGTCGATCGTCAACGCCTCGCTGGCGCTGACCTTCGTCGCCTTGCCGCACTATGTGCGTCTGACGCGCGCAGCGGTGCTGGTGGAGGTCAACCGCGACTACGTCACCGCTTCGCGGGTGGCGGGCGCCGGCGCGCTGCGCCAGATGTTCGTCAATATTCTACCTAACTGCCTGGCGCCTTTGATCGTGCAGGCTTCTCTCGGTTTCTCGAACGCCATTCTGGACATGGCCGCTCTCGGCTTTCTGGGCATGGGCGCGCAGCCGCCGACGCCGGAGTGGGGCACCATGCTCTCCGACGTGCTGCAGTTCGCGCAAAGCGCCTGGTGGGTGGTGACCTTCCCCGGCGTGGCGATCCTGCTGACGGTGCTGGCATTCAACCTGATGGGGGACGGTTTGCGTGACGCTCTCGACCCCAAACTCAAGCAGTAACAGAGGACGAGAGAGATGGCGTTATTGAATGTAGACAAGCTTTCGGTGCACTTCGGTGACGAAGGCACCCCGTTCCGCGCGGTAGACCGCATCAGTTACAGCGTGGAGCAAGGTCAGGTGGTCGGCATTGTCGGTGAATCCGGCTCCGGCAAATCCGTCAGTTCGCTGGCGATCATGGGCCTGATCGATTTCCCCGGCAAGGTGATGGCCGACAAGCTGGAGTTCAACGGCCAGGATCTGCGCAAGATCTCCGAAAAAGAGCGCCGCCAGCTGGTGGGCTCCGAAGTGGCGATGATCTTCCAGGATCCGATGACCAGCCTGAACCCGTGCTATACCGTCGGTTATCAGATCATGGAGGCGCTGAAGGTGCACCAGGGCGGCAACCGCCGCACTCGCCGCCAGCGCGCTATCGACCTGCTGACCCAGGTGGGCATTCCCGATCCGGCCTCGCGGCTGGACGTATACCCGCACCAGCTTTCCGGCGGCATGAGCCAGCGCGTGATGATCGCCATGGCCATCGCCTGTCGGCCGAAGCTGCTGATCGCCGATGAGCCGACGACCGCGCTCGACGTGACCATCCAGGCGCAGATCATCGAACTGCTGCTGGACCTGCAGCAGCGCGAAAACATGGCGCTGCTGCTGATCACCCACGATTTGGCGCTGGTGGCGGAAGCCGCGCACCACATCATCGTGATGTACGCCGGCCAGGTGGTGGAATCCGGCAAGGCGGCGGAGATTTTCCGCGCCCCGCGCCACCCCTATACCCAGGCGCTGCTGCGCGCGCTGCCGGAGTTCGCCGCCGACAAGGCGCGGCTGGCTTCGCTGCCGGGCGTGGTGCCGGGCAAATACGATCGCCCGACCGGCTGCCTGCTCAACCCGCGTTGTCCCTACGCCAACGAGCGCTGCCGCAACGAGGAGCCGGAACTGCGCAGCATTCCCGGCCGTCAGGTTAAATGTCACACACCGCTGGATGATGCGGGGAGGCCGACCGTATGAGCCAGAATCAACCTTTACTGCAGGCGATTGACCTGAAGAAGCATTACCCGGTGAAAAAGGGCCTGTTCGCGCCGGAGCGGCTGGTCAAGGCGCTGGACGGCGTCTCCTTCACCCTGGAGCGCGGCAAAACGCTGGCGGTGGTCGGTGAGTCGGGCTGCGGCAAATCGACGCTCGGCCGCCTGCTGACGATGATCGAAGTGCCGACCGGCGGCGAGCTGTACTACCAGGGGCAGGATCTGCTGAAGCCGGACGCCTCTGCCGAGAAGCTGCGGCGCCAGAAGATCCAAATCGTGTTCCAGAATCCTTACGGATCGCTCAACCCGCGCAAGAAGGTCGGGCAGATCCTCGAGGAGCCGCTGTTGATCAATACCTCGCTCAGCGCCGCCGAACGGCGGGAAAAAGCGCTGGAGATGATGGCGAAGGTCGGCTTGAAGACTGAGCATTACGACCGCTACCCGCACATGTTTTCCGGCGGCCAGCGTCAGCGTATCGCCATCGCCCGCGGGCTGATGCTGAACCCGGACGTGGTGATCGCCGATGAGCCGGTGTCGGCGCTGGACGTGTCGGTGCGCGCTCAGGTGCTGAACCTGATGATGGATCTGCAGCAGGAGCTGGGGCTGTCCTATGTGTTCATCTCGCACGATCTGTCGGTGGTGGAGCACATCGCCGACGAGGTGATGGTGATGTACCTCGGCCGCTGCGTGGAAAAGGGCAGCAAAGAGGCGATCTTCAACAATCCGCGCCATCCGTACACTCAGGCGCTGCTGTCGGCGACGCCGCGATTGAATCCGGATATGCGCCGCGAGCGCATCAAGCTGACCGGCGAGCTGCCCAGCCCGATGAATCCGCCGCCGGGCTGTGCGTTCAATGCCCGCTGCCGCCGCGCCTTCGGCACTTGCGTTCAGCTGCAGCCGCAGCTCAAACAGTACGGCGAGCAGATGGTGGCCTGCTTTGCGGTCGATCAGGACGAACATCCGGGGGCGTAAAGCGCCGGATTGTTTCGCTTAAATCAACGCCGGCATGATGCCGGCGTTTTTTTTGCGGGCGTTTCATTTACCACAGGATTAAACATTTCGTCAGGCGGTTTTTCCCCCTTTATTTTTTGTGATAGATCCTGATGGAAGAAAGGAAAATAACTATATTTTTAATTTTATTGTTCAATATTAATTATTAACCTTTGTTTATTATTCGCTGTTTTTTCCATGAAATAGGTATGTGGTTAGTGCTATTTTTGATCTCCATTAAGGAAGTGTTGTTTTTTACGTGAGGGGTTAATAATAATTTTGAAATTCCCCTTTAATATGTATTAGATTTTTAAATGAATAGTGAGGCACGATCAAAAATTCTTCGGGCGGATAGCAACTATGGTGCAACCTATTCAAAGCATCTGTTGTTCCTACGGTCAAGGTCGTTTTCGCTGTACAACAAAACGTCGTTGGCATAATTATTAACAAGGATGTCATCTCATGTACAAGATATCAACAGTAATGGTTATAGTTAGCCAGATTATAATATTCACTTTAGGAGGAGGTGCTTATGCTTATAGTAGTGAAAGCCCGGTTTCAACAAATAAGATAAGAAAAGAAAAAGCATTCTCTCCGACCAGAAGTGATCTAACTGCGTTGCTGATTAGGCCGGATGTTCGCCCAAACTTTATACCTATTGCCTCACATCGGGCGCAAATCATGGGCAGCAATCTGCCGGAGAACTCTCTATCGGCGATTCAGTATGTCAATAAAATAGATGCGGCCGAAATATTGGAGCTTGACATAAAGATTACTTCTGATGGCATTCCTTATCTTATGCATGACAGCTATCTTCAGAGAACAACTAATTTTGTTGATGTTACCGTAGGTGATTATGGAGATAAATCATACGGAGCCAGTTCAGGGCAATATAGTTGGCGTCAGATAAGAGAGCTTTATCTAAAAAATATTGATGGCACATACAGTGAAGAACACCCTGTCTCTTTTGAAGACGTGCTGGTTTGGGTCAGAGACAACACTAATATGTTAATTAATCTTGATATAAATGAGCAAGCAGTTTTTGATGCCGTTTGGGATGTGGTTAAATCGAGAGATGCGTTTGATATTTGCATATTTAAAGGTAGGTACAATAAGAACGAATTCAGGAGCTTTTATTATAACAGTTTAAATAGCATGCAAAAAAGCAAGCTAATCTATTTCCCGATTATTCCTGAACCAACAGTTGATTACCCGACTAAACCCATTGATTTTTATAATCATTGGGAAGAAGGGATTGATAAAATAGCGAAAGGCTATGAGGTCGGTTATAAGAAGGATACGCCGAATGCAAAATTCCCGATAGAAAGCGAGCTTCTAAAGGTGGTGACTGCAATTCGGCAGCAAAATCGCGTTAGAGTACATGTTTTTTCTGCCATGCCGGATACTTATCTTGGACGCTATATTGGAAATGTGAATATAGACCAATGCTGTAATGCTACTGTTGATTCTCGTGGTGATTTAGAGTATTTGCTGGATCCTTTTGGTAAGAAAGACATGAGTAAAGGCGTTAACGGGTACATCATAACGGATGACGCATTTACGTTATATCATTACCTCTCTGTGCTTGGTAAACGGAACTTTAATATAAATGGAATGTGACGGGGGTTATCATGAAGAGGTTATGTTGGTTATTTATTTTACTGAGTTTTTCAGCGTTTTCTCAGGAGGTTTTTTTTAAGGGCCAGGATTTTCTTGATGATATTCCTCCAGATCATCTATATCTGCATGGCCAGGGGGGGCAATTCGATATCTATAGAGATTTTATAACAAAGAACGCCGATTATGATATTTACTATACGGGGGGCGCCAATGACAAGACGGGTAGGAATTACCATAGCAGTACGGCTATCAAGTTTGCCGATGATAGTTCTAAACTGGTTATTCCTTCGGTGGTAACAAGAGATATCGTCAATAATAAAAAAGGCTTTACGATCTCTGGGTGGTTTTATGTCTCCGACATAAACAGCAACAGCACGATTGCTTATATTGGAACCGACGACAAGGCCAAGGTGGATATATTTCTTTCGCGGCAGAAAATTCTCGTTAGGAAACGTTCTAATATCGATAAAACACAGATGATGCCGATGATAGAAACGGCATTCCCTTTGTCATATGAAAGTTATTCTCCGGTGGAGGGAGATATTACCAATGGTTATTTTTATCTGGCAATAACCAGTGACAGTAATAGTACTAGAGTGTATTTGTCGCGCCCCGGAGGGAGACTTTATTCACAATGGTTTTATTTCAGTCTGGTTGACAATATTTCCAGGTTAGATAATATTTATTTCGGTAGTAATCCTAGTCTTAAGCTGGGATTCAAGCCGGCTGATGCTTACTCAAATATAATGATATATAAAAGAGCACTTTCTCCCAATGAGACGTTAAATGCATTCTATCTGCAGTCTCCGTTGTATCCCGGTGTCTCTTACCGATTTTCAAATAACAATAATCTGGATTTGGTTCCTGCTCAGTCGGATAATCAAAACGGAAATTTTGATGAAGACGGTTATTACATGTGGAAAAAGAAAGAGGGAGGGAACAATGGTCCCTTGAGCAGTACGAGATGGTTTATTGATAGCCGAATGAAAGATTCCGGGAAATTTATACCAGTAAATCTAAGAAACGCGCGTACAGGCGGATACGTTTATCAAAAATCGAGCAGTAACTATTATTATCAACTGCTTTATCCAGCGGAAAATTATGGGGATAGAACGCTGTTTTATATGGAGAAGCTAGAGGATGATCCCAAGTCGCTATATAGCAGACATTCTCAGGGGAATATCAAACTGTGGAGCGCACATGATCCAAGGTATTGGTTGGGAAGTAACGACAACTATTTATATTTAGATGATAACGAAAAGAATGGGCGTTGGAGTATAGATTCCGCTATTAAGGTTTATCATGGTGACGATATATCTTTACCTGTTCGAGGGGATAATGTTGCATTGAGGAATCTGGGGGACTTCTCCAGTGATGATAAAGGGGCAAGAACATATCTGAATCTGTATTCAGGTTCGTCATATTACTATGCAAAGCTGGACAAATACAGTGTTTCAAATCCTAATATCTCTCACGTGATGCACTTTTCTCTTCGATGGTTGGCACCCAGCGACTACGGTATCTATCGGAAGTATATTTTCAGGGGGCCGGCTGGAGATGGTTTACTGCAGCCGTATTATGGACGAATGGATAAATCGGAAGATGATTATGTCATAACCTATGAGAATAAGGACAAATTTTATTGGGAAGTCATTACTATAGATACAGCTAAACTGGACAAGAAAAAAGTGGGTGATAGAAATTTCCATGCAATAAGAGCGAGCAATGGTTATGGTTCATTCTTGTTGGGAAGAAAAGACAGTTACTGTCCTGGCGGTACGAGCACTTGCTATGTGCTGAAGTCTGGTGCGGGCGCTTATGACAGTGACGGCACGCCGAAAAAGGATTTTTTATGGATTATTGATTATATTAGAAGTAACTGATCTATAAATATTCATGACAGCTCATGGTGGATTTGTGGTCCACCGTGAGTTTTTCAATATTCCAACGCGACGGCGCGCACCGAGGCTAGAGCCTTAAGCGTGCTATAGAGTTCACTCAGCGAGGTCTTACGCCGCAGGGATACCTTCATATTGATCTCAATCAGGTCTTTTTTGATATCCCTGATTGTCAAACCATCGACCAGATACTTGTTTTTCTTCATTTCAGTGATGACTTCGTTGAGACCCTCTTTGTTCAAAATAATTATTTTGACTTTAATTTTCCCTACGGCTCCGTATCTGAAATGAAGATGGGAAACGACGGGGCTTAATTTTATAGACAGTAAAAACAAGAGGGTGACCAGTAGCGCATAGAGATAGAATCCTGCGCCGCAGGCAATGCCGATCCCCGCTGATGCCCAAACGATAGCGGCGGTTGTCAGACCTGAAATGGCATCATCACGGCGGTGCAGGATTACGCCGGCGCCGATAAAACCGACGCCGCTGATGACCTGCGCCGCCAGCCGCATGGGATCCGTACGAATGTTGCTGGCTAACTCGGCATAATGTTCGGCAGAAGTAATGGACACTATCGTGAGCATGCAGCTGGCTGTTGCGATGATCACGCAGGTTTTAAAACCTACGGGTTTCCCTTTGGACTCCCTTTCCAGGCCGATGATCCCGCCGAGTAAAAAGGCGGCCAACAGTTTGGCCGCGATTTCCCAGTGTGGATATACCGCGTCTCTGATGTACAGCATAATATCCATGGCTATTTCTCTTCGTTCCTTTACCCGTTTGGTTTAGCGTTTGGCCGGTTCGGTGGCGATTTGTTTCCTTCGCAGCGTGTCGTCTTTAAAGAACACCAGGAAGAACAACGAAACACCGGCGGCAACAACGGCAGGGTAAAGCCAGAATGTCGCCCATTGCGGAAGCGCGGCGGCGGAAGTGCTGGAAACGGTCACCGTTTCGTTAAATATTTGGCCGCAGACAGCCGAGGCAAAAAACAGACCGATGCCGTTGGAGACGATAAAGCGCAAGCTTTGCGCCTGAGCCTTAATTTCTTCCTTGGCTTTGCTATCGACATAGATGTCTCCCGCGGTGAAGAAGAAATCCCAGCAAAGGCCCTGCAGCATCAATGCGGCAAGGACGTAGGCCATATCGACATGCAGCGCGGAGTAGGAAAGCAGCAATGAGCGCAGAATCCAGCAGATCGCGCCCAGCAGAATGGCCGTTTTAAAGCCAAAACGCAGTAAAAACGCCGACAGGACAAACATGAACAAGACCTCCATCACGGTACCTGCTTGCATCATGGTTGCGGCGTTGTCGAAGCCCAAAGATTTCAGAAAAACCGGAATATAGGCGGAATAAGCCGTTTTGGGGATCATCAAGACAAAGGTGCTGGCCATAAAAATGGCGAAATACTTATCTTTGAACAGGGACAATGCGTCGAGGCACAGTAGCTCGCGCAGCGTGAAACTTTGTTTCCGTTCTTTCGGCGGCGTATTGGGCAGTGTGAAGCAGTAAATGCCCAGTAAGGCCGCAGTGCCTGAGGCGATATACCAGGTCGTCGTGCTACCGGAGAGGCCGAGTTGACCGAGCAGAAAACCGATGGACATAAAGCCGAAGGTGCCGAAAACGCGGATCACTGGGAACAGTTGCACACCGTCGATATGGCGGAAGCTAATGCTGTTGGCCAACGCCGTCGTGGGATAGAAAATCAAACCAACGAAGAAAATCAGCAGCAAAATCATCGTGGTGTTTTGTACTTCAATGTATTGCGGTACCAGCAGTAAAACGCCCGCATTGACCAAATGCAGCGCCGCCATCACTTTTTGCGAAGGGATAAAACGGTCGGCGACGAGCCCGATAAACAGCGGGGAGATGAGCGTTGCGATGCCCAGCAAAGCGTACGCATCTCCGATGATGGCGGAAAGCCCCACGCTGCTTAAGACCAATCCCATGGTCATGTTCCAGGCACCTTGGACGAAATATTGCAGGTACATCATGACGACCAAACGAGGTATCTTATTATTTTTCATGTTATTTCCTTTTATATTTCTATTTTCAGCCCGTCGTAGGCGATCCTGATATTGCGCTCATCAAACAACTCGACTAATTGGTGGTGCAACAGGTTCACGTTATGTGAAATATGCGAAATGACTATTTCGCCATTTGGGTGCAGCGCCTGAGAATCTTGTAATCGCTGCTGTGCGGCAAAAATGGTTTCTATGCTCATGTGGTTGTCTGAACGTGCGTTTTGAGTAAACCCATAGGTACATTCAAGAACGACCAGGTCGGCACGTTTTCTCTCCAACCATTGCCAGGTCGCCTCTGGGAACCAGCCCGAATCATGGCCGTAAAATATTTTTTTCCCTTCTTTCTCAATAAAATAGACGTAGCAAAACTCCCAGGGCGCGTGGTTGGCGAGCAGCGGAGTGATGCGGTAGTCGTGGCGTTCGACGGTAGTGAGGGGCGGCGGGCAGATAAAGCGAAATCGCTCCCGGCTGTAATTCGGCAGCATGTCGAGACAGCCATTGATGGCCCGGTCGTTGCCGGTAATGGTTAATGGATGTTCAATATGGTGGCCGAAACCTTCCATACGGCTAAAAAGCTCGCCAACGTTGAAATGGTCGGCGTGTGTATGCGTGAACAGCAAATCAGTAATTTTTGTCGCATCAATAGCGTCGCGCATGATTTGATAACTGAACTCTGGCGCCATGTCGATTAATAAGATGTCATCGATAAGCGCTGAAGAACGAGTGCGAATGTCTTTGCCTTGCATCGCGTGAGCTTGCAGACACAGGTCGCAACGGCAGAATGGGTTAGGTATTCCTTCAGATGAGGAAGAGCCCAGAAAGTGAATTTTCATTTTCTCTCCATTTTTATTTTTTTTTGATGTTTATTGGAACGTACCAATCATTATTTCCGGTAGATTTTTTTGCAAATTTTTCATTCTGTTTTCGTGATTTCAATCAAATTGATTTTTTATTCTTGTTATTTATCAGTTAGATGTGTTCGGCGGGGTTTTCCAGAAGAGAATGGCTTTATCCATTGCATTCATGCAGCTATTTATTCTAAATGTGAATTATGAATGAAAGTAGAGTGGTGGTATCGCTAAACACGCCGGTCATCGTTGATCAGAGTGTTGGTGTGAAGCCGGTCGCTTATTTGATCGACTATTGTGCTTCAGTATAGAATCCTGTCATGACTCCATCCGCAAGCTAAGATCCAACAATGCCTACAATCAAGGACATAGCCAGGTTGGCCGGCGTCTCTCACGGCACCGTATCGAATGTACTGAATGGTCGGGGGAACGTCAGCGTCAAGAAAATCAACGCGGTCATGGACGCCGCCCGACAGCTTGACTATAAACCCAATGCGCAGGCGCGGGAGTTGCGGGCCGGGAAAGGCACGGGAATTGCCGTGGTGTTGCCCGATATCACTTCCGAGCGCTACGGTTCTTTTTATACCGGCATTACTCAGGCGCTATCGCTGCAGGCAGAGGTGGCCCTTTATCTGACCGACGATCGTGAGCAAAACGAACGACGGATCTTGCAAATGTTGGCGGCGAAGCAATATCGATTGGTCGTCAGCGTTTCCTGTCTGCCCCAGGCTGCCGACTATTACGATTTGTTGGGGCAGGATGGGGCCGAGATCGTCTTTGTTTATCGCCAACCCGAAGGCGCAGAGCGCTTCGTGTCGCCGGATTTCGTACAGGCTGCCCATGACATTGCGCAAGAGCTCGCGGTTTCTTCCGCAAGTCGAATCGGCTTGTTCTGCGAAGAGCGCCGATATCCGTATGCCGAGCAATTTGCGTCTGCGTTGCAAACGCGTTTGGCGCTTCTGCGCCCTGAAAGCACGTTGACAATATACAGCAGCAGCCAAGCTGAGAGTTACCGCACCGCGTTTGCGTTTTTTGCGGCGGAGCCTTTTGATGCGATCGTCGCTATGGATAGCGAAAAAGCCGACGATCTCAGGGCGGCCTGTCGTCTGGGCAGTGAACTGGCCTGTCCGGCACTGTACGTCCTGAGTGGCGGAGCGAAAGGCGGAGAAGACAATCTGCACTGTTATCAATTGGATGCGATGCAGTTGGGGTACGGCATTGGCGACGGTTTTCTGAACGCTTTGCCGCGAAGCATGCCGGAGCAACCGGGTACGGGCAATAAAGGGTTCGACGTGGCCGCTAAATCTTTGCTGTTCCAGCGTGAAATATCACGGCATGTTTTGCATTTCGCATCGTTGGCCAACCCTTCCATTACGGCTCTCAATAAGCTTCTGCCCGGCTTTCGTCGGCAAAGTGGCATCGACGTCAATATTACGACTTACTCCTACGATGAAATGTTCCACCTGCTGGAAGAGCCGGATCAACAGCGCGATATCGATATTTTTCGCGTCGATGTCGCCGTTTTGGCTTGGTTGGCTCCTCGTTTGATGCGGCCATTGGTCACCCTTGGTGACGGGGTTGCGTCGCTGGCGACGCGTTTCTCTGGCCAAGCGTTGGAGAAATATATCTTTTGCGGCGGGACTGCCTATGCGTTGCCTTTTGATCCCAGTATTCAACTGCTGTTTTATCGTCGGGATCTGCTCGAAGACCCCGTAATCAAAAGGATGTTTTACGAGCAGTTCGGCGACGAACTCCGCGTGCCGGAAAATTTCTCTGATTTTGATAGGGTGTCGGCTTTTTTTGCCAGGTTGCATCAGCCGGGAAACCGGATGCGTCCTATGGGGGCTTGTGCGATAACGGGCAATCCCAGGCTTATTGCTACGGAGTTTCTGCTGCGCTATTACGCCCTTTCCGGCCATTTAATGCGAGACGAGATGGGGCCGCAGTTAGAGCCTGTGGTTGGCTGCAGGGCGTTGGAGCAGTATATCGGCCAGTTTAACCACGTCCGTGAACTGCCCGGCGGCTGGTGGAGTGAGTCTCTGGCACTTTTTGAACAGGATGGAGTGGCGATGTTGAATGTTTTCATGAACTTGTTCAACGATGTAGCCCATAGTCCTGTCGCCCCTTCTCTGGGATATGCGCCGGTGCCGGGCAATGTACCCATGCTGGGCGGAGGCTCGCTAGGGGTGTCACGCCATAGTCGAAAGGACAGGCAAATCGCGGTATTTTTCGACTGGCTATTTTCACGTGAAATATCGGAACAGATCGCTTTATTGGGCGGAAATAGCGCTCATCCGGCGATTTATGACAATCCACGCATCATTCATAGTCACCCGTGGCTGCGTCTGGTGAGAGCGGTGGGATATCAGGGGGTAAGAGAGTCTTCTTTACCGGACGGTAAAGGCGTAAACCTGCATCAGATAGAGTTGATCATCGGCCAAGGTGTGATGAAATCTCTCGATAAGTCTATGAAACCAATAGAGGCTATTAACTATATCAATAGTAAACTACGCGTTTTGCAAAATTCGACGGGCGCTCCTTAAACACACGAGCAACTTCAGAACTGCGTTGACACACGAGTCTTGCACTGAAGTGGGTTAATTTATTAAGAATATTCGCATGATAATAATAATCGAATAATAGAATTCAGCAGGTTGCTGTTAATAAGTTTATTTCGGCCGATAGCGTTCGCCATTTTTATTATAAAAACCCAATAAAAAAGCACGCCGACGGCGTGCTTTGGGTGAATGAGGCCGCGCTTATTGCGGATAAGGCACCCAGTCGCCGCCGTTCAGGCGAATGTAGGGCTTGCCCTGATACAGCATCACGACGGCGTTGTCGTTTTCGGAGATGACCGGGGTCTGCGGCAGCCCCTGGGTCAGCGCCTGCCAGTCGACGCTGGGTTCGCTGAAGACCTTGCCGTCCACCAGACGCGACACCAGTTCAGACAGCGCCAGATAGCTGCTCGGCGTTTTGATCTGCAGCGGGCTGCCCTGATGCGGCGCCTTCATGCCCACCAGTTTGATGCCGACCGGCGTATGGGTGATATTCGGGCTGGGAATGTCGCGCAGGCCGGACATCTGCATCTTGTCGCCCACCAACGCCGCGCCGTGTTCCGGCACGATCACCACCACCACTTTGCGGCCGGATTTCTCCAACTGATCGAGGAAGGTGTTCAGCTGATCGAACAGCTTCTGTGCGCGCGGCGGGTAGTCGGCGCTCTTGTTGGAGCCGACGAAGCGGTTGCCGTCGTGCAGCGGGATGACGTTGAAGAAGGTGGCGGTGCGGCCGTCACCGCCTTTTTGCTGCTGATCCAGCCAACGGGTCAGCAATTCGAGATCGTTATAAATCGGCTCGCCGTCGAACGACGTCAGCTCGTTGCCGATGCCGGCCTGCGACATCAGCGGCGCCTGCATGTCGCCCTGTTCACGCAGCTCTTTCAGGAAGTTGCCGAACACCCCGGAGTGATCGAGCATCAGCTGTTCCTTGAAGCCGAGCTTCGCCAGGTTGTCGAACAGGTAACACTGCTGGTTCACCGGCTGATACAGATCGCGATGCGAAAGCTGGCCGCAGCTGGCGCGCAGCAAACGGATGGCCGCCGGGCCGCTGTAGGCGGTGGCCGAGTTGAAGTTGTCGAACATGATGTCCATCTTCGACCACAGCGGGTGATTTTGCAGGTTGACCGCGTCCATATCGGCCCAGGCCAGCGAACAGATGTTGATCACCAGCAGATCGAACGGCTGGGCATCGGCGGGCAAGCTGGCCGGGAACGCGGTGGTGCGGCTTTTTTCTCGCTCGTAGAACTGGTTCAGGTAGGCCGTCAGGTTGGCGCTGGTCGGCGGCAGGCTGTCTGCCGGCGCAGCATCCCCCGCCGCCGGCGCAGACGTGGCCGGCGTATTGGCGCCGCCGGCCGCGGCCGTGGAGGTCGCGGGCAGCAGCGAGACTGCCGGCCCGGCGATGTTGACAATATTGAGCCACACCAGCGCCGCCACGGTGAACACCGTGACGCGGACCCACTGCGCGACGAACAGGTAGGCGATAAACAGCACGAAGGCCGCGCCGATCATTTGCCAGTTGATAAAGCGGCCGATCAGCTCCAGCAGATACTGGGCGCTGAAGCCGGCCAGCTGCGAACCCTGGCTGAGAATGCTGTTGATGCCCGGCAGCCAGGTGTCGTGGTAGAACAACGCGATGCCGATCGGAATGGCGAGGTAATGGCGCCAGCGATGCAGGCGCTGCGACGGGATCGGCATCAGCAGAAACGCCATGAACACCAGGTTCGGCAGCGCGTGGAAGTTCAGGTAGCCGAACCACAGCAGGGCGAATTTGGCCAGAAAGTACAGGTTCCAGCCGCCCAGTCCGCGCCAGTAGCGCCATAGAGCGTTATCGGATTGCGTCTTCGAGTTTGGATTCATGGCTGCTTCTTACGTTTAATCTGAGATGAGGAGCCTGTGCGCACCCACAAACCGGCGGATTTCAAATAGCGCGGCGATAACAACAGGTTTTGCCAGTATTGACGCAAATGCGGAAAACGCCGGTGAAAGGCGTAGCCCAGCGGGATGAAGATCAGCGCGCACAGCAGGATCAGTTGCACGATGTCGTTAAGGTTCAGCATGCGGTTCCTCCTGCGGGCCGAGCGTCAGCGTGAAGGCGACCGGCTGCCGCCGTTCTGCGGGCGCCTCGGCCGCCGTCTCGCGGGGGCGCGGCGCGGCGCCGGCGGTGCCGGTGGCCGAAATCTGCCAGTGCCCCTGGGCCATACGTTTGATTTCCGAAATGATATCGACGTCCTGATGCCACACCACCCGGTTGCTGAAGGCTTCATCCACCGGCAGGCGGAAGATGAACCTCAGCGCGGTATCCAGATCGTTGATGCGGCAGGTGGAGAGAAACAGCACCAGCCGCCCCTGCACCACGGTCATCACGTCGCCGAAGCGCCGCAGGTGGCACAGGGTCATCGCCTGTTCGGCGCGCAGGCCGGTGGCCGGCCGCAGCGCCACCATCACGCCTTTGCCGTCCTCGGGCAGCAGCGTGTTGCCCATCAACGAAAGCACCGCCTGGCTGAACGGTTCCGGCCGCATATAGCCTTTGAGCTGCAGCGGGCGCAAACCGGCCAGCAGCGCATCGATGTCGGCGGGCACATGGCGCGAGAAGCGCTGCCCCTGGATGCCCTCGAGCATGGTCAGAAAACGCGACAGCGGCGCGACGTGCGGCACGATCAGGTTGGCGCCGCAGGCCAGCAGCAGCCGCTCGTCGCTGTAGCGCAGGCTGGCGCTCATCTCGCGCACCGCGATTTTCAGGCCGTTGCCGCGGCTGCGGCGCAGGGTGTGGATCTGGTGCGCCAGGTGATCGATTTGGTCGCTTTGGTACAGCGCGAAAATCAACGTCGCCGAGAGTCTCAGCATGCCGTGCTGCGCCAGTTCGTCGTTGCTCTCCAGCAGCTGCCAGTTGGCGGACAGCGGCGGCGCGCCTTCCAGGATGCTGCGCTCGGCCAGATACAGGCCTTCATCGCTGCGCAAGGCGGTGGGGGAGGGTTGGCTGTTTTCATCCTCACCCTGCCAGCCGCCTTCCGCGGCGTACAGCGTCAGCAGCTGATTGGCGTTGATGCCGTTTTCGGTGCTCCACCAGTTCACCAGATATTGCGCGCTGTCCTGTTGCCATTGCAGGCTGGACAGGCCGTTCAGGATGCGATGCTGCGCGCTGAGCTGCCCTTTGAGCTTATTGATGCCGCCGCCGTGGGTGAGGATCAACAGCGTGCAGCCCTGCCGCCGCAGCCAGGCGGCGAGGGCGCGCGTCCACTCGCGCAGCTCTTCGGTGGTGAAGGTTTGCCACAGGCTGGCGTGGGCCAGCAGGATAAGTAAGCGATTTTGCGGCCGCAGGGCGCGCATCAGATCGTCGCTCAACTGCGTCAGCGCGGCTTTTTTCTCCGGTAATTGATACAGCGGCAGCTTCTGCAACGCGGGCGAAGCCAGCTCGGCCAACAGGCGATCGGGTTTGTCGCCGCTGCAGATCAGGGCGACTTTGCGGGTGGCCGGCTGGGCGGCAATGACCTGGCGACACAGCAGCGCGGCGTCGCTTTGCCTGTCGATATTGATCCAATAAAGCCCGGGGGCCTGCATCACCGACAGCTCTTCCCAAATCTGCCGAATGCCTAGAGAAAAAGAGTGCGCCATAGGATGTGTTCTACTTTCGTTGAAAGCCGACTAAAGGCGTTTATATATAAAGATAGCCATTTTTACTCTGGCAATAACAAATCTCCTACGCTCTGCAACAATATTTGTTGAGAATCATCTTATTGCCTCTCTATTTTTGTATCGTTGCTATAGTTAATTAACATAGCCTATTTTCGCCAAGGCGGAAGAATGAATAACGCACCCACCCATTTTCGTGCAGCGGCGCCTGGGGAGAGCCAGGATGACCTGCAGGCGCTCAGCCAGGCTTTTTCATTGCCGAAATTAAGCTATGTCGATATTTCCCGGCAGGAGCGGTTAACGCAAATGATGACGCGCTGGCCACTGTTGGCCGAATTGGCGCAGACCACGGGGAGCCATTGATCTATGCCGGTGATCGCGCTGCAAGGGTTGCGGGGTGGAATGGGGACGACGTCGGTCACGGCAGCGCTCGCCTGGGCGTTACAGCAGCTGGGCGAGTCGGTGTTGGCGATCGATTTCACGCCGGACAATCTGCTGCGCCTGCATTTCAACACGCCGTTCGAGCTGGCGCGCGGCTGGGCTCGCGCGGAGCGGGACGGCGGGCGCTGGCAGGAGGGCGCGCTGCGTTATTGTGAAAACCTCGACTTTCTGCCCTTTGGCCGCCTGAATGCGGCGGAACGGCTGGAAGTGCAGCGCCAGTGTCGGGAGCAGCCGGAACGCTGGCGCGACAACCTGCGCCAACTGATCGCCGGCGATCCGCTGCGCTGGATCCTGCTGGATGTTCCGGTCGGGGACGGCGTGCTGGCGCAGCAGCCGCTGCAGCTTGCCGACAGCGTGTTCGTGCTGTTGAACCCCGACGCCAACTGCCAGGTGCGGCTCCATCAGCAGACGCTGCCGAACGACTGCCGTTTCCTGGTCAATCACTACTCCTCCGCCAGCCAGCTGCAGCAGGATCTGCATCAGCTGTGGCTGCAAACGCTGAGCGGCCTGTTGCCGGTGGTGATCCACCGTGACGAAGCGTTGGCGGAAGCGCTGGCGGTCAAACAGCCGTTGGGCGAGTACCGCCCCGAGAGCCTGGCGGCGGATGAAGTGCTGACGCTGGCCAACTGGTGCCTGATCAATCTCAAACGGGGCGTTGCGCCATGAGCCGGGTGCTGAGCCTGCTGCTGGTGCCGCCGGTGCGTCAGGCGGTGCAGACGCGCTACCGCGGCTATCGCCGCAATGGCGCATCGGCGCTGACCGCCTTTTTCGCCACGCTGCTGGTGGCGTTGGGCTGGCTGCTGCTGCGCTTCGAGTCGCCGGCCTGGCAGCGCGTGCGTACCGGCCGCGCTTACTGGTTCCCGCATCTGTCCGCCGAACGCCCGCGCCCGGCGGATGCGCTGCGTTATCTGCTGCAAGGGCTGTGGTTGCTGCTGTTTCGCAGCGGCCGCGCGCCGGTGCAGCGTGACTATTTCGCCGCTTGGCGCCGCCTGCAGCAGCGCTATGCCGACTGGCTGCAGGGCCTGCCGCAGCGGCTGAAGAACGCCGGCGTGGAACAGCGCTCGGTGGAGCGCCTCGGCCGCATGAACCGCGGCATGCGGCGCGCGCTGTTTATTCTGGTCAGCGTGCTGGCGGCGATCCTCGCCATGCTGTGCATCTCGCAACCGTTCGATCTGCCGGCGCAGTTCGTGTTCGTCCTGCTGCTGTGGGGGATCGCGATGGTGGTGCGCCGGGTGCCGGGGCGTTTGCCCGCGCTGATGCTGATCGTGCTGTCGCTGACCGTCTCCTGTCGCTACCTGTGGTGGCGCTATACCGCCACGCTGAACTGGGACGACCCGCTAAGCCTGGTGTGCGGCCTGTTGCTGCTGGTGGCGGAAACCTACGCCTGGGTGGTGCTGGTGCTGGGCTATTTCCAGACCATCTGGCCGCTTAACCGCCAGCCGGTGCCGTTGCCCGAAGGCAGCGCCAGCTGGCCGACCATCGATCTGATGGTGCCGACCTACAACGAAGATCTCGGGGTGGTGAAGCCCACTATTTATGCGGCGCTAGGCATCGACTGGCCGAAGGAAAAGGTGAATATCTATCTCCTCGACGACGGTAACCGCCCCGAATTCCGGGCGTTCGCTGACGAAGTGGGGGTGAAATATATCGCCAGGCCGACCCACGAACACGCCAAGGCCGGCAACATCAACAATGCGCTGAAGCAGGCCACCGGCGAGTTCGTGGCGATATTCGACTGCGACCACGTGCCGACGCGCTCCTTCCTGCAGCTGACCATGGGCTGGTTCTTCAAAGACAAAAAGCTGGCGATGCTGCAAACCCCGCACCACTTCTTCTCGCCGGATCCGTTCGAGCGCAACCTGGGCCGTTTCCGCCAGACGCCCAACGAGGGCACCTTGTTCTACGGGCTGGTGCAGGACGGCAACGACATGTGGGACGCCACCTTCTTCTGCGGCTCTTGCGCCATCCTGCGCCGCAGCGCGCTGGACGAGATCGGCGGCATCGCGGTGGAAACCGTCACCGAAGACGCCCATACCTCGCTGCGTTTGCACCGACGCGGGCACACCTCGGCCTATATCCGCATTCCGCAGGCCGCCGGGCTGGCGACCGAGAGCCTGTCGGCGCACATCGGCCAACGCATTCGCTGGGCGCGCGGTATGGTGCAGATCTTCCGGCTGGACAACCCGCTGCTGGGCAAGGGGCTGAAACTGGCGCAGCGCCTGTGCTATGCCAACGCCATGCTGCACTTCCTGTCGGGCATTCCGCGGCTGATCTTCCTCACCGCGCCGCTGGCGTTTTTGCTGCTGCATGCCTACATCATCTTCGCGCCGGCGCTGGCGATCGCGCTTTATGTGCTGCCGCACATGATCCACGCCAGCCTGACCAACTCGCGTATCCAGGGGAAATACCGCCATTCGTTCTGGAGCGAAATCTATGAAACGGTGCTGGCCTGGTATATCGCGCGGCCGACGACGGTGGCGCTGTTCAATCCGCACAAGGGCAAATTCAACGTCACCGCCAAGGGCGGGCTGGTGGAGGAGGAGCACGTCGACTGGGTGATCACCCGGCCTTACATGTTCCTGGTGATCCTGAACCTGGCCGGGCTGGCGTTCGGCGTCTGGCGCTTGGCCTATGGCCCGACGGACGAGGTGATGACGGTGATCATCAGCCTGGTGTGGGTGCTGTACAACATGACGATTCTCGGCGGCGCAGTGGCGGTGGCGGTGGAGGCCAAGCAGGTGCGTCAGGCGCACCGCGTGGAAATCGCCATGCCGGCGGCGATCGCGCGCGCCGACGGCCATCTGTATCCCTGCACGCTGCGCGATTACTCCGACGGCGGCGTGGGCATTGAGATGCGAGTGGAAAACGCGTTGAAAGACGGCGACAGGCTCTCGCTGCTGCTCAAGCGCGGCCAGCAGGAGTACAGCTTCCCCTGCGTGGTGACGCGCGCCTTCGGCAACAAGGTGGGGGTGCGCCTGGTCGACCTCTCCACCCGCGAACACATCGATTTCATTCAGTGCACCTTCGCCCGCGCCGATACCTGGGCGCTGTGGCAGGACGGGTTCCCCGAAGACCGGCCGATCGAAAGCCTGCGCGACGTGCTGGCGCTGGGCTTCCGGGGGTATGTGCGCATGGCGGACTACGCGCCGCCGCTGGTGCGCGGTCTGCTGGTCGGGGTTACCTCGCTGACCGCCTGGGTCGTGTCGTTTATTCCGCGCGGCGTCGGCAGGGATCCGACCTTGGGTCAACAAGAAACAGTGGGTTAGCTGCGAGTTCAACCGCCCGCTCACTCGCCCGGTGAACAGGCTCCAACATTGATGATGATACGATGACGAGAAAAATAACCTGGTTAACTGCTCTGGCCTTAGGCATCAGCACCCTGTCGCAGGCCGAAACCGCCACCGCGCCGACCGTGGCGGCCCAGCCGCCGATCGCCGCGGCGGCCGATACGGCGATCGCGCCACCGCCAACCGCCGCGCCGCAGGATCCGAATGCGCCGGTGCGCGACGTGTCGCTGTCGTTTGCGCAGATAGCGCCGCCGCCGGGCACCTTTGTTCTGCGCGGCACCCGGCCGGACGGGCAGATCGAATTCGGCGTGCGCAGCGACGAGGTGGTCTCGCAGGCGATGCTCGATATGGAGTTTACGCCATCGCCGGCGCTGATCCCGGTGGAGTCGCACGTCAAGGTCTACCTGAACGACGAGCTGATGGGCGTGACCACGATCGCCAAGGAGCAGCTGGGCAAGCCCAATCGCATCCAGATGGCGATCGATCCGCGTTATATCACCGATTTTAACCGCGTTCGGCTGGTGTTCGTCGGCCATTATCAAAATATCTGCGAAAACCCGGCCAGCACCTCGCTGTGGCTCGACGTCAGCAAGTCCAGCGCGCTGAAGCTGCGTTTCCAGACGCTGCCGGTGAAAAACGAGCTGTCGCACTTCCCTGAGCCGTTCTTCGACAGCCGCGATAATCGGCCGCTGACGCTGCCGATGGTGTTCGCCGGCCAGCCGGATCTCGCCCAGCAGCGTGCGGCGGGCATTCTGGCGTCCTGGTTCGGCAGCAAGGCGCAGTGGCGCGGGCAATCCTTCCCGACGCTGTACAATGCGCTGCCGACGCAGCACGCGGTGGTGTTCGCCACCAACTCGCAGCGCCCGGATTTCCTGCGCGATTATCCGGCGGTCAACGGCCCGACGGTGGAGATGATCAGCCATCCGGATAATCCGTACGTCAAACTGCTGTTGATTCAGGGGCGTGACGACAACGATTTGATCACCGCGGTGAAGGGCATCGCGCAGGGCAACATCCTGTTCCGCGGCCAGAACGTAACGGTGGACAAGGTGGAACAGCTGGCGCCGCGCCAGCCGTACGACGCGCCGAACTGGGTGCGCACCGATCGGCCGATGACCTTCGCCGAGCTGCAGCAGTACGCCGAGCAGCTGCAAACCAGCGGCATCGAGCCCGGGCCTATTTCGCTGACCATGAACCTGCCGCCGGATCTGTTCCTGATCCGCAGCACCGGCATCGACATGCACCTGAAATACCGTTACACCGCGCCGCGCATTCAGGACGGTTCGCGGCTGAGCGTCAGCCTGAACAACCAGTTCGTGCAGGCTTACTCGCTGGTGCCGGAGCACGAGCAGGGCGCGCAGCTGCTGCGCCTGCCGTTGACGCAGGGGCTGCTCGATTCCGACAAGAACGTCAATATCCCGGCGCTGCGGCTGGGGGCCACCAACCAGCTGCGCTTTGACTTCGACTACACCACGCTGCTGGCCAGCGGCGCGGAAGGGCGCTGTGAAACCTACTCCTTCACGCAAAACCACGCGGTGATCGACGGCGCGTCCACCATCGATTTCTCCGGCTACCGCCACTTTATGGCGATGCCGGATCTGCGTGCCTTCGCCAACGCCGGCTTCCCGTTCAGCCGCCTGGCGGATCTGTCGCAAACGCTGGTGTTGGTGAATCAGAAACCGCAGCCGGCGCAGGTCAGCGCGCTGCTGAACGCGCTGGGCGTGATCGGCGCGCAAACCGGCTACCCGGCGCTGGCCTTCACGCTGAGCGATGACTGGTCGCAGGCCAAGGATCGCGACGACGATATCCTGATGGTCGGCACCATTCCGCCGGAGCTGCGCGACGACAAGAAAATCAGCCTGCTGGTGGACGCGACCCAAAGCTGGGTGAAACAGCCGACGCGGCAGCCGCCGCTGCCCAGCGCGGAAGCACTGGCGGAGGACACCCGGCCGGACAGCAAGACCGCAGTCAGCTCCGAGGGCGCGATGTCGGCGATCATTGGCGTGCAGTCGCCGTTCAACGACCAGCGCAGCATCGTGGCGCTGTTGGCGGACAGCCCGCGCGGCTATGAGCTGCTGAACAATGCCCTGCTGGACAGCGGCAAGCGCGCCGCGGTATTCGGCTCGGTGGCGGTGATCCGCGAATCGGGGGTCAACAGCCTGCGCGTCGGCGATATTTACTATGTCGGCCACCTGCCGTGGTGGGAGCGGCTGTGGTATGCCCTCTCCACCCATCCGGTGCTGCTGGCGGTGATCGCGGTGGTGCTGGTGGTGATCCTGGGGCTGATGCTGTGGCGTGGCCTGAAGGCCTTCAGCCGGCGTCGTCTGGCGCCTGAAGATCGGGATTGACGGCGGTGAACGCCATGCTGCAACGCCTGTCGCTCGGCATGCTGCTGCTGTGCGCCTTCAGCGCCGCGGCGGCCTGCGAGTGGCCGGGCTGGCAACAGTACAAGCAGTTCTACATCAGCCCGCAGGGGCGGGTGATCGATCCGAGCAGCCCGAACAAAATCACCACCTCCGAGGGGCAGAGCTACGGCCTGTTCTTCGCCCTGGTGGCCAACGACCGGTCGACCTTCGATCTGCTGCTGGCCTGGACGGAGAACAACCTGGCGGCGGGCGATCTCAGCGCCCGTTTGCCCGCCTGGCTGTGGGGCGAGAGCGACGACAAACGGTGGAAGGTGCTGGATGCCAACTCGGCGTCGGACGCCGATCTGTGGATCGCCTACAACCTGCTCGAAGCCGGCCGCCTGTGGAAAAGCCGGCGCTATCAAACCTTGGGGACGCTGCTGCTGCAACGCATCGGCCGCGAGGAGGTGGCCGACATTCCCGGCCTGGGCCTGATGCTGCTGCCGGGAAAAGTCGGGTTCGTGACGGACGATCGCTGGCGGCTGAATCCCAGCTACCTGCCGCCGCAGCTGTTGGCGCGTTTTGCGGCGCTGAACGGCCCGTGGCGCGCGATGCGCCAGGTCAATCAACGGCTGTGGCTGGACACCGCGCCGCACGGTTTCTCGCCGGACTGGGTGGTGTGGCGGGTCGGCGCCGGCTGGCAGCCGGATCCCGTCAAGCCGAACGTCGGCAGCTACGACGCCATTCGGGTTTATCTATGGGCCGGCATGCTGGCGGACGACGATGAATACAAGGCGGCGCTGCTCGAACGTTTTCAGCCGATGGCGCAGCTCACCGCCAAACAGGGCGTGCCGCCGGAGAAAACCGATACCGCCAGCGGCAAAACCACCGGCGGCGGCCCGGTCGGCTTTTCCGCCTCGATGCTGCCGATGTTGGCGACGCAGGCTGAGGCGCTGGCGACACAGCGGCAACGCATCAGCGAACATCCGCCGGGGGACGACGCCTATTTCAGCGCCTCGCTGACGCTGTTCGGTCAGGGGTGGGATCAACAACGTTATCGCTTTAATCGTCAGGGTGAATTGCAACCCTCGTGGGACGGCCAATGCACAACTTCAAAATAAACTGGCTGAATTTGATTCCGCTGAGCCTGGCGATGCTGCCGCAGGCGCGCGCTGCGGAAGCCGTGGCCCCGGAGCAGTGGCTGCTGGAACAGGTGCGCATTGGCGAGGCCGGCAACAAGGACGATCTGGTGCGCCAGTCGCTGTACCGGCTAGAGCTGATGGATCCGAACAACCCGGACGTGATCGCCGCGCGCATGCGTTTGGCGCTGCGGCAGGGCAATATGGCGCTGGCGCAGCAGCAGTTGGACAAGCTAAAAACCCTCGCGCCGCAGTCCAGCGCCTATCGCCAGGCGCAAATGAACATGCTGCTGACCCAGCCGGAAACCCGGCAGAGGCTGCAGCAGGCGCGCCTGATGGCGACCGCCGGCCGGTTGCCGGAGGCCAAGGCGCAGTACGATGCGCTGTTCCACGGCGAGCCGCCGACGCTCGAGCTGGCAGTGGAGTACTGGCGGCTGGTGGCGCGTTTGCCGGGGCAGGAGGCGAAAGCGTTGAAGCAGCTGCAGGCGCTGGATCAGCAATATTCCGGCAACGTGGCGCTGCGCATGTCGCTGGCGCGCATGCTGTTCAGTCAGAACCAGGACGCGCAGGCCTATGAGCTGCTGCAGAAGATCGCCGCCGATCCGGCCGGGCGCGGCGATGCCGCCGATCTGTGGTTGGACAAGGTCAAAGCGATGCCGGTCAGCGCGCAAAGCGTGGCGGCGCTCAACCGTTTCCTCGGCGTGTTCGATACCGGCGATCAGGCGACCAGCGCCCGCGAAGAGCTGGCCAGACAGCAGAAACTGTTGGCCGATCCGGCGTATCAGGCGCGGGTGCGCGGCCTGGCGCAGGTGGATAAAGGCGGCAGCCGGGCGGCCATTCCGGCGTTGCAAAAGGCGCTGGCGGCGACGCCGAACGACGCCGAGGTGCTGGGCGCGCTCGGCCAGGCCTATTCGCGCGCCGGCAACCGCCCGCAGGCGTTGAAGCTGTTCCGCCAGGCGCTGGCCGCCGACACGAACGGCTACGACAGCGGCAAGTGGCAAAGCCTGATCAAGAGCACCAGTTACTGGCTGGCGATAGACGAAGGCGACAAGGCGCTGAAGGCCGACAATCTTGCGCTGGCCAGGCAGAAATACCAGCAGGCGCGCCAGCTCGACGACCGCGACGGCGATGCGTTTATCGGCCTGGGCGATGTGGCGGTGGCGAGCAAGGATGACGCCGCGGCGGAAGGGTTTTATCAGCAGGCGCTGCGGCGCGATCCCGGTAACGGCAGCGCGCTGCGCGGCCTGGTGAATCTCTATCAACGCCAGTCGCCGGAAAAAGCGCTGGCCTACCTCAACGGCCTGCCGCGCAGCCAACAGGCCAAGCTGCGCAGCACCCTCGACGGGCTGCGGCTCGATATGTTGAAGCAACAGGCGGAGACGCTGGCGGCGCAGCAGCAGTGGCAGCAGGCGGCGGAAATCTATCGCCGCGCCCAGCCGATGGATCCCGACGACGTTTGGCTGACCTATCGCTATGCGCAGGCGCTGCGTCAGGCCGGGCAGCCGCAACAGGCGGACGCCTTATTCCGGCAGCTGGCGCAGCGTCAGCGCGCCAATCCGCAGTTGGCCTATGCCTATGCGCTCTACCTTTCCGGCAGCGATCGCGACGACCAGGCGCTGGCGCAGCTCAATACGCTGCCTGCGGCGCAGTGGAACGACAACATGCGCGAACTGGCGCAGCGGCTAAAAATGCAGGCGGTGATTGCACATGCTGAACGGCTGCGGGCGGCCGGCGACGAACCGGCGGCGGAAGCCTATCTGCGCCGGCAGCCGGCGGACACCCGCATCGATTTGCTGCTGGCCGACTGGGCGCTGGCGCGCGGGGAGTATGCGGCGGCGCTGGGCGACTATCAGCGGGTGAAACGGCGCGAACCGAACAACCCGGATGCGCAGCTGGGCGAGATCGAAGCCTATGTGGCGCAGGGGGATCTGGACGCGGCGCGCCAGCGGCTGAAAACCGAACCGCAGCCGCAAGACGCTTCGCTCAACAGCCAACGGCGGATCGCTAACGCCTGGGGCGCGGTCGGCGATCCGCAGCAGGCCGAAGCTATCTTCGGTCGGCTGAAAACGGCGGCGGCCGCGGAGCCCGTGGGGCAGACCAAGGCGCTGATCTACCGCGACGCCGCCCGTCTGGAACGGGCGCAGCGGCAGCCGGAGCGGGCGCAGCAGGATTACCGCCAGGCGATGGTGGCCGGCGGCATCACGCCGACGCTGCCGCAGGACAATGACACCTACACCTCTCTGACGCGCAATAACCCGGGCGACGACTGGCTGAAACGCGGCATCCGTTCCGAGGCCGCGGATCTGTACCGGCAGCAAGACGTGAACGTCACGCTCGATCACGATTACTGGCGCTCGAGCGGCACCGGCGGTATTTCCGACTTCAATGCGCATGACACCATGCTGCAGGTGGACATGCCGCTGTATGACGGGCGCGCCTTCTTGCGCACCGACACCGTGCAGCTGGATGCCGGCCGCTTCTCGACCGACGGCAGCGGCCACTATTACGAGACCTTCGGCACCTGCAACACGCAAGGATGCCGCGGCGATGAACATCAGAAATCCACCGGCACCAGCGTGGCGGCCGGCTGGAAAAACGATCGTTGGGCCGCCGATATCGGTACGACGCCGATGGGCTTCGAGGTGGTCGACTGGACCGGCGGGCTGGCCTACAGCGGCGACTGGAACCACATCGGCTGGACGCTGGCGGCCTCGCGGCGGCCGATCTCCAGCTCGCTGCTGGCGTTCGGCGGCGCCAAGGATCCGAACACCGGCATCACCTGGGGCGGCGTGCGCGCTACCGGCGTCAGCCTGAGCGCCAGCTACGATCGCGGCGAGGCGAACGGCGTGTGGGCCGATCTCAGCGCGCACCAGATTACCGGCAAGAACGTGGCGGATAACCAGCGGCAGCGGTTGATGGCCGGCTACTACTACAAGCTGATCAACGAAGACAATCGCCGCCTGAGCGTCGGGCTCAATACCATGCTGTGGCACTACCAGAAGGATTTGAGCGGCTATTCGCTGGGGCAGGGCGGCTATTACAGCCCGCAGCAATATCTGTCGCTGTCGCTGCCGGTCAACTATCGCCAGCGCACCGAGAACTGGTCGTGGGAGCTGGGCGGTTCGGTTTCGCTCTCCCATTCGAAAACCGACAGCCAGCGCCGCTATCCGCTGCAGGGGCTGATCCCGGATTCGCTGCCCGATAAGTTCGCCGTTGAGGACGGCAGCTCCTCGAGCGGCGTCGGTTATACCCTGCGGGCGATCGTCGAACGCCGTCTCAGTTCGCACTGGACGCTCGGCGCCGGTATCGACATTCAACAGGCGAAGGACTATACGCCGAGCCACGCGTTGATTTATCTGCGCTATTCCCTGGCCGGCTGGCAGGGGGATCTCGATTTGCCGCCGCAGCCGCTGACGCCTTACGCCGACTTCAAGTAGCCGGGAGGGGAAAGATTCGGAGTGTCGGACACCGGGGAGTTTTGTTACCCTGTGTCCGGGTCGCGTTTGTTCGCTTTAGGAAAAGACTGAAACCCGCGATTTTCTTGGTTTTGCCTGCGGCATAGCCAGATAAAAACAGCCGATGATCGAGTATAATCAGCCCGGTTCGAGGGGGCGGGTGAGAGTCAGCCCCCTTTTTTGTTTCAGCCCGATTTCACGGAGAGCAGGTTTGCGGGTCAGGCGTTCGTTAACGATTAAGCAGATGGCGACGGTGTCCGGCGTGGCGCTGGTCACGATCTGCATCTTTATCGTGATCCAGTTATTCCACTTTGTGCAGCAGCGCAGGGATGACTACGCCCAGCAACTGGAGAATATCGCTCAATCCGTGCGCCAGCCGCTGGCGGAAGCGGTGCTGCGCATGGACGTGCCGGAAGCCAAAAAGGTGCTGAACACGCTGTTGCCGGTCGGCATTCTCAGCCGTGCGGATATCGTCTTGCCGAACGAGTTTCAGGCACTGCACGCCAATTTCCCGCCGGAGCGGCCGGTGCCGACGCTGATCGCCCGGCTGTTTGAGCTGCCGATCCAAATTTCCGTGCCGCTCTATTCGCTGGAGCGGGTGCCGGCCAACCAGCAGCCGCTGGCCTATCTGGTGCTGCAGGCCGATTCGTTCCGCATGTACCAGTTTATCCGCAGCATTTTGTCGACCATGCTGTCGACCTACCTGCTGTTGGCGCTGATCCTGTCGGTGGCCATCACCTGGTGCATGAACCGGTTGATGGTGCATCCGCTGCGCGCGATGGCCAAAGAGCTGGAAAACATCTCGCAGGACGAAGCGCCCTACCACCAGCTGATGCTGCCGACGCTGCACCAGGACGACGAGCTCGGCCTGCTGGTGCGCAACTACAACCGTAATCAACAGACGCTGGCCAAGGCGCATGCCGACATGAGCCGCCTGAGCACCCGCCATCCGGTGACCGAACTGCCGAATCCGGCATTGCTGAACGCGTTGCTGGAACAGCATATCGCCTCCAGCCTGCGCCCCGAGCGTTTTAACCTGCTGGTGATCGGCATCGAGACGCTGCATGAAGCCTCGGGCGTGATGAGCCCGGCGATGCGTGAAGCGCTGCTGTTGGCGCTGGCGAAGAAGCTGCGCGGCTGCATCGACGAAAACGGCGTGCTGGCGCAGCTGAGCAATACCGAATTCGCCATCCTGGCCAAGGGGACCGAGCGGCCGTTCCACGCCATGCAGCTGGCGCGACGCATCATGGCGGAGATCAACGCGCCCTTGACCTTGGAAGGTCTGGCGCTGCGGCCCAACGCCAGCATCGGCATCGCGCACTACCTCAATCAGGGGGAAAGTGCGGAACAGCTGCTGCGCAGCGCCACCTCGGCGATGATGTCCGCCCACCGTGAAGGAAAAAATCAGATCCTGTTTTTCGAGCCCAGCCTGACGGAACGCACGCAGAAGCGGCTGACGCAGGAGAGCGAGATTTTGCACGGCATCGAGCAGCGGCATTTTACGCTGTTCCTGCAGCCGCAGATCGACATGCAGTCCAACGAGGTGATCGGCGCCGAAGCGCTGTTACGTTGGCAGCAGTATGACGGCAGCTATACCCTGCCGGCCGACGTTATCCCGCTCGCGGAAGAGCTGGGCGTGATCGTGCCTCTCGGCAACTGGGTGCTGGAAGAGTCCTGCCGCATCCTGGCGGACTGGCAGCAACGCGGCATTGCGCTGCCGCTGGCGGTCAACGTTTCCGGTATACAGATGCAGCATGAGGCGTTCGTCCCGCATCTGAAAAACCTGCTGGCGCAGTATCGGATAGACCCGCGCAAGCTGCTGCTGGAGATCACCGAGACGGTGCGCATCGACGATCTCGACCGCGCGCTGGCGCTGCTGCGCGAGCTGCACGCTCTGGGATTGTCGATCGCGCTTGACGACTTCGGCATGGGCTACTCCAGTCTGGAATACCTGAACCGCTTGAAATCCCTGCCGATCGATTTGATTAAAATCGACCGCAGCTTCATTCAGGGGCTGCCGGCCGACGATGCGATGGTGCGCATCGTCAGTGCGATCTCCGAAGTGCTGGCGTTGCCGGTGATGGCCGAAGGCGTGGAAAACGCCGAGCAGCGCGACTGCCTGCTGCAGCACGGCATTCGCAGCGGGCAAGGATTCCTGTTCGCCCGGCCGCTGCCGCGCGCAGCGTTCGAAGCCGAGTTTTGCCGCGCGGCGCCGTAAGCGCCGCGTTTACCTTTCCGGTACTTTTCCCCGTCCGAAAATCGCTATTTCTCCTCTACCTCTTTTGCGTTAGTGCAAACAAAGCATTACGCAATTTTCAGCTTTGCACCCCGACTGACGCGTTTCAGCTCTTAAATTCACATCAACTCCCAGGGGCGGGTGCAACAAATTATTTCCATGTTGTTAAGTGGGTGTTATTTTCCGCGCAAGCAATGAACAGGCTGGATTTTTAGACTGCTGCCTGGTGCGTGTCTTCCCCCCCATAGGATGTTCATATGAAAACAACGATCTTTAAGAGCCTCTATTTTCAGGTGCTGACGGCGATCACGCTGGGTATCCTGCTTGGCCATTTCTACCCTGACCTCGGCGCCGAGATGAAACCTCTGGGCGATGGCTTCGTCAAACTGATCAAGATGATTATCGCCCCGGTGATCTTCTGCACCGTGGTGACCGGCATCGCCGGCATGGAAAGTATGAAGGCGGTGGGCCGCACCGGCGCCATCGCGCTGCTGTATTTTGAAATCGTCAGCACCATCGCGCTGATTATCGGCCTGGTGATCGTCAACCTGGTGCAACCGGGCGCCGGCATGAATGTCGATCCCGGCACGCTGGACGCCAAGGCGGTGGCAGTCTACGCCGAGCAGGCGCAGCAGCAGGGCATCATTCCGTTCCTGCTGGACATCATCCCCGGCAGCGTGATCGGCGCGTTCGCCAGCGGCAACATTCTGCAGGTGCTGCTGTTCGCGGTGCTGTTCGGCTTCGCCCTGCATCGCTTGGGTGAAAAGGGGCAGCTGATCTTCAACGTGATCGACAGCTTCTCGCGGGTGATTTTCGGCATCATCAACATGATCATGCGCCTGGCGCCGCTGGGGGCCTTCGGCGCCATGGCGTTTACCATCGGTAAATACGGCGTCGGCACCCTGGTGCAGCTCGGCCAGCTGATCGTGTGCTTCTATATCACCTGTATCCTGTTCGTAGTGGTGGTGTTGGGCAGCATCGCCCGCGCCAACGGCTTCAGCATCTTCAAATTCGTCAACTACATCAAAGAAGAGCTGCTGATCGTGCTGGGGACCTCGTCGTCCGAGTCCGCGCTGCCGCGCATGCTGGATAAAATGGAGAGGCTGGGCTGCAAGAAATCGGTGGTGGGCCTGGTGATCCCGACCGGGTACTCCTTCAATCTGGACGGCACCTCTATTTACCTGACCATGGCCGCGGTGTTTATCGCACAGGCGACCAACACCCACATGGACATCATGCATCAGATTACCCTGCTGGTGGTGTTGCTGCTCTCCTCCAAAGGGGCGGCGGGCGTGACCGGCAGCGGCTTTATCGTGTTGGCCGCCACCATCTCCGCCGTCGGCCACCTGCCGTTGGCCGGCCTGGCGCTGATCCTCGGTATCGACCGCTTCATGTCGGAAGCCCGCGCGCTGACCAACCTGGTGGGCAACGGGGTGGCGACCGTGGTCGTGGCGAAGTGGTGCGGCCAACTGGATGAGAAACAGCTGAAAGCCACGCTGAACAACAAAAACGCCGGCGCGGACAAAACGCTGCCTTCCGCCTGATATTGACGGCGAATCACCGGCCGCAGCCGCGGCCGGTGAGGTTTTCCCCCTGCCTCGTAACGATTTCTTGCATTAAAAACCCCGCTATCTATTATTTTTCACTCTAATGAGTGACATCCGCAAAGGCGCGCGGTCTAACACGATGGTACACTTTCTGCTTTCCGCCCCACTGTGAAACTCAGGGCGTATTTTTATGATTCCATTGAATGGAATACACGCATTTGCATAAGAAATTGGATAGTCATTAAGTAGGGGTTCACATGCAGGGCACCAGAATTCATCTTATAGTTGGTGGGCTGCTATTGGCTGCAGCCAGTAGCAGCGTGCAGGCTGAAGCACTACAACCCGATCCTGCCTGGCAGCAGGGGGCGCTGGCCAACGGGTTTTCATGGCAAATTCTCGATACGCCGCAGCGGCCAAGCGACCGCGTGGAACTGCGGCTGATCGTCAATACCGGCTCTCTGGTGGAGTCTTCGCAACAGACCGGCTTCGCCCAGCTGTTGCCGCGGCTGGCGTTGACGCGCAGTGAAAGCTTTACCGCGCCGCAGCTGCGCGCCCTGTGGCAGCAGAGCGTGGATAACGAGCGGCCGCTGCCGCCGGCTATCATCTCGTATGATTTCACCATGTATAATCTCAGCCTGCCGAATAACCGGCCTGACCTGCTGAAAGAAGCGCTGGCCTGGCTGGCGGACACCACCGGCAAACTGGCGATCGACGAGCATACGGTGCACGCGGTGATGAACTCCACCATCAATCCGGTCGGCACTTTCCCGCCCAATACCCAAGACGTCTGGTGGCGTTACCGCCTGAAAGGCTCGACGCTGCTGGCGCACGATCCGGCGCAGCCGGCGAAACGGCCGGTCAACCTCGAACAGCTGAAGAAATTCTATCAACAGTGGTATACCCCGGATGCCATGACGCTGTTCGTTGTCGGCAAGGTCGACAGCCGCAGCCTGGGCGAGCAGATCAACAAGGCGTTCTCGCCGCTGCAGGGCAAACGTGAAACCCCGGCCCCGATGCCGACGCTGACGCCGCTGCCGCAACAGCCGGTGAGCCTGATCAGCGAGCAGGTGAAACAGGATACGCTGTCGATCATGTGGGATTCGCCGTGGCATCCGATTCGCGATTCGCAGAGCCTGCTCCGTTACTGGCGTGGCGATCTCGCCCGCGAGGCGCTGTTCTGGCATCTCCAGCAGACGCTGGAAAAAAGCGACCAGAAGAGCCTGCATCTGGGCTTTGACTGCCGCGTGCAGTACCAGCGCGGGCAGTGCGCCATCCATCTGGATACGCCGAACAACAACCTGAACGGCAGCCTGGGCTTTATCGCCCGCGAGCTGGCCAACGTGCGTGACAACGGCCTGTCGAAAGAAGAATTCGATGCGCTGCTGGCGCAGAAAAACGATCAGCTGAGCAAGCTGTTCGCGACCTACGCCCGCACCGACACCGATGTGCTGATGAGCCAGCGCCTGCGTTCGCAGCAGAGCGGGGTGGTGGATATCGCGCCGGAACTGTATCAGAAGCTGCGCCAGGAGTTCCTGTCCAGCCTGACGCTGGAGACGCTGAATCAGGCGCTGAAGCTGCAGCTTTCTCAGGAGGCGACGCTGGTGCTGATGCAGCCGAAGGGCGAGCCGGAAATGAGCATGAAGCAGCTGCAGGAAACCTATGACGGCATCATGATGCCGGCGCCGGCGGTGGTGACGGAGGAAGCCAAACCGGCCGACGCCGCGGTGGCTGCACCGGCGACGGACGCCGGCGCGCAGTAATGCCCAGCAGGGGGCTCAGGCCCCCTCAGTTGCGGTACAGCACCTTGATGATGTGGTAACCGAACTGGGTTTTGACCGGGCCGTAAGGTTTGAGCAGCGGAATGCTGAACACCGCTTTATCGAACGCCGGCACCATCGCGCCCTTGTTGAATTCGCCCAGCGAGCCGCCGTTGCGTTTTGACGGGCAGCTCGAGTATTTGCGCGCCAGCGTGTCGAAGCTGACGCCGCGCTTCAGCTTGGCCAGCAGCTCGTTGGCCAGCTTTTCATTGTCTACCAGAATGTGCAGGGCGCACGCCGTTTTTGCCATGGTATTGCCTTTGTCGATGCGAAAATTGCGCTGATTATACCCGCTAAATCTCATCGGCGCTTTCTGCTACAATTCCCTTCCACGTTTTACAGCCGAGCAAGCCAGCACCATGCGATTAAACCCCAGCCAACAACAAGCCGTCGAATTCGTTACCGGGCCCTGCCTGGTGTTGGCCGGTGCCGGTTCCGGCAAGACGCGCGTTATCACCAACAAGATAGCCCACCTGATCCACCATTGCGGTTATCAGGCGCGGCACATCGCCGCCGTGACCTTTACCAACAAGGCCGCGCGCGAGATGAAAGAGCGCGTGTCGCAAACTCTGGGGCGCAAAGAGGCGCGCGGGCTGATGATTTCCACTTTCCATACCCTGGGGCTGGAGATCATCAAGCGGGAATACGTGGCGTTGGGGATGAAGTCCAACTTTTCGCTGTTTGACGATCAGGATCAGCTGGCGCTGTTGAAAGAGCTGACCGAAAAGTGGCTGGAAAGTGACAAAACGCTGGTAGCGCAGCTGATTTCGACCATCTCCAACTGGAAAAACGACCTGATCGATCCCCAGCGGGCAGCGGCGCTGGCGCGCTCGGAGCGCGACAAGCTGTTCGCCCACTGCTACGGTCTGTACCACGCCCATATGCGGGCGTGCAACGTGCTGGACTTCGATGACCTGATCCTGTTGCCGACGCTGTTGCTGCAACGCAACGAAGAGGTGCGCGAACGCTGGCAGCAGCGTATTCGCTATCTGCTGGTGGATGAGTACCAGGATACCAACACCAGCCAGTACGAGCTGGTTAAGCTGCTGGTGGGCAACCGCGCGCGCTTTACCGTGGTGGGTGACGACGACCAGTCGATCTACTCCTGGCGCGGCGCGCGGCCGCAGAACCTGGTGCTGCTGAAGGAAGATTTCCCGGCGCTGCAGGTGATCAAGCTGGAGCAAAACTACCGTTCCAGCGAGCGCATTCTGAAGGCGGCCAACATTCTGATCGCCAATAACCCGCACGTGTTTGAAAAGCGGCTGTTTTCCGAGCTGGGGTATGGCGAAGAGCTGAAGGTGGTGACCGCCAACAACGAGGATCACGAAGCCGAGCGGGTGGTGGGAGAGTTGATAGCCCACCACTTCGTGAAAAAGACCAACTACGGCGACTATGCGATCCTGTACCGCGGCAACCACCAGTCGCGGGTGTTTGAAAAGATGCTGATGCAGAACCGCATTCCGTACAAGATTTCCGGCGGCACCTCATTCTTCTCGCGCCCCGAGATCAAGGATTTGCTGGCCTACCTGCGCGTGCTGACCAACCCGGAGGACGACAGCGCCTTCCTGCGCATCGTCAATACCCCCAAGCGCGAGATCGGCCCGGCGACGCTGCAGAAGCTCGGCGAATGGGCCAACCAGCGCAACAAGAGTTTATTCCACGCCAGTTTCGATCTGGGGCTGAGCCAGCACTTGACCGGACGCGGGCTGGAATCGTTGCAGCGTTTCACCCACTGGCTGGGCGGCATCGCCCAGCAGGCGGAACGTGAGCCGGTGGCGGCGGTGCGCGATCTGATCCGCGGCGTGGATTATGAGAGCTGGCTGTTTGAAACCTCGACCAGCCCGAAGGCCGCCGAAATGCGAATGAAGAACGTCAATACGCTGTTCGGCTGGATGACGGAGATGCTGGAAGGCAGCGATCTGGACGAGCCGATGACGCTGACCCAGGTGGTGACGCGCTTCACCCTGCGCGACATGATGGAACGCGGTGAAAGCGAAGAAGAGCTGGATCAGGTACAGCTGATGACGCTGCACGCCTCCAAGGGGCTGGAGTTCCCCTACGTGTTCCTGGTGGGCATGGAAGAGGGCCTGCTGCCGCACCAGAGCAGCATCGATGAAGACAATGTCGATGAAGAGCGGCGTCTGGCCTATGTGGGGATCACCCGCGCGCAAAAAGAGCTGATTTTCACCCTGTGCCGCGAGCGCCGTCAGTACGGCGAGCTGGTGCGGCCGGAGCCGAGCCGCTTCCTGCTGGAGCTGCCGCAGGACGATTTGGCATGGGAAACCGAGCGCAAAGTGGTGAGCCCGCAGGAGCGGATGCAGAAAGGGCAGAGCCATCTGGCCAATATCCGCGCCCAGCTGGCCAAGGCCAAAGGCGGGAATTAAAAAGACAGGGCTAGATGACTGACAAAGGAGGAAAAAGCGTGGTTTTTCCTCCTTTGTGGTTATCAGTCGAAAATCAATGAATTGATTTTCCTTATTTTTTATATGCTGTCTTATGTAAACTTGGCAATGTCATCAGGTTTGCCATTAACCTCAGGCGTGAATCGCGCCCTGGTCATTTCAACGCTGTTCTTCCAACCGCAGCGTCCAGTGGACGTAGCTCTGCCAGTGGCTTTCCTGCTCCAGCGCCTCGGCGCGCAGCGGATGCTGTTCCAGCCAACCCGGCGGCAAGATCACCGTCAGTTCATCGTCCTGATTGGCGCGCAACCGCACCGCCGGCAGCGTGTCATCGCGGCGGCGGCTGGCGAAGATGATCGCCAGGCGCAAAATGCGGCACAGACGCTGCGCAGTGCGCGGCGGCAGGGCGTTTTGCTGGTTCAACAGCGACAGGTCGAGGGGGTTGCTCTGGTTTTGCAGCAGGGTGGCCAGCAGTTTTTTCTGCGCCGGGGTAAAGCCGGGTAAGTCCAGGTGGCGGATCAGGTAGGCGGCGTGTTGCGGCGCCTGCTTGAAATCGACGCTGAGGCCGAGTTCGTGGATCAGACTGGCGCTGTGCAACAGCTCGCGACATCGCGCATCCAGCTGCCACTCGTTGGCGACCTGCTGCGAGAAGTTGGCGGCGAGTTGGCTGACGCGTTCGGCCTGCTCGGTGTCGATCAGGTAGCGGCGCTGCAGGTTGCGGATGGTGCGGATGCGAATATCCTGCTCCACCGGCAGATGCAGCATGCCGTAAACCAGGCCTTCACGCAGCGCCCCGCCGGCCAGCATCATGCTCTCGATGCCCAGTTCCTGGAATATGGCCAACAGAATGGACAGGCCGCTCGGGAACACCAGCGCGCGCTCCAGTGTCAACCCTTCGATCTCCAGCTCTTCCAGCTTGCCGCACTGAATGGCGCGCTGTTTCAGCTGGCGCAGCTTGGGCAGGGTGATGCGCTCATCCATGCCTTGCGCCACCATGATCTCCTGCAGCGCCTGTACGGTGCCGGAAGCGCCGACGCAGATCTGCCAACCTTGCTGGCGCAGCTGCGGTGCGATCGGGCGCACCATTTCGCGCGCGGCCTGTTCGGCGCGCTCGAAGTTTTCTTGCCCGAGGTTGCGATCGCTGAAGTAGCGCTCCAGCCAGGTGACGCAGCCCATCGACAGGCTATACAGCTGCGATGCTTGTGCGCCGGTGCCGGTGACCAGTTCGGTGCTGCCGCCGCCGATGTCGACGACCAGCCGCCGATCCGGTCCGCCGGTGGTGTGCGCGACGCCGTGATAAATCAGCCGTGCTTCTTCTTCGCCGCTGATCACCTGTACCGGGCAGCCGAGGATTTGCTCGGCGGCCTGCAGGAACTCATCGGCGTTGGACGCCAGGCGCAGCGTGGCGGTGGCGACGACGCGGATCTGCTCGCGCGGAATGTCCTGCAGGCGTTCGGAGAACAGCCGCAGGCACTGCCAGCCGCGTTGCATGGCCTCATGCGACAGGTGATTGTTCTGATCCAGCCCGGCCGCCAGGCGCACCTTGCGCTTGATCCGCGCCAGGGTCTGAATGCTGCCGGCCACCTCGCGCACCACTAACATGTGGAAGCTGTTGGAGCCGAGATCGATGGCAGCATAAAGCGTGCTGGAGCTGAGCATGGCGATCAGCTCGAGCGTTTACGGTTGTTGCGCGGCGCGCCGCCGCGACGAGGCGCGGAGTTGCGACGTGGGCCGTTGCCGCCGCGCGGGCGCGACAGGCGTTTCGGCGCCGGCAGATCGGTCAGCAGCGCATCGCTGTTGTACTTACTTACCGGAATGCTGTGGTCGATATAGGTCTCGATCGCCGGCAGGTTGAGCGCGTACTCTTCACACGCCAGGCTGATGGAGTGGCCGCTGGCGCCTGCGCGGCCGGTACGGCCGATGCGGTGCACGTAGTCTTCGCAGTCGTCAGGCAGATCGTAGTTGAAGACGTGCGTGACGGCAGGGATGTGCAGACCGCGCGCGGCGACGTCGGTGGCGACCAGGATGTCGAGGTTGCCCTTGGTGAAGTCGTCAAGGATGCGCAGGCGTTTTTTCTGCGCCACGTCACCGGTCAGCAGGCCCACGCGGTGACCGTCGGCGGCCAGATGGCCCCAGATGTCTTCGCAGCGGTGCTTGGTGTTGGCGAAGATGATGGCGCGATCCGGCCACTCTTCTTCGATCAGCGTCTGCAGCAGACGCATTTTTTCTTCGTTGGACGGGTAGAACAGCTCTTCTTTAATGCGGTGGCCGGTTTTCTGTTCCGGTTCCACTTCAACATATTCGGCGTTGTTCATCTGCTCGAAGGCCAGCTCGCGTACGCGATAGGACAGGGTGGCGGAGAACAGCATGTTCAGGCGTTGATCGGCCGCAGGCATGCGGCGGAACAGCCAACGGATGTCTTTGATAAAGCCGAGATCGTACATGCGATCGGCTTCATCCAGCACGACAACCTGCATCGCGCCGAGATCGACATAGTTCTGCTTGGTGTAATCGATTAAACGGCCGGTGGTGCCAATCAGAATGTCCACGCCGCTTTCCAGCACTTTCAGCTGTTTGTCGTAGCCGTCGCCGCCGTAGGCCAGGCCCAGTTTCAGGCCGGTGCTCTGGGAGAGCGCTTCTGCGTCGGAGTGGATTTGCACCGCCAGTTCACGCGTAGGCGCCATGATCAAGGCGCGCGGCTGATTGGTCTGGCGATCCTGTTTCGCCGGGTGAGTCAGCAAATAGTGAAAAGTAGACGCCAAAAACGCCAGCGTCTTTCCGGTACCGGTTTGCGCCTGACCTGCAACGTCACGCCCGGAGAGCGTGAGCGGCAATGCTAACGCCTGGATGGGCGTGCAATTGTGAAACCCTTTTTTCTCAAGGGCTTCAAGGACTAACGGGTGCAGGGCGAAGTCGGAAAACTTCTGTTCAGTCAAGTGTGTTTTGCTCATAGTGTGGTAGAATATCAGCTAACTATTGCTTTACGAAAGCACATCCGTTGAAATAAACGCGGTGCAATAAAATCACCTTGAGTTGGTTAATGCTACACCAACAAGGTAGACATAATCCTGTGGAGTAGAACATGAGCGATAAAATTATTCACCTGACTGACAGCAGCTTCGACGCTGACGTGCTGAAAGCGGAAGGGCCGATCCTGGTCGATTTCTGGGCTGAATGGTGTGGGCCGTGCAAGATGATTGCTCCGATTCTGGATGAGATTGCCGAAGAGTTCGAAGGCAAACTGACCATCACCAAGCTGAATATCGATCAGAACCCGGCTACCGCGCCCAAGTACGGTATCCGTGGCATCCCTACGCTGTTGCTGTTCAAGAACGGTGAAGTGGCCGCGACCAAGGTTGGCGCGTTGTCCAAAGGTCAGCTCAAAGATTTCCTGAACGCGAATCTGTAATCGGGCGGGAAGCCCAGTATCAGGCGCCTGGCGGTGATGTTCAATTCACCGCTAGACGCCTGCCAAGAAGCGTGTTAAGTTTAACCACACTGCATATAGAACTTGCCCGAAGTTTTAAATCTAAAGAGTTTGAATCTAAAGCTATACTCTGTGTCGAATCACTGGCGTTGAAAGTAAACTGAACTCAGCCCGTGTTTTGGCAATCAAACGGTTTTGCAAAAATCATTTTTAAGGTACCTTCGATCTTCAACCGTCAATGCGTGCGCCCGATGTAAGCCATTTCTTACCGCGACGGCTCTGCGCCCGGTGATCGAACGTCCAGTAAACAGGCACGCATCTCGCTGCCATACCATTCACGATACAAGTTCGAGACATACCCCGAGTTTAAGAACCCACCACTATGAATCTTACCGAATTAAAGAATACGCCGGTTTCTGAGCTGATTACTCTCGGCGAAAATATGGGGCTGGAAAACCTTGCCCGCATGCGCAAGCAGGACATTATCTTCTCCATTCTGAAGCAACATGCGAAAAGCGGAGAAGATATCTTCGGCGACGGCGTGCTCGAGATATTGCAGGATGGATTCGGTTTCCTCCGCTCTGGAGACAGTTCCTACCTCGCCGGTCCCGACGACATCTACGTATCCCCTAGCCAAATCCGCCGCTTCAACCTCCGCACAGGTGACACCATTTCCGGTAAGATTCGCCCGCCAAAAGAAGGCGAGCGCTATTTTGCCCTGTTGAAAGTCAACGAAGTCAACTACGACAAGCCGGAAAACGCCCGCAGCAAGATCCTGTTCGAGAACCTGACGCCGCTGCACGCCAATTCCCGTCTGCGGATGGAGCGCGGCAACGGCTCGACCGAAGACCTGACGGCGCGCGTACTGGATCTGGCGGCACCGATTGGCCGTGGCCAGCGTGGCCTGATCGTGGCGCCGCCGAAAGCCGGTAAAACCATGCTGCTGCAGAACATTGCGCAGAGCATCGCCTACAACCACCCAGACTGCGTGCTGATGGTGCTGCTGATCGACGAACGTCCGGAAGAAGTGACCGAGATGCAGCGTCTGGTGAAAGGCGAAGTGATCGCATCGACCTTCGACGAGCCGGCTTCGCGCCACGTGCAAGTGGCCGAAATGGTGATCGAGAAGGCCAAGCGCCTGGTTGAGCACAAGAAAGACGTGATCATTCTGCTCGACTCCATCACCCGTCTGGCGCGTGCCTACAACACCGTGGTACCGGCTTCCGGCAAGGTGCTGACCGGTGGTGTGGACGCCAACGCCCTGCATCGTCCGAAGCGTTTCTTCGGTGCGGCACGTAACGTGGAA
Organism: Serratia sp. CY27727; assembly: GCF_052169275.1. NCBI lineage: Bacteria > Pseudomonadati > Pseudomonadota > Gammaproteobacteria > Enterobacterales > Yersiniaceae > Serratia > Serratia sp. CY27727. The sequence goes on along the minus strand of NZ_JBJNLB010000005.1, from coordinate 106,530 downwards.
GAGGGCGGCAGCCTGACCATCATCGCGACCGCGCTGGTTGATACCGGTTCGAAGATGGACGAAGTGATCTACGAAGAATTCAAAGGTACCGGCAACATGGAATTGCACCTGGCGCGTAAAATCGCCGAGAAACGCGTATTCCCTGCGATCGATTACAACCGCTCCGGTACCCGTAAAGAAGAGCTGCTCACCACTTCCGAAGAGCTGCAAAAAATGTGGATCCTGCGCAAAATCATTCACCCGATGGGTGAGATTGATGCGATGGAGTTCCTCATTAATAAGTTGGCGATGACTAAAACCAACGATGAATTCTTCGATATGATGAAACGCTCATAATTCGTTAAAAAATTCGCTGAACGCCACGCCTAGTCGTGGCGTTTTTCGCTTTTGGCGGATACGATAAGTAGCAGTAATGGAAAAGTAAGTTGTTTCCTCGACTTATTGAGAATTCATCTTGTTTGTCGGTCGGCTCTGCGCCGGTCGGCTTTGCTGCTGTCGTTTTGTCAGCCGATGCGAAGAAAATAGGCATGAATCACCGTTGTCATAGGAAATGACCGAAAGGTGGCGGGGGTCGATGGCACAAGCTATTGCCCGTGGTAAGCTGCCTTATCTTCTACAGAGATCTGTTAACTGTGAACTTACTCACTATGAGTACTGAAATTCTATTTGTTTTCCTGTTTTCTTTGGCTTTTCTCTTTGTTGCCCGCAAGGCGGCAAAACGTATTGGTCTGGTAGATAAACCCAATTATCGCAAACGCCATCAGGGGCTGATTCCACTGGTCGGCGGTATTTCCGTTTATGCCGGATTGTGCTTCGCGTTTTGGATTTCCGAACAACCTATCGCGCACGCCAAGCTTTATCTGACCTGCGCCGGCATTCTGGTGTTTGTGGGCGCGCTCGACGATCGTTTCGACATCAGCGTTAAAATCCGCGCCCTGGTGCAGGCGTTGGTCGGCATCGCCATGATGGTGTTCGCCGGTCTGTATCTGCGCAGCTTCGGCCATGTACTGGGCGACTGGGAGATGTTGCTGGGGCCGTTCGGCTATCTGGTGACGCTGTTTGCGGTATGGGCGGCGATCAACGCCTTCAACATGGTCGACGGCATTGATGGCCTGCTGGGTGGGCTGTCGTGCGTCTCCTTCGGCGCGCTGGGTCTGTTGCTGTACCTGAGCGGCCACCATGAGATGGCGTTCTGGTGCTTTGCGATGATCGCCACCATCGTTCCCTATATTTTGCTCAACCTCGGCATTCTCGGCCGCCGTTATAAGGTGTTCATGGGGGACGCCGGCAGTACCCTGATCGGCTTTACCGCCATTTGGCTGCTGCTGCAAAGCTCGCAGGGCAAGGCACACTCGATTAATCCGGTGACCGCACTGTGGATCATCGCTATTCCGCTGATGGACATGATAGCAATCATGTATCGTCGTTTACGCAAGGGGATGAGCCCCTTCTCTCCCGATCGTCAACATATTCACCACCTGATCATGCGAGCCGGCTTTACGCCGCGGCAGGCTTTTGTGTTGATTACCCTGGCGGCCGCATTGCTGGCGGCGGTTGGCGTGATCGGCGAACGCCTGACTTTTATCCCAGAGTGGGTTATGTTGGCATTATTCTTGCTTGCTTTCTTCCTGTACGGTTACTGCATCAAGCGCGCCTGGCGGGTTGCGCGGTACATTAAGCGTATCAAGCGTCGCCTGCGGCGTTCGAGCGATAACAAGCAAGTATCTTAACCAGAGGCTTTTTGGCTGTGATGAATCCAGAAACAACGTCTGACAAGCATACCCCGGCGGTGGATAACGAACTCGATATCCGCGGCCTGTGCTGCACCCTGTGGCGCGGCAAACCGTGGATTATCGGCATTGCGGTGCTGTTCGCGGCGGTCGCGCTGATCGTCTCTTATCTGGTAAAGCAAGAATGGAGCGCGACCGCAATCACCGACAAACCCACGGTGAATGCGCTGGGCGGTTACTACTCCCAGCAGCAGTTCCTGCGCAATCTGGATGTGCGCACGCTGCCGGCGACGGCCGGCGATCAGCCGAGCATCGCGGACGAAGCCTACAATGAGTTCATCATGCAGCTGGCGGCTTACGATACGCGTCGCGATTTCTGGCTGCAGAGCGATTACTACAAGCAACGTCAGGAAGGGGATGCCCGCGCGGATGCGGCGCTGCTCGACGAGCTGATCAACAACATCCTGTTCACGCCGCGCGACGACAAGAAAGTGCCGAACGACGGCGTGAAGCTGACGGCGGAAACTGCCGCGGACGCCAACCGCCTGCTGCGTCAATACGTGGCCTTCGCCAGCCACCGCGCTGCCCTGCACCTGAACGAAGAGATCCAGGGGGCGTGGGCCGCTCGCACTACCTCAATGAAGGCGCAGGTCAAGCGGCAGGAAGCGGTGGCGGATTCGGTTTACAAGCGCGAGCTGAACACCACGCAGCAGGCGCTGAAAATCGCCGAAAGCCAGGGGATCAGCCGCGCGCAGACCGACACCCCGGCCGAGCAACTGCCGGATTCGGATCTGTTCCTGCTGGGCCGGCCAATGCTGCAGGCGCGTCTGGAAGGTCTGCAGGCCTCCGGCCCGACCTATGACCTGGATTACGATCAGAACCGTGCGATGCTGGCGACGCTGAACGTTGGCCCGACGTTGGATGAGAAGTTCCAGACCTATCGTTATTTGCGCACGCCGGAAGAGCCGGTAAAACGCGACAGCCCGCGCCGGGTATTCTGGCTGATTCTGTGGGGCGCGATGGGCGCTTTGGTTGGCGCGGGCGTTGCCTTGGCGCGTCGGCCGCGTAGTTAAAAAATAATATAATAATCTGATGCAGGGCGCGTGAGCGCCCGATTCGCAGGCGGGGCCTGCGATTAACCGACCAAAAGAGAGTCGCTGTGAAAGTGTTGACTGTTTTCGGCACCAGACCTGAAGCCATCAAAATGGCGCCGCTGGTACATGCACTGGCCCAGGATGAGGCTTTTGACGCAAGAGTCTGCGTAACGGCGCAGCATCGTGAGATGTTGGATCAGGTATTGCGGTTGTTTGAGATCACGCCGAATTACGACCTGAACATCATGAAACCCGGCCAGGGGCTAACGGAAATCACCTGCCGCATCCTGGAAGGGCTGAAAGGGGTACTGGAAGACTTCAAACCGGACGTAGTGCTGGTGCACGGCGATACCACCACCACGCTGGCGACCAGCCTGGCGGCGTTCTATCAACGCATCCCCGTCGGGCATGTCGAGGCCGGGCTGCGCACCGGCAATCTGTATTCTCCCTGGCCGGAAGAGGCCAACCGCAAACTGACCGGCCACCTGGCGATGTACCATTTCGCGCCAACCGAGAACTCGCGCCAAAATCTGTTGCGCGAGCTGCTGCCGGACAACCGTATTTTCGTGACCGGCAATACGGTGATCGACGCGCTGTTCTGGGTGCGTGACCGCGTGATGAGCGATGCCGCGCTGCGGGCTGGCCTGGCACAGCGTTATCCGTTCCTCGACGCCGACAAGAAACTGATCCTGGTCACCGGTCATCGCCGCGAAAGCTTTGGCGGCGGCTTTGAGCGAATTTGCAGCGCGCTGGCGGAGATCGCCCGCAATCACCCGGAAGTACAGGTGGTGTATCCGGTGCATCTCAATCCGAACGTCAGTGAGCCGGTGAATCGCATTTTGAAAGGCATCGACAACGTCATGCTGATCGAGCCGCAGGATTATCTGCCGTTTGTCTATTTGATGACCCAGGCTTACATGATCCTGACCGATTCCGGTGGCATTCAGGAAGAGGCGCCATCGTTAGGTAAACCGGTGCTGGTGATGCGCGACACCACCGAACGCCCGGAAGCGATAGATGCGGGCACGGTGCGTCTGGTCGGCACCGATGTGGCCAAAATTGTTGAAGCGGTGACCCGGCTGTTGACGGACGAAAGCGAATATCACGCGATGAGTCGGGCGCATAACCCATACGGTGACGGACATGCCTGTCAGCGTATCCTCGAAGCTTTAAAGAATCATCAGGTGACACTATGAGTTTTGACACTATTTCGGTTATCGGCCTGGGTTATATCGGCTTGCCAACGGCGGCGGCGTTCGCTTCCCGCAAGAAAAAAGTGGTGGGTGTAGATGTTAACCAACATGCGGTAGATACCATTAACCGCGGCGCGATCCACATCGTCGAACCGGATCTGGACAAAGTGGTCAAGGACGCCGTCGACGGCGGTTTCCTGCGGGCGGTGACCAAACCGCTGGCGGCCGATGCGTTCCTGATCGCGGTGCCTACGCCGTTCAAGGGCGATCACGAGCCGGATCTGGCCTATGTCGAAGCGGCGGCGAAATCGCTGGCGCCGGTGCTGAAAAAAGGCGATCTGGTGATCCTGGAGTCCACCTCGCCGGTGGGGGCCACCGAACAAATGGCGGACTGGCTGGCGCAGGCGCGCAGCGATCTCAGCTTCCCGCAGCACGCGGGCGAAGCGGCGGACGTGAATATCGCCTACTGCCCGGAGCGCGTGTTGCCGGGGCAGGTGATGGTGGAGCTGATTCAAAACGACCGCGTGATCGGCGGCATGACGCCGAAGTGCTCGGAACGTGCCAGCGCGCTGTACAAGATTTTCCTCGAGGGCGAATGCGTGATCACCAACTCGCGCACCGCCGAGATGTGCAAGCTGACGGAAAACAGCTTCCGCGACGTGAATATCGCCTTTGCCAACGAACTGTCGCTGATCTGCGCCGAGCAGGGGATCAACGTCTGGGAACTGATCCGCCTGGCGAACCGCCATCCGCGGGTGAATATTCTGCAGCCGGGGCCGGGCGTCGGCGGTCACTGCATTGCCGTCGATCCGTGGTTTATCGTGGCGCAGAATCCGCAGCAGGCGCGCCTGATCCACACCGCACGCCTGGTGAACGACGGCAAACCGCTGTGGGTGGTCGACCGGGTGAAAGCGGCGGTGGCCGATTGTCTGGCCGCCACCGACAAGCGCGCGTCCGAGGTGAAAATTGCCTGCTTCGGCCTGGCCTTCAAACCGAATATCGATGATTTGCGTGAAAGCCCGGCGGTAGAAGTGGCGCACCTGATCGCCGAATGGCACGTCGGCGAAACGCTGGCGGTGGAACCGAACGTCGAACAGTTGCCGAAGTCGCTGGCTGGCCATGTGACGTTGACGCCAATCGCGGAAGCGTTGCAGCAGGCTGATGTGATCGTGATGTTGGTCGATCACCAGCAGTTCAAGGCCATCCGGCCGGAAGATGTAAAACAAACATGGGTTGTTGATACCAAAGGAGTATGGCGTTGAAACGTATTTTAGTGACCGGTGGTGCCGGTTTCATTGGCTCCGCAGTCGTGCGGCACATCATCGAGGCCACCGGCGATAGCGTGGTGGTGGTGGATAAGCTGACCTATGCCGGTAACCTCGAGTCGCTGGCGGTGGTGGCCGAGAGCGAGCGCTATGCTTTCGAGCAGGTCGACATCTGCGATCGTGCCGAACTGGATCGGGTATTTGCCCAGTATCAGCCGGACGTGGTGATGCACCTGGCGGCGGAAAGCCACGTCGATCGCTCTATCGACGGCCCGGCGGCCTTTATCGAGACCAACGTGGTGGGCACTTACACCATGCTGGAAGCGGCGCGCCATTACTGGCAGCCGTTGGCAGCGGAGAAGAAGCAGGCTTTCCGTTTCCATCATATCTCCACCGACGAAGTGTACGGCGACCTGCACGGCACCGACGATCTGTTCACCGAAACCACGCCGTATGCGCCGAGCAGTCCGTATTCCGCCTCCAAGGCGTCGAGCGATCATCTGGTGCGCGCCTGGTTGCGCACCTACGGTTTGCCGACCCTCGTGACCAACTGCTCGAACAACTACGGCCCTTATCACTTCCCGGAGAAGCTGATCCCGTTGGTGATCCTGAATGCGGTGGCCGGCAAATCGCTGCCGGTATACGGCAACGGCGCACAGGTGCGCGACTGGCTGTATGTCGAGGATCACGCGCGCGCGCTCTATCAGGTCGTGACCGAAGGCGTGGTAGGCGAAACTTACAATATCGGCGGCCATAACGAGCGCAAGAATATCGAAGTGGTGCAGACCATTTGCGATCTGCTGGAAGAACTGGCACCGAACAAGCCGCAGGGCGTGGCGAACTACCGCGATCTGATCACTTACGTGAAGGATCGCCCGGGCCACGATATGCGTTACGCCATCGACGCCGGCAAAATCGATCGTGAGCTGGGCTGGCGGCCGCAGGAAACGTTCGAAAGCGGCATTCGCAAGACGGTAGCCTGGTATTTGGCTAACGAAACCTGGTGGCGCCGGGTGCAAGACGGCTCTTATGCCGGCGAGCGTTTGGGGTTGTCAGATTAATTTAACGCCGCGCGCGCTTTGCGGCGGCGCGGCGGGTTTTGGAGTACGTATGAAAGGTATTATTCTGGCCGGCGGTTCCGGTACGCGTCTGCATCCGATTACTCGTGGCGTGTCAAAGCAACTGCTGCCGATTTATGACAAGCCGATGATCTATTACCCTATGTCGGTGCTGATGCTGGCGGGGATCCGCGACATTTTGATCATCTCGACCCCGGAAGATCTGCCGTCCTTCGAGCGTTTACTGGGTAACGGCGAACAGTTCGGCGTCAATCTCAGCTACGCTGCGCAGCCTAAGCCGGAAGGTTTGGCGCAGGCGTTTCTGATCGGCGAGGAGTTTATCAACGGCGATTCTTGCTGCCTGGTGTTGGGAGATAATATCTTCTTCGGCCAATCTTTCAGCCCGAAATTAAAAACCGTCGCGGCCCGCACCGAAGGTGCCACCGTGTTCGGTTATCAGGTCATGGATCCTGAGCGCTTTGGCGTCGTGGAGTTTGACGACAACTTCCGTGCGCTGTCGATCGAAGAAAAACCGAAGAAACCGAAATCTGATTGGGCGGTGACCGGCCTGTACTTCTACGATAGCCAGGTGGTGGAGTTTGCCAAGCAGGTGAAACCTTCCGAGCGCGGCGAGTTGGAAATCACCAGCATCAACCAGATGTATCTGGAGCGCGGTGAACTGACCGTCGAGCTGTTGGGACGTGGTTTCGCCTGGTTGGACACCGGGACTCACGACAGCCTGCTGGAAGCCAGCAGCTTTGTGCAGACGGTAGAAAAACGCCAGGGCTTTAAAATCGCCTGTCTGGAAGAGATTGCCTGGCGTAACGGTTGGCTGGATGATAAGGAACTGAAACGCGCCGCCACTTCATTGTCCAAAACGGGCTACGGCAAGTATTTGCTGGATCTGCTGCATGCGCGTCCACGCCACTATTGAGCCTTTGTCATGGGAAAGCGAGTTTTTCGCGCTCGACAGCGCGAAACTCGGTTTTTCCTCCTCGGCTCCGGCGCTTGCCGAGGCCGATCTGGCGGCTTATAACCTGGTGCAGGCCAAAATTCCCGCGCAGCACCTCGCGTTGGCGGACGGCCTGGCTGATTTGGGATTTCGCCTGGTTGAGGGCGAAGTCGATCTGGTTCTGGCTCTTGAGAGTGATCTAGCGGTTGAACCGGGTTCCGCCGCCCAGATCTCCCGTCTGGCAACCGAGGCCGATATCCCGGCATTGCGCACCGCGGCGGCTCAGGCGTTCACCGTCAGCCGCTTTCGCACGCCCTGGTATCAACCTGATGACAGCGGCCGGTTTTATGCTTTGTGGATCGAAAAGGCCGTTCTGGGCACCTTTGATCATCAATGCTTGCTGGTGCTGGATAGCCAGGGGCAACCCGAAGGCTTTGTCAGCCTGCGTGACATTGGCGGCCAGGAAATGCGCATTGGCCTGTTGGCGGCGTTCCCCGGCGCATCCGGCCGGGGCGTGGGCGCCAGGCTGATGACGGCGGCGATCGCCGAATGTCGGCAGCAGGGGATGCAGCGCCTGCGGGTTGCGACCCAGGTGGGCAATATCGCCGCATTACGACTCTATCAACGACAGGGTGCCGTGATTGAAAGCACCGCGTACTGGTTATACAGAGGTAGACATGATTCCATTTAACGCTCCACCGGTTGTTGGCACTGAACTGGAATATATGCAGGCTGCCATGGGCAGCGGCAAATTGTGCGGCGACGGCGGTTTCACCCGCCGCTGCCAGCAGTGGATGGAACAGCGTTTCGGCAGCGCGAAAGTGTTGTTGACGCCTTCCTGCACCGCGTCGTTGGAAATGGCCGCCATTCTGCTGGATATCCAGCCGGGTGACGAAGTGATCATGCCAAGCTTTACCTTCGTTTCCACCGCCAACGCCTTTGTGCTGCGTGGCGCCAAAGTGGTGTTCGTCGACCTGCGTCCAGACACCATGAACATCGACGAAACCAAAATCGAAGCGGCGATCACCGATAAAACCCGCGCGATTGTGCCGGTGCACTATGCCGGCGTGGCCTGCGAGATGGATACCATCATGGCGCTGGCGAAGAAATATAACCTGTTCGTGGTGGAAGACGCCGCGCAGGGCGTGATGTCGACCTACAAAGGCAAGGCATTGGGCACCATTGGCCATATCGGCTGCTTCAGCTTCCATGAAACCAAAAACTACACCGCCGGCGGCGAAGGCGGCGCGACGCTGGTGAACGATCCGGCTCTGATCGATCGGGCGGAAGTCATCCGCGAAAAAGGCACCAACCGCAGCCAGTTCTTCCGTGGCCAGGTAGACAAATATACCTGGCGCGACATCGGTTCCAGCTATCTGATGTCCGACCTGCAGGCCGCCTACCTGTGGGGCCAGCTGGAAGTGGCGGAGCGCATCAACCAGCGCCGTTTGGCTCTGTGGCAGAAGTACTACGACAGCTTCCTGCCGTTGGCCCGGTCAGGCCGCATCGAACTGCCGGTAATCCCGGCCGACTGCGTGCATAACGCGCACATGTTCTATATCAAGTTGCGCGATATCGAAGAGCGCACGGCCTTTATCGACTACCTGAAGGAAGCCGAAATCATGGCGGTGTTCCACTATATCCCGCTGCATGATTGCCCGGCCGGCGAACGCTTTGGCCGCTTTGCCGGCGAAGATCGTTACACCACGCAGGAAAGCGCGCGCCTGGTGCGCTTGCCGCTGTTCTACAATATGTCTGATGTCAATCAGCGTACGGTAATCAATACCATCCTGAGTTTCTTTGCCTGATATGTCGTTGGCAAAAGCATCGATATGGACCGCCGGCTCCACGCTGATCAAAATCGGCGTGGGGCTGTTGGTGGTGAAACTGCTGGCGGTGGCGTTTGGCCCCAGCGGGGTGGGGCAGGCGGGTAACTTCCGCCAGTTGATTACCGTGCTGGGCGTGCTGTCCGGCGCGGGCATTTTTAACGGTATCACCAAATACGTGGCGGAGTACCACCAGGATCCGCAGCGTCTGCGTCTGGCGGTGGGCACCGGGTCGAGCATCGTGCTGGGCTTTTCGACCTTGCTGGCGCTGGTGTTTCTGTTCGCCGCCGAACCGATTAGCATCGGGCTGTTCGGGCATGCCGATTACGTCGATGTGGTGCGCGCCGTCGCTTTCATTCAGATGGGCATCGCCTACGCCAACCTGTTTATGGCGGTGCTGAAAGGCTATCGCGACGCGATGGGCAATGCGCTGGCGGTGATCGGCGGCAGCCTGATCGGCGTGGTGGCTTATTACCTGTGCTTCAAGCTGGGCGGTTATGAAGGCGCGCTGGCGGGGCTGGCGCTGGTGCCGGCGTTGGTGGTGCTGCCGGCCGGGCTGATGCTGTGGCGGCGCAAAACGCTGCCGTTGCGCTACCTGGCGCCGCGCTGGGACAAACTCGTGGCCGGCAACCTCAGCAAGTTCACCGTCATGGCGCTGATCACTTCGGTGACGCTGCCGGTGGCCTATGTGATGATGCGTAACCTGTTGGCCGCGCATTACGGTTGGGATGAAGTGGGGATCTGGCAGGGCGTCAGCAGCATTTCCGATGCCTATCTGCAGTTCATCACCGCCTCGTTTACCGTCTATCTGCTGCCGACGCTGTCGCGGCTGACGGACAAGGGCGCCATCTCGCGGGAGATCGTGCGCTCGTTGAAATTCGTGCTGCCGGCGGTAGCGGCGGCGAGCTTTACGGTGTGGCTGCTGCGTGATTTCGCCATCTGGCTGCTGTTTTCGGACAAATTCGTCGCCATGCGCGATCTGTTTGCCTGGCAGCTGGTGGGCGACGTGCTGAAAGTCGGGGCTTATGTGTTCGGCTATCTGGTGATCGCCAAAGCGTCGCTGCGCTTCTATATCCTGACGGAAGTCAGCCAGTTTCTGCTGCTGACGCTGTTCTCGCACTGGCTGATCCCGCTGCACGGCGCGCTGGGGGCGGCTCAGGCCTATATGGCAACCTACATCGTGTATTTCGCGCTCTGTAGCTGCGTATTTCTTATCTATCGTAGACGAGTATGACCACACTGATTCACGTTCTGGGATCCGATATCCCGCATCATAACCAGACGGTGCTGCGCTTCTTCAACGACGTGCTGGCGCCGCGTTTGCCGGCTGAGCAGACGCGGCATTTTATGGTGGCGGCCAAGGATGTGGCGGCACTGGGAGATTTCCCCGCCCTGAATATTGCGCCCTATGCGGACAAGAAAAGCCTGGCGGCGGCGGTCATCGCGCGCGCTCAGGCCGATCGCGATGCGCGCTTCTTCCTGCACGGCCAGTTCAATCCGGGGCTGTGGTTGGCGCTGCTGAGCGGCAAGATCAAGGCGCGTCAGGTCAGTTGGCATATTTGGGGCGCCGATCTGTATGAAGACGCCACCAGCTGGAAATTCCGGCTGTTCTATTTGCTGCGCCGCATTGCGCAGGGGCGGGTGGGGAACGTGTTTGCTACCCGCGGCGACGTGATCCACTACCAGCAGCGCCATGCGCGGGTGCCGGCCTCGCTGCTGTACTTCCCGACCCGCATGGATCCGGCGCTGACCGACGTTCACGTCGAGAAAAACCTGGCCGGGCCGATGACGATTCTGGTGGGTAACTCCGGCGATCGCAGCAATCGGCATATCGAAGCGCTGCAGGCGATTCATCAGCAGTTCGGCGCCGACGTGCGCGTGATCCTGCCGATGGGCTATCCGGCCAATAACGACGCCTACATCGAGCAGGTGCGCGCCGCCGGGTTGCCGCTGTTCGGCGAGAAAAACCTGCAGCTGCTCACGCAGCAGGTGGCGTTTGAGGACTACCTCAATATTCTGCGCGCCTGCGATCTCGGCTATTTCATTTTCAATCGCCAGCAGGGGATTGGCACCTTGTGCCTGCTGATTCAGTTCGGCGTGCCTTTCGTGCTCAGCCGGCAAAACCCGTTCTGGCAGGATTTGGCGGAACAGCATCTGCCGGTGCTGTTCTACGGCGATTCGCTGGACGAGGCGGTGGTGCGTGAAGCGCAGCGTCAGCTGGCGGCGGTGGATAAACAGGCGATCGCCTTCTTCAATCCGAACTATGTCGACGGTTGGCAGCAAGCCCTGGCGTTGGCGGCGGGAGAGCACTCATGACGTTGGCGCAATTCGGCGGCCTGTTCGTCGTCTATCTGGTCAGCCTGACGTTTATCCTGACGCTGACCTATCAGGAGTTTCGGCGCGTGCGCTTTAACTTCAACGTCTTCTTCTCGCTGCTGTATTTGCTGACGTTTTATTTCGGTTTTCCTTTGACCTGCCTGCTGGTGTTCCAGTTTGACGTCGAGGTGGTGCCGGTGGAGTTTCTGCTGTACGCCCTGCTGTCGGCGACGGCGTTTTACGCCATCTATTACGTTACCTACAAGACCCGGCTGCGCAAGCGCCGCACGCAGCCGCGCGCTGCGCTGTTTACCATGAACCGGGTGGAAACCCATATGACCTGGGTGCTGCTGGCGCTGGTGGCGATCGGTACCGTTGGGATCTTCTTCATGCAGAACGGCTTCCTGCTGTTCAAGCTCAATTCCTACAGCCAGATTTTCTCCAGCGACGTGTCCGGCGTGGCGCTCAAGCGGTTCTTTTACTTCTTCATTCCGGCGATGCTGGTGGTCTATTTTCTGCGGCAGGATCTGCGCGCCTGGTTCTTGTTCCTGGTGGCGACGGTGGCGTTCGGCATTCTGACCTACGTGATCGTCGGCGGCACCCGCGCCAACATCATCATCGCCTTCGCGCTGTTCCTGTTTATCGGCATCGTACGCGGCTGGATCACGCTGTGGATGCTGGCGGCGGCGGGCATATTCGGCGTGGTCGGCATGTTCTGGCTGGCGTTGAAGCGCTACAGCCTGGACGTCAGCGGCGCGGAGGCGTTTTATACCTTCCTCTACCTGACCCGCGATACCTTCTCGCCGTGGGAAAACCTGGCGCTGCTGTTGCAAAATTACGACAAGATCGATTTCCAGGGCCTGGCGCCGATCTTGCGTGATTTCTACGTCTTTATCCCTACCTGGCTCTGGCCCGGCCGGCCGGACGTGGTGCTGAACTCGGCCAACTACTTCACCTGGGAAGTGCTGAACAACCACTCCGGGCTGGCGATTTCGCCGACGCTGATCGGTTCGCTGGTGGTGATGGGCGGCGCGCTGTTTATCCCGTTCGGCGCGATTCTGGTGGGCATGATCATCAAGTGGTTCGACTGGCTGTATGAGCTGGGCAAAACCGAGCCGAACCGCTATAAGGCGGCCATTCTGCAGGGGTTCTGCTTCGGCGCGGTGTTCAACATGATCGTGTTGGCGCGGGAAGGGGTGGATTCATTCGTGTCGCGCGTGGTGTTCTTCTGCATTATTTTCGGCGCCTGTCTGGTGCTGGCGAAGTTGCTGTATTGGCTGTTCGATACCGCCGGGCTGATCAAGGCCAGAGTGACGCGCACCCGCGCGCTGGCGTCGCCGCCTCGGGTCAACGGTCTTTTGTAAGGGTAATGAGAACGATGGAAGCAAAGATTTCGGTGCCGCAGTATGAGCTGCGCGGTTTCAGCCTGTGGGGCTTTCGCGATATGGCGCACTGCATGGACTTTTTGTTCGACGGCGGCCGGGTAAAACAGGGCACGCTGGTGGCCATGAACGCGGAAAAGATCCTGAAGGCGGAAGAGGACCAGGCGCTGCATGCGTTGCTGGATGAGGCGGAGTACAAGTACGCAGACGGCATCAGCATGGTGCGCTCGATTCGCCGCAAATACCCGGCGGCGGACGTTTCGCGCGTTGCGGGCGCCGATCTGTGGGAAGCCTTGATGCAACGCGCCGGCCGTGAAGGCACGCCGGTCTTCCTGGTCGGCGGCAAGCCGGAGGTTTTGGCGGAAACCGAGCAAAAGCTGCGCAGCCAGTGGAATGTCAACCTGGTGGGCAGCCAGGACGGCTACTTCAAACCGGATCAGCGCGAGGCGCTGTTCGAGCGTATTCGTGCCAGCGGCGCCGCGATCGTGACGGTGGCGATGGGATCGCCGAAGCAGGAGATTCTGATGCGCGACTGCCGCAAGGTGCATCCGCAGGCGCTGTATATGGGCGTGGGCGGCACCTACGACGTCTTTACCGGCCATGTGAAGCGTGCGCCCAAGGTGTGGCAGAACCTCGGTCTGGAATGGCTCTACCGCCTGCTCAGCCAACCCAGCCGCATCGGCCGGCAGTTGAAGCTGTTGAAGTTTGTCGGCTACTACTACAGCGGCAAGATGTAACCCCTCATCCGGGGCGGAAAGTGCTGTTCCGCTCCGGTCTGCTGTACCAATAATCTGCTTTTGCGCGTTTCTCCCGCATATCTATAACCCTCGGCCCTAAACGTCGTCGCATTTATTCCATAAAGTTTTAAATTGCGGTTTGCTTATAGCGGCGAAATGCGAAACGATACCGCCCGGAAATTATCCCTGGCCGCTGAAGCTTGATGCGACAGCGCTGAACGATGTCCTTCTCACGGTCACTTCGCTCCGACTACCCGTTGATGCCAATCCGATCGGCAGGGGATGATTTATTCTTTTAATAATGACAATAACGACCGGCAGCGGCCGGCAGGCAAACACGACCCGAGAAAAATTATTGAGGATTTATGGCACACAAAGAGAAACCGCAAGGGCTACACCGGGGCCTTGAGGCCCGGCATATCGAGCTTATCGCTCTGGGGGGCACCATCGGTGTCGGCCTGTTTATGGGCTCGGCCAGTACGCTGAAATGGGCGGGGCCGTCGGTGCTGCTGGCTTACATTATCGCCGGGCTGTTCGTGTTCTTCATTATGCGTTCGATGGGGGAAATGTTGTTCCTCGAGCCGGTCGCCGGGTCGTTTGCCGTTTACGCGCATAAGTACATGAATCCCTACTTCGGTTATCTGACCGCCTGGGGCTACTGGTTTATGTGGATTGCCGTCGGCATTTCTGAAATCACCGCCATCGGGGTGTATGTGCAGTTCTGGTTCCCGGAAATACCGCAGTGGGTGCCGGCGCTGATCGCCGTAGCGATGGTCGCGTTGGCCAACCTGGCGGCGGTGCGCCTGTACGGTGAGCTGGAGTTCTGGTTTGCCATGATCAAGGTCACCACCATCATCGTGATGATTCTGGTGGGGCTGGGGGTGATCTTCTTCGGCTTCGGCAACGGCGGTGAACCTATCGGTTTCGCCAATTTGACGGCGCACGGCGGTTTCTTTGCCGGCGGCTGGAAAGGCTTCCTGTTTGCGCTGTGCATCGTGGTGGCGTCCTATCAGGGGGTTGAACTGGTGGGCATCACCGCCGGGGAAGCCAAGAACCCGCAGGTGACGCTGAAACGCGCGATCAACAATATCCTGTGGCGCATCCTGATCTTCTATGTCGGTGCGATCTTCGTCATTGTCACCATCTTCCCGTGGAACGGCATCGGCACCACCGGCAGCCCGTTCGTGCTGACCTTCGCCAAGATCGGCATCGTTGCTGCCGCCGGCATCATCAACTTCGTGGTGTTGACCGCCGCGCTCTCCGGCTGCAACAGCGGCATGTACAGCGGCGGCCGCATGCTGTACGCCCTGGCCAAGAACCGCCAACTGCCGGCGGCGCTCACCAAGCTTTCCGCCAGCGGTGTGCCGGTGAACTGCATCGCCGTCACCATCGGCTGCCTGTTGGTGGGCTCCGCGCTGAACTACATCATCCCGAATCCGGAGCAGGTGTTCGTTTATGTCTACAGCGCGAGCGTGCTGCCGGGCATGGTGCCGTGGTTCGTGGTGCTGATAAGCCAACTCTATTTCCGCCGCGCCCATAAGGAAGCGATCAAAAACCACAGCTTTAAGTCGATCATGTTCCCGTATGTGAACTATCTGACCATCGCTTTTCTGGTTTGCGTGCTGGTCGGCATGGGAATCAACCCGGATACGCGCGTTTCCCTGCTGGTCGGGGCGATTTTCTTAGCCGGCGTCAGCCTGTGCTACTTCGCTTTCGGCATGCACAAGAAACATCATCCGGTTGAAAATCGGGTAGAAACGCGCCAATAAACGGCGAAAAGGGGCTACGGAGTGCGCTTTTGTGCGCGGGAGTGAGCAAAGCGTAATCAAACGCAACATTTCTGCGAAAAAGCACTAGACAGGATTGGCGTAAATCCGTAGTATCCCCTCCCGCAACGGCGCTACGCGCCCGTAGCTCAGCTGGATAGAGCGCTGCCCTCCGGAGGCAGAGGTCTCAGGTTCGAATCCTGTCGGGCGCGCCATTAAGTTTGTGCGCAGGAGCTGCGGTGGTATATTACCGCGTGAGTAAGAAGTAGTAATGGTGGCTATAGCTCAGTTGGTAGAGCCCTGGATTGTGATTCCAGTTGTCGTGGGTTCGAGTCCCATTAGCCACCCCACTTCCTGACGAAGTGACGATTTAGCAGTATTTTGTGACAGTGCGAAGGTGGCGGAATTGGTAGACGCGCTAGCTTCAGGTGTTAGTGTTCTTACGGACGTGAGGGTTCAAGTCCCTCTCTTCGCACCACGCAAAATATCTGATAAATATAAGATTTATATGGACAATGGTCTGATAAATCGGGTAGTATGAGCAATACAAATCGGCGAGTAGCGCAGCTTGGTAGCGCAACTGGTTTGGGACCAGTGGGTCGGAGGTTCGAATCCTCTCTCGCCGACCACATTCGAAAAAACCGACGTAAGTCGGTTTTTTTACGCCTGCAGTTTATGAGGATGAGCACCTCCGCAGGAGGTTCGAGCCTCGCGAAGCGAGACAACGTTGCTTTAGCAACGGCCCGCAGGGCGCGCATCAAAGATGCGCGTAATCCTCTCTCGCCGACCACATTCGAAAAACCTGCTTTTTTAAAGCAGGTTTTTTTTCGTCTGTAGTTTATGAGGATGAGTACCTCCGCAGGAGGTTCGAGCCTCGCGAAGCGAGACGAAGGTAGGCCCGTGCAGCAGTGCGCGGGCTTTTTGCGTATCTAAGGATGGGCACTTTGTCTCTGTCGGCAAGCGTGTTGGTTTTTAGCGACAGCGCCATCCAGCGCTGTCGTCAGGTTGAGACAAATAATTGATTGATTTAAAAAGATAAAATGGGCTTTGGCTTAAGTCGTCGTTTTGAGGCGACATTCTTATTACGGCTGCTGGCATGGAATGCCAGAGAGTGGCATATAACAGGAAAGACAGGGTTAAATTAAAAATTAATATATTTCAATGCATTGAGACCTATTTTATATTGGGAATGGCCTCAACCTTAAAGTTGGCACGCCAAGTGCAATATCTATAGCGTAGATGCTCATTCCACCTCTTATGTTCGCCTTAGGCCTCATAAACCCTGGGAATGACGCAGAGCCGATTTAGGGTGCCTATCGCCCACGAGAACGATGACTAACCCGTCATCACGCTCAGGGCAAAACGTTGAGTGAGGCACCGCCCCTGTTGTCCTAGACCTGATTGCTTCTTTATACACTTGCCCTGCGGCAAGTGTTTTTTTTTGCGCCTCAGGATGTTAACTGGCAAAAAAAAGCGCGGCATCAAGAGCCGCGCTGTTCTTCAATCGTGCAGGGCGCTATTCGCCGCCGTTCTGTTTCAGCGTCAACATCAGTCCTTCGCGCCGCATCTGCGCCGCTTCATCCGAACGATGCAGTTTTTCCAGCGTATCGGCCAACCAGGCGTAGTCGTAGGCATCCGGGCGCTGTTTCAGCGCTTCGCGGAAGACGTCGGCCGCTTGCTGCCACTCGCCGTGTTTCATCAGCAGCTGCCCCAGCGTGCTGTTCAGCAGCGGCGTCGCGCCGTGCTGCTTCATCTGCTGGCGCAGCGCTTTCTCCAACTGCTCGGGGTTGCCGGACTTCAGCCGCGGCAGCAGCAGCACCAGGCGCTCGTCGTATTGGCGCTTCAGGCTGTCGAGCACGATCTCCTGCGCCAGTTCGTGGTCGTTGCATTCGATCAGGTGTTCCACCATCGCGATTTGCAGCGGCACTTCGTGACGCGTCTTGCGGCTCTGATCTTTCCACCAGCGCTTCAGGCCTTCGCTGCCTTCGTCCGCCATCGCCTGATTCATCAGCCCGATATAAGCCTGCTGCTGCAATGCCTGCAGTTGCTCTTCGCTGTGGAGTTCGATTTTACGCATCGACGGCAGCACTTCCAGCAGCGACGCATAGGCGCCGGTGCGCAGATAGGCTTGTTCCGCCAGGCGCAATACTTCCGGATGACGCGGCGCCTGGTTCAGCAGGCGATCGACGCCGTGGCGCGCGGCGTGGTTCTCGCCCTGTGCCAGCTGGATGCGAACCCGGGTGATATCCACCGGCAGCTGATCGGTGTCGGCCGCTTCGGCAGCGCGCTCCAGATATTGGTTGGTGCGGAAGTCATCGCCGCGTTGCTGTGCGGCCTCGGCGGCCAGCAGGTAGTTCACCACCGGCTGTTCGGCGTGATCGGCGTTGCGCGTCATCAGCTTCTCGACCTGCTTGTAGTCGCCTTCCGCCAGCTTGATCAGCGCGGCTTTGGTTTGCTGGCGCGCGCGAGTACGCTTGCGGCCGATAAACCAACCGCGCGTGCGGGCGCCGGTGCGGAAGAGACGGCGCAGGATCCACTCGATCGCCAGCAGCACCACGAACAGCAGCACCAGCATGATCGCCAGGCCGGTGACGCTGGTTTCGATATTGTAGTTGTCGGTCTGGATCAGCACATAGCCCTGATGCCCGGCCAACATCGGCCCGAGCACCACGCTGGCGATCACCACCAGGAACAGAAATAGCACGCGTAACATGGCTTAACCCTCCTGGTGAGCGGCAGGGGACTGGGTCATCAGGTTGCGCACCCGGGTCTGCATCACTTTTTCCAGCAGCGGCTGGCTTTTAAGCTGATCCGGCACGTCCATCGAGATCGACTGTTGGCTCAGGCTGTCCAGCTCTTCCAGGAAGGCCTTGGTCGCCGGATCGGTGGTGTCGAAATAGGCGCGCACCCAGGTGGAGACGGTTTCCAGCGATTGCTTGTAGGTCTCGTTCTGGTGGCGCGGGATGGCCTGTGCGGCCACCAGCAGGCGCGAACGGATGTTTTCGCGCAGGTAGATGTCCTGGTTCGGCGCCAGCAGCGGTTCGGCGCTGGCGTCGCGGCGGCGGATGGTAATGAAGTCGGCCATGAAATTGCGCCAGCTCTTGGCCAGGTTCTGCCGCCACTCGGCGAGCGAACCGGAGAGCTCGCTGCTGTTTTGATCCATCGGCGCTTCGTCGGTGTCGTTGTCCGCCAAGCGCAGGTTATCCACCTGATTGGACAGCTGATTGACCTTGAGGATGATGCCGTCGTAATCGACCTGGGTCAGCGTAGCAAGCGTGCCGATGTCTTCGGTAATGGCGCGGCGCACGTCGAGCAGGCTAGGATCGTTCATGTCCGCCAGGCTGGCGTCGGCGCTTTTCAGCAGCGCGGCGGCGCTGGTCACGTCCTGATCGCTCCACAGCTTGCGGCCGGCCATTTTCACCAGGAAATCGGCCTGCGCCAGCAGCCAGGTTTTGGCGTCGCTGCCGGAGATGGTCGCCACTTTTTCCTGCAGCTCGCTCAGTTGGCGCGCGAGGTTAGCCTGCTCGCGATCGGCGGCGTCCAGGGATTTACCCTGCTGCTGCAACAGGCCTTCCAGCGCATTTCTTTCCTGCTGCTGGCTCTGCTTCACGCCTTCAAGCTGCTGCTGCAGCGCCTGATTGGCGGCGATCAGCTGTTGCGCCTGCTGGTGCGTGTGGTAATAGCCGCCCGCACCGAGGGCGATGACCAGCACGATAGCGATCGCGCCGAGCACCGGGCCGGTGTTCTTGCCTTTGCGGCTGGCAGCGGCTGGCTGCTGGGAGCTCTCAACCGCGGTGGTTGGCTCTTCAACCGGGGCGGATGGGGTATTTTGTTCCGTCATAGTGGCACATCCCATAGTCAGATTATTGTAGCGCGCGGATCAGCGCGTCATTATCGGCGTTGTCAGCTACCCGAATCGTACGCCAGCCCAAATCCCGGGCGAGGGTAGCCAGGCGTTCGCTCACTACTACCAGGCGGCAACGCAGCAGCCATGAAGAACGATAGTAATCAGGAACTAAAGTATAGAGCTGTTGTAACATTTCACCGCTGGTCACCACCAGCGTATCCACACCGGCGCGCTGCCAGTGGGCGCTCTGCTCGCTGCCGTCGTAGTGTACCGGGCTGCGTTGATAGCATTCATAATAGCTGACGTCGGCGCCGCGCTCGCTCAGCGTCGTGCCCAGCAACTCGCGGCCGCCGTTGCCGCGCAAAATCAGCGCGCGTTTGCCCGCCAGCTTTTGCAGCGCCGGCAGCAGCAGCAGCGTTTCGCTGATCTCGCGTTCGCGCGGGTATTCCACCGGCAAACTGCTGATGCGGTGCAGCGCCAGCCCGGTGGTGCGGCCGATGGCGTAATAAGTCAGGTGCGCGGGCCAGCTCAGCCCGGCGCGGCCAATCACCGAATCGGCATAGTTCACCGAATGCTGCGACAGCACGAATACCAGATCGCCGGCGTTCAACTGCTGCAACGCCTGCGGCAGCTGCGGCAGATCGCCGCCGGGGGCGAAGTCGATCAGCGGTGCATGATAGGCAACCCGGCCGAGTGCGCGCAGCCGGCTCACTAACCGCTCTCCCGAAGGCGATGGGCGGGTTACCAGGATCGTCATGCCGGCGGATTTCCCTGATAAACTTCGCGCAGGATCTCGCGCGCGCCGCGCGCCAGCAGCTCTTCCGCCAGCTCAACGCCCATCCGTTCGGCCTCGGCGGCCGGGCCGCGGCGCTCGCCGCGCACCATCTGGCTGCCGTCCGGCGCGCCGACCAGGGCGCGCAGCCACAGGCTGTCGCCATCCAGTTCGGCATAGCTGCCGATCGGCACCTGGCAGCCGCCTTCCAGACGGGTGTTCATCGCCCGTTCGGCGCGCACGCGGGTTTCGGTGGCCGCATGGTTCAGCGGCGCCAGCAGCGCGCGGGTGACGCTGTCGTCGAGACGGCATTCAATACCGACCGCACCCTGGCCGACCGCCGGCAGGCACTCTTCGGCGCTCAGCGGGCTGCGGATGCGTTGCTCCAGCCCCAGGCGTTTCAGGCCGGCCACCGCCAGAATAATTGCGTCATAGTCGCCGTTGTCCAACTTGGCCAGGCGAGTGCCGACGTTGCCGCGCAGGTCGCGCACGATCAGATCCGGGCGGCGTTCACGCAGCTGGCACTGGCGGCGCAGGCTGGAAGTACCGACCACGCTGCCCTGCGGCAGTTGATCGAGCGAGGCGAAACGGTTGGAAACAAAAGCGTCGCGCGGATCTTCGCGTTCGCAAATGGTGGTCAAACCCAGGCCGGCGGGGAAATCGACCGGCACGTCTTTCATCGAATGCACGGCGATGTCGGCGCGGCCTTCCAGCAGCGCCAGCTCGAGTTCTTTAACAAACAGGCCTTTACCGCCGACTTTCGCCAGCGGCGTATCCAGAATAACGTCGCCGCGCGTCACCATCGGCACCAACTCGACCTGCAGGCCGGGATGGCAGGCCATCAGACGTTGCTGCACATAATGTGCTTGCCAGAGTGCAAGCGGGCTTTGTCGGGTGGCAATTCGAATAATTTTGTCTAACATGCTTGTTACCGTTTTTATATTTCGCCATCCATCCTACCACTGAGAGCCAATACTGTCAGTGCAAGAAGCCGGAGGCGGAAAAAGGACAACGGAATCAAAGGGACGTGTGATGTGCTTTGGGGCAGTTAACACTGCGGGTAAATCGTTTAGGGAAGCGCTACAATAATTGTGAAGCGTTACCTCCTTTACGGTCAATCAGCAAGGTGTTAAATTGATCACGTTTCCAGCAATAAGTCGCCAAATATTCTTCTTACACTAACGGCGCTTATGGAATACGGGTTTTTTTCTAAACACCGGGATAATCAGGCGAGACGTCTTGTACCTCTACATCGAGACATTGAAGCAGAGACTGGATGCGATCAATCAGCTACGCGTCGATCGCGCCCTGGCGGCTATGAAGCCCGCGTTTCAACGGGTATACAGTCTGCTGCCCACCTTACTGCACCACCACCACCCGCTGATGCCGGGTTACCTGAACGGTAACGTTCCCCACGGCATTTGCCTCTACACGCCTGATGAAACTCAGCAAGATTACCTGAACGATTTAGAAGACAAATGGGGCAGCCCGTTTGACAAACCGGCCAGCGGTGAACTGCCGATCACCGGCGTCTATTCGATGGGCAGCACCTCGTCTATCGGCCAAAGCTGCAGCTCGGATCTCGACATCTGGGTCTGCCACCAGTCCTGGCTGGACAACGAAGAACGCACCCGCCTGCAGCAAAAATGCAGCCTGCTTGAGAAGTGGGCCGCCTCGATGGGGGTGGAAGTCAGCTTCTTCCTGATCGACGAAAACCGCTTCCGCCATAATGAAAGCGGCAGCCTGGGCGGCGAAGACTGCGGCTCGACGCAGCATATCCTGTTGCTCGACGAATTCTACCGCACCGCGGTGCGCCTGGCCGGCAAGCGCATCCTGTGGAACATGGTGCCGGGTGAAGAAGAAGCGCACTACGATGAATACGTGCTGTCGCTGTACGCGCAGGGCGCGCTGACGCCGAACGAGTGGCTGGATCTTGGCGGCCTGAGTTCGCTGTCGGCGGAAGAGTACTTCGGCGCCAGCCTGTGGCAGCTGTACAAGAGCATCGATTCGCCTTACAAAGCGGTGCTGAAGACCCTGCTGCTGGAAGCCTATTCCTGGGAATATCCCAATACCCAACTGCTGGCGACGGACATCAAACATCGCCTGCATCAGGGCGAGATCGTCAGCTTCGGGCTCGACGCCTACTGCATGATGCTTGAGCGCGTCACCCGCTACCTGACCGACATCAACGACACCACCCGCCTCGATCTGGCCCGCCGCTGTTTCTACCTGAAAGTGTGTGAAAAGCTGTCGCTGGCCAAGGCCTGCGTCGGCTGGCGGCGCGAGATCCTCAGCCAGCTGGTCAGCGAATGGGGCTGGAGCGAAGAGCGTCTGGCGATGCTGGACAACCGCGCCAACTGGAAAATCGAACGGGTGCGCGAAGCGCATAACGAGCTGCTCGACGCGATGATGCAGAGCTACCGCAACCTGATCCGTTTCGCCCGCCGCAACAACCTCAGCGTCAGCGCCAGCCCGCAGGATATCGGCGTGCTGACCCGCAAACTGTACGCGGCGTTCGAAGCGCTGCCCGGCAAGGTGACGCTGGTGAACCCACAGATTTCGCCGGACCTGTCGGAAAACGACTTAACCTTTATTCACGTGCCGGTTGGCCGCGCCAACCGCACCGGCTGGTACCTGTATAATCAGGCGCCGGCCATGGATTCTATTGTCAGCCATCAGCCGCTGGAATATAACCGCTACCTGAACAAGCTGGTGGCCTGGGCCTATTTCAACGGCCTGCTGACGCCGCAGACCCGCTTGCACATCAAGAGCGGCAACCTGTGCGACACCGCCAAGCTGCAGGAGCTGGTGGCTGACGTTTCCCATCACTTCCCGCTGCGCCTGCCGGCGCCGACGCCGAAAGCGCTGTACAGCCCGTGCGAAATTCGCCATCTGGCGATCATCGTCAACCTGGAAAACGATCCGACCGCCGCCTTCCGCAATCAGGTGGTGCACTTCGATTTCCGCAAGCTGGACGTGTTCAGCTTCGGCCAGCAGCAGCAGTGCCTGGTCGGCAGCATCGATCTGCTGTACCGCAACTCCTGGAATGAAGTGCGCACCCTGCATTTCAGCGGCGAGCAGTCGGTGCTGGAAGCGCTGAAAACCATTCTCGGCAAAATGCACCAGGACGCCGCGCCGCCGGAGTCGGTGGAAGTGTTCTGCTACAGCCAGCACCTGCGCGGCCTGATCCGCACCCGTATCCAGCAGCTGGTGTCGGAGTGCATCGAGCTGCGCCTGTCCAGCACCCGCCTGGAGCCCGGCCGCTTCAAGGCGGTGCGCGTCGCCGGGCAGACCTGGGGGCTGTTCTTCGAGCGCCTGAGCGTATCGGTGCAAAAGCTGGAGAACGCGGTGGAGTTTTACGGCGCTATCTCCAACAACAAGCTGCACGGCCTGTCTATCAAGGTGGAAACCGATCAGGTGCATTTGCCGCCGGTGGTGGACGGCTTCGCCAGCGAGGGGATCATCCAGTTCTTCTTCGAAGACACCTCAGACGACAAGGGCTTCAACATCTATATTCTGGACGAGTCGAATCGGGTGGAGGTGTATCACCACTGCGAGGGCAGTAAAGAGGAGCTGGTGCGCGACGTCAGCCGCTTCTATTCCTCGTCGCACGATCGCTTCACCTACGGCTCCAGCTTCATCAACTTCAACCTGCCGCAGTTCTATCAGATCGTGCAGCTCGACGGGCGCACGCAGGTGATCCCGTTCCGCAGCAACGTGCTGTCCAGCCTGTGCGTGACGGTGGCCGACGGCGCCGCGCAGCCGCTGAAACAGCAGTTCCAGCTGCATTGACGCCGCAAGGGCTCGGTTGCCGAGCCCTGCTTAGCCTCAGGAAAAACGCAGTTCCTCGCCGGCCTGCGCGCTGGCCGCTTCGCTGAGCAGCTGATAAAACGGCTGCCCGCTGCGATCGCATAGCCAAGCGCCGTCGCGGTAGTTGAAGTGGTAGCCGCCGGCCTTGGTGGCGAGCCACACCTGGTGCAGCGGCTCCTGTCGGTTGATGACGATTTTGGTGCCGTTTTCGAAGCTCAGCGTCATTACGCCACCATTGGTTTCGTAATCGATATCCGCATCGCCGTCAAAATCGTCCAGTGTCTCTTCAATATTCAGCATCAGCTGGTCGGCCAACTGGTGAAACTCGCTGTCGTTCATATTCAATTCCTATTGCTTTTCATGATCCACCTGCGATTATAGAGACCTTGGACGCATGAATTACAGGCATTAATGCAAATGAAAAAACAACTACGCTATGCGCTGATGGCAGTTCTGGTTACCGGCCTCGCCGGCTGTGGTCTGAAAGGCCCGCTTTACTTCCCGCCTGCCGATCCCGCCAGCCAAAAACCGGCCAAGCCGCCGGTGCAAACGGGCGATCAGGTGCAAAAGAACCAGCAGGAGCAGTCTGGCTCTCAGCAAAAACCGTCGATGGTCGACCAGTAACACCCTGTTTGCGGTGGCGAGCGCCGCCGTAAAATCAAGACGGATAGCGCGTCCAGATAGCGGAGTATGATATGCAGTTCTCCAAAATGCACGGTCTGGGCAACGACTTTATGGTGGTCGATGCCGTTACACAGAATGTCTATTTTTCACCTGAGCTGATCCGCCGGCTGGCCGATCGGCACCTGGGCGTCGGCTTTGACCAGATGCTGGTGGTAGAACCGCCTTACGATCCCGAGCTGGATTTTCACTACCGAATTTTCAACGCCGACGGCAGCGAAGTGGCGCAGTGCGGCAACGGCGCGCGCTGCTTCGCGCGCTTTGTGCGGCTGAAAGGGCTGACCAACAAACGCGACATCCGCGTCAGCACCCAAAACGGGCGCATGGTGCTCAGCGTCACCGACGACGATCTGGTGTGCGTCAACATGGGCGAGCCTAATTTCGATCCGCAGGCGGTGCCGTTCCGCGCCGCCAAGGCGGAAAAGACCTACATCATGCGCGCGGCGGAACACACCGTGCTGTGCGGCGTGGTGTCGATGGGCAACCCGCATTGTGTTTTGCAGGTGGACGATGTAAAAACCGCCAAGGTGGAGCTGCTCGGGCCGGTGCTGGAAGGGCATGAGCGCTTCCCGGAACGGGCCAACATCGGTTTTATGCAGGTGGTCAGCCGCGATCATATCAAGCTGCGCGTTTACGAGCGCGGCGCCGGCGAAACGCAGGCCTGCGGCAGCGGCGCCTGTGCGGCGGTGGCGGTGGGGATCCAACAGGAATTGCTGTCAGAAGAGGTGCATGTAGAACTGCCGGGCGGCAGCCTGCATATTCGCTGGAAAGGGCCGGGCAACCCGCTGTTTATGACCGGCCCGGCAACCCATGTCTATGACGGATTTATTCATCTATGAAAAGCGTAGAAGAACAGAGCGTCGCCGGCCTGGCGCTGGATGACGACACCGTGATGCAGTACCTGCTGCAGAACCCGGATTTCTTTATTCGCAACGCGCGCCAGGTTGAGCAGATGCGCGTGCCTCACCCGGTGCGCGGCACCGTTTCGCTGGTGGAATGGCATCTGGCCCGCCAGCGCAATCACATCGAACGGCTGGAAGAAGAGATCACGCTGCTGATGGAGCAGGCCAGCGCCAACGAAGGGCTCTTCGCCCGGTTGTTGCACCTGCAGGCCGATCTGGCCACCGCCGACAGCCTGCAGGACATGCTCAACCGGCTGCAGCGCTGGGCGCGCGGCTTTGGTTTGGCCGGCGCCACGGTGCGCCTGTTCGCCGAGCGCTGGAAGATCGGCGCGCCTTCCGACTTTACCCACCTGGCGCTGACGCGTTCGGCGTTCGAGCCGTTTCGCATTCAGCGGCTGGGCAGCGAACAACATTACCTCGGCGGCCTGAACGGCCCCGAACTGCTGCTGCTGTTGCCGCAGGCCAAACAGATTGGCCAGATTGGCTCGGTGGCGCTGTCGATGCTGGGCGACAATGGCGAACTGGGCATGGTGATCTTCAGCAGCCGCGATACGCAACACTATCAGCAGGGCATGGGCACGGTGATGCTCAATCAACTGGCGCGCATGCTGCCGGCGCTGCTGGAACGCTGGGTCGAACGCGCATGACGCCGATTGCGCCCAGCCTGCAGCAGCCGGTGGACGCTTTTCTGCGTTATCTCAAGGTAGAACGGCAACTCAGCCCGCTGACGCAGCTTAGCTATTCGCGCCAGCTGGCGGCGCTGATGCGCCTGGCGCAGGAGATCGGCGTCACCGACTGGGCGGCGCTGGACGCCGCCCGGGTGCGCATGCTGGCGGCGCGCAGCAAACGCGCCGGCCTGCAGTCCGCCAGCCTGGCGCTGCGGCTCTCTTCGTTGCGCAGTTTCCTCGACTGGCTGGTCAGCCAGGGCGTATTGCACGCCAACCCCGCCAAAGGCATCCGCACGCCGCGCAGCGGCCGCCATCTGCCGAAAAACATCGACGTCGATGAAATGAACCAGCTGCTGGAGATCGATCTCAACGATCCGTTGGCGGTGCGCGATCGCGCCATGCTGGAGGTGATGTACGGCGCCGGCCTGCGCCTCTCCGAGCTGGTGGGGCTGGATTGCCGCCATGTCGATATGGCGGCCGGCGAGGTGTGGGTGATGGGGAAAGGCAGCAAAGAGCGCAAATTGCCGATCGGGCGCACCGCCGTCACCTGGCTGGAACACTGGCTGGCGATGCGCGATCTGTTCGGGCCGGAAGATGACGCGATGTTCCTGTCCAATCAGGGGCGGCGCATCTCGACGCGCAACGTGCAAAAGCGCTTCGCCGAATGGGGCGTGAAACAGGGCGTCAACAGCCATATTCACCCGCACAAGCTGCGTCACTCCTTCGCCACTCACATGCTGGAGTCGAGCGGCGATCTGCGCGCGGTGCAGGAGCTGCTCGGCCACGCCAACCTGACCACCACGCAAATTTATACCCACCTCGACTTTCAACATCTGGCGAACGTGTACGATGCCGCGCATCCGCGCGCCAAACGGGGGAAATCCTGATGCATTTTTATCGCCCGCTGCGCCCGCTGGCGGCGCTGACTTTCGATCTGGACGACACGCTGTATGACAATCGCCCGGTGATCCGGCAAACCGAACAACAGTCGGTGGCCTTCCTGCAGAGCTACCACCCCGGTCTGAACAGCTTTCAGTCGGCGGATTTCCACCGCCTGCGCCAGGAGCTGCGCGAGCAGGATCCGGAGATTTACCACGACGTCACCCAGTGGCGCTGGCGCGCTATTCATCTGGCGCTGAGCCGGCAGGGGCTGCGCGATGCCGACGCGGCGATCGGGGCCGATGCGGCGATGCAAAACTTCGCGCTGTGGCGCAGCCGCATCGAGGTACCGCAAGCGACCCACGCCACGCTGAAGGCGCTGGCCGCGCGCTACCCGCTGGTGGCGATCACCAACGGCAACGCCGATCCGGCGCAGTGCGGCCTGGACGGTTATTTCCAGTTCGTGTTGCGCTCCGGGCCGGACGGGCGCGCCAAGCCGTATCAGGACATGTATCACCTGGCCGTCGAGCGGCTGGGCGTGGCGCCCGAGCAGATCCTGCACGTGGGCGACGATCTGACCACCGACGTCGCCGGCGCGCTGCGCGCGGGGCTGCAGGCCTGTTGGATCAACGATCGGCAACGCTGCCTGATGCAGGCCGCCGACAGCCGCCTGCTGCCGCATATTGAGATTTCGCAGTTGGCATCGCTGACAGCATTGTTATAATCCCTGCCAGAACTCTGTATAAATTTCCAGTGAAAAACCCGTCAGCGGCGGGTTTTCCCTTAACCATTAGTGGTGCCTATGGACGTCTCCGATCTGCTCGACAGCCTGAATGAAAAACAACGTGAAGCCGTGGCGGCGCCGCGCAGCAACCTGTTGGTTCTGGCCGGAGCGGGCAGCGGCAAGACGCGGGTGCTGGTGCATCGCATCGCCTGGCTGCTGTCGGTGGAGAACTGCTCGCCGTATTCGATCATGGCGGTGACCTTCACCAACAAGGCGGCGGCGGAAATGCGCCACCGTATCGAACATCTGATCGGCACCAGCCAGGGCGGCATGTGGATCGGCACCTTCCACGGCCTGGCGCACCGTCTGTTGCGCGCCCACCACCTGGAAGCCAACCTGCCGCAGGATTTCCAGATCCTCGACAGCGACGACCAGCTGCGGCTGCTCAAGCGCATCATCAAGGCGCTGAACGTCGACGAGAAGCAGTGGCCGCCGCGTCAGGCGATGTGGTACATCAACGGCAAGAAAGACGAGGGCCTGCGGCCGCAGCACGTCGAGACCTACAACAACCCGGTAGAAGCCACCTGGCTGCGCATCTACCAGGCCTATCAGGAAGCCTGCGATCGCGCGGGGCTGGTGGATTTCGCCGAGCTGCTGCTGCGCGCGCACGAGCTGTGGCTGAACAAGCCGCATATCCTCAACCACTACCGCGAACGTTTCACCAACGTGCTGGTGGACGAATTCCAGGATACCAACAGTATCCAGTACGCCTGGATCCGTTTGCTGGCGGGCGGCAACAGCAACGTGATGATCGTCGGCGACGATGACCAGTCGATCTACGGCTGGCGCGGCGCGCAGGTGGAAAACATCCAGCGCTTCCTGAAAGATTTCCCCGGCGCGGAAACCATCCGCCTGGAGCAGAACTACCGTTCCACCAGCAACATCCTGAAAGCGGCCAACACCCTGATCGCCAACAACGACGGGCGCATGGGCAAAAACCTGTGGACCGAAGGCGGCGAAGGCGAACCGATCTCCATCTACTGCGCCTTCAACGAACTCGACGAAGCGCGCTTCGTGGTCAACCGCATCAAGACCTGGCAGGACAACGGCGGGGCGCTGAACGACTGCGCCATCCTGTACCGCAGCAACGCCCAGTCGCGCGTGCTGGAAGAGGCGCTGCTGCAGACGGCGATGCCGTACCGCATCTACGGCGGCCAGCGCTTCTTCGAACGCCAGGAAATCAAGGATGCGCTGGCTTACCTGCGCCTCATTTCCAACCGCAACGACGACGCAGCCTTCGAGCGCGTGGTCAACACCCCGACGCGCGGCATCGGCGATCGCACCCTCGACGTGGTGCGCCAGGCGGCGCGCGATCGCCAGCTGACGCTGTGGCAGGCGACGCGTGAGCTGATGCAGGACAAGGTGTTGGCCGGCCGCGCTGCGTCGGCGCTGCAGCGCTTTATCGAACTGGTGGAGTCGCTGGCGCACGAAACCGCCGACATGCCGCTGCACGTGCAGACCGACCGGGTGATCCGCGATTCCGGGCTGTTCATCATGTATGAGCAGGAGAAAGGCGAAAAGGGGCAGGCGCGCATTGAAAACCTTGAGGAATTGGTGACGGCGACGCGCCAGTTCAGCTATCAGGACGAAGATCAGGATCTGATGCCGCTGCAGGCGTTCCTGTCGCATGCGGCGCTGGAAGCGGGCGAAGGCCAGGCCGACGCCTATCAGGACGCGGTGCAGCTGATGACCCTGCACTCGGCCAAGGGGCTGGAGTTCCCGCTGGTGTTTATCGTCGGCATGGAAGAGGGCATGTTCCCGAGCCAGATGTCGCTGGATGAAGGCGGCCGTCTGGAGGAGGAGCGCCGCCTGGCCTATGTGGGCGTAACGCGCGCCATGCAGAAGCTGACGCTGACCTATGCCGAAACGCGCCGTCTGTATGGCAAAGAGGTTTACCACCGGCCGTCGCGCTTTATCGGCGAACTGCCGGAAGAGTGCGTGGAAGAAGTGCGCCTGCGCGCCAGCGTATCGCGCCCGGTCAATCACCGCCGCATGGGCACGCCGATCAGCGAGAACGATACCGGTTACAAGCTGGGCCAGCGCGTGCGCCATCCCAAGTTTGGCGAAGGCACCATCGTCAATCTGGAGGGCAGCGGCGAGCACAGCCGGCTGCAGATCGCCTTCCCGGGCGAGGGCATCAAGTGGCTGGTGGCGGCCTACGCTCGCCTGGAAACGGTATAAAAGAGAGGGGCGCGTTGCAGGGGGCAGCCCCTGCAATCGTTCAGGATCAGTGAGGGTAGCGATCGCCGACCTGCGCGGTGGCATACCAGCGCATCACCGCTTCGGTGCCTTCACCGCCTTCCTGCGGCGCCCACGGCATGCAGTCCTCTTCGGTCAACGCCTGATACGGGCCCTGCTTCACTTCGAACACTACGCCGCCGGCATCGACCGACAACACCGCATGCCAGGTAAATGCCGGCATCTCCAGCACTTTGGTTTCTTCGCCGAGCAGGGTGCGTTGCGTTACGACGCCGTCATCGTTGAACTGCAGCACGACAAAACGGCCGCGCAGCGGCGTCAGCAGTTCCCAGGTTTGCGGGTGACGGTGCGGGCGGATATAGGTGCCGGGTTCCATGGCGATCGCCAGGCGTTGCACCGGGTCGCTCAACTCTTCGTGTAAGGTGCGGTGCGCGCGCAGGCGGGGCACGTTGGCGGCCTGTTCGCTCATCGCGGTCAGTTCATGGGCGGTAATCTGTTTCATCGTTTAAATCCGCATGCTTGTCGTACCATTAGGGTGATGTCATCTTAGCAACATTCTTGGTGGCGGTAAGCGATCGCCGCGACTTTTTCAGTACGGTTTAGGCGCCATTTTTGCCATTGAACACCGTGATGATTTGTTGCGCAATTATCCCGCCTAACGTGTTGACAGGCTTTTTCTTCTCGGCGTAACATGCGCGCACTATTATCATTGAGGACAGACGCCTTGGACACACCCAGTAGATACTGGCTCACTGACCTGCGCCGCAGGTATAACTTCTAAGGCTCTCCGTTTTTGCTGATAGCCTTCGTGGTTGTCGGCGACCCCGCAAAGCGTCGCTATGAGTCAGATCTCTTCATGGTCTGAAACAAATCGGTGATACGCATCCCCTCTGTTTCTGTGCTTCAACGCGTTGTCCGCACCCGTTACCTTCACGGAGTTTTGGCACATGCTGAGCGCTTTTAAATTAGATAACCGCCGCTTGTCCCGTCTGGAGCTGGACGACTCGGATGATCTCACGTCATCGCTGTGGGTTGATCTGGTCGAGCCGGAAGAGGGCGAGCGTGAGCGCGTGCAGAATGAGCTGGGACAAAGCCTGGCGACGCGTCCCGAACTGGACGACATCGAAGCCTCCGCCCGTTTCTTCGAAGATGAAGACGGTCTGCATATCCACTCCTTCTTCTACTTTGAAGATGCGGAAGATCACGCCGGCAACTCCACGGTGGCGTTCACCATCCGCGACGGCCGCCTGTATACCCTGCGCGAGCGTGAACTGCCGGCGTTTCGCCTGTACCGCATGCGCGCCCGCAACCAGACCATGCTCGAAGGCAACGCCTACGAACTGCTGCTGGATCTGTTCGAAACCAAGATTGAACAGCTGGCGGACGAGATAGAGAACATCTACAGCGATCTGGAACAGCTCAGCCGGGTGATCATGGAAGGGCATCAGGGCGATGAATACGACGCCGCGCTATCGACGCTGGCGGAGCTGGAAGATATCGGCTGGAAGGTGCGTTTGTGTCTGATGGATACCCAGCGCGCGCTCAACTTCCTGGTGCGCAAGGCGCGTTTGCCGACCGGCCAGCTGGAGCAGGCGCGTGAAGTGCTGCGCGACATCGAATCCCTGCTGCCGCACAACGAATCGCTGTTCCAGAAGGTGAACTTTCTGATGCAGGCGGCGATGGGCTTCATCAACATCGAACAGAACCGCATCATCAAGATCTTCTCGGTGGTGTCGGTGGTGTTCCTGCCGCCGACGCTGGTGGCCTCCAGCTACGGCATGAACTTCGAATTCATGCCGGAGCTGAAATGGTCGTTCGGCTACCCGGGCGCCATCACCTTGATGATCCTGGCCGGTCTGGCCCCTTACCTGTACTTCAAGCGCAAGAACTGGCTGTAACCCGGCGGCGCCGGGCTCAGCGCAGCTTGCGCTGGGTGTAGAGCGCGTCGAGGGTGAACAGGATCAGCGCCGCCCAGATAAAGCCGAAGGTCACCAGTTTGTCCTGGCCGACGGTTTCGCCGTAGAAGGTGATCGCCAGCAGGAACATCAGCGTCGGGCCGAGATACTGGAAGAAACCGAGCGTCGACAGGCGCAGCCGGGTGGCCGCCGCGGTGAAGCACAGCAGCGGCACGGTGGTGACGATGCCGGCGGCGACCAGCAGCAGGTTCAGCGACCACGGGTTGGCGCTCAGGTGGCTGGTGGGGCTGTCGGCGAACAGGAACAGATAGGCCGCCGCCACCGGCAGCAGCCACAGCGTTTCGATCAGCATGCCGGTCTGGGCGTCGATGGCGATTTTCTTGCGCAGCAGGCCGTAGAAGGCGAAGCTGAACGCCAGCCCCAGACCGATGATCGGCAACGAGCCGAACTGCCAGAGCTGCACCAGCACCCCGGTGAACGCCAGCGCCACGGCCACCCACTGCATGCGGCGAAAGCGCTCGCCGAGAAACAGCATCCCCAACAGCACGTTAACCAGCGGGTTGATGAAGTAGCCCAGGCTGGCTTCCAGCATATGGTGGTTGTTCACCGCCCAGATGAACAGCAGCCAGTTGCCGCCGATCAACAGCGCGGTGACCGCCAGCAGCAGCAGCCGTTTGCGATTTTGGCAGGCGGCGCGCACTTTCGGCCAGTTGCGGCCCAGCGTGATCAGCGCCAGCATGAAGAAAAACGACCAGATGATCCGGTGGGTGAGGATCTCGTCCGCGGATACTTGCTGAATCAGTTTGAAATAGGCCGGGGCGATGCCCCACATAAAATAGGCGGCCAGGGCGAAGAAAATGCCCTGACGCGTTTGCTTTGCGTCCATGACGTCACTCGGTGGGGAACGTAAGATGCGGTGAGTGTACTGAAGACGCCCACCGCACACAATCATCAGCCGACCAGATAGGTGGCGGTCGCGGTCGCGATATGCAGGCCGTCGTGGTTATGCAGTTCTACGCGCGCGACGGCGACCTTATTGCCGCTGCGCAGCACGCTGGCGGAGGCGACGAAGTGTTCGCCGCGGCCGGGGCGCAGGTAGTCGACGCGCAGATCGATGGTGCCCATGCGCGACAGTTTGGCGGCGATCTCTTCTTCGATCAGCGGCTCCATGCGCGTCAGCACCCCGCCGGCGCAGGCCAGCCCGGCGGCGACGTCGAGCACCGCGGCGATCACGCCGCCGTGCAGAATTTCCTGTGCGGCGTTGCCCACCAGCTTGCGCTGGTTGGTGAAGCTCAGCTCGACGTAATCATCGTCGAAGCGGCGCAGCTCCAGGCCAAGCTCGCGGTTGAACGGCATGTGGTAGACAAAGATTTCGCCGATCTTGCGGCGGGCGGCTTCCAGGGTCAGTGGTGTGGTCGACATAGCGGGTTTCCGTTTTTCTTTTGCGTTTTAAGGGAGCTAACTGGTCAGTCCAGGTTAATGGAATGTTGATTTTATGCTTAACCTTTGTTGCTTTCCAGACTATTCCAATAAAACCGGCCTGCGCTGCGGTAAAGCCTCCTTTGTGTGTAAAATGGCCTGATTTTTTCCGGGATTGCCCTTTTTCGTTGGAGTGAGGAGAGGTTATGCGCATTTTGTCAGGGATCGTTTCCGCCACGCTGCTGATGCCGGCGCTGGCATTGGCTGCGGAAGCCAAAGAGCAGCAGATTCACGATAAGCCGGCGGTGCGCGGCAGCATTATCGCCAACCTGCTGCAGGAGCACGATAATCCGTTCACGCTGTACCCTTACGATCCCAATTATCTGCTGTACACCGACACCAGCGATATCAACCAAGAGGCCATCAAGACATACAACTGGGCCGACAAGGCGCGCAAGGACGAGGTGAAATACCAGCTTAGCCTGGCGTTTCCGCTGTGGCGGGGCATTGCCGGCGACAACTCGGTGCTCGGCGCGTCTTATACTCAGCGCTCCTGGTGGCAATTGTCCAACCGCGGCGAGTCTTCACCGTTCCGCGAGACCAACTACGAGCCGCAGCTGTTCGTGGGGTGGGCGACCGATTACCGCTTTGCCGGTTGGACGCTGCGCGATGTTGAAATCGGCGTTAACCATCAGTCCAATGGCCGCTCGGACCCGACGTCGCGCAGCTGGAATCGCGGCTATGCGCGGCTGATGGCGCAAAACGGCAACTGGCAGGTGGATCTCAAGCCCTGGTTCCGTTTCTCGGAGAGCTCGAGCAACGACGACAACCCGGACATCACCAAATACATGGGATACTACCGGCTGAAGGTCGGTTACGCCTGGGGCGACAGCGTGTTCAGCGTCGACAGCCATTACAACTGGAACAGCGGCTACGGCGGCGCGGAACTGGGCTGGAGCTATCCGATCACCCGCAACGTGCGATTCTATACCCAGGTGTTCAGCGGCTACGGCGAATCGCTGATCGACTACAACTTCCGGCAGACACGGGTGGGCGTTGGTGTCATGCTGAACGATATTATGTAATCATACCCGGTGGGTGTGTACCGATGAAAAAATGGGGAAGTGTGTGTCAACCGCAGCAGTGATTAACAGAGAGTTGCTGGCCGAGCAGGTATTGCGCGATACCTTCGGCTACCAGCAATTCCGTCCGGGCCAACAAACGATTATCAACGCCGCGATCGGCGGGCAGGATTGCCTGGTGGTGATGCCGACCGGCGGCGGCAAGTCGCTGTGTTACCAAATCCCGGCGCTGGTGATGGACGGCCTGACCCTGGTGGTTTCCCCGCTGATCTCGCTGATGAAGGACCAGGTCGACCAACTGTTGGCCTACGGCGTTTCCGCCGCCTGCTACAACTCGACGCAAACCCGCGAGGAGCAGTTGGACGTCATGGCCGGCTGCCGCAACGGCACCATTAAGATGCTGTACATCGCGCCGGAACGGCTGATGATGGAAAGCTTCCTCAACCTGCTCGACCACTGCCCGCCGGCGATGCTGGCGGTGGATGAGGCGCACTGTATTTCGCAGTGGGGCCATGACTTCCGGCCGGAATATCGCGCGCTGGGTCAGCTGAAACAGCGCTTCCCGTCGATGCCGGTGATCGCGCTGACCGCCACCGCCGACGAGTCCACCCGCGGCGATATCGTGCGCCTGCTGTCGTTGCAGGATCCGCTGGTGCAGGTCAGCAGCTTCGACCGGCCGAACATCCGCTACACGCTGGTGGAAAAATTCAAGCCGCTCGATCAGCTGTGGCGCTTCGTGCAGGATCAGCGCGGCAAGAGCGGCATTATCTATTGCAACAGCCGCGCCAAGGTGGAAGACACCGCCGCGCGTCTGCAAAGCCGCGGGCTGAGCGTCGGCGCCTACCACGCCGGGCTGGACAACGATCGCCGTGCGCAGGTGCAGGAAGCGTTCCAGCGCGACGATCTGCAGGTGGTGGTGGCCACCGTCGCCTTCGGCATGGGCATCAACAAACCCAACGTGCGCTTCGTGGTGCATTTCGACATTCCGCGCAATATCGAATCCTATTATCAGGAGACCGGCCGCGCCGGGCGCGACGGTCTGCCGGCCGAAGCCATCCTGCTGTACGATCCGGCCGACATGGCCTGGCTGCGCCGCTGTCTGGAGGAAAAACCCGCCGGGCAGCAGTTGGACATCGAGCGCCACAAGCTGAACGCCATGGGCGCGTTCGCCGAGGCGCAAACCTGCCGCCGCCTGGTGCTGCTCAACTACTTCGGCGAAGGCAAGCACGAGAACTGCGGCAACTGCGATATCTGCCTCGATCCGCCCAAGCGCTACGACGGGCTGGAGGATGCGCGCAAGGCGCTGTCCTGCGTGTACCGCGTCGGCCAGCGCTTCGGCCTCGGGTACATCGTGGAAGTGCTGCGCGGTTCCAACAACCAACGCATTCGCGAATACGGCCACGACAAGCTGCCGGTGTACGGCATCGGCCGCGATCAAACCACCGAACACTGGACCAGCGTGCTGCGCCAGCTGATCCACCTGGGCTTTATCACCCAGAACATCGCCATGCACTCGGCGCTGCAATTGACCGAGGCGGCGCGTCCGGTGTTGCGCGGCGAAGTGGCGCTGCAGCTGGCGGTGCCGCGTATCCAGAGCCTGAAGTCGCGCGGCAGCGCCAACCAAAAATCCTACGGCGGCAATTACGATCGCAAGCTGTTCGCCAAGCTGCGAAAACTGCGCAAATCGATCGCCGATGAAGAGAACATTCCGCCGTATGTGGTGTTCAACGACGCCACGCTGCTGGAAATGGCCGAACAGATGCCGATCAAGGCCGGCGATCTGCTGAGCGTCAACGGCGTCGGCCAGCGCAAACTGGAGCGTTTCGGCGCGCCCTTTATGGCGATGATCCGCGACCATCTCGACAATGACGAAGACTGAGGGCGATAAATCATGCTGATGCTGTTTCTCACCGTGGCGCTGGTGCATCTGATTGCGCTGATGAGCCCGGGGCCGGACTTCTTTTTCGTGTCGCAAACCGCCGCCAGCCGCTCGCGCCGCGAGGCGATGATGGGGGTGGTCGGCATTTCGCTCGGCATCGTGGTGTGGGCCGGCGTGGCGTTGATGGGGCTGCATCTGATCCTGCAGAAGATGGCCTGGCTGCATCAGATAATCATGGTCGGCGGCGGCATTTACCTGTGCTGGATGGGGTGGCAACTGCTGCGTTCCGCGCGGGCGCAGCAAGCGCAGCCGGCGGCGGAGGCCCAGGTGGCGTTGCCGAAGGCCGGGCGCAGCTTTATTCGCGGCTTCCTGACCAATCTGTCCAACCCGAAGGCGGTGATCTATTTCGGCAGCGTGTTCTCGCTGTTCGTCGGCGACAGCGTCGGCGCCGGGGCACGCTGGGGACTGTTCCTGCTGATCGTCGCCGAGACCTTCGTCTGGTTCAGCCTGGTGGCGGTGGTGTTCGCGCTGCCGGCGATGCGCCGCGGCTACCAGCGGTTGGCCAAGTGGATCGACGGGGTGGCGGGCGTGCTGTTCACCGGCTTCGGGTTACACCTGATCTTTACCCGCTGACCGGCAGTGACATGCCCAAGGCCGAGCAGCGATGCCCGGCCTTTTTTTCAGGCCTTGCGGGCGGTCGCCAGCAGCCCCGCCACCAGAATGAACAGCGAACCGAATACCCGGTTGAGCAGCTGCATTTGGCGCGGCGTTCTCAGCCAGCCGGCGATGCGCGTCGCCAGGGTGGCGTAACCGATCATCACCAGAATATCCACCACCACGGTGGTGACGCCGAGCACCAGATACTGCTCGGCCTGCGGCTGATTGGGCAAAATGAACTGCGGGAACAGCGCGGCGAGGAACACGATGCTTTTCGGGTTGGTCAGGTTGACCAGCACCGCGCGGCGGAACAGACGGCGGCGCGGCATGCTGCCCGCCAGCGCATGCAGATCCAGCGCCCCGGCGGCGCGCCATTGCTGGATGCCGAGCCACACCAGGTAGGCGGCGCCCAGCCATTTCAGCAGCTCGAACGCCAGCAGCGATTGCGATATCAGCGCACCGAGGCCGATGCCTACCAGCACGATGTGCGCGCTCAGCCCGACCTGCAGCCCGGCGATCGACGCGGCGGCGCCGCGATAGCCGTGGCTGATGCCGGTGCTCATGGTGTTGATGGCGCCTGAGCCGGGGGACAGGCTGAGGATAAGCGTGGTCAGCAGATAGGTTAACCACCAGTCCAAGGTCATGGTTCTTCGGCTCCCTGAAAGTGTCGTTTTGTGCCACAATGCGCCGAGGCGGCGCCGTTTTTTGTAAGAATTGAATCACAATACGCTAGTATGATTTCTTGTGCCAGCGGTCACATTTTCCGCCGGCCCCACAGGGAAAACGCTCTCGATGACCTCGTTCACTCTCAGCTCCGATGACTGGTTAACGCGTGAAACGCAGTTCGCTGCCTTCGCCACCGGGCCGCTGCTGGACTTCTGGCGGCTGCGGGAAGAGGGCGAGTTCAGCGGCGTGGACGGCGTGCCGATCCGCTTTGTACGTTTTCGCTCCGCGCGACATCAGCGGGTGGTGGTGGTCAGCCCCGGCCGCATCGAAAGCTACGTGAAATACCCCGAGGTGGCCTACGATCTGTTCCACTGCGGTTACGACGTGGTGATCGTCGATCATCGCGGCCAGGGGCGCTCCGGCCGTTTACTGGCGGATACGCACCGCGGTCATGTGGTAAACTTCGCCGACTACGTGGACGATTTCGAGCAGCTTTGGCAGCGCGAGGTCGAATCGCGCGGTTATCGGCAGCGCTTCGCGCTGGCGCATTCGATGGGCGGCGCGATCCTGGCGCAGTTCCTGCAGCGCCGGCCGCAGGCGTTCGACGCGGCGGCGTTTTGCGCGCCGATGTTCGGCATCCAGTTGCCGATGCCGGATTGGCTGGCCGAACGCATTCTCGACTGGGCGGAGGCCCACCCGGCGATCCGCGACTATTACGCGGTGGGCACCGGCCAGTGGCGGCCGCTGCCGTATGTGGTCAACGTGTTGACCCACAGCCGCGAACGCTACCGGCGCAGCCTGCGCTATTACGCCGATTACCCCGAGCTGCAGGTGGGCGGGCCGACCTACCATTGGGTGCGGGAGAGCATCCGCGCCGGCCGGCAGATTATCGCTCGGGCCGGGGCGATCACAACGCCGCTGTTGCTTTTGCAAGCCGGTGAAGAACGAGTCGTCGACAACCGTTCGCACCAGGCTTTTTGTCAGGCTCTGTCAGACGCGGGGCGCCCTTGCGAAGGGGGGCTTCCGTGGGTTATCAACGGCGCACGCCATGAGATCCTGTTCGAGCGGGACGCGATGCGCGCCGAAGCACTGAACGCAATCCTGCGCTTCTTTGCTCAACACTTAGGCGGCGCGCTGCCGCCGACAACTCCATCAGAGGTTAGAACATAACGCTATGTATCACGTCGTCGCTTCCGATTTAGATGGCACGCTGCTGTCTCCCGACCATACCCTGTCGCCGTACGCCAAAGAAACGCTGAAGTTGCTGACCCAGCGCGGCGTGCATTTCGTGTTCGCCACCGGCCGCCACCATATCGACGTGGCGCAGATCCGCGACAGCCTGGAGATCAGCGCCTTTATGATCACCTCCAACGGCGCGCGGGTGCACAACACCGCCGGCGAGCTGATTTTCAGCCACAACCTGGACGAGGATATCGCCCGCGATCTGTACGGCATGCTGCACGACGATCCGGAGATCACCACCAACGTCTACCGCAACGATGATTGGTTTACCAACCGCGAAAGCCCGGAGCAGGAAGAATTCTTCCAGGAGTCGGTGTTCAAATATCAGCTGTTCGAACCGGGCCTGCTGGAAACCGACGGCGTCTGCAAGGTCTACTTCACCTGCGAAAATCACGAGCGGCTGCTGCAGGTGGAAGACGCCATCAACGCGCGCTGGGGCGATCGGGTCAACGTCAGCTTCTCGTTCCCGACCTGCCTGGAAGTGATGGCGGGCGGCGTGTCGAAAGGGCATGCGCTGGAAGAAGTGGCCAAGATCATCGGCTATACGCTGCAAGAGTGCATCGCCTTCGGCGACGGCATGAACGATCTGGAGATGCTGTCGATGGCCGGCAAGGGCTGCATCATGCGCGACGCGCATCAGCGCTTGAAGGATATGTTGCCGGAGCTGGAAGTGATCGGCTCCAACGTCGATAACGCGGTGCCGCACTACCTGCGCAAGATGTTCCTCTGACATAACCCGGACGTTTCTCGGAAATAACAAGGGCGCCTTGCGGCGCCCTTGGCATTACTTGTGCTGGCCCTGCTTCTGCAGGAACTGCACGCCCTTGTCCGGGAAGTCGGTGAACACGCCGTCGACGCCGGCCTGGTTGTAAATCACGTCATACAGCTGGTTCACGTTGGTCACGTACTTCGGCAGCGCATCGGCGCGGATGGTAAACGGATGCACCGCCAGCTTGCTGGCGTGCGCTTCTTTCACCATGTCGGTCAGAACGATGTGGCCCGGCTTGGATTTATCCGCCACCACCAGCATGTGGTAGTCCGGCCCGATGCCGTCGGCATACTGAGCGATTTTCTGCATCGCGCCCGGCTTGAACATCCAGTCGTAGTCGTACTCTACCCACTTGCCGTCGGCTTTCTGCTCGTAGGTTTCCTGCCAGTCGTTATAGGCGATCAGCTGCACCAGCTTCAGATCCATGCCCAGCTTCGGCTCCAGCTCGTTCTTGATGCGTTTGAGCTCGTTGGCGTCGAAGCACTGCAGGTAGACGTTGTCGTTTTTGCCGGTGTAGCCGTATTGCTTGAGCACCGCCAGCACTTTGCTGGAGATGTCCTTGCCTTCCTGTTTGTGGAACCACGGCGCCTTGATTTCAGGGTAGATGCCGATGTTTTTGCCGGTCGAATGGTTCAGACCCTGTACGAATTCGATCTCTTCCTGGAAGGTGTGTACGCGGAAGTCGGATTTGCCCATCGGGAAGCGGCCAGGATAGCCCTGTACCTTCTTGCCGTTTTCGATTTCAAACCCTTCGGTAAATTTCAGCGATTTGATCTCCGCCAGCGTAAAGTCGATGGCGTAATAACGGCCGTCCTTGCGCGCGCGGTCCGGGAAGCGTTCGGCAACGTCGGTGACGCGATCGAGGTAATGGTCGTGCAGCACCACCAGCTCGTTGTCTTTGGTCATCACCAGATCTTGTTCGAGGTAATCGGCGCCCTGCGCGTAGGCCATCGCCTTCGCCGGCAGGGTGTGTTCCGGCAGGTAGCCGCTGGCGCCGCGGTGGGCGATCACCACTTTGTCCGCCGCCTGCGCGGCGCTGACCATTGAGGTAGCGAGAATGATCCCTGTCAGCAGGGCTTTGACTTGAGTCCGCATTCCGTTTTCTCCGTGTTGTTGGGGGCAGGGTAGTAAAAAGGCCGCAGGGCGGCCTTTAAATCATGCAAAAGTCGTGTGACGGTTAGCCGCGCTTGCCGGCAGCGATTTCCGCGTGGTGTTTCTTTTCGTTCAGCATGGTCAGCAGCAGCAGGATAACCGCCAGCACGCCGCCGCCGATCATCACCATGAAGCCGCCGTCCCAACCGAAGAAGTCTACGGTATAGCCGACGATGGCGCTGGCCGCGACCGAGCCGCCCAGGTAGCCGAACAGGCCGGTGAAGCCCGCGGCGGTGCCGGCGGCTTTCTTCGGCGCCAGCTCCAGCGCGTGCAGGCCGATCAGCATCACCGGGCCGTAGATCAGGAAGCCGATGACCAGCATACA
This sequence comes from Serratia sp. CY27727, assembly GCF_052169275.1. Taxonomy (NCBI): domain Bacteria; kingdom Pseudomonadati; phylum Pseudomonadota; class Gammaproteobacteria; order Enterobacterales; family Yersiniaceae; genus Serratia; species Serratia sp. CY27727. The sequence goes on along the minus strand of NZ_JBJNLB010000005.1, from coordinate 65,562 downwards.
GATCATGTCCACGGTCGGGTTGCCCGGCGGGTTCATCCAGAACACCACGGTGGCGATGGTCACCAGCGTCATGAAGAACACGCCGGTGGCGCCGCGGTTGCCTTTGAACACTTTGTCCGACATCCAGCCGCACAGCAGGGTGCCAGGGATACCGGCGTATTCATACAGGAAGTAAGCCCAGGAAGACTTGTCCAGCGCGAAGTGCTTCACTTCTTTCAGGTAGGTCGGCGACCAGTCCAGAATGCCGTAACGCAGCAGATAGACGAACACGTTGGCGACCGCGATGTACCACAGCAGCTTGTTCGGCAGGATGTACTGCATGAAGATCTGCTTGGCGGTCAGCTCTTCTTCGTCTTTTTCGCTGTAGTCGTCCGGGTAGTCGTTTTTGTACTCTTCAATCGGCGGCAGGCCGCAGGATTGCGGGGTGTCGCGCATCAGGCCGAAGGCGATCAGGGCCACCAGGATGGCGCCGAAGGCCGGCATGTACAGCGCCGCGTGCCAGTCGTTGAACCAGGCCATACCCAGCAGGAACAGCAGCGGTGGCAGGCCGCCACCCACGTTGTGGGCGCAGTTCCAGATGGAGACGATGCCGCCGCGTTCTTTCTGCGACCACCAGTGCACCATGGTGCGGCCGCACGGCGGCCAACCCATGCCCTGGAACCAGCCGCACAGGAACAGCAGGACGAACATGATGGCGATGCTGGAGGTGGCCCACGGCACGAAGCCCATGAACAACATCACCGCCGCCGCCAGGATCAGGCCGGCAGGCAGGAACACTCGCGGGTTGGAACGGTCGGAGACCGAACCCATGATGAATTTGGAGAAGCCGTAGGCGATGGAAATGCCCGACAGCGCGAAGCCGAGGTCACCGCGGCTGAAGCCTTGTTCGATCAGGTAAGGCATGGCCAGGGTGAAGTTCTTACGCACCAGATAGTAAGCGGCGTAACCGAAGAAGATCCCCAGGAAAATTTGCCAGCGCAGCTTACGGTAGAGCGGGTCTACCTTATCGCTCGGCACACGGGCGATGTGTGCGGCCGGCTTAAAAATACTCAACATGAGCGCCTCCGATGGCTTTATCTGTTATCACATCAATATGACCTTTTACGTTCATTTGATGATTGAGCGGATATCGAATGTGGTGTTTTTGTGTTCCATAACGAGCGCCATTGTCGTCAAATACGCCTGGTGTCGCTGTGACGAATGGCGCAATTGTTACACTTTTATGAAACCACGGCGGATTTTGAGCGATTCGTTAACGTTATGAAATAGAAAAACGTCCAAAAATCGTGATTATGATCACATTGATGGTTTTTTGTGGACATTTTTATTTCGTTTGATGTTCGTTCTTGTTCCTTATCAAACAAAGACCCTTATAACCGTGGCTCAATAGGCTCATAACTACCGATCCTGAGGGAGCGACATGAGCAGCTATTTTGACGGCGGCGAAACGGATGTGATCATCATCGGCGGCGGCGCCACCGGCGCAGGCATCGCCCGCGACTGCGCGCGGCGCGGCTTGCGCTGCATTTTGCTGGAGCGCCACGACATCGCCACCGGCGCCACCGGCCGCAACCACGGTTTGCTGCACAGCGGCGCGCGCTATGCGGTGACCGACGGCGAGTCGGCGCGCGAGTGCATCGAAGAAAACCGCATCCTGAAACGTATCGCTCATCACTGTATCGAGCGCACCGATGGGCTGTTCATCACCCTGCCGCAGGACTCGCTGGACTATCAGCAACAGTTTATCGCCGCCTGTCGCCAGGCCGACATCAACGCCGAAGCGATCGACCCGCAGCTGGCGCTGCGGCTGGAGCCGGCGGCTAACCCGGCGCTGATCGGCGCGGTGCGCGTGCCGGACGGCACCGTCGATCCTTTCCGGCTGACAGCCGCCAACATGTTGGACGCGCGCGAGCATGGCGCGCAGATCCTGACCTACCACCAGGTGGTGGGATTGTTGCGCAGCGGCGATCGGGTAACGGGCGTGCGCGTTTACGACCATCAGAATCAGCGGCGCTATGAGCTGCACGCGTCGGTGGTGGTCAACGCCGCCGGCATCTGGGGCCAGCAGATCGCCGAATACGCCGATTTGCGCATCCGCATGTTCCCGGCCAAGGGGGCGCTGCTGATCCTCGGCCACCGCATCAACAACATGGTGATCAACCGCTGCCGCAAACCGGCGGACGCCGACATCCTGGTGCCGGGCGACACCATCTCGTTGATCGGTACTACCTCGACCCATATCGACTACGACCAAATTGACAACATGCTGGTGACCCCGCAGGAAGTGGACATTCTGATCCGCGAGGGGGCGCTGTTGGCGCCCACCCTGGCGCAGACCCGCATTCTGCGCGCCTACGCCGGGGTACGGCCGTTGGTGGCCAGCGACGACGACCCCAGCGGGCGCAACGTCAGCCGTGGCATCGTGTTGCTCGATCACGCCGCCCGCGACGGGCTGGAAGGGTTTATCACCATCACCGGCGGCAAGCTGATGACCTACCGCCTGATGGCGGAGTGGGCCACCGACAAGGTGTGCGAAAAGCTTGGCGTAAACCGGCCGTGCACCACCGCGCAGGATGCGTTGCCCGGCTCCCGCCAGTCGGCGGAGGAGACGGTGCGCAGCGTGGTTTCTCTGCCCGCCAGCATTCGCGGCTCGGCAATTTACCGCCACGGCGATCGCGCCAGCCAGGTGCCGGCGGCCGATCGGCTCGACACCAGCCTGGTGTGCGAATGCGAGGCGGTGACCGCCGGGGAAGTGCGTTATGCGGTCAACTCGCTGACCGTCAATAACCTGGTGGATCTGCGCCGCCGCACCCGCGTCGGCATGGGCACCTGCCAGGGCGAACTCTGTGCCTGCCGCGCCGCCGGGCTGTTGACGCGCTTTAACGTCAGCACGCCGCAGCAGTCCATCGCGCAGCTGTCGCAGTTCCTCAACGAACGGTGGAAAGGCGTACGGCCGATCGCCTGGGGCGACGCGCTGCGCGAGAGTGAATTTACCAGCTGGGTTTACCAGGGGCTATGCGGGCTTGAAGCCCAGGCCGACAAGGAGCAGGAGGCGGATGATGCGATTTGACGTAGTGGTGATTGGCGGCGGCCTGGCGGGCCTGAGCTGCGCCATTGCCGTGGCCGAACAGGGCAAGCGCTGCGCGGTGGTCAGTTCCGGCCAGAGCGCGCTCTACTTCTCCTCCGGCTCGCTCGACCTGCTGGCGAGATTGCCGGACGGCACGCCGGTCGAAATGCCGCTGGCGGCGCTACCGCAACTGGCGCAGCAGGCGCCGCAGCATCCGTATGCCCTGATCGGGCCCGGCCGGGTGGCGGCGCTGTCCGCCGCCGCGCAGCGGTTGTTGGAGCGCTGCGGGCTGAACCTGCAGGGCGAGGGCGCCAACAACCATCTGCGCATTACGCCGCTTGGCACGCGTCGCGCCACCTGGCTCAGCCCGCAGGCGATCCCGACGCTGCCGCTGACCGGCCAACTGCCGTGGCGGCGCATTGCGGTGATCGGCATCGAAGGCTTCCTCGATTTCCAGCCGCAGATGGCCGCCGACTCTCTGAGCCGGGAGCTCGGCGTAGAGACGGAGGTGGCCTATCTGCACATGCCGGCGCTGGACAGATTGCGCAATAACCCCAGCGAGTTCCGCGCGGTAAACATCGCCCGGGTGCTGGATTTGATGGAAAGTCTGCCGCCGATGGCCGAGGAACTGCGGCGGTTGGCGGGGGCAGCCGACGCGCTCTTTCTGCCGGCCTGTTTGGGATTGGAGGACGACGCGTCGCTGGCGGTGCTGCAGGATGCGGTCGGCAAGCCGGTCCGGCTGCTGCCGACGCTGCCGCCTTCGGTGCCCGGCATGCGCTTGCATCAGGCGCTGCGGCGGCGTTTTCAACAGCTGGGCGGCGTTTTCATGCCCGGCGACAGCGTGCTGCGCGCCGAGTGCGAAGCCGGCCGCGTCACGGGCCTGTATACCCGCAACCACGGTGATATTCCGCTGCGGGCGCAGCAGGTGGTGTTGGCCAGCGGCAGCTTCTTCAGCAACGGGCTGGTGGCGGATTTCGACGGGGTGCGCGAGCCGATCTTCGGGCTGGACGTACACAGCCGCGCGGATCGCTCCGACTGGAGCCGGCGCGAGCTGTTCGCGCCTCAGCCTTATTTGCAGTTTGGCGTGCGCACCGACGGCAGGCTGCGGGCGATGAAGCAGGGCATGCCGTTCGACAATCTGTACGCCATCGGCGCGGTCGCCGGCGGCTACGATCCGCTGCAGCAAGGCTGCGGCGCCGGCGTGTCATTGATCGGTGCGCTGCACGTCGCGCAGCAGATCGCCGCGGAGGAAAACGCATGAGCCTGCATCAGGACCACAGCTTTGAAAGCTGCATCAAATGCACCGTCTGCACCACCTATTGCCCGGTCGCCAAAGTGAACCCGCTCTATCCGGGGCCAAAACAGGCGGGGCCGGACGGCGAGCGGCTGCGGCTGAAAGATCCGGCGCTGTACGACGAAGCCTTGAAATACTGCACCAACTGCAAACGTTGTGAAGTGGCCTGCCCGTCCGACGTCAAAATCGGCGATATCATTCAGCGCGCCCGCGCCGACTTCGCCCAGAGCAAGCCGACGCTGCGCGACGCCATCCTCAGCCACACCGATATCATGGGCTCGCTGTCGACGCCGTTCGCGCCGATCGTCAACGCCGCCACCGGGCTGAAACCGGTGCGCAAGCTGTTGGACAAGGCGCTGAAGATCGATCACCGTCGCGAACTGCCGAAATACTCGTTCGGCACCTTCCGCCGCTGGTACCGGCAACAGGCGCAGGCTCAGCGGCGCTATGCCGAGCAGGTGGCGTTTTTCCACGGCTGCTTCGTCAACTATAACCATCCGCAGCTGGGCAAGGATTTGATCCGGGTATTCAACGCGCTGGATATCGGCGTGCAGCTGCTGAAACGCGAGAAATGCTGCGGCGTGCCGCTGATCGCCAACGGGTTTATCGAGCAGGCCAAAAAGCAGGCCAGGGTTAACGCCGAGTCGCTGCATGAAGCGGTGCTGGAGCGCGGCATCCCGGTGGTGGCGACCTCATCGAGCTGCACCTTCACCCTGCGCGACGAATATCCTCATCTGCTGGACGTGGACACCACTCCGGTGCGCGATCGGGTGGAGCTGGCGACGCGCTATCTCTATCGCCTGATCAATCAGGGGCGCAGCCTGCCGCTGAAGCGCACGCCGCTGCGGGTGGCTTATCACACGCCTTGCCATATGGAGAAGATGGGCTGGACCGCCTACACCCTGGAGCTGCTGCGGCAGATACCGGGGCTGGAGCTGGTGGTGCTGGATTCGCAGTGCTGCGGCATCGCCGGCACCTACGGGTTCAAATCGGAGAACTACGCCACTTCGCAAGGCATCGGCGCGCCGCTGTTCCGGCAGATCGAAGAGAGCGGAGTGGATCTGGTGGTGACCGACTGCGAGACCTGCAAATGGCAGATAGAAATGTCCACCAGCAAGCGCTGCGAGCATCCGATCACCCTGCTGGCGCAGGCGCTGGTATAAAAACGAGAGGGCCGGCAAGCCGGCCCTCTGTGGGATTACTGCTTCAGCTTCAGGGTGGAGATGATGCCTTCGGCTTCGGCCTGCGCCTGCTGCTGATTGTCCGCCGGCAGCGTCACCTGAATGGTCAGCATGTTGTTGTTCAGCGAGCCGATCAGGACGGAGGAATAGGCTTTTTCGCCGCCGCTGGTGATGATGCTGTCCAACTGACGCAGCGGCACGCCGTTGACGTCGAGCGCCTTGTTGGTGATCACCTGCAGGTTGGCGTCACGCGCGCGCTGGGTATTCTCCAGGCGCTTGGCCAGGGTCTCCAGGCTGTCGGCGGTCTTGTCGCCCAGGATCACGATCACCGCGCGCTGGCCGGTGCTGTCTGCGTAAACATGCATGTTGTTGGCCTGGTTGCCCAGCTTGCCGCTCTGATCCGCCATGCCGACCGGCAGGGTGAACGCCAGTTTACCGTCCAGCAGGCTGACCTGCTGCCCGGCCGGCGCGCTGGCCGCCGCGCCGTCAGACGCTGCCTTGGTGTCTTTGGTGTCGCCGTCGCAGGCCGCGAGGCCTAGCGCCAGCAGGCTGATACCCATCAATTTCGCTACTTTACGCATCGGGCTTCCTTCTTCCTTTCCGGTAGGGATTCACTGTCGTATCGCAACCTATTCCAGGCTGAAATGCAAGGCAGATGTTGTCACAAGTTTTTCTCCAGTAATAGCCGATAATCAGCCACTTCGCCTTTCTTTTCCAGCTGAACAATCTGATAGTGGTGGGCGAGCAGCATCGTCAGCATGGCGCGGAACCGGTTACGGGTTTTGACCGTCAGCCGGCGATAGCCCTGCGCCCGCACCCAGCGCTCCTGTTCGGCCAACAAGGCCTGCGCCACGCCGTGGCGACGAAATGCCGGCAGCACGCCGCCCAGCCAGCTGTAAAACACCGTTTCCCGCTGTTGATAACCGAGTTTGAAACCGGCCGGCTGGCCGTCGATGTCGGCGATCAACAGGCTGGCGGAGGCACCGCCGATGCGCCGCTGCAGATCGGCCAGGCTATGCAGGCCGCCGAATTCGGGGATGCGTTGGTAAAGGCGGTGGATTTCTTCGAGCGTGGCGATGCGGACGATTGGGATCATGGGCGGCCTCCAAAGGATAGGGCCGCCCAGAATAACACGGCTCAGCCCGGCTGCAGGCTGCCGCTGCGCGCCGCGATGCGTTTGAGCAGCATGTTCAGCAACACGCCGTACATCGGCAGGAAGAACAGCAGGCAGATCATCACCTTGAAGCTGTAATCCACCAGCGCGATCTCCACCCAGTTGTTGGCCATGAAGGGATCGCTGCTCTTGTAGAAGGCGATGAAGAAGAACGCCAGCGTATCGCTGATATTGCCGAAGAACATCGCCGCCGCCGGCGCCACCCACCAGGCGCTGCGTTGGCGCAGGCGATTGAAGACGTGAACGTCGAGGATCTGGCCGAGCACGTAGGCCATAAAGCTGGCGACGGCGATACGCGCCACGAACAGGTTAAAACTGCCCAGCGCCGCGAAGCCCTGCCATTCTCCCTGATAGGTGACGGTGGAGATCACGTAGGAGATGAACAGCGCCGGCACCATCACCGCCAGGATAATCCGCCGCGCCAGCGGCGCGCCGAAGATGCGCACGGTCAGATCGGTCGCGAGGAAGATAAACGGGAAGGTAAAGGCGCCCCAGGTGGTATGGAAGCCGAAAACGGTGATCGGCAACTGCACCAGGTAGTTGCTGGAGGTAATGATGGCGATATGAAACAGCGAAAGCCAGACCAACGCCGTGAAGCGCTGCTGTGCGGTAAACGAATACATATTGTAGCCTTTTTAGCAGTGGGGTGAGGGAACCCAGTGTGTCTTGTCAAAACAGCAAAAAACGCTGCGCGGCGGCATGATACGCGTTTGCGCAACCAATGCAATGGTTAAATTTAACGCAAACGTTAACGCATCTTGCGCAGAAAAACTACCGGCGTAAACTAGGCGCTAATGAGATGCGGCGAGCGTTCGCCGATCGTTTTTGAACGAGAAAAATTGCATGACTGACTTATTTGCCCAGGCAGACCAGACGCTCGACGCGCTGGGCCTGCGTTGCCCGGAACCGGTGATGATGGTGCGCAAAACCGTGCGCCATATGGACAACGGCGAAACGCTGCTGATTATCGCCGACGATCCGGCCACCACCCGCGATATTCCGGGGTTCTGCCGCTTTATGGAGCATACGCTGGTGGCGCAGGAGACCGAGCAGGCGCCATACCGTTATCTGTTACGTAAAGGTGTATAGTTTTTAATCGCCTCGTGAGATAAGCTCCCTGCGATCGGGGAGCGTTCGAAGGGGACAAAAGATGAGTATTTTACTACTGCCTACGGTTGCCAAGATGGAAAATGAGGAACGTACACAGGGCTATGAGCGCTGGTTTCTTGAAAGAGTTCAGGAAGCCATGGATGAGCCGCGGCCCGGCATTCCTCATGATGACGTGATGGCTGAAATGGATGCTGTTATCGCTGCTGCAGAAGCCAGGATCAAAGCGAAGCAGGCATAATGCTCAACATCGAATGGACTCGAGCCGCACGTCAGGATCTGGCGGAGATTGTGGGATTCATCGCCAATGATAACCCTCTGGCGGCCAGAAAAATGAAGGTTCTCATCATGGAGGCCGTCATTCCCGCCGCCAGACATCCTCGAATTTTCCGGCGCGGCAGAGTGGACGGCACGCATGAAATCCCCCTACATCCCCATTATCTCCTGGTTTACTAGGTGCTGGAAACTCACATCCGGGCGTTGCGGGTTTTACATACGCGCCGACAATATCCTTAATATTGCCGCTGCAATCGATAATGCCGGGTTCCCATTGAGGAACCCGGCCTGGCGCCGCGTTATTGGCGCTTTCTCAACAGCCGCAGCGCGTTGGCGGTGACCAGCGCGGTGGCGCCGGAGTCCGCCAGCACCGCCAGCCACAAACCGGTCAGCCCCAGCAGGCTGGTGATCAGGAAGACCCCTTTCAACCCCAGCGCGATGGTGATGTTTTGCCGGATATTGGCGTGGGTGGCGCGCGAGATGCGGATCATCTCCGCGACGCCCAGCAGCCGGTTGTGGGTCAGGGCGGCGTCGGCGGTTTCCAATGCCACGTCGGTGCCGCTGCCCATGGCGATGCCGATGCTGGAGGCTTTCATCGCCGGGGCGTCGTTGATGCCGTCGCCGATCATCGCCGTCGGGCGCAGTTCGCTCAGCTCGGTGACCGCGCTGACCTTATCTTCCGGCAACAGACTAGCGCGATAGTCGAGGCCCAGCTCGCCGGCGATCGCCGCGGCGGCGCGCGGGTTATCGCCGGTCAGCATCACGCCGCGAATACCCAGCGCGTTCAGTTCGGCTATCGCCTGTTTGGCGTCGCTGCGCAGCGTGTCGCGCAGCGCCAGCAAGCCGATGGGCGCGCCGTCTTCCAGCACCACTACCGCCGTTTTGCCGGCGTTTTCCAGCTTGTCTACCTGGCTCTGCCATTGAACGTCGAGCAGGCCCGGCGCCAGCTTGCCCGGCGCGCTGATCAGCACGGTTTTGCCGTCCACGATCCCTTCCACGCCGACGCCGGCCAGCGCGCGGCGCGCCTGCGCCAGCGGCAACTCGGCCCCGCTTGCAGCGGCGCGGTTGATGATCGCCTGCGCCAGCGGGTGATGTGAGCCGGCCTCCACCGCGGCGGCAAGCTGCAGCAGCCGCTGTTCAGTGAGTGTGCCTATCGGCAGCACGTCGGTCACCATCGGCTTGCCTTCGGTCAGGGTGCCGGTTTTATCGAAGGCGATGGTTTGTATCTGGCCCAGTTGCTCCAGCGCCGCGCCGCCTTTAATCAGCGCGCCGCGCCGCGTGGCGGCCGCCAGCCCGGATGTAATGGCCGCCGGGGTCGAGATCACCAGCGCGCACGGACAGCCGATCAGCAGCAGCGTCAGGCCGCGATAGATCCAGGTATCCCACGGCTGCGAGAACAGCAGCGGCGGCAGCAGGATCACCGCGACGGCCAGCAGCATAATGGCCGGGGTGTAATAACGGCTGAACCGATCGAGGAAGCGTTCGATCGGCGCGCGGCGCTCTTCGGCCTCTTCAATCAGCTGCAAAATGCGGTCGATGGCGTTTTTGCCGGGCTCGGAGATCACCTTCATCTGCGCCGCCTGATCGACGGACAGGCTGCCGGCGGCCACTTTCTCGCCCTGCTGGCGCTCGACCGGCACCGATTCGCCGGTCAGGGCGCTTTCGTCGAAGCTGGCGAACGGATTGAGCAGCTCGGCGTCGGCCGGCAGGCGCCCGCCGGGCGCGATTTCAATCACGTCGCCAGGGCGCAGGCTGGCGACCGGCACGCGTTTGCGTTCCGTGCCTTGCAGCAGCAGCGCGTCTTCCGGCACCAGCTCCATCAGCGCCGTCACGCCGCGTCGCGCGCGGTTGGCGGCATAGGATTCCAGCAGTTCGCCGACCATAAACAGCAGCAGCACCATCGCCGCTTCGGCGGTGGCGCCGATGAACAGCGCGCCGATGGCCGCCACGCTCATCAGCGTTTCGATGGCGAATGGCGTGCCGGAGCGGATCAAACGCAGCGCCTTGGCGGCGACCGGCGCCAATCCGACCAGCGTGGTGGCGATAAAGGCGATGCGCCCCAGCTCCGGGTTAACCCGATCCAGTACCCAGCTGACGACCATCAGGGTAGTTAACAGCAGCAGCGGTGCGAATTCGCCGAAGCGTGAGGTTTTCGGCGCGGCGGCTTTGGCGTTTTGAGTGCCGAGCAGGGTAAAGCCGGCCTGGGCGACCGCGTCCTGGATCCGCAGGCTGATGTCGGACTGTGCGTCGACTACCAGTTTCTCGGTCGCAAACAGCACCCGCGCGCTGTCGACGCCGGGGAGTGCGGTGACGGCATTTTCGATTTTCTTGGCGCAGCTGGGGCAGTCCATGCCGGTGACTTTCCAACTGAAACGTTGGCTGCCGGAAGGGGGAGCGGCAGCCAGCCTGTCGCTTTCCTCGTCCGGATCGTCGGGCGTGGCGGCGCAGCAGCCGCTATCGCCATGCTCGTGATGATGGTGGGCCTGTTCGGCCTGCGCGGCGGCGTTTTTCGGTTCGCTGCTGCAGCCATGCTGCGTTTTGCTGTGGCTGTGGTTGCAGCCGCATCCGTCTTCGGCGTGGTGATGTTCCTGATGATTAAGGTTTTGCTGATTGTGCATAACGTCCCCCTTCGGGCTGTTAAACGGGTTTGCTCAGTTGACTCTACACCTTGGAGTCCACTCCAGAGTCAAGCGCCGGATGAGAATTATTGCTAACGGCGTTCAAGCGTAGAAAGGGGGATTCATTCAATAATGAATAATGCGAATTTTAATCTATCGGCTTTTCTTATCCCCTATTTGGGGAAACAGGCTCGCCGCCGATAGTTTAAATAAGAAAATAATATTCCTATAGAAACTAAAAAATCGCCCGACCTAATAATAAAGAGTTATTAATCTATAACGCTTTAGCAAAATTTACCTTTTGCCCTGGGGAAAGCCAGCATGATTCGCTTGAGTCTGCAGGCCGCATTGCTATTGAAGTTTGGTGCCAACTTCTCCTCATCAAGTTTCATTTGTTTTGTAAAGAAGCCAAAAAAGCAGCATAACAAACTTTCGTTGCGATAATAAATGGTTGATTATTTTATGTGCAGTTTTGCGACCCTGCCTATAATTGGAATCGATTACCATTTTTAATGGTGATCTTATTTGCTGATATATATGCATTAATTCTACCTAACACACTGCCGGCAACGGCGCATAAGCCCCTTCCAGCAAGCCTGAGGTTCATTAACCGTGGCTTACGGGGAGGTTATGTCTATCTGTCTGATTGATATCAATCAGGTAATGAGTGGAATCGAACCAATGCAATCTACTAAAAAGGCAATTGAAATTACTGAATCCAGCCTTGCGGCCGCGACAACTGGCTACGATGCTGTAGACGACATGCTGCATTATCATGAGCGGGGCAACGGGATTCAGATTAATGGCAAGGATTCATTTTCTAACGAGCAAGCTGGGCTGTTTATTACCCGTGAGAACCAAACCTGGAACGGTTACAAGGTATTTGGCCAGCCGGTCAAATTAACCTTCTCCTTCCCGGACTATAAGTTCTCTTCCACCAACGTCGCCGGCGACACCGGGCTGAGCAAGTTCAGCGCGGAACAGCAGCAGCAGGCTAAGCTGTCGCTGCAGTCCTGGGCCGACGTCGCCAATATCACCTTCACCGAAGTGGCGGCCGGACAAAAGGCCAACATCACCTTCGGCAACTACAGCCAGGATCGTCCCGGCCACTATGATTACGGCACCCAGGCCTACGCCTTCCTGCCGAACACCATTTGGCAGGGCCAGGATCTGGGCGGCCAGACCTGGTACAACGTCAACCAATCCAACGTGAAGCATCCGGCGACCGAAGACTACGGCCGTCAGACGTTCACCCATGAGATTGGCCATGCGCTGGGCCTGAGCCACCCGGGCGACTACAACGCCGGTGAGGGTAACCCGACCTATCGCGACGTCACCTATGCGGAGGATACCCGCCAGTTCAGCCTGATGAGCTACTGGAGTGAAACCAACACCGGTGGCGACAATGGCGGCCACTATGCCGCGGCTCCGCTGCTGGATGACATTGCCGCCATTCAGCATCTGTATGGCGCCAACCTGTCGACCCGCACCGGCGACACCGTGTACGGCTTTAACTCCAACACCGGTCGCGACTTCCTCAGCACCACCAGCAACTCGCAGAAAGTGATCTTTGCGGCCTGGGATGCGGGCGGTAACGATACCTTCGATTTCTCCGGTTACACCGCTAACCAGCGCATCAATCTGAACGAGAAATCGTTCTCCGACGTGGGCGGCCTGAAGGGCAACGTCTCGATCGCCGCCGGTGTGACCATCGAGAACGCCATTGGCGGTTCCGGCAACGACGTGATCGTCGGCAACGCGGCCAACAACGTGCTGAAAGGCGGCGCGGGTAACGACGTGCTGTTCGGCGGCGGCGGGGCGGATGAGCTGTGGGGCGGTGCCGGCAAAGACATCTTCGTGTTCTCTGCCGCCGGCGATTCCGCACCGGGCGCTTCAGACTGGATCCGCGACTTCCAGAAAGGGATCGACAAAATTGACCTGTCGTTCTTCAACAAAGAGGCGCAGAGCAGCGATTTCATTCACTTCGTCGATCACTTCAGCGGCACGGCCGGCGAAGCGCTGCTGAGCTACAACGCTTCCAACAACGTGACCGATTTGTCGGTGAATATCGGTGGCCATCAGGCGCCGGACTTCCTGGTGAAAATCGTCGGCCAGGTTGACGTCGCCACTGACTTTATCGTGTAACACAGCAACGGAACGCCCGGCGCAGTCTCGGCCGGGCGTGATGCGGGAGCCCGGTATGAAAGGTACTTTAACGCGCACCGCTTTGGCGGCGGGCGGCATGATGGTGACGAGTGCGGTCATGGCCGGCAGCCTGGCGCTGCCGACCGCGCAGTCGCTGGCGGGGCAATGGCAGGTGGCCGACAGCGAGCGGCAATGCCAAATCGAGTTTCTGGCGAATGAGCAAAGTGAAACCAACGGCTATCAGCTGGTGGATCGGCAACGGTGTTTGCAAAGCGTGTTTGCGGCGGAAGTCGTGGGCTGGCGCCCGGCGCCGGACGGCATCGCTCTGCTGCGGGCGGATGGCAGCACGTTGGCGTTCTTCTCGCGCGACGGCGATCTGTATCGCAATCAGCTGGGCGCCGATGATGCCCTGACGTTGAAAGCCCTGGCTTGATAATGAAAAACGGGTTCGGCGCGCCGAACCCGCGGCAGAGAGTTACAGGTAGAGCGAACGCACGATCAGGAAGTGGCCGGAGAAGTAACAGAAAGCCACGATGGCGTCCGCCGCGCGGAAGGTGAAACGGTAGCGGTTGAGCAGCCAAACCACGTTGGCCAGCAGCAGCAGCGAGGTGCCGGTCAGCAGCGAGAAGCCGAAATCGGTGCTGCGCAGGAAATATTGCTCGCCCGCCAGCCAGACCATCAGCAGCGTCATCGCCACGTAGGTGACGATCGGCCAGCGCATCTCTTCCAGCCGGGTCCAAAGGGTGGCCAGCAGCAACGCGCCGATCGCCAGCAGCGCCAGCGGCAGCGGCCAGAACAGGCTAAACGTCATCTGGCTGGCGAAGCTCAGGGTATACAGCAGATGGGACAGGAAAAAGGCGCCGATGGCGTACAGCACCCGCTCGCGCGGCAACAGGAGCAGCGCGTCGCCGATCAGCGTCGCCAGCAGGCCGAGCACGATCAGATAACCCGCGGCGCCGAGCACCGGCGCCTGCCAGGCCAACAGCAACAGCAGCAGCAGCGTGACGGGTTTGAACACCCAGCGCTGCCAGCGCGGGCCACGGTATGAGGCGTCGACGAACAGCCAACCGGAAAAGAATACGGCAAGGAACGGCCAACTCATTTATGTCTTCCTTATGCATGAGGGAGCCGCAACAACCGGCTCCAAACTGTCACCAATGTCACTTCTTATTTCAGTGTAGGTAGCCTGCCGACGATCGACAATGCTTTCTTGAGAATGCTATGTTTACGCCGATTTGGCCGTGAAGGAAATGGGAAACCGATGAGCAAACCACCGTTATTTTTTGTCGCCGTGATTGCGCTGATCGCCGTGCTGGCCACGCAACGCTACTTCAAGCAGCGCCAGCGGGAGGCGGAAAACGATCGCGCGCCGATGCGCAGTCTGCAGGTGACGGTGAGCGACAAGCGCAGCTTCCCGGTCGCCAAAACCCGCGCGCCGCAGCGCGAACCGCTGGTCAATGAGCCGATGTATTACGAGGTAGTGTTCAGCCCGAACCAGGGCGGTGAAGACATCACGCTTCGGCTGAAACAGTGGCAATACAACCCGATAGAAAAAGGCGCGCAGGGCACGTTGAACATGCAGGGCACGCGCTTCGTCTCTTTCAGCGTTCAGCCGTAGCGGTCATTTCTTCTTGATGGGCGGCTGTTTCTTTTGCCAGGCCAGCAGCTCGAACACGCCAAAGATAAAGATCTTGGCTTCTTGCCAGTAGCTGATTGGCTGATCCTTCGGCTGGGTGGATTTCAACAGCACCAGCTGCAGGCCGTGCATCACCACCATAAAGAACAGCGCCACATCGATGAAATACTTCAGCGGCTTGGGAAAAGGATGGAACAGGTTAGAGAGCAGGAAGCCCCACACGCACAGCATCAGCAGGCGGCCCAGATTAATCAGCATGGTCGGTTTTCTCTTGCGAACGAATATAAAGGCGATAGGCCACCTGGCCGGCGACCTTCTCCCGGTGCAGCTGCCAGCTGGCAGGCACGTCCGCCGCGGCGCTTTCCGCCTCGGCTTCTACATAGATCCAGGCCTCGTCGGCCAGCCAGCCACGCTGCTCCAGCAGCAATGCGGTCTCCGCCAGCAGGCCTTTGCGAAACGGCGGATCGAGGAACACCACGTCGAACGGTTGGCCCTCGCCCGCCAGCCAGCTCAGCGCGTTGGTGTTGATAACCACCCCCTTGCCCTGCAGCAGCGCCAGATTTTTTTCCAGCTGCTGCGCCACCGGCCGTTCGAATTCCAACAGCGTGGCGCTGCCGGCGTAGCGCGACAGCGCTTCCAGCCCTAATGCGCCGCTGCCGGCGAAACAGTCCAGGCAGCGCGCGCCCTGAATCACCGGCGCCAGCCAGTTGAACAGGGTTTCGCGCACCCGATCGGTGGTGGGGCGCAGCCCCGGGCTGTTCGGCACCGGAAGCTTGCGACCGCGCCATTGGCCGCCGATGATGCGGATCTGTCCGGCTGCGGCCTGGGGCGGTTTTTTGGCCGCCGCCCGTGGCGAGAGTCTTGTCATAAGCGTTGTTTGATTTCTTTTGCGGCGCGGAGCCGTAGAGGTTAACGAAAAGTTGCCCCTATTCTACCGGTGACGGGCTTCGGGGGGAACGGTAAAACTTTGTTGTCTGATTTCACACCGGAAAGCATGCCGGATGCGTGTTGCTGCGCGAGGGAAAGTGATAGACTCGGCGGATTATTGTCAGCATATATCCTTCAGGTATGTAGGGTAAGCGAGCCTTCGGTACGGAGTAGAGTCATAACATGGCAAAAGATAAGAAACGTGGGTTTTTCTCCTGGCTGGGGTTTGGCCAGAAGGAAAAGGAAGAAGAGCAACAGCAACCTGAGCAGCCGGTAGAGCAGGCGGAGCCTCAGGCCGCGGAGACGCCGGCTGAACCGGCCGCCGCCAAGCTGGATGACAAGCTCCCCGCCCAGGAATCTGAACCTGCCGCCTCCGTCGACACCCCGGGAGAGTGGGATAGCGGCCAGGCCGGCGAACCCATCGCGGAAAACCTGCCGGCGGCGGCCGAACACCCGACGGCGCAAGCGTTGGCCGAAGAGATTGTCAGCGTGACCGAGCAGGTAGTGGCGCAGCAGCAGCCGGTCGTCGAGCCTGAGCCGGTCGTTGAGCCTGAGCCGGTCGTTGAGCCTGAGCCGGTCGTTGAGCCTGAGCCTGTCGTTGAGCCTGAGCCGGTCGTTGAGCCTGAGCCTGTCGTTGTGCCCGAGCCGGTGGTTGAGCCCGAGCCAGTTGTTGAGCCTGAGCCGGTGGTTGAGCCCGAGCCAGTTGTTGAGCCCGAGCCGGTGGTTGAACCTGAGCCGGTTGTCGAGCCCGAGCCGGTCGTTGAGCCCGAGCCAGTTGTTGAGCCTGAGCCGGTCGTCGAGCCCGAGCCGGTTGTCGAGCCCGAGCCGGTCGTCGAACCAGAACCGGAGCCGGAAGAAGAAGCGCCGCTTGAACCTGTGGTGCCGGCCGCTGCGCAAGAGCAGGAGCGGCCGACCAAAGAGGGCTTCTTCGCTCGCCTGAAGCGCAGCCTGCTGAAAACCAAGCAAAACCTCGGCTCCGGCTTTATGGGGCTGTTCCGCGGTAAAAAGATCGACGACGACCTGTTCGACGAGTTGGAAGAACAGCTGCTGATCGCCGATGTCGGCGTGGAGACCACGCGCAAGATCATCACCTCCCTGACCCAGCACGCCAGCCGCAAGCAGCTGAAAGACGCCGAAGCGCTGTATGGCAAGCTGAAGGAGGAAATGTCCGAAATTCTGGCCAAGGTCGATCAGCCGCTGGATGTCAGCGGGAAAACCCCGTATGTCATTCTGATGGTCGGCGTGAACGGCGTGGGTAAAACCACCACCATCGGCAAGCTGGCGCGCCAATTCCAGGCGGAAGGCAAGTCGGTGATGCTGGCGGCGGGGGATACTTTCCGCGCAGCGGCGGTGGAGCAACTGCAGGTGTGGGGCGAACGCAACCGCATTCCGGTGGTGGCGCAGCATACCGGGGCGGATTCCGCTTCGGTGATCTTCGATGCGGTGCAGGCCGCCAAGGCGCGCGGCATCGATGTCTTGATCGCCGATACCGCCGGCCGTCTGCAGAACAAATCGCACCTGATGGAAGAGCTGAAGAAGATCGTCCGCGTCATGAAAAAACTGGACGACCAGGCCCCCCATGAGGTTATGCTGACGCTCGATGCCAGCACCGGCCAGAATGCGGTCAGCCAGGCGAAATTATTTAATGAGGCCGTGGGCTTAACCGGCATCACGCTGACTAAACTGGACGGTACCGCCAAGGGCGGGGTGATCTTCGCCATCGCCGATCAGTTCGGTATCCCGATTCGCTATATCGGCGTTGGGGAAGGCATCGAAGATTTGCGGCCGTTTAAGGCTGACGATTTTATTGAGGCACTTTTTGCCCGAGAGGATTAATACGGATGATTCGCTTTGAACAGGTCAGTAAAGCTTATCTGGGCGGACGACAAGCGCTGCAGGGGGTCGATTTCCATCTGCGCCCGGCGGAAATGGCGTTTCTGACCGGCCATTCCGGCGCGGGGAAAAGTACCCTGCTGAAACTGATTTGTGGTATCGAACGGCCCAGCGCCGGCCACATCTGGTTTGGCGGCCACGACATCAGTCGTTTGAAAAACCGCGAGGTGCCGTTCCTGCGTCGGCAGATCGGCATGATCTTCCAGGATCACCACCTGCTGCTGGATCGCACGGTGTATGACAATGTGGCGATGCCGCTGATCATCGCCGGTGCCAGTACCGAAGACATCCGCCGCCGCGTCTCCGCCGCGCTGGACAAGGTCGGTTTGCTGGATAAAGCGAAGAACTTCCCGATTCAACTGTCCGGCGGTGAGCAGCAGCGCGTGGGCATCGCTCGTGCGGTGGTGAACAAGCCGGCGGTGTTGCTGGCGGATGAACCGACCGGCAACCTGGACGACGCGCTGTCGGAAGGCATTCTGCGCCTGTTTGAAGAATTCAACCGCGTCGGTGTCACCGTATTAATGGCGACGCACGACACTGGGCTTATCGCCCGCCGCAATTACCGCATCCTGACGCTGAGCCAGGGCCGCATGCAAGGGGGCGCTCACCATGGCCAATAACGCAAAAACCGCCAAGAGCAAGGCGCTGCGCGGCGGCTGGCGCGAACAGTGGCGTTACGCCTGGATGAACGCCATCAAAGACATGCTGCGCCAGCCGTTGGCGACGCTGTTGACGGTGATGGTGATCGCCATCTCCCTGACGCTGCCGAGCGTGTGCTACATCGTGTGGAAAAACGTCAGCACCGCGGCCAGCCAGTGGTACCCGACGCCGCAGCTGACGGTCTACCTGGATAAATCGCTCGACGACGACGCGGCGCTGAAAGTGCTCGACGCCATCAAGGCGGAAGCCGGCGTGGAGAAGGTGAATTACCTGTCGCGTGAAGAAGCGCGCGGCGAGTTCCGCAACTGGTCGGGCTTTGGCGGCGCGTTGGACATGCTGGAAGAGAACCCGTTGCCGGCGGTGGCGATCGTTACGCCGAAGATGAGCTTCCAGAGTTCGGATACCCTCAACACCCTGCGCGATCGCGTGGCGGCGGTGCAGGGCGTGGAAGAAGTGCGTATGGATGACAGCTGGTTTGCCCGCCTGGCGGCACTGACCGGGTTGGCGGGCCAGATCGCGGCGATCATCGGCGTGCTGATGATCGTGGCGGTGTTCCTGGTGATCGGCAACAGCGTGCGTCTGAGCATCTTCAGCCGCCGCGACACCATCAACGTGATGAAGCTGATCGGCGCCACCGACGGTTTTATCCTGCGGCCGTTCCTTAACGGCGGGGCGATGCTCGGCTTTGCCGGCGCGCTGCTGTCGCTGGTGCTGTCCGGCGCGCTGGTGTGGCAGCTGGAGTCGGTGGTCGCCGGGGTGGCCAAGGTGTTCGGCACCACCTTCACCCTGCACGGGCTGGGCTGGGACGAGGCGCTGTTGCTGCTGATCATCTCCGCGATGATCGGTTGGATCGCCGCCTGGCTGGCGACGGTGCAACATTTACGCCGATTTACACCACAGTAAGATTTTTTTGGTATACTCTTCTCCTGCTGCTTTTGATCGCGTTGCGGGAGAAGAGTGACCTCAAGCGAAGTCAGCACAACACCTCTCTTCTTAGCGCACAAATTCCCTATCGGCCTGCACTCTCGTCACGTATTGTCAGCAACAATGCTTGCAAAAAAGGGTGAACTTTTAGGGCGGAGTACGGTCAAAAATTGCAGCAAATGTTAAGGTGCCCGGCGTGTGGAACCGCTTTTGCTTCAGCAACTGCCGTAGAATCAATCATTTCCCCGCTGTAATAATCACCTGCATGATTTTGTATTCTCATAGAGAGGGTTTGAATGACCAAAGAAATGCAAACTTTAGCCTTAGTACCCCAAGGTAGCTTGGAAGCCTATATCCGGGCAGCCAACGCCTATCCGATGCTGACGGCAGAGGAAGAGCGGGAGCTGGCTGAACGGCTGCATTATCAGGGCGATCTGGATGCCGCTAAGCAGCTCATCCTGTCTCACCTGCGCTTTGTCGCTCATATTGCCCGCAACTATTCAGGCTATGGTCTGCCACAGGCGGATCTGATTCAGGAAGGCAATATCGGCCTGATGAAAGCCGTTCGCCGCTTCAACCCTGAAGTCGGCGTGCGTCTGGTTTCCTTTGCGGTGCATTGGATTAAGGCGGAAATCCACGAGTACGTATTGCGCAACTGGCGCATCGTGAAAGTGGCGACCACCAAAGCGCAGCGCAAGCTGTTCTTTAACCTGCGCAAAACCAAACAGCGTTTGGGCTGGTTCAACCAGGACGAAGTGGAACTGGTGGCCCGCGAGTTGGGCGTAACCAGCAAAGACGTGCGCGAGATGGAATCTCGCATGGCGGCGCAGGACATGACGTTCGATCCGACTCCGGATGACGAGGCCCGCGATGGCCAGTCGATGGCGCCGGTGCTGTACCTGCAGGACAAGAGCTCAGACTTCGCTGAAGGCATCGAGGAAGATAACTGGGAAAGCAACGCCGCAGACAAACTGGCCTATGCGCTGGAAGGTCTGGATGAGCGCAGCCAGCATATCATCCGCGCCCGCTGGCTCGACGACGATAACAAGTCGACGCTGCAGGAGCTGGCCGATCAGTACGGCGTTTCCGCCGAGCGCGTGCGCCAGCTGGAAAAGAACGCCATGAAGAAATTGAAAATGGCGATCGAAGCCTGAGTCGATGCGATATTCGAAAAAAAGCCCGGCAAGCCGGGCTTTTTCATGCCTGAAATTCGGCGTTATGGCGCCACGGTGGCGAAGTCCGGCGCCGGGCAGTCGTAGCCGAATTTTGCCGCCCACGGGTAGCGGGTGCCGGTGTTGATGTAGCGTTGATAAAGCGCCCGGCCGGTCTTGGCGTCGCGCTTGATAACCCAGCTGGCGGCGTTACACAGCACGGCGGCATAGGCCTGGCTCTTCGGCGGCAGCAGATCGGCCGCCTGTTGCGCCAGCCCCACCGCCTGCCAGCGATAGTGCAGGAAACGGTTGTCCTGCGCCGGCAGTGCCGCCTTGGCGCGCGCCGCTTCTGCGCTGTCGATCCAGCTTTTATGCTTCAGCTCGCGAGTATCGAACGCATCCCCCAGATAGGAATAGCCGGCGCCATAGATGGCGTAATCCGGCGTCATCTCATAGCCGGTAAACTCCAGCCCCTGGGCGCGCAGCAGGTTGGCCGCACGATAGTAAGCTTGCGCGCGTGCCAGCGGCGCGGCGGACTTGTCCTTGGCGGCCTTCAGCTCATCGGCGTACTGCTGCGCCGCTTGCCGGTAGTTGGGGATATCGAAATAGTCCTGCGCTTCCGCGGCCCGCCCGGCGCGCATCAAGCGCCGCGCCAGCAGTTCGCGCAGCTGCACTTCCGGCGTGATTTGCTGGCCGCCACCGTAGTCGTCCGGGTTAACCGGCTTGAGCGGCGTCGTCGGCGCCGGGGCGTGCTTATCGACAAAGTCTTTCAACTCATCGACGGTCAGCACGCGCTCTGCCACATCGGCCACGTCGGCCCAGTAGATCGCCTTGCCGCGATACAGCAGGTCCATCGCCTGCAGATAGTCGCCGCGGTTCAGCGCCAGGATGGCCTGCTCACCGGCCACCCGGCACTCGGGGACGATGGTTTCCGCGACGAAGTCGGCGTTGCGCTGTTCGCCCCAGCTTTCGTCAGCGGGGAACGCGCTTGCCGCCTTGGCGTAGGCGGCGGTGGCGGCTTTCACGTCGCCATCGCGCAGCGCCATTTTGGCGCGCAGCCACCACGCCAGGCCGCTGTCGCCGGCGTTTTTCAGCAGGCTCGCCGCCATCGGGTATTGCCCGGAGCGGTAGGCCAATGCCGCCAGCCGATCGCTGCCGGCGAAGCCGCTTTTTACCGTGCCGTCCAGCAGCGTCAGGATCTGGCTGATGATCTGGGCAGAGCGGCCGCTGCCGTCGGTATCCGCCATTTGCAGGTTGCCGCTGCGGGCGAACAGCTCAATGGTCACCAGCTGCTGGATCAACGGATCGCCGATCACCTGCTTCAGCGTTTCCAGATGGTCGGGATTGACCAAGTAGCTGGAGACGTACTGCAGCGACTGCCCGCCGCTCGGATCGCCCTGCGCCGCCTGCTGTGCGTACAGGTGGGCAGCGGGGGCGACGTCACCCAGCCACAGGTGGATGCGCGCCTGCTGCCCGAGGCTGCTTAGCGCCAGCTGGTCGGGATCGGCGGCGCCGCTTTTCACCCGATCGATCACCTGCTGGAACGCCGCCAGCGCCTGTTCAAGTTCGGCTTTAGGCGGATGCTCGGCGGCGGGGGCCGCTTCACCCGATTCATTCACCGGCGTACCGTGGTCAGCCATCAACACCCGCCCAAGCGAATATTGCGCCCGCAGCCCCCAGTCGCCCTGTTCGGCGGCCGGGAGCTTCAGCACCTGCTGGAAATAGTCTGTGGCGCGCGGATCATGGCTGGCGAAAGCGACGGCGCCCAGTTGATAAAGGCGTGCGGCGTTGGACAACCCCTGAGTATTGACGGCGTCGGCCTCTTCCACCGTTTTGGCGGCGCGCATTTTGCCGATCGCCACCGTTTCCGGCGACTGCGGCATCGGTTTCGGCGGCATCGGCGGCGGCGGGGCTTGCCAGCGCGGCAGCTGTTTATCCGCCGGCACCAGTCGGCCGGCTTCGAAGGCGAAATTGCCCTCCGGCATATACAGCAGGGTGCCGTTGCGGTCGATCAGCAGCCGGTTAGGGAAATCCGGGCCGCAGGCATAGCCGCTCAGCGGCAGCGCGGCGCCGATCAGCATGGCCAGCGGAAGAAGGCGGCGGGTGTTCCGTGCCGCGCGCGTATCAAGGTGTGACAAGGGTGCCTCCTGGCGTCAGTTGTTGGCAGCGTAGCCAGCCCAGCGGCCGGGATTGCCCGGCGCGCAGCTGATCGCCGCTGATGCGAATAAAGCGTTGCCGCTGCGGTGCGGATTCCAGCCGGTAGTTGCCGACCGCGTCCGCCGCCAGGCAGTCGTCGGCGCGGATGGCCACCTCTTGCGGCAGCGGGGCGTCCACCGGCCCGTTGTTATGAATTATCAGATCATACAGCCCGTTTTGCTGTGGCTGAGGCCTAAATTTTACCTGCCAGTCGACGTTCAGCGGCTGCCGTTCGATCACCGCTCGCAGCGTGGCGAGCGACCAGGCGCGCCGATCGTCCGCCAGCGGCAAGCGGAACCAGATAATGCCGCGCAGCTGGGGCGGCGTTTGCTGCGCCAGCGTCTGCAGAAAATCGGCGATCTGCTGCGGCGCGACCGTCAGCTCGCGGCCGTTGCCCGCCACGCGCAGCGAGGACTCGCTCTCCACCTGCGCGCCCTGCGCATCAAACCCCAGCAGCGCCATGCCGTAGGCCGGCAGCGCGACGCGAAACGGCTTCGGTGTGACGGAGGCGTACTGCCGCACCCAGCGCAGCGCCAAGGAGCCGTCAAACAGCCCCTGCTGCGGCGAGAGCACCGCGTGCACCTGCAGGACGGAGCTGTCGGCCTGTTGCAGTACGCCGGGCAGAGCGGGTGAGCCGATCCAGGCCGGCAGGGCGGTGATGCCGAGCTGCAAAGCGGCGGGCAGCCGTTGGCGCAGTTGCTGCAGAAAGCGTTGGTAGTCCGGCAGGCGGGCGGTGGCGGCGTCATGATCGATCTCGACGCCGGTGACGGGCAGCCCGGCCGCCTGCCAGCGTTGGGTGAGCGCCAGCAGACGCTGGATAATGGCTTCTTGGTCCAGCTGTGGCAGCTGGCCGTCGAGGCGCGCCACCAGCCAGAGCGGGCGGCCGTCCTGCTTCAGCAGGCTGAGATCGGCTGGGATCTCCCGCCAGCCCTCGCGCGGATGCACCTGCAGCGCCAGCACGCGCAGCCCACCGAACAGATCGCGGCTGCGCGCCAGCGCATCGGCGTGCTGCGGCGTCCAGACCCGCTGCCAGATATAAACCTGCTGATCCCAGCCTGAGGCCAGGCGCAGCGCCTGCTGGCGCCCGAGGAGCGCGGCCGCCAGCCCCAGCGCAATCAAGATCAGCGCCGCCAGCCGGCGTTTCATTTTTGCCAGAGATCGCCCTGCGGTGCGAAGCCGCAGGCGCGCATGAAGTTATCGACTTCCCCGCGTTCGCGCGGCGCCAGGCCGGCGGTCGACAGCTGCCAGTGGGCGATCTGCGGCAGCTGACGCTGCGCATCCTGCACCAGGTAAAGACCGACGCCGCGGCGGCGCGTCACTTCGCGAACCAGCAGGTCCTGCAGCTCGGCGCGGTCGTCCTGCAGCGCGATTTTCACCGCCCCCAGCAGCCGCTCGTTGAAGCGGGCGGCGAACAGCGCCTTGCCGTCGTTCAGCCAGCTCTGCCACTGTTCCGGCTGCTGGTGCGGCCAAATTTTACCGAGGTCGATAAGGTCTTGCGGGGACAGCGCGGTCAGGCGCTCGATGGTCAGTTTCATGCAGAATTTCCGCGCAGCTAAATGATGCCGACAGTGTAATAGATCTTGTGCAGAGCGTTGTGTAAGTTTTTCTGTACGATTACTGTGCAATATGTTTTTTGCACGGGGCATTTTCCGAGTAAATAGTTAGTAAACGGATTGTTAACCAGCACAACGCACTACGCCTCAAGGTAAAGAGCGCAGATTTAATTCGAATTTTATCCTGTTTACACCGCTTGTTTCTGCCTGATGAAGTTGATTTGCAGAAGAAAATTCCTGTTTAATGGCATGAAAAATAAAGTCTTATTAGAAAATAATGCCGACAAAGCGCCTAAATCATTATTACTTATAACAAAAGCGGTCAATAACGATCCGGTGCAGGCAAACACAACAGGTACGTTCACAACGACAGATGGGGATTTGCGGATGAAATTAACAACAGGTAAGGCACTGCTGGCGGGTTGTATTGCGATGGCCATGAGCCAGGCGGCCATGGCGAAAGACATCAAGGTGGCGATCGTCGGGGCGATGTCCGGCCCGGTCGCGCAGTATGGCGACATGGAGTTTACCGGCGCGCGCCAGGCGATTGCCGACATCAACGCCAAGGGCGGCATCAAGGGCGACAAGCTGGTCGGCGTGGAATACGACGACGCCTGCGACCCGAAACAGGCGGTTGCGGTCGCCAACAAGGTGATCAACGACGGCATTCGCTACGTGATCGGCCACCTGTGCTCCTCGTCCACCCAGCCGGCGTCCGATATTTATGAAGACGAAGGCGTGATCATGATTACCCCGGCGGCCACCAACGCCGATCTGACCACCCGCGGCTACAAAATGATCATGCGCACTACCGGCCTGGATTCGGATCAGGGTCCGACCGCCGCCAAATACATCCTCAGCGACATCAAGCCGAAGCGCATCGCCGTGGTGCACGACAAGCAGCAATATGGTGAAGGCCTGGCGCGCTCGGTGCGCGACAGCCTGAAAAAACAGGGCACCGAAGTGGCGATGTTCGAAGGCATCACCGCCGGCGACAAAGACTTCTCCACCCTGGTGGCGCGCCTGAAGAAAGAGAATATCGACTTCGTGTATTTCGGCGGTTACTACCCGGAAATGGGCCAGATCCTGCGCCAGGCCAAACAGGCCGGGTTGACCACCCGCTTCATGGGGCCGGAAGGCGTGGGCAACTCCTCGCTGTCCAACATCGCCGGGGCCGCTTCGGAAGGCATGCTGGTGACGCTGCCGAAGCGCTACGATCAGGTGCCTGCCAACCAGCCGATCGTCGATGCGTTGAAAGCCAAGAAGCTGGATCCGACCGGCCCGTTCGTCTGGACCACCTATGCCGCGCTGCAGTCGCTGACCACCGGCATGGAGCGCAGCGGCAGCCAGGAGCCGGCGGACATCGTCAAGGATCTGAAAACCGGCAAGCCGGTGGAGACCGTGATGGGGCCGCTGAGCTGGGATGACAAGGGCGATCTGAAAGGCTTCGAGTTCGGCGTGTTCGAATGGCATGCCAACGGCACGTCCACACCGATCAAATAAGCCATAATGATTAGGGTGGGGCGCGGCTCGCTGCGCCCGGCGGGTCGGCTTGCCGGCCCCGTCTCCCTTTACCCGCCGGTTCTCCGCCGGCGGGTTTCGCAGCCAAGGGTTCAGAGTATGTCAGAGCAGCTCCTCTATTTTCTGCAGCAGATGTTCAACGGCTTAACGTTGGGCAGCACCTATGCATTGATCGCCATCGGTTACACCATGGTTTACGGCATTATCGGCATGATCAACTTCGCCCACGGCGAGGTGTACATGATCGGCAGCTATGTCTCCTTTATCGTTATCGCCGCCCTGATGATGCTCGGCATTGACGTCGGCTGGTTGCTGATCGGCGCCGCGTTCCTGGTCTCGATCGTCATCGCCAGCGCCTACGGCTGGAGCATCGAGCGGGTGGCCTACAAGCCGGTGCGCAACTCCAAGCGCCTGATTGCGCTGATCTCGGCCATCGGCATGTCGATATTCCTGCAAAACTACGTCAGCCTGACGCAGGGCTCACGCGATCTGGCGCTGCCCAGCCTGGTGTCCGGCCAGTGGGTGCTGGGGGAAAGCAACGGCTTCGCCGCCACCATCAGCACCATGCAGCTGACCATCTGGCTCGTGACCTTCCTGGCGATGCTGGCGCTGACGCTGTTTATCCGCTATTCGCGCATGGGCCGCGCCTGCCGCGCCTGTGCGGAAGACCTGAAGATGGCCAGCCTGCTGGGCATCAACACTGACCGGGTGATCTCGCTGACCTTCGTCATCGGGGCGGTGATGGCGGCGGTGGCCGGGGTGTTGCTCGGCCAGTTCTACGGCGTCATCAACCCCTACATCGGCTTTATGGCCGGCATGAAAGCCTTCACCGCCGCGGTCCTGGGCGGCATCGGCAGCATTCCCGGCGCGATGATCGGCGGCCTGGTGCTGGGCGTGGCGGAAGCGCTGACCTCCGCCTATCTCAGCACCGAATACAAAGACGTGGTGTCGTTCGCGTTGCTGATCGTGGTGCTGCTGATCATGCCGACCGGCATCCTCGGGCGTCCGGAGGTTGAGAAAGTATGAAACTCAATCTGCTCAATGCGCTGATCGCCACGGCGGTGCTGTTCGTGATGGCGTCGTTCCTGATGGGCATGCAGCTTAGCCTGGACGGCACCAAGCTGGTGGTGCACGGCGCGGCGGAAGTGCGCTGGATGTGGATCGGCATCGGCTGCGTCATCGTCTTTTTCTTCCAGCTGTTGCGCCCGCTGCTGCAGCAGGGATTGAAAAAAATCTCCGGCCCGGCGTTCGTGCTGCCGAGCTTCGACGGCACCACGCCGCGGCAAAAGCTGCTGGCGGCTCTGCTCATCGTCGCGGCGGTCGCCTGGCCGTTCCTGGTATCGCGCGGCACGGTGGATATCGCCACCCTGACGCTGATCTACGTGATGCTGGGCCTCGGCCTCAACGTGGTGGTGGGCTTGTCCGGCTTGCTGGTGCTCGGCTACGGTGGTTTCTACGCCATCGGCGCTTACACCTACGCGCTGCTGAATCACTATTACGGCCTCGGCTTCTGGGAGAGCCTGCCACTGGCGGGCATCGTCACCGCCGCCTTCGGCTTCCTGCTCGGTTTCCCGGTGCTGCGGCTGCGCGGCGACTATCTGGCGATCGTGACGCTCGGCTTCGGTGAGATCGTGCGCATCCTGCTACTGAACAATACCGAGATCACCGGCGGGCCGAACGGCATCAGCCAGATCCCGAAACCGACCTTTTTCGGCCTGGAGTTCAACCGCAGCGTGCGCGACGGCGGTTGGGATACCTTCCATAACTTCTTCGGCCTGAAATACGATCCGAGCGATCGCATCATATTCCTGTATCTGGTGGCGCTGCTGCTGGTGGTGCTGACGCTGTTCGTCATCAACCGCCTGCTGCGCATGCCGCTCGGGCGCGCCTGGGAAGCGCTGCGCGAAGACGAGATCGCCTGCCGCTCGCTGGGCCTCAGCCCGACGCGCATCAAGCTGACCGCCTTTACCATCAGCGCCGCTTTCGCCGGGTTTGCCGGCACGCTGTTCGCCGCGCGCCAGGGCTTCGTCAGCCCGGAATCTTTCACCTTCGTCGAATCGGCCTTCGTGTTGGCGATCGTCGTACTGGGGGGCATGGGCTCGCAGTTCGCGGTCATTCTGGCGGCGATCCTGCTGGTGGTGTCGCGCGAACTGATGCGCGATCTGAATGAATACAGCATGTTGCTGCTGGGTGCGCTGATGGTGTTGATGATGATTTGGCGGCCGCAGGGGCTGTTGCCGATGAAACGGCCGCAGCTGAAGCTGCAGGCGGCGGACATTCAGGCGGGCAAGGGGGAGCAGGCATGAGCGTTCAACCTTTACTGCAGGTGGAAGGCCTGTCGATGCGTTTCGGCGGGCTGCTGGCGGTCAACAACGTGGCGTTGACGCTGAACGAAGGCGAAATCGTGTCGCTGATCGGCCCCAACGGCGCCGGTAAGACCACGGTGTTCAACTGCCTGACCGGTTTTTACCGCCCGACCGGCGGCACCATCAAATTGCGCGATCGCCACCTGGAAGGGCTGGCGGGGCAGGCCATCGCCCGCATGGGCGTGGTGCGCACCTTCCAGCACGTGCGGCTGTTCCGTGAAATGACGGTGATCGAGAACCTGCTGGTGGCGCAGCATCAGCACCTGAAAAGCGGCGTGTTTGCCGGGCTGTTGAAAACCCCGGCCTTCCGCCGCGCCGAAGCCGAGGCGCTGACGCACGCGGCGGAGTGGCTGGAGCGCGTCGGCCTGCTGGAGATGGCCAACCGTTCGGCGGGCAACCTGGCCTATGGGCAGCAGCGGCGGCTGGAGATCGCCCGCTGCATGGTGACCCGGCCGGAGCTGCTGATGCTGGACGAACCGGCCGCCGGCCTCAACCCGAAAGAGACCGACGAACTGGATCACCTGATCGTCGAGCTGCGCGATCGGCATAAGGTATCGGTGCTGCTGATCGAGCACGACATGAAGCTGGTGATGGGCATTTCCGACCGCATTTACGTGGTGAATCAGGGCACGCCGCTGGCGCAGGGCACACCGGCGGAGATCCGCAACAACCCGGACGTGATCCGGGCTTATTTGGGCGAAGAATAATATGTTGTCATTCAATCAGGTATCCGCCCATTACGGCAAAATTCAGGCGCTGCATCAGGTCAGCCTCACGATAAGCCAGGGTGAAATCGTGACGTTAATCGGCGCCAACGGCGCCGGTAAAACCACGCTGCTCGGCACTCTGTGCGGCGAGCCGCGCGCCAGCGAAGGCAGCATCGTCTTTCAGGATCAGGACATCACCCAGTGGCAAACCTCGCGCATCATGCGCGAAGCGGTGGCGATCGTGCCGGAAGGGCGGCGCGTCTTCTCGCGCATGACGGTGGAAGAAAACCTGGCGATGGGCGGCTTCTTCGCCGATCGCCGGCAGTATCAACAGCGCATCGAACGGGTGTTCACTCTGTTCCCACGCCTGCTGGAGCGCCGAAACCAGCGTGCCGGCACCATGTCCGGCGGCGAACAGCAGATGTTGGCCATCGGCCGCGCGCTGATGAGCCAGCCGAAGCTGCTGCTGCTCGACGAGCCCTCGCTCGGGCTGGCGCCGATCATCATCCAGCAGATCTTCGACATCATTCAGCAGCTGCGGGAAGAGGGCATGACCATCTTCCTGGTGGAGCAAAACGCCAATCAGGCGCTGAAATTGGCGGACCGCGGTTATGTGCTGGAAAACGGCCGCGTGGTGTTGGAAGATACGGGGGCTGCATTGTTAGCCAACGAAGCAGTGAGGTCGGCGTATCTGGGCGGTTAATCCGCCCCCCTACGAATTAAAATAATCAGGTACGAGAAGAAGAAATGAAGACAGAAGGGTTACTCGCGCAGCGCATCGTTAACGTAAAAAGTTCGGCCATCCGTGAATTGCTTAAACACAGCAAGATGGAACACGTCATTTCGCTGGCGGGCGGCATCCCCTCTGATGCGCTGTTCGATTTCGAAGGATTGAGCATCGCCACCCAGCAGGCGATCACCGAACAGCCGAAAAGCGCGTTCCAGTATGGCCTGACCGAGGGCAGCCCGCTGCTGCGTGAGCGCATTTGCGCGCTGTGCGCCGAGCGCGGCGTCACCGCGCGCGCGGAAGAGGTGATGGTCACCGCCGGCTCGCAGCAGGCATTGGATTTGGTGATGCGCGCCATCGTCAACCCCGGCGACGTGTTCGTGGTGGAGCGCCCGACCTACCTGGCGGCGCTGCAAACGCTGGAGCTGGCGGAAGCCAACATCATGTCGGTCTCGTCAGACAGCGACGGCATGGTGGTGGAAGAGCTGGCCGAGCTGCTGAAAACCCAGCGCATCAAGGGCGTGTACGTGGTGCCGAACTTCGGCAACCCCAGCGGCATCACCCTGAGCGCCGCGCGCCGCGAACTGCTGGTGAAGCTGGCCGCCGAACATAACTTCCTGA
Source organism: Serratia sp. CY27727 (assembly GCF_052169275.1). Taxonomy (NCBI): domain Bacteria; kingdom Pseudomonadati; phylum Pseudomonadota; class Gammaproteobacteria; order Enterobacterales; family Yersiniaceae; genus Serratia; species Serratia sp. CY27727. Next base: position 35,818 of record NZ_JBJNLB010000005.1, on the reverse strand, counting down.
TCATCGAAGACGATCCGTACGGCGAGCTGCGTTTCACCGAAGAGCGTCACCCGACGCTGCATCAGGTGTCGCAGCAGGTGCTGGGCAACACCGACCACATCATTTATACCTCGACCTTCTCCAAGATCCTGGCGCCGGGTCTGCGGTTGGGCTGGGCGATCCTGCCGCCGTTCCTGCTGCATAAAGTGGCGATCATCAAACAGGCGGCGGATCTGCACGCCAGCGCGCTGTCGCAGAGCATCGTCGAATGCTACCTCGGCCTGGATCGCCTGCCGGCGCAGATCGACAAGATCCGCGCCGCCTACAAACAGAAGGGCGAGATCCTGGCCGGTTTGGTGGAGCAGGAGCTGGGCGACTACATCACCTTCGATAAGCCGAAGGGCGGCATGTTCCTGTGGGCGCGTTTCCGCCAGCCGTTCAACGCCACCGAATGGCTGAATACCACGCTGCAGCAGGGCGTGGTGTTCGTGCCGGGGGAATACTTCTTCTCCGACAACCCGGATCGTTCGACCTTCCGCCTGTCGTTCGCCACCGCCACCGAGCAACAAATGCAGGAAGCGGTGGCGCGCCTGCGCCGTTCGCTGTAATCCCCGCGGCGGCGGAGCGCATGCCCGCCGCCGACATCAAACTGCCATCTTCACTTCACTCTCCTGTCACATGGCTGTCACTTTTTAGTTATTTTTCTGTCATCCGCGCATGGCATGTTAGCTTCCGAACAAAAAACTGATTCTTTTCGCTCACGCGCTTTTACACCAGCTTTTTTCAGGAGTTAGGCATGCTCACCTACGCTATTCGCAAAACCACGCTGTGCGTCGCATTGACCCTGGCGGTCAGCACTCAGGCGCTGGCGGCGACCGAGATCCCGTTCTGGCATTCGATGGAAGGCGAACTGGGTAAGGAAGTGGACTCCCTGGCGGATCGCTTCAACCAGTCGCACAGCGACGTCAAGATTGTGCCGGTTTACAAAGGCAACTACGAACAGAGCCTGGCGGCGGGCATCGCCGCTTACCGCTCCGGCAAGGCGCCGGCGATCCTGCAGGTTTACGAGGTGGGCACCGCCACCATGATGGCCAGCAAGGCCATCAAACCGGTCTATGAAGTGTTTAAAGAGGCCGGCATCAACTTCGACGAGTCGGTGTTCGTGCCGACGGTAGCCGGCTATTACACCGACAACAAGAGCGGCCATCTGCTGTCGCAGCCGTTCAACAGCTCTACGCCGGTGCTGTACTACAATAAAGACGCCTTCAAGAAGGCCGGCCTGAACCCGGATCAGCCGCCGAAAACCTGGCAGGAGCTGGCGGCGGATACCGCCAAACTGCGTGAGGCCGGCATGAAGTGCGGCTACGCCAGCGGTTGGCAGGGCTGGATCCAGCTGGAGAACTTCAGCGCCTGGCACGGCGTGCCGTTCGCCAGCGAAAACAACGGTTTCGGCGGCACCAACGCCAAGCTGGAGTTCAACAAGCCGCTGCAGGTCAAGCATATCGCGCTGCTCGAAGCGATGAACAAGAAGGGTGATTTCACCTACTTCGGCCGCAAAGACGAATCCACCGAGAAGTTTTATAACGGCGACTGCGCCATCACCACCGCGTCATCCGGTTCGCTGGCGGACATCAAGCACTACGCCAAATTCAACTACGGCGTCGGCATGATGCCGTACGACGCCGACGCGAAAAACGCGCCGCAGAACGCCATCATCGGCGGGGCCAGCCTGTGGGTGATGAACGGTAAAGACGCCGCCACCTACAAGGGCGTGGCCGAGTTCCTGCAGTACCTGGCGCAGCCAGAAATCGCCGCCGAATGGCACCAGAAGACCGGTTATCTGCCGATCACCACCGCGGCTTACGATCTGACCAAGCAGCAGGGCTTCTACGACAAGAACCCGGGCGCCGACGTCGCCACTCGCCAGATGCTGAACAAGCCGCCGTTGCCGTTCACCAAGGGCCTGCGCCTCGGCAACATGCCGCAGATCCGCAGCGTGGTGGATGAGGAGCTGGAAGGCGTATGGACCGGCAAGAAAACGCCTCAGCAGGCGTTGGACGCCGCCGTGCAGCGCGGTGACGTGCTGCTGCGCCGTTTCGAAGCATCGACCAAGTAACCCTGCGTCGCGGGCCCGTCCGATCGGGCTCGCGTCTTCACGCCGATCCTTCCGTACCCGATTAATGGTTTAACTGCTATGTCATCTTCCCGTCCCGGTTTCGGCTGCAGCTGGTTGCCCTATGCGTTGGTGCTGCCGCAGCTGCTGATTACCGCCGTCTTCTTTTTATGGCCCGCCGGCGAGGCGCTGTGGTATTCGGTGCAGAGCCTCGATCCGTTCGGCCTGTCCAGCCAGTTTGTTGGGCTGGATAACTTTAAGCAGCTGTTTCAGGATCCTTACTACCTCGACTCGTTCTACACCACGCTGATCTTCAGCTTCCTGGTGGCGGGCATCGGGCTGGCGGTTTCGCTGTTCTTCGCCGCGCTGGTGGACTACGTGCTGCGCGGCAGCCGGCTCTATCGCACGCTGATGATCCTGCCCTATGCGGTGGCGCCGGCGGTGGCGGCGGTGCTGTGGATCTTTCTGTTCAACCCCGGCCTGGGGTTGATCACCCATTTCCTCAACGGGCTGGGCTATAACTGGAACCATGCGCAAAACAGCGGCCAGGCGATGTTCCTGGTGGTGCTGGCCTCGGTATGGCAGCAGATAAGCTATAACTTCCTGTTTTTCCTCGCGGCGCTGCAGTCGATCCCGCGCTCGCTGGTGGAGGCGGCGGCCATCGACGGCGCCGGCCCGGTGCGGCGTTTCTTCCATCTGGTGCTGCCGCTGATCGCGCCGGTGAGCTTCTTCCTGCTGGTGGTCAATCTGGTGTACGCCTTCTTCGATACCTTCCCGGTGATCGACGCCGCCACCGGCGGCGGGCCGGTGCAGTCCACCACCACGTTGATCTACAAGATCTACCGCGAAGGCTTCGCCGGATTGGATCTCTCCAGCTCTGCCGCGCAGTCGGTGATCCTGATGCTGCTGGTGATCGGCCTGACGGTGATCCAGTTCCGCTTCGTTGAACGTAAGGTGCGCTATCAATGATTGAGAATCGACGCGGGCTGGATATCTTCAGCCATGTGATGCTGATTATCGGCGTGCTGGTGGTGCTGTTCCCGCTGTACGTGGCCTTTGTCGCCGCCACGCTGGACGACAAGCAGGTATTTCAGGTGCCGATGACGCTGGTGCCCGGCGGCCACCTGTGGGAAAACATCCGCAATATCTGGCAGGGCGGCGTGGGCAACCTCAAGGTGCCGTTCTCGCTGCTGCTGCTGAACAGCGTGATCATGGCGCTGGCGATCACCTTCGGCAAGATCGCGGTGTCGGTGCTGTCGGCTTACGCCATCGTGTACTTCCGCTTCCCGCTGCGCAGCCTGTTCTTCTGGCTGATTTTCCTCACCCTGATGCTGCCGGTGGAGGTGCGTATCTTCCCGACGGTGGAGGTGATCTCCAACCTCAACCTGCTGGACAGCTACACCGGCCTGACGCTGCCGCTGATGGCCTCGGCCACCGCGACCTTCCTGCTGCGCCAGTTCTTCATGACGCTGCCGGATGAGCTGCTGGAGGCGGCGCGCATCGACGGCGCCGGGCCGATGCGTTTCTTCTGGGACATCGTGCTGCCGCTGTCGAAAACCAATCTGGCGGCGCTGTTCGTCATCACCTTTATCTACGGCTGGAACCAATACCTGTGGCCGATCCTGATCACCAGCGACGCCTCGATGGGCACCGCGGTGGCGGGCATCAAGAGCATGATCTCCACCTCCGGCGCGCCGACCCAGTGGAACCAGGTGATGGCGGCGATGATTCTGACTTTATTGCCACCGCTGGCGGTGGTGCTTCTGATGCAGCGTTTGTTTGTGCGCGGTCTGGTTGATAGCGAGAAATAACGACGATGGCAGGATTAAAACTACAGGCGGTCACCAAGTCTTACGACGGTAAAACGCCGGTGATCAAACAGATCGACCTCGACGTGGCGGACGGCGAATTCATCGTGATGGTCGGCCCGTCCGGCTGCGGCAAATCCACGCTGCTGCGGATGGTGGCCGGGCTGGAACGCACCACCAGCGGCGATATCTATATCGATACCCGGCGCGTGACCGATCTGGAGCCCAAGGATCGCGGCATCGCGATGGTGTTCCAGAACTACGCGCTCTATCCGCACATGAGCGTGTACGACAACATGGCCTACGGCCTCAAGATCCGCGGTTTCGGCAAGGATCATATCCGCCAGCGGGTGGAAGAAGCGGCACGCATCCTGGAGCTGGAGCCGCTGCTCAAGCGCAAACCGCGCGAGCTTTCCGGCGGCCAGCGCCAGCGCGTGGCGATGGGGCGCGCCATCGTGCGCGAACCGGCGGTATTCCTGTTCGATGAGCCGCTGTCCAACCTGGACGCCAAGCTGCGGGTGCAGATGCGCCTCGAGCTGCAACAGCTGCATCGTCGTCTGAAAACCACCAGCCTGTACGTGACCCACGATCAGGTGGAGGCGATGACGTTGGCGCAGCGGGTGATCGTGATGAACAAGGGCGTGGCGGAGCAGATCGGCACCCCGAGCGAGGTGTATCAACGGCCGGCTTCGCTGTTCGTCGCCGGCTTTATCGGATCGCCGGCGATGAACCTGCTGCCAGGCACCCTGAGCGCCGACGGCGGCCAGCTGCTGCTGGCGGACGGCATGGCGCTGCCGTTGCCGGCGGCCAAACCGCAGTGGGCGGGGCGGCCGTTGACGTTGGGCATTCGGCCGGAGCATATTCAGTTGGTGGCGCAAGGCCAGGGCGTGCCGCTGCAGCTGCAGACGCTGGAGCTGCTGGGGGCCGATAATCTGGCGCACGGCCAGTGGGGCGGCCACGGGGTGATCGCGCGGCTGTCGCATGAAACCTTGCCGGCGGCGGGCAGTACGCTATATTTGCAGCTGCCTGCTCAGGCGCTGCACTTCTTTGACACCGACAGCGGATTACGGATGGATTGATGACCAGACATTGGCCTTACCCTCATATCGTCGCCCACCGCGGCGGCGGTTCTCTGGCGCCGGAAAACACCCTGGCGGCGATCGACGTCGGCGCGCGCCACGGCCACAAGATGATCGAGTTCGACGCCAAGCTGGCGCAGGACGGGCAAATTTTCCTGCTGCACGACGACACGCTGGATCGCACCAGCAACGGCTGGGGCGTGGCGGGCGAGCTGCCGTGGGACAAACTGGTGCAGCTGGACGCCGGCAACTGGTACAGCTCGGCCTTCAAGGGCGAGCGGCTGCCGCTGCTGTCGGAGGTGGCGGAACGCTGCCAGGAACGCGGCCTGATGGCCAATATCGAGATCAAGCCGACCACCGGCAGCGACGATGAAACCGGCCGGGTGGTGGCGCTGGCGGCGCGGCTGCTGTGGCAAGGGCAGACCGATCCGCTGCTTTCCTCCTTCTCGGTAGAAGCGCTGGCGGCGGCGCAGCGCACCGTGCCGGATTTGCCGCGCGGCCTGCTGCTGGAGGACTGGGACGACAACTGGCGCGAGCTGACCGAACGCCTGGATTGCGTCTCGCTGCATATCGATCACAAAGCGCTGACCGCCGAGCGGGTAAAAGCGTTGAAAGATGCCGGGCTGCGCATTCTGGTGTATACCGTCAACCAACCGGATCGCGCGCGCCTGCTGCTCGACTGGGGCGTTGACTGCATTTGCACCGACCGGATAGATTTGATCGGCCCGGATTTTTAATCCGGCGCCGATGAATCCCGCGACGACAAGCCTTGCCGCCGCACCACCGGAAGGAATGCGATGCCTGGCTTTATGATGTCACTGTGGCACCAGATCGTGCTGTCTTTACCGCTGTTTGTGCTGATCGCGTTGGGTTATGGGCTGATTCGCTGGGGGAAATGGCCTGCCGGCATCACCGATGGCCTGACGCGCTTCGTGTTTTCCCTCGCCTTGCCCGCCATGCTGTTTCGCATGATGTGCGACTTCTCGCAGCGCCCGGCGGTCGACGCCCGGCTGCTGATCGCGTTTTTCGGCAGTTGCCTGATCGTGTTCGTGCTCGGCCGTCTCGTCGCCCGGCACCTCTTTCGGCTGGATGGCGTCGCCGGATCGGTGTTTGCGCTGGGCGGCATTTTCTCCAATAACGTGATGCTCGGCTTGCCGATCGCCGGCGTAATGCTGGGGGAGGCGGCGATCCCGTCGGTGGCGCTGGTGCTGGTGTTCAACGGCCTGATCCTGTGGACGCTGGTGACGGTGTCGATCGAATGGGCGCGCAACGGCTCGCCGACGCTGAGCGGCTTCGCCAAAACCGCGCGCAGCGTGCTGACCAATCCGCTGATCGTCGGCATTCTGTCCGGCACCCTGTTCAGCCTGACCGGCCTGCCGCTGCCGGCCTTCGTCGATCGGCCGATCAGCATGCTCGGCCAGGTGGCGGCGCCGCTGTCGCTGGTGGTGCTCGGCATGGGGCTGGCGGAGTACCGCATCGGCGAAGGCTGGCGGCTGAGCAGCGCCATCTGCGTGCTGAAACTGCTGGTGCAGCCATTAGTGATTTGGCTGCTGGCCTGGATGATGGATCTGCCGCCGATGGAGACCCGGGTTGTGGTGCTGCTGGGCTCGATGGCGGTGGGGGTGAACGTCTACCTGATGTCGCGCCAGTTTAATACGCTCACCGGCCCGGCCGCCACCAGCCTGGTGATGTCCACCGTGCTGGCGGCGATCACTACGCCGCTGATCCTCACCGTTATGGGCGTGCGGGCGTAGCCGGCATCGGCGCCTGCGGCACCGCCGGCGCGGTGCGATTGAACGGATCGCGCGGCTGGTTGCCGTTGGGCAGCAGCTGCCCGCCGTTCGGCGAGGTTTGCAACAGCTGCTGCCGTTGATTGTCGAACTGCCGTTGCTGCTGCAGGCGGCGTTGATCCATCTGCCGATTGTTCAACAGGCGCTGTTGCTGAGCCTGTTGGCTGTTTTGGTTGAGCAACTGCTGCTGTGAGCGCAGGTCGGTTACGCCGTTGGCCGCCGCAGCCAGGCCGGGCAGCCACAGCAGAACAAACAGGATGTGAGAAGTTTTCATGATGGTTACCTCGCCTTTTTATCAAGCCTAACCCAACGGTGAAATTTTGCCGGTAGTTTGTCTTTTGTTCAGATGTAAACCGCCTTTTCGCCAACGCGGCGCGCATCTTCCGTTACAATCGCCCTTTCGGTCTTTTTAGGGTGAACCCATCGTGCTGCTTTTGGTTATAACCACCATCCTGTGGGCGTTTTCTTTCAGCCTGATTGGCGAGTACCTGGCGGGTCAGGTCGACAGCGGGTTCTCGGCGCTGGTGCGCATCGGGCTGGCGGCGTTGGTGTTCCTGCCGTTTCTGCGCTGGCGCAATATCAAGCCCAGGGTGATCCTGCTGTATATGCTGGTGGGCGCTTTCCAACTGGGCATCATGTACCTGTTCAGCTTCCGCGCCTATCTCTACCTGACGGTGCCCGAATTCCTGCTGTTCACCGTGCTGACGCCGCTGTACATCACCTTGATCTACGATTTGCTGAGTGGCCGACGCCTGCGGTGGGGCTACGTATTCAGCGCGCTGCTGGCGGTGCTGGGCGCGGCGATCATCCGCTATCACCAACTGAGCGAACACTTTTGGTGGGGGCTGCTGTTGGTGCAGGCGGCGAATATCAGCTTCGCCATCGGCATGGTCGGCTATAAGCGCCTGATGGAAGTGCACCCCTTGCCGCAGCACACCGCATTTTCCTGGTTCTACCTGGGGGCGGCGGTGGTGGCGGTGGTGGCCTGGTTCCTGTGGGGCAATCCGCAGCAGCTGCCGACCACCAATCTGCAGTGGGGCGTGTTGATCTGGCTGGGCGTGGTGGCGTCGGGGCTGGGCTACTTCATGTGGAACTATGGCGCGACGCAGGTGGATGCCGGCACGCTCGGCATCATGAACAACATGCATGTGCCGGCCGGTTTGTTGGTCAACCTGGCCATCTGGCAACAGCAGCCGCATTGGCCGAGCTTTATCATCGGCGGGGCGGTGATCGTCGCTTCGCTGTGGGTGCACCGGCGCTGGGTGGCGCCGAAACGGCTCGGCTAAGCGGGCGGGCCACCCGGCACGTTATACGTCGGCCGTCAACGCTTTGGCACCGGCAGCGCCAGGGCGTGCCGCGTCGCGCACAAACGGCAGATGATCGCAGGCGTGCTGGCGGGCCGAGCGGATAAAGGCCTCGGTCACCGCCTGGCGCTGTTCGCCGTCGCGCACGGCGGCGTACAAGCGGCTCCACAGGCCGTCACCCAGGGTTTTGGTCACTATCAGCCCCTGCTGTTCGAAACTCTCCACCACCCAGTGCGGCAGCGCCGCAATCCCCATCCGCGCCGATACCATCTGAATCAGCAGCAGCGTGTTATCGACGTTCTTCAACGCCGGGCTAACGCCCGCCGGCTGCAGAAAATGCCGCCAGATATCCAGCCGCTGGCGCTGCACCGGGTAAATCAACAGCGTTTCGTCACTCAAGTCTTCCGGCTCGATGTGCGGCTTGCCGGCCAGCGGATGATCCGGCGCCAGCACCAGGCGTACCTCGAAATCGAACATCGGTGAATAGTGCAGGCCGCTGCGCGGCAGAATATCCGACGTCATGACCAGATCCAGCTCGCCCTGTTGCAAGGCCGGCTGCGGATCGAAAGTCACGCCGGAAGTAAAGTCCATCACCACCTGCGGGAAACGCCGGCGGAAGTTGTCCAGCGCCGGCGTCAGCCACTGAATGCAGCTGTGGCATTCGATGGCGATGCGCAGCGTGGTCTGGTGCGGTTCGTGGCAGGCCTGCAGCGCCTGTTGGATCTGCGGCAGCACCTGTTCCGCCAGCTGCAGCAGGATCTCGCCCTGGGCGGTGAAGCGCAGCGGCTGGCTCTTGCGCACGAACAGCTTGAAGCCCAGACGTTGCTCAAGATCGCTGAACTGGTGCGACAGGGCAGACTGCGTCTGATGAAGTTGGGCCGCCGCCCCCGCCAACGAACCGCTGTTGCGCAGGGCCTGCAGCGTCCGTAAATGTTTCAGTTCGATCATGAGAGTCCTTCACATTGACAGTGAATAAATTGCGCTTGTGGTTAATACAGTACCTGCTGATTATGGATGTGTAAACATCTGGACGGCTAAATGGGGAATGTGACGATGGCAATTTTGAATCACACACTGGGTTTTCCTCGCGTTGGGCTACGACGTGAGCTGAAAAAAGCTCAGGAAAGCTACTGGGCCGGCAACTCAACGCAGGAAGAGCTGTTGGCGGTTGGCCGCGAGCTGCGCGCTCGTCATTGGCAGCAGCAACAGCAGGCCGGGGTGGATTTGGTGCCGGTCGGCGATTTCGCCTGGTACGATCATGTGTTGACCACCAGCCTGCTGCTGGGCAACGTGCCGGCGCGCCATCAGAATGCGGATGGCACGATCGATCTGGACACGCTGTTTCGCATCGGCCGTGGCCGCGCACCGACCGGCGAGCCGGCGGCCGCGGCGGAAATGACTAAATGGTTCAACACCAACTATCACTACATGGTGCCCGAATTCCAGCAAGGCCAGCAGTTCAAGCTGGGCTGGACTCAGCTGCTGGACGAAGTGGACGAAGCGCTGGCGCTCGGCCATCGCATCAAGCCGGTGCTGCTGGGCCCGGTGACCTATCTGTGGCTGGGTAAGGTGAAGGGCGAGGCGTTCGACCGCCTGTCGCTGCTGAAAGACATCCTGCCGGTTTACCAACAGGTGCTGGCCGAGCTGGCGAAACGCGGCGTCGAGTGGGTGCAAATTGATGAGCCTGCGCTGGTGCTGGAACTGCCGCAAGCCTGGCTGGATGCGTTCAAACCGGCTTACGACGCGCTGCAGGGGCAGGTGAAGCTGCTGCTGACCACGTATTTTGACAGCGTCGGCCACAACCTCGATACCGTCCGCACGCTGCCGGTGCAGGGGCTGCACGTCGATCTGGTCGCCGGCCATGACGATATCGCCGCGCTGAGCGCCGCACTGCCGAACGACTGGCTGCTGTCGCTGGGGGTAATCAACGGCCGCAACGTCTGGCGCGCCGATCTGAGCCGCTGGTTCGAACGTCTGCAGCCGCTGGTGGGCAGCCGTCCGCTGTGGATCGGCAGCTCCTGTTCACTGCTGCACAGCCCGATCGATCTGAGCGTGGAAAGCCGTCTGGACGAAGAAGTGAAAAGCTGGTTCGCCTTCGCCCTGCAAAAATGCGCCGAGCTGGCGCTGTTGAGCTCGGCGCTGAACGCGCCTGACGCGACGAAACGGGCCGAACTGGACGCCTACAGCGCGCCGATCCGCGCCCGCCGTCAGTCGAGCCGCGTGCACAACCCACAGGTCGAGCGCCGCCTGGCGGCGATCACCGCGCAGGACAGCGAACGCCACAGCGCTTACGCCGAACGCGCCAGGGCGCAGCGCGAACGTTTCAACCTGCCGGCCTGGCCGACCACCACCATCGGTTCGTTCCCGCAGACCACCGAGATCCGCGGCCTGCGTCTGGACTTCAAACAGGGCCGTTTGGACGGCAACAACTACCGCACCAGCATCGGTGAGCACATCAAACAGGCGATCGTCGAGCAGGAGCGCCTCGGGCTGGACGTGCTGGTGCACGGTGAAGCCGAGCGCAACGACATGGTGGAATATTTCGGCGAGAACCTGGACGGCTTCGTGTTTACCCAAAACGGCTGGGTGCAGAGCTACGGCTCCCGCTGCGTGAAGCCGCCGGTGATCATCGGTGACGTCAGCCGCCCGGAAGCCATCACCGTCGAATGGGCCAAATTCGCCCAGTCGCTGACCGACAAGCCGGTGAAAGGCATGTTGACCGGGCCGGTGACCATCCTGTGCTGGTCGTTCCCGCGTGAAGACGTGACCCGCGAAGTGATTGCCAAGCAGATTGCGTTGGCGCTGCGCGATGAGGTGGAAGATCTGGAAAAAGCCGGCATCGGCATCATCCAGATCGACGAACCCGCGCTGCGCGAAGGGCTGCCGCTGCGCCAATCCGACTGGGCCGCGTACCTGAACTGGGCGGTGGACGCCTTCAAACTGAACGCCGCCGTGGCGCGGGACGACACCCAGATCCACACCCACATGTGTTACTGCGAGTTCAACGACATCATGGACTCCATCGCCGCGCTGGACGCCGACGTGATCACCATCGAGACCTCGCGTTCCGATATGGATCTGCTGGAAGCCTTCAAAGAGTTCGAATACCCGAACGAAATCGGGCCGGGCGTCTACGATATCCACTCGCCGAACGTGCCGAGCGTGGAATGGATTGAAGCGCTGCTGCGTAAAGCGGCGCAGAACATCCCGGCGGAACGCCTGTGGGTTAACCCGGATTGCGGCCTGAAAACCCGCGGCTGGCCGGAAACCCGGCAGTCGCTGGCCAACATGGTATTGGCGGCACAGCGCCTGCGCGAGCAAGCGTGATGCCGTGCGGCGGATAAACCGCCGCTTATAGATTTACTGGTGTGATGATTGGGCGCTTCGGCGCCCTTTTTTATGCGAGGGAAATTATTTGACGCCGTGCTGGGCAAACCACGCCAGCATGCGCTGCCAGCCGTCCTCCGCCGCTTCGGCGTTGTAGCTGGGACGATAATCGGCGTTGAACGCATGCCCGACCTCGGGATACACCACGATTTCGGCCTCGGCGTTGGCGGCGCGGATCGCCTGACGCATGGTTTCCACCGTCTCCAGCGGGATGCCGCTGTCCTGCCCGCCATACAGCCCCAGCACCGGTGCCGACAGGTGGGTGGCGACATCGACCGGATGCTTCGGCGAGTTTAGCGTTTTCTCGCCGACCAGTTTGCCGTACCAGGCGACCGCCGCCTTCAACTGCGGGTTATGCGCCGCGTACAGCCAGGTGATGCGGCCGCCCCAGCAAAAACCGGTAATCGCCAGCTTGCCGGCGTCGCCGCCGTGGCGGATAGCCCAGTGCGCGGCGTGATCCAGATCCGACAGCACCTGACGATCCGGCACCTTGGTGACCAACTGCTGGAACAGCTCGCCGATATCGGTGTAGTCATTGGCATCGCCCTGGCGGAAATAGAGTTCGGGCGCGATCGCCAGATAGCCCTGCTTGGCCAGGCGGCGGCACAGATCCTGAATATGTTCATGGACGCCGAAGATTTCCTGCACCACCAGCACGATGGGGAAGGGGCCGCTCTGGTCGGCGGGTTTGGCGACGTAGGCCGGCAGCGCGTCGCCCTGAGAAGGAATGGTCGTTTGCCCGGCGTGAATGCCCTGTTCGTCGGTGATAATCGCGGAGGCGGCCAACGGCGCGGCGGCCGGGGCGAATCCCCCCTGAGCCTGTTCTAATGTCATCACATGTTCGGTTTTCATTGCGGTCTCCGTGCAATAGAAAAAAGCGCTGAGATTAACTATAGGAAAGATTACCCATTATTGGCGCTGCGTGGCGCACTTTCGGACAAGTCGATAAAAAACGGCTAATTATCTGGCTTTGCGGCATTTTTAAACGCGTTTTATCATGTTATTACGCGTTTTGCCCCGCGTAAGTGCCATAAGGTGCGTTAGAGGGCTTTTTTGTCCCTAAGCAACCGATAAGTTGGGGTTATTTCGGATTGATGAGCTAAATAGTTTCAGCCGGCAACCAACGGGCGAGGAGCAGCCGAGTTTGTCGGCTAGACTGAGGTTTAGCGGCGCGTTCCGAATGCGTCATAGTTCTTTTTTTGTGATAAAAATCACAAAAAATATGTAGCATGTAATTTGTTTATCTTTTCATAGTGACTGTTGTCACGAAATTAAGCGGCGATTTTCAGTAGAGTGCTTTTTTGTTCCTCCCAATAAACATGATCCATGAGGAGTCTCGTATGTCTCAGTCTGACGTTTTTCATCTCGGCCTCACCAAGAACGATTTACAAGGGGCCCAGCTTGCCATCGTGCCGGGCGATCCGCAGCGCGTAGAGAAGATTGCCAAGCTGATGGAAAATCCGGTGCATCTGGCCTCCCATCGTGAATTCACTACCTGGCGCGCGGAGCTGGACGGCAAGGCGGTGATCGTCTGCTCTACCGGTATCGGCGGCCCGTCTACCTCTATCGCGGTGGAAGAGCTGGCGCAGCTGGGCATTCGCACCTTCCTGCGCATCGGCACCACCGGCGCCATTCAGGCAAACATCAACGTCGGTGACGTACTGGTCACCACGGCGGCGGTACGCCTCGACGGCGCCAGCCTGCACTTCGCGCCGATGGAGTTCCCGGCGGTCGCGGACTTCGCCTGCACCACCGCGCTGGTGGAAGCGGCCAAGGCCAGCGGCGCCACCACGCACATCGGCGTGACCGCCTCCTCCGATACCTTCTATCCGGGCCAGGAGCGTTACGACACTTACTCCGGCCGTGTGGTCAGCCGCTTCAAAGGCTCGATGGAAGAGTGGCAGGCGATGGGCGTGATGAACTATGAAATGGAATCCGCCACGCTGCTGACCATGTGCGCCAGCCAGGGCCTGCGTGCCGGCATGGTGGCTGGGGTGATCGTCAACCGCACCCAGCAAGAGATCCCGAACGCCGAGACCATGAAAAACACCGAAAGCAAAGCGGTGCAGATCGTGGTGGACGCCGCCCGCCGCCTGCTGTAATCGCCTTTCCCCCAACGGGCCGCCGACGCGGCCCGTTTTTCCATTCGCGGCGAATCTGTTACGGTGATACTCCTCAGCGCTGCGCCGATGGCCGCCGCGCGTTGTCATAACAAAAACAACGAGGACGTTTATGACCGCCCAGATCCTGCTTCATCCTTCGCTCGCGCCGCTCGACGGCGGCATCAATTTCCGCGACTTCGGCGGCAACGGCGTGGCCGACGGGCGCCGCATCAAGCGCGGCCTGCTGTTCCGCTCCGGTTCCCTCGAGCGGCTGACGGAAAACGACTGCGCCTTTCTCGCCGGCGTGCCGGTGCGCTCGGTGCTGGACTACCGTGATGCCGACGAGGTGCAGGCCAAGCCGGATATTCTGTGGAGTGGCGCCGACTACCACCACGTGCCGGCTAACCCGCTGAGCAGCGAAGTCAACGCCAACCTGGAGAAGCTCACCAACGAAACGCTGGCCGCCTTCGACGCCCGCGCGTTCATGCTGGAGCTGTATCGCCGCCTGCCGTTCGGCAATGCGGCCTATCAGCGGCTGGCGCAGCTGTTGAGCAATCCTGGCGGCGGCGCCATCGTGCAGCACTGCGCGGTCGGCAAGGATCGCACCGGGGTCGGTTCGGCACTGGTGCTGTTCGCGCTGGGGGCCGACGAAGCGACGGTGCTGGAAGACTATCTGCTGACCGAAACCACGCTGGCCACTTTCCGCGAGCAGATGCTGGATCAACTGTCTATCAAGCTGAATGCGGCGGCGCTGGAGCAATTCGCCTACGTGCTCAGCGCGCGCGAGGAGTTCCTGATGACGGCGTTGGGCTGCATCCGTCAGCAATACGGTTCCACCGACCGCTGGCTGGAAGCGGAATACGGCCTGGGCGCAGCCCAGCGCGAAGCGCTGCAGGCGTTCTACCTCGAGTAAATCGCCGCGCGTTTAGCCGGGGTTTAACTCGCCCCGGCCTATCCTAGGCGGCGAATTATCGCGTATCAGGAGCCCCGCATTGAGCCTCAATGACGTTATCAACTGGGTCAGCGACGTCGTGCGTCAGCACGAAGGCTGGGCCATTCCCATCATCTTCTTCCTGGCGTTCGGCGAGTCGCTGGCGTTTTTGTCGCTGCTGCTGCCGGCCACGGTGATCCTGCTGGCGCTGGGCGCGCTGATCGGCGAAAGCGGCATCGCCTTTTGGCCGATTTGGGCCGCCGCCGCCGTCGGGGCGTTTTTCGGCGACTGGCTCTCTTACTGGATCGGCTATCACTATCAGGATCGCGTGGCCCATATGTGGCCGCTGTCGCGCAATCCGCAGCTGCTGGTGCGCGGCCACGCGTTCTTTGAACGCTGGGGCGTGCTGGGCATTTTCATCGGCCGCTTCTTCGGCCCGCTGCGCGCCGTGGTGCCGCTGGTGGGCGGCATTTGCGGCATGCCGCAGCGTTATTTCCAGTTAGCCAACGTCACGTCGGCGATGATCTGGGCGTTCGGCATTCTGGCGCCGGGGGCATTCGGCATCAAGTGGCTCAGCCAGTGGCTGGGCTGATTTCTCGCTAAATTGCGCAGCGCCGCGCAATATTGTGCTCGGCGGGCAAAATCAGGCTGGACATCCATACAGCCTCCCCTTAACGTGACGGGCAATGGGCGTGCGAAACGCCGGAACGGCAAGGTGCAACAGGAGGCAGGGTGGATACCAGTCTGATTTATGGGATTGGCGGTGTCGCGATCGGCATGCTGTTGGGGTGGCTGATCGCCAGTCTGCGGGTGCAGCAGACGAATGCGCAACATGAAACCGAACTGCGGTTGCTGGAGCAAGCGTTGCAGCAGGCGCAGCAGGAAACGGCGGCGCGGCAGGAGGCTCTGCAGCGCCACGAGCAGCAGCTGCGGCAGAGCGAGCTGGAGCTACGCAACCTGCACAGCCAGTTGGCGGCCGGGCATGAAAAGCTGCAACAGCTCAACCATTGGCGCAACGAATGTGAACTGCTTAATCAGGAGCTGCGCGCCCAGCGCGAGGTCAACAGCGCGCAGGAGGCCGAGCTGCGCGAAGTCACCATCCGTCTGGAAGAGACGCGCATGGCGGCGGAAGAGAAGCAGCGCCTGCTTATCAACAGCGAACAGCGCCTCACCACCCAGTTTGAAAACCTCGCCAACCGCATTTTTGAACACAGCGGCCGCAAGGTGGACGAGCAAAATAAGCAAAGCTTGGATCGGTTGCTGCTGCCGCTGCGTGAACAGCTGGACGGTTTCCGCCGGCAGGTGCAGGACAGTTTTGGCCAGGAGGCGCGGGAGCGCCACACGCTGACGCACGAGATACGCAATCTGCAGCAGTTGAACGCGCAGATGGCGCGCGAAGCCATCAACCTCACCAAGGCGCTCAAAGGCGACAACAAGACGCAGGGCAACTGGGGCGAGGTGGTGCTGAGCCGGGTGCTGGAGGCTTCCGGCCTGCGCGAAGGGCACGAGTATGAAACGCAGGTCAACGTGCGGGTGGATCACCAGAGCCGCATGCAGCCCGATGTGATCGTGCGCCTGCCGCAGGGCAAGGACGTGGTGATCGACGCCAAGATGTCGCTGATCGCCTACGAGCGCTATTTCAACGGTGAAGACGAGGTGGAGCGCGAAGCGGCGCTGAGCGAACATATCGCCTCGCTGCGCGGCCACATTCGCATGCTGGGCCGCAAGGACTATCAGCAGCTGCCGGGGCTGCGCTCGTTGGACTATGTGCTGATGTTCATTCCGGTCGAGCCCGCCTTCCTGCTGGCTATCGATCGCGAACCGGAGCTGATCAGCGAAGCGCTCAAGCACAACATCATGCTGGTCAGCCCGACCACGTTGCTGGTGGCGCTGCGCACCATCACCAACCTGTGGCGCTATGAGCATCAAAGCCAGAACGCGCAGCGCATCGCCGATCGCGCGGCGAAACTGTATGACAAGATGCGGCTGTTCGTGGACGATATGTCCGCGCTGGGGCAGAGCCTGGACAAGGCGCAGGGCAGTTATCGTCAGGCGATGAACAAACTGAGCGAAGGCCGTGGTAATCTTATCGGCCAAATTGAAGGTTTCCGCGCGCTGGGGGTTGAGGTCAAACGGCCGATAAACCCGCTGCTGGCGCAGCAAGCCGGCGCGCAACACGATGAAGCGGAAGAGGCGAACGACGACGATGTCGCCGCGCTGCCGCAGACGAAAGACGATGACGATACCGCCGGGGAACCGGGCTTCGTTTCGCACGGCTGAGGCCGTGGCGAGGTGGGGTATTCTCCGAGCTTCTGGTACACTCATCCACACAAAATTGACTGAATAGCAGGCAGGACAATGGCAGATCAACCGCAGGAAACCACCGATTTCGGTTTTCGCACCGTCGCTAGAGACGAAAAACAGGCCATGGTGGCGGACGTTTTTCATTCGGTAGCGGCAAAGTATGACGTGATGAACGACCTGATGTCGTTCGGCATCCACCGCATCTGGAAGCGTTTCACCATTGACTGCAGCGGCGTGCGCCGCGGGCAGCGCGTGCTGGATCTGGCCGGCGGTACCGGCGACCTGGCCGCCAAGTTCTCCCGCATGGTCGGCGAGCAGGGGCAGGTGGTGCTGGCGGACATCAACGATTCGATGCTGAAGATGGGGCGCGAGAAGCTGCGCGATCGCGGCATCGTCGGCAACATCAATTACGTGCAGGCCAACGCCGAAGCGCTGCCGTTCCCGGACAATTACTTCGATTGCATCACCATCTCCTTCGGCCTGCGCAATGTCACCGACAAAGACAAAGCGCTGCGCTCGATGTTCCGCGTGCTCAAGCCGGGCGGCCGCCTGCTGGTGCTGGAGTTCTCCAAGCCGCTGCTGGCGCCGCTGAGCAAGGCTTACGATGCCTACTCCTTCCACGTGCTGCCGAAGATCGGCGAGCTGGTGGTGAAAGATCCAGACAGCTACCGCTACCTGGCGGAATCGATCCGCATGCACCCCGATCAGGAAACCCTGAAGGGCATGATGGGCAACGCCGGTTTTGAAAACGTCACCTATTTCAACCTGACCGGTGGGATTGTCGCCCTGCATCGCGGCTTCAAGTTCTGAGAGGGAGATGCCGATGCTGTTTACCCCTCTGCTGACCGCTGCGCTGGAAACCTCGCTGAATAACCTGCTGTTTCGCGATCGCAGCATGAAAGCCGCTCGCCAACGCCTGGCGGGCAAGGTGCTGCGCATCGAACTGGAAGAGCTGGCTTCACCGCTGGTGCTGGTGTTCAGCGAACTGCGCGTAGACGTGCTTGGGCAGTCCGAAGACAGCGCCGATTGCACGGTGCGCAGCCGCATTCCCGTCTTACTGAAGCTGCGCGATCGCCAGCAGTTGCCGGTGCTGATGCGCAGCGGCGAATTGACGGTGGAAGGCGATATTCAGGTGGTGCAACAGCTGGTTGGTCTGCTCGATCTGGCGGAGTGGGATCCGGCGGAGTGGCTGGCGCCTTACATCGGCGATATCGCCGCCCAGGGCATTACGCAGGCGCTGGGAAAAGGCGCCTCGCTGCTGAAAGCCGGCTTTATGCGCCGGCAGCAGGACATGGCGGAGACGTTGACGGAAGAGTGGCGCCTGGCGCCGGGGCCACTGGAAGTGGTGTGGTTCAACGAAGAAGTTGATGCTCTCGCCCGCAGCGCGGAAGCGCTGTTTGCCCGCATGGACAAGTTGGAGGGCAAGCGATGACCCCAGGCGAACTGCGCCGTTTGTATTTTATCGTCCGCGTTTTTCTCAGCTATGGGCTGGACGAACTGATCCCTAAAATGCGTTTGACGCTGCCGCTGCGCTTTGGCCGCCGTCTGCTGTTCTGGATGCCGAATCGGCACAAGGACAAGCCGCTGGGCGAACGTCTGCGGCTGGCGCTGCAGGAGCTGGGGCCGGTATGGATCAAGTTCGGCCAGATGATGTCGACCCGTCGCGATCTGTTTCCGCCGCACATTGCCGATCAGCTGACGTTGTTGCAGGATCGGGTGGCGCCTTTCGACGGCGCGCTGGCGCGTAAACATATCGAGCTGGCGATGGGTGGCCCACTGGAAACCTGGTTCGGCGATTTCGACCAGCAGCCGTTGGCCTCTGCCTCGATCGCGCAGGTGCATACCGCGCGGTTGAAAACCACCGGCCAGGAAGTGGTGCTGAAGGTGATCCGGCCGGATATCGGGCCGATCATCAAGGCCGACGTGCGGCTGATGTACCGGTTGGCCGGCTGGGTGCCGAAGCTGTTGCCGGACGGCCGCCGTCTGCGCCCGCGTGAAGTGGTGCGCGAGTACGAGAAAACCCTGCTGGACGAATTGAACCTGCTGCGCGAAGCGGCCAACGCCATTCAGCTGCGCCGCAATTTCGACGGCAGCCCAATGCTGTACGTACCGGAAGTTTATTCCGACTACTGCCGTGAAAGCGTATTGGTGATGGAACGCATCTACGGCATTCCGGTCTCGGACATCGCCACGCTTGAACGGCAGGGCACCAACATGAAACTGTTGGCGGAACGCGGCGTCCAGGTGTTCTTTACCCAGGTATTCCGCGACAGCTTCTTCCATGCGGACATGCATCCCGGTAATATTTTCGTCAGCTACGAACATCCTGAAGATCCTTGCTATATCGGCATCGACTGCGGCATCGTCGGCTCGCTGAACAAGGATGACAAGCGCTATCTGGCGGAAAACTTCATCGCCTTCTTCAACCGCGATTACCGCAAGGTGGCGGAACTGCACGTCGACTCCGGTTGGGTGCCGCGCGACACCAACGTGGAAGACTTCGAATTCGCCATTCGCACCGTGTGCGAGCCGATTTTCGAGAAGCCGCTGGCGGAAATTTCCTTCGGCAACGTGCTGCTCAACCTGTTCAACACCGCGCGCCGCTTCAATATGGAAGTGCAGCCGCAGCTGGTGTTATTGCAGAAGACCTTGCTGTATGTTGAAGGGCTGGGGCGCCAGCTCTACCCGCAGCTGGATCTGTGGACTACCGCCAAGCCGTTCCTCGAGAGCTGGCTGCGCGATCAGGTCGGCATTCCTGCCGTGGTGCGCGCGCTGAAAGAGAAAGCGCCGTTCTGGGCGGAGAAGCTGCCCGAACTGCCCGAGCTGTTTTACGACAGCCTGCAGCAGCATAAACTGTTGCAACAAAGCGTTGATAAGCTGACCAACCAAATGCAGGCTCAGCGGGTTCGTCAGGGGCAGTCACGTTATTTGTTCGGCGTTGGCGCTACACTGTTAGTAAGCGGTACGCTGTTGCTGCTGGGGCAAATCGAGGTGTTTCCCGCCTGGATGATGGCCGCCGGCATCGTATGCTGGGTGATTGGCTGGAAGCGAACCACCTGATTTAATTCGTTACTCTGGTAAGGCCGAGCCTATAATGCGGGCTGGCTTTAAAAGACCCTTTAAAATTAGAGGTAATTGAAATGGGCGGTATTAGTATTACGCAATTGTTGATCATCGCAGTGATCGTGGTGCTGCTGTTCGGCACCAAAAAACTGCGCACGCTGGGCTCCGATCTCGGCGCCTCGATCAAGGGCTTCAAAAAGGCGATCGGCGACGATACGCCGTCGAACCCCAACACGGCTGAAAAAAGCAGCCTGGATGACGCTGACTTCGCGGCCAAGCCTATTACTGATAAGCAGCCGGAAGTGAAACCGGAAGAGTCGAAGAACAAAGAGCAGGTATAAACCGTGTTTGACATTGGGTTTAGTGAGCTGCTGCTGGTGCTGGTGATCGGCCTGATTGTTCTTGGGCCGGAACGGTTGCCGGTCGCGGTCAGAACGGTGTCGGGCTGGATCCGCGCGCTGCGCTCGCTGGCGGCCTCGGTGCAGCACGAACTGTCTCAGGAACTGAAGCTGCAGGAGCTGCAGGACAGCCTGAAAAAAGCCGAACAGGCCGGCCTGCAGAACCTGACGCCGGAACTGAAGGCATCGATGGATGAGCTGAAAGACGCGGCGGAATCATTGAAACGCACCTACCGGGGCGAGACAGAAGAGCTGGCGAACACCATTCATAACCCGCAGGCCATCGATCCGGAAGCCTTGCACGACGGCGTGACGCCGGCGGAAGCGGCAACCCGCGCCAGCGCGCCCGCCGCCGTGCCAAAACCGGCAGCGGAGCCTGAGGCCGTTGCGGCTGCGTCCCCGGCTGCGCCCGTGGCGGCGCAACCGGCCAAAGCACCGGTGGAAACCGCGCCGGCACCTGTCGAACCTGTTGCGGATAAAACCCCAGCGTCTCACCAACCTAGTGGCGATCGTTAATACATGGCTGTTGAAGATACCCAACCCCTTATCAGTCATCTGATAGAGCTGCGCAAGCGGCTGTTGAACTCGATTATTTGCGTGCTGGCGGTGTTCGTGGTGCTGGTGTTTTTCGCCAACGACATCTACCAGCTGGTTTCTGCACCGCTGCTCAAGCAGTTGCCGGCCGGGGCGAGCATGATCGCCACCGACGTGGCGTCACCGTTCTTTACGCCGATCAAGCTGACCATGATCGTCTCGGTGTTTGTCTCCGCGCCGATGATTCTGTATCAGGTGTGGGCATTCATCGCGCCGGCGCTGTACAAGCATGAACGCCGCCTGATGATGCCGCTGCTGGTGTCCAGCAGCCTGCTGTTCTACCTCGGCATGGCCTTCGCCTACTTCATCGTGTTCCCGCTGGCCTTTGGCTTCTTTGCCAAGACCGCGCCGATGGGGGTGACCATTGCGACCGACATTAAAAACTACCTCGATTTCGTCATGGCGCTGTTTATGGCGTTCGGCGTCGCCTTCGAAGTGCCGGTCGCCATCATTCTGCTGTGCTGGAGTGGTGTCACCTCGCCGGAAGATCTGAAGAAGAAACGGCCGTATGTATTGGTCGGCGCGTTTGTGGTCGGCATGCTGTTGACGCCGCCGGACGTGTTCTCGCAAACCCTGTTGGCAATACCGATGTATCTGCTGTTTGAAGTGGGGGTATTCTTCGCTCGCTTCTATACCGGCAAGCGTCGTCCGCAAGCGGAAGAAGAAGACGAGGGTGACGAACCCCCAGCCTCATGATCCACATTGATTGCTAAGCCGCCCACTGGGCGGCTTTTGCTTTGGAAAAAACCATGTTTGATATCGGCGTTAATCTCACCAGCAGCCAATTCGCCAAAGATCGCCAGGCGGTGGTGGAACGCGCCCGCGCCGCGGGCGTGACGGGGATGTTGATTACCGGCACCGATCTGGCGGAGAGCCGCGAGGCCGCCGAACTGGCGCGGCAACATGCGGGCTACTGTTGGTCTACCGCCGGCGTGCATCCGCACTACGCCAGCGGCTGGGATGAACACACCGCCGAGCAGATTTATGCGTTGGCCGCGCGCCCTGAAGTGGCGGCGATCGGCGAATGCGGCCTGGATTTCAACCGCAATTTCTCGACGCCCGCGCAGCAGGAAGCGGCGTTCACCGCGCAACTGGCGCTGGCGGCGGAGTTGGCGCTGCCGGTGTTTCTTCATTGCCGCGACGCACACGCACGTTTTGCCGAGCTACTGACGCCGTGGTTGGATAAACTGCCCGCGGCCGTGGTGCACTGCTTCACCGGCACCGCCGAAGAATTAACCCGCTGCCTGTCGCTGGGCCTGTCGATCGGGATTACCGGTTGGGTCTGCGACGAGCGGCGCGGCCTGGAATTGCGCGCCCTGTTGCCGCAGATCCCGGCCGAGCGTCTGCTGCTGGAAACTGACGCCCCTTATCTGTTGCCCCGGGATTTACAGCCTAAACCCGCATCTCGCCGCAACGAACCCTGTTTCCTGCCCCATATCGTGCATCAGGTCGCCGTCTGGCGACAGGAAGAGCCGCAATGGCTGGGGCAAAAAACCGATGAGAACGCCCGCCGGCTATTCCGGCTGGTTTGAGCTAGGAGAAAACTATGAGCTATGCATTTCCGGGCACCTTCCCTGGTCGCCGTATGCGCCGCGTGCGCCGTCATGACTTCAGCCGCCGCCTGGTGGCCGAGAACCAACTGACGGTCAACGACCTGATTTATCCGGTGTTTGTCATGGAAGGCAGCAACCGTCAGGAAGAAGTGGCCTCGATGCCGGGCGTATCGCGCATGACGATCGATCTGCTGGTCAAGGAAGCGGAAACCATCGCCAAACTCGGCGTGCCGGTGATCTCCCTGTTCCCGGTGATTGAGCCAGGTCTGAAATCGCTGCATGCGGAAGAAGCCTATAACCCGGAAGGGCTGGTGCAGCGCACGGTGCGCGCGCTGAAAGACGCGGTGCCTGAGCTGGGCATTCTGACTGACGTAGCGCTCGATCCCTACACCACGCACGGGCAGGATGGGGTAATCGATGAGCAGGGTTATGTGATTAACGACGTGACCAAAGACATCCTGGTGCGTCAGGCGCTTTCCCATGCCGAAGCGGGCGCGGAAATCGTGGCGCCGAGTGACATGATGGACGGCCGCATCGGGGCGATCCGCGATCGTCTGGAATTACAGGGTCTGGTGAACACCCAGATTATGGCCTACTCCGCCAAGTATGCTTCCTGTTACTACGGCCCGTTCCGCGATGCGCTGGGTTCCAGCGGCAATCTGAAGGGTGGCAACAAGAAGACCTATCAGATGGATCCGGCCAACAGCGATGAAGCGCTGCAGGAGATTGCACAGGATCTGCAGGAAGGCGCGGATATGGTGATGGTGAAACCGGGCATGCCGTACCTCGACGTTGTGCGCCGCGTGAAGGATACCTTCGGCGTGCCAACCTTCGCTTATCAGGTGTCCGGCGAGTACGCCATGCATATGGCGGCGATTCAGAACGGCTGGCTGCAGGAGCAGCCTGCGGTGATGGAGTCGTTGATGTGCTTCAAACGCGCTGGCGCCGACGGCGTGCTGACCTACTTCGCCAAGCGTGTCGCCCAGTGGCTGCATGACGATGCGATGCGTCGCTAAGCGTGAAATGAGCCAACAAAAAGGCGCCTGAGGGCGCCTTTTGCATTACATCTTCTGGAACTGTCGGTTGTCGATGCTTTGGCTGACCTGTTTGTTGATCAGGTTCAGCAACAACATGGAGCGCGCCTCGCCGTCCGGCTCGGTGTAGATCGCCTGCAGCCCTTCGAACACGCCGTCGACGATCAGGACGGTATCCCCCGGCTGCGGGGTTTCCGGATCGACATAGGTTTCGCTGGCGTGCGTGCGCAGCTCATCGATCACCTTGCTCGGGATGACGCTCGGCAGCGCGCCGAAGCGCACGAAGTGGCTGACGCCGCGGGTGGCGCTGATGGTGGTGGTGTGAATGCGCTCCGGGTCGAACTCCACAAACAGATAGTTGGGAAACAGGGGTTCGCTGACCGCGATACGCTTGCCGCGCACGATCTTTTCCAGCGTGATGATCGGGCTGAGGCAGTTTACCTGCTGCCGTTCCAGATGTTCCTGCGCCCGCAACAGCTGACCGCGTTTGCAATAAAGTAGATACCAGGATTCCATAATTTCACATGCCTTTCTGCCAGCCGGTAAGCATATCAAAAGCGCTTCCGGATACATAGTGATGCAAGTTTCAGCGTGTAACATCACCTATCTCTATGAATATTCGGCTATTAGCGAGGGGTCACACACTTATCGATACGGCGCTGGTATAACAGAGGGCTAAAAATTTGTTACCGTCACAGTATGGCAAGGCGTTGCGCTACCGGCTGTGACGCTATTCATCGTTTTTGACCGAGGGAAAGATAAATGGAGCTGTTTCTGTTGAGCAACGGCAAGCTGTCTGGCGAAGCCGAGCTGCTGGGGTATGCCAAAAGCCAACTGCTGGCGATGATTGCGCGTCGCGGCATCAAATCCGCCGTCTTTATTCCTTATGCGCTGATCCGTTACGACTACGACCAGCGTGCGCAGGAGCTGGCGCAAACGCTGGGTATCGAAGTCACCAGTATCCACCACGCCGCTTCGCCGGCGGCGGCGATCGCGCAGGCGGAGTGCATTTTGGTCAGCGGCGGCAATACCTGGTTGCTGAACCAAATGCTGCACGAGCAAGGCCTGATCGTGCCCATCCAGCGCGCGGTGCGCGAGCGTGAAGTGCCTTACGTCGGCTGGAGCGCCGGTTGCAACGTGGCCACGCCGAGCATTCGCACCACCAATGATATGCCGGTGCGCTGCAGCGTGGTGCTGCCGGCGCTGGGGCTGTTCCCGGTGCAAATCAACCCGCATTACATCGACGCGCATATCAGCGGCCACATGGGCGAAACCCGTGACGAGCGCCTGGCGGAGTTCTGCGCGATCAACCCGAGCGAATCGGTGGTGGCGTTGCGTGAAGGCAGCCTGCTGCATGTTGAAGGCAACGAGCTGCGTTACTTCAGCGCCAACGGGCAGGGCTTCAAGGTGTTCCGCCACGGCGAGGAGACGCGCGAATATCAGGATACGCGTGCGCTGGCTGCGCTGGTGCCGTTCAACTGCGGCTGAGGGCTACCCGATGGCGGGCGGCGTTAACAAAATTGCAGCAACAACCGTGAAGAGGGCTTATAATGCCCTCCCCACTGGCCGTTATAATGATCAGCATGAAATACCGTGACTTACGCGATTTCCTCTCGTTGCTGGAGAAGAGAGGGGAACTAAAACGCATCAGCCAGCCGATCGATCCTTACCTGGAAATGACGGAGATTGCCGATCGCACCCTGCGGGCGGGCGGCCCGGCATTGCTGTTTGAAAACCCGAAAGGCTACGACATGCCGGTACTGTGCAACCTGTTCGGCACCGCCAATCGCGTAGCGATGGGCATGGGGCAGGAAGACATCAGCGCGCTGCGCGAAGTCGGCAAACTGCTGGCGTTCCTCAAAGAGCCGGAGCCGCCGAAAGGCTTCCGCGATCTGTTCGATAAAATGCCGAAGTTCAAGCAGGTGCTGAACATGCCGACCAAGGTGCTGGGATCCGCGCCTTGTCAGGAGCAGGTATGGCAGGGCGAGGACGTCGATCTGGGCCGTATTCCGGTGATGCACTGCTGGCCGGAAGACGCCGCGCCGCTGATCACCTGGGGGCTGACGGTGACCCGCGGCCCGCATAAGGAACGGCAAAATCTCGGCATCTATCGCCAGCAGGTGCTGGGCAAGAATAAAGTGATCATGCGCTGGCTGTCGCATCGCGGCGGCGCGCTGGATTATCAGGAGTGGTGCCAGGCGCACCCCGGCGAGCGTTTCCCGGTTGCGGTGGCGCTGGGCGCCGATCCCGCCACCATCCTCGGCGCGGTGACGCCGGTGCCGGATACCCTGTCTGAATACGCTTTTGCCGGGCTGCTGCGCGGCAATAAAACCGAAGTGGTCAAGTGCCTTTCCAACGATCTGGAAGTGCCCGCCAGCGCTGAAATCGTGCTGGAAGGTTATATCGAGCCGGGTGAAATGGCGCCGGAAGGTCCCTACGGCGACCACACCGGTTACTACAATGAAATCGACCAGTTCCCGGTGTTCACCGTCACCCACATCACCCAGCGCCGCAACGCGATCTACCACTCGACCTACACCGGCCGCCCGCCGGATGAGCCGGCGATCCTGGGCGTGGCATTGAATGAAGTGTTCGTGCCGATTCTGCAAAAGCAGTTCCCGGAAATCGTCGATTTCTATCTGCCGCCGGAAGGGTGCTCGTACCGCCTGGCGGTAGTGACCATGAAGAAACAGTACGCCGGCCACGCTAAACGCGTGATGATGGGCGTCTGGTCGTTCCTGCGGCAGTTTATGTACACCAAATTTGTTATCGTCTGCGATGACGACGTCAATGCGCGCGACTGGAACGACGTAATTTGGGCGATCACCACACGAATGGATCCGGCAAGGGATACCGTTCTGGTGGAGAATACGCCGATCGACTATCTGGACTTCGCCTCACCGGTTTCCGGCCTGGGTTCGAAGATGGGGCTGGACGCCACCAATAAATGGCCGGGTGAAACCGATCGCGAATGGGGCCGTCCGATTCAGATGGATGAAAAGGTACGTGCGCGCGTCGACGAAATCTGGGATGAGCTCGCAATCTTCAGTGACAGGGAACCGACGCTGTAGCGTCAGGCCCTGTTCTCAGCTTTGCATTGATGACCCGACAGAGGGAACGCATGACAATATTGAGCTGTAAAGTGACCTCGGTAGAGGCCATTACCGATACGGTTTATCGGGTACGTCTGGTGCCCGAGCAGCCGTTTTCTTTCAAGGCAGGGCAATATCTGATGGTGGTGATGGACGAGCGCGACAAGCGCCCGTTCTCGCTGGCATCAACCCCGACGCAGCAAGATTATATCGAGCTGCACATCGGCGCTTCGGAGCTGAATCTGTACGCTATGGCGGTGATGGATCGCATCCTGAAAGAGCAGGCGATCACCGTCGACGTGCCGCACGGCGATGCCTGGCTGCGGGAAGAGGGTAGCCGTCCGCTGGTGCTGATTGCCGGCGGCACCGGTTTCTCTTATGCGCGTTCAATCCTGTTGACCGCGTTGGAGCAGCAGCCCGATCGCGATATTTCTATCTACTGGGGCGGGCGTGAGCTGAAGCACCTGTACGATCTGAGCGAGCTGGAAGCGCTGTCGTTGCAGCATCCGAATCTGAAGGTGATCCCGGTGGTCGAGCAGCCGGAAGCCGAATGGCGCGGCCGCAGCGGCACCGTGCTCAGCGCGGTGCTGCAGGATTTCGGCACGCTGGCGGAGCACGACATCTATATCGCCGGGCGTTTCGAGATGGCGAAAATCGCCCGTGAGCGTTTCTGCGCCGAGCGCGGCGCGCTGGAAGCGCATATGTTCGGTGACGCGTTTTCGTTTATCTGACCGATGCGATGCGCAGTGAACGGGGTGGCCGAGGGTCGCCCCGTTTTTATTTGGGCGCCGGCAAACGTCAGGCATAAAAAACCCGCCCCTGACAGGCGGGAAGAACGGCAACTAAACTTGGCGGGATGCCGCGATTTGAAGTGGTGACGCGGTCATCCCAAGATAGACACAGCTAAACGCGTTCAAAGACGGTGGCGATGCCCTGGCCCAGGCCGATGCACATGGTCGCCAGGCCGAACTGCGCGTCGCGACGTTCCATGTTGTTCAACAGGGTGGTCGAGATGCGGGAGCCTGAACACCCCAGCGGGTGGCCGAGCGCGATGGCGCCGCCGTTCAGGTTGATCTTGTCGTCGATGCTGTCCATCAGCCCCAGATCCTTGATGCACGGCAGCGACTGGGCGGCGAACGCTTCGTTCAGCTCGAACAGATCGATGTCCTGCACGCTCAGACCGGCGCGTTTCAGCGCCAGCTTGCTGGCCGGCACCGGGCCGTAACCCATGATGGAAGGATCGCAGCCGACGACCGCCATCGAGCGGATGCGGGCGCGCGCCTTCAAACCGAGCGCTTTGGCGCGCGATTCGCTCATCAGCAGCATGGCGGAAGCGCCGTCCGACAGGGCGGAAGAACTGCCGGCGGTGACGGTGCCGTTGACCGGATCGAACGCCGGGCGCAGGGCCGACAGGCTTTCGACAGTGGTTTCCGGGCGAATGACTTCATCGAAATCGTAACGGGTCAGCACGCCATCGGCGTCGTGACCGTTGGTCGGTATGATCTCGTTTTTGAAGTAACCCGCCAGCGTCGCCGCATGCGCGCGCTGGTGGGAGCGGGCGGCGAACTCATCCTGCATCTGGCGGCTGATGTTGTGCATCTTGGCCAGCATTTCGGCGGTCAGCCCCATCATCCCGGCGGCTTTGGCCACGCTGCGGCTCAGCCCCGGATGGAAGTCCACGCCGTGGTTCATCGGCACATGGCCCATGTGTTCCACGCCGCCGATCAGGCTGACGTGTGCGTCGCCAACCATGATGGCGCGCGCCGCGTCGTGCAGCGCCTGCATCGAAGAGCCGCACAGGCGGTTGACGGTCACCGCCGGCACGCGGTGCGGGATCTCGGCCAGCAGCGCGGCGTTGCGGGCGATGTTGAAACCTTGTTCCAGCGTCTGCTGCACGCAGCCCCAGTAAATATCATCGATCTCGGCGGCGTCCAGCGCCGGGTTGCGGCTCAGCACTTCACGCATCAGGTGAGCGGAGAGATCTTCGGCGCGCACCTGGCGGAAGGCGCCGCCCTTGGAGCGGCCCATCGGCGTGCGTACGGCATCAACAATAACTACGTTTTCCATCTTTATGACCTCATGCCGGTTGGCGGGTAGCGACGTCGGACAGCGGTGTCGCCACCGGGTAGTAGCTTTCATTGCGTTCGGCCTTGGCGCGCAGACCGGCCGGCACCTGATACAGGGCGCCGAGGTGTGCGTAACGCTGGGCCAGCTCAACGTAGTTGGCGGTGCCGAGCGTATCCAGGTAGCGGAACGCGCCGCCGTGGAACGGAGGGAAGCCAATGCCGTAAACCAACGCCATATCGGCTTCCGCCGGGCTGGCGACGATCTTCTCTTCCAGGCAGCGAACCACTTCGTTGATCATCGGGATCATCATGCGCGCAATGATTTCTTCGTCGCTGATGGTCTGGCGCGATTGACTCACTTCGGCCAGCAGCGCATCGGTCTGCTCGTCGTTGTCCTTGCGCGGCTTGCCTTTGCTGTCCTGGCTATAGCGGTAGAAGCCCAGCTGATTTTTTTGACCGAAGCGCTGGTTGTCGAACATCACGTCAATGGCGTCGCGGTAGTCTTTGCTCATGCGATCCGGGAAGCCGGCGGCCATTACCGCCTGCGCATGATGCGCGGTGTCGATGCCCACGACGTCGAGCAGGTAGGCCGGGCCCATCGGCCAGCCGAACTGTTTTTCCATCACTTTATCGATCTGACGGAAGTCGGCGCCGTCGCGCAGCAGCAGGCTGAAGCCGGCGAAATACGGGAACAGCACGCGGTTGACGAAGAAGCCCGGGCAGTCGTTCACCACGATTGGCGTTTTGCCCATGCGGCTGGCGTAGGCCACCACTTTGGCGATGGTGTCATCGCTGGTCTGTTCGCCGCGGATGATTTCAACCAGCGGCATGCGGTGTACCGGGTTAAAGAAGTGCATGCCGCAGAAGTTTTGCGGGCGCTTCAGCGATTTTGCCAGATGATTAATCGGAATGGTCGAGGTGTTCGACGCCAGAACGGTGTCCTCACCGATCAGGGTTTCCACTTCCGACAGCACGGCGGCTTTGACTTTCGGGTTCTCGACAACCGCTTCGACGATCACCTGCGCGCGTTCGATACCAGCGTAGTCCAGCGTCGGCTGAATGGTCGACAGCACCTGTGCCATTTTCAGGCCATCCAGCTTGCCGCGTTCCAGTTGCTTATTGAGCAGCTTGGCCGCTTCGCTCATGCCCAGCGTCAGTGACTTGTCGCTGAT
Organism: Serratia sp. CY27727; assembly: GCF_052169275.1. Taxonomy (NCBI): domain Bacteria; kingdom Pseudomonadati; phylum Pseudomonadota; class Gammaproteobacteria; order Enterobacterales; family Yersiniaceae; genus Serratia; species Serratia sp. CY27727. The sequence goes on along the minus strand of NZ_JBJNLB010000005.1, from coordinate 6,049 downwards.
GTCTTTCATGATCACCGGCACGCCTTTCAGCGCCGATTGGTAAGCGATGCCGCCGCCCATGATGCCGGCGCCCAGCACCGCCGCCTGTTTCGGCGCATCCACATTCTTGGCCAGCTTTTTCGCCTGGCCCTTCACGAACTGATCGTTGAGGAAGATGCCGACCAGCGCGCGCGCTTCGTTGGAACGCGCCAACGGCACGAAGCTGGCGGTTTCCAGTTGCAGCGCTTCATCGCGGCCCAGCTTGGCGGCGGCTTCAATGGTTTTCACCGCGGTCATCGGCGCCGGGTAATGTTTACCGGCGGTCTGCAGCACCATGCCTTTGGCGGTGGTGAAGCTCATCGCCGCTTCAATCGGGCTGAGTTTCAGCGGCTCCAGCTTAGGTTGACGCGCGGCGCGCCAGTCCAGCTTGCCGTCGATCGCCTGTTGCAGCATGTTGAGCGCCGCTTCGGCCAGTTTTTCCGGTGCCACCACCGCATCCACCAGGCCGACTTTCAGCGCCTCTTTGGCGCTGACGTCTTTGCCGGCGGCGATGATTTCCAGCGCGCTGTCGTTACCCAGCAGGCGCGGCAGGCGGACGGAACCGCCGAAGCCCGGCATGATGCCCAATTTGGTTTCCGGCAGGCCAATGCGCGCGTCCGGTGAGGCGACGCGGAAATCGGTCGCCAGAATGCATTCGCAACCGCCGCCGAGCGCATAGCCGTTAATGGCCGAAATGGTCGGCACCGGCAAATCTTCCAGTCGGTTAAAGACGTTGTTGGCGAACACCAGCCACTCTTGCAGCTTTTCAGCCGGTGCGGCGAACAGAGAAAGGAATTCGGTGATATCGGCGCCGACGATAAACGCGGCTTTGGAGGAACGCAGCAGCAGCCCTTTCAGCTCAGGCTGGTTTTCCAGCACGGTGAGCGCTTCGCCCAGGCTGGCTACGGTGCGGGTGTCCAGCTTGTTGACCGAGCCCGGTGCGTTGAACACCAGCTCGGCGATGCCGTTATCGAGCCAGTGCAGTTGTAATGTTTCGCCTTGGTAGAGCATGTCTATCTCCTGAATCAGCGTATGATCTGGTATGACCAGATGATGAGGAGTGTGGTTTTTATGTTAAAAATATGCAAATGAGAGATTGCATATTTGCTGGTCTGATCACATCTCACCAAGTTAGCGTTTTGATTTAAAACGAAGTTATATTTTATGTGCTATCGGCATTTGCTGGCGGTTGTCGGCCTTCATACACTTGCCAGCGGCGATTTATCATTCAGGCGAGGTTAGGCATGAATAAGGCGGCTGGGGTCATGGCGACGACGATGCAGGGCTGACGATGGCACTCGGCTGGCTAAGGTTAAACTGCGGATGTAACGGCATTTGCCGGGAATTGCGAGCTGCTCCGCATGCCCAACGCGATGAGGTTGGTGCGCCGGAGCGCTGTGTTAAGATGACTTCTTTCGTGCTAAGGCATAAGGGTAATGTGATGGAAACGCTGGCTTCTTTGTATAACGACCACCTGGCAGAGCTGCAAAAACGCGCGCGCGAAGTGCTGGAGCGCAACAAGTTGGATGCGCTGCTGATTCACTCCGGTGAACTGCAAAAGGTATTTTTGGACGACCATAGCTATCCGTTCAAAGTGAACGCGCATTTCAAAGCCTGGGTGCCGGTGACGTCGGTGCCGAACTGCTGGTTGTGGATTGATGGCGTCAACAAGCCAAAGCTATGGTTCTACTCCCCGGTCGACTACTGGCACAGTGTAGAGCCGCTGCCGGACAGTTTCTGGACCAAATCCCTTGAATTGATGCCGCTGGCCAACGCCGACGCTATCGCCCAGCAGCTTCCGCCGCAGCGCGAGCGCGTGGGCTATATCGGTTATGCGCAACAGCGCGCCCGCGATCTCGGCATCCCTTCGGAAAACATCAACCCGAAAGCGGTGTTGAACTACATGGATTTCCACCGTTCGATCAAAACCGGCTATGAGCTGGCCTGCATGCGCGAAGCGCAGAAGACGGCGGTAACCGGCCATCGTGCGGCGCATGAAGCCTTCCTCTCCGGCATGAGCGAGTTCGACATCAATCTGGCCTACCTCACGGCGACAGGCCACCGCGATACCGACGTGCCTTACGACAACATCGTGGCGCTGAACGAACACGCTTCGGTACTGCACTACACCAAGCTGGATCATCAGCCGCCGGCCGAATCCCTGAGTTTCCTGATCGACGCCGGCGCGGAATACAACGGCTACGCCGCCGATCTGACGCGCACCTACGCAGCGCAAAGCGGCAGCGAATTCGCCCATCTGGTGAAAGATCTCAACGGTGAACAGCTGGCGCTGATCGACACTATCAAAACCGGCGTGCGCTATACCGACTACCATGTGCAGATGCACCAGCGCATCGCCAAGCTGCTCAAGAATCACAAGCTGGTGAACGGCCTCAGCGAAGAGGCGATGGTTGAAACGGGCATCACCACGCCGTTCCTGCCGCACGGGCTGGGCCACCCGCTGGGCCTGCAGGTGCACGACGCCGCCGGCTTTATGCAGGACGAGCAAGGCACCCATCTGGCGGCGCCAGCCAAGTATCCGTTCCTGCGTTGCACCCGCGTGTTGCAGCCGGGCATGGTATTGACCATCGAGCCGGGTCTGTACTTCATCGAGTCTCTGTTGGCGCCGTGGCGCAGCGGTGAGTTCAAGCAGCACTTCGCCTGGGATCGCATCGATGCGCTGAAGCCGTATGGCGGCATCCGCATCGAAGACAACATCGTGATCCACGAAAAGCGCATCGAGAACATGACGCGCGATCTGAACCTGGCCTGATGCGGCCGTATCCGATACCGGCGGAAGCAACCTGCTTTACCGAAGAAATAAAGAAGAGCCGTTTTATCACCCTGCTGGCGCCGACCAGCGGGGTAGAAGCGGCAAAGACGTTTATTCAGCAGGTGCGGGATGAACACCCGGCGGCGCGGCACCATTGTTGGGCCTTCGTCGCCGGCAGCCCCGATGACTCGCAGCAGTTGGGATTCTCCGACGACGGAGAGCCGTCGGGTACCGCCGGCAAACCGATCCTCGCGCAGCTCATGGGCAGCGGCATCGGGGAAGTGACCGCCGTGGTCGTTCGTTACTACGGCGGCGTCAAGTTGGGCACCGGCGGATTGGTGAAAGCCTATGGCAACGGTGTTCAACAGGCGTTGAAGCAGCTGGCGTTGACTCAAAAGGTGCCGGAAGCCGAATATATCTTGCAGTGCGACTATGCGCAGTTGGCGTTGGTGGAGAACTTGCTGCAGCAAACCGCAGGTCGGATCCTGCAGGGCGAATACGGCGCCGCCGTCGTGCTGCATCTGGCGTTGCCGGCCACCGAGGTCGAGCTGTTTGGGAATAAATTGCGTGATCTTAGTCGCGGTAATTTGCAATTAACCCCCATTTCGCAATAATTCCTCCCAATTGAATTGCTAAGGATCGTGCTGAAATGCATTTTCGCGCCATAACCCGTATCGTTGGTCTGCTGGTCATCCTGTTCTCCGGGACGATGTTTATTCCTGGCCTGGTGGCATTGATTTACCGCGATGGGGCGGGGCGCGCGTTCAGCCAAACCTTCTTCGTGGCGCTGACCATCGGTCTGATGCTGTGGTGGCCGAACCGCAAACAGAAACACGAACTGAAACCCCGCGAAGGCTTCCTGATCGTCGTGCTGTTCTGGACCGTGCTGGGCAGCGTGGGGGCATTGCCGTTCCTGTTTTCTGAACGGCCCAACTTGTCGCTGACCGACGCCTTCTTTGAATCCTTCTCGGGGCTGACGACCACCGGTGCGACGACGCTGGTGGGACTGGATTCGCTGCCGAAGGCCATTCTGTTCTATCGCCAAATGCTGCAATGGATGGGCGGCATGGGGATCATCGTGTTGGCGGTGGCGATACTGCCGATACTCGGCGTCGGCGGCATGCAGCTGTATCGGGCAGAAATGCCCGGGCCGCTGAAAGATAACAAAATGCGCCCGCGCATCGCCGAAACAGCCAAAACCCTGTGGCTAATCTATGTGTTGCTGACCGTAGCCTGTGCGCTGGCGCTCTGGGGAGCAGGAATGTCGGTGTTCGATGCCATCGGCCACAGTTTCTCGACCATCGCCATCGGCGGCTTTTCTACCCACGACGCCAGTATCGGTTATTACGCCAGTCCGACCATCAACACCATCATCGCCGTGTTCCTGCTGATTTCCGGCTGTAACTACGGCCTGCACTTCGCTTTGCTCAGCGGCCGCAGTCTGAAGGTATATGGGCGCGATCCTGAATTCCGCATGTTCATCTTCGTCCAGCTGACGCTGGTGGTGGTGTGCACGTTGGTGCTCTGGGGACATGGCGTCTATAAGAGCGGTATGGAAACGCTCAATCAGGCGTTCTTCCAGGTGGTATCGATGGCGACCACGGCCGGTTTTACGACCGACAGCATCGCCAAGTGGCCGCTGTTCCTGCCGATGCTGTTGTTGTGTTCGGCATTCATCGGCGGCTGCGCCGGCTCGACCGGCGGCGGCCTGAAGGTGATCCGTATTCTGCTGTTGTACCTGCAGGGCTCGCGTGAGTTGAAAAGGCTGGTGCACCCTAACGCGGTCTATACCATCAAATTGGGCAACCGCGCGCTGCCGGAACGCATTCTGGAGGCGGTGTGGGGATTTTTCTCCGCCTATGCGCTGGTGTTTATCGTCAGCATGCTGGCGATCATTGCTACCGGCGTTGATGATTTCTCCGCGTTTGCCGCAGTGACGGCAACGCTGAATAACCTCGGCCCCGGCCTGGGCGTAGTGGCGGATAACTTCACCACGATGCCGGCGGCGGCCAAGTGGATCCTGGTGGTGACGATGCTGTTCGGGCGCCTGGAAGTGTTTACATTGCTGGTGCTGTTTACGCCAACCTTCTGGCGTGAGTGAGCCTGATATAAGGAGTACGCCATGAAGGCATTGATACTTTATTCGAGCCGTGACGGGCAAACACGTGCTATCGCTTCTTATATAGCAAGCAAATTGCAGGATACGCTGCGCTGTGAGGTGATCGATCTGCTGCAGGCGGAACAGGTCGACCTTAATCAGTATCAGCTGGTGATGATCGGTGCTTCTATCCGTTACGGGCACTTTAACCCGGTGTTGGATAAATTCGTCAAACGTCATGCCGAGCAGCTGAATCGAATGCCGAGCGCGTTCTTTGCCGTGAACCTGACGGCGCGCAAACCGGAAAAGCGCTCGCCGCAAACCAACGCTTATACCCGCAAGTTTCTGCTGGCTTCGCCGTGGCAGCCAAAACAGTGCGCGGTGTTTGCCGGCGCATTGCGTTATCCGCGCTATCGCTGGTTCGACCGCATCATGATTCAATTTATTATGCGTATGACGGGTGGTGAAACGGATACCAGTAAGGAAGTGGAGTACACCGATTGGCAGCAGGTCGATCGTTTCGCCCAGGAATTTAGCCAGATCCCGTACGAAAAGTGACAAAAACGCGGGTTTGGCCAGCGTTTTGCCGAAAAAATCCGCGCTTGAAAAGTTTTTTGCATTTAGGGGTTGCGGCCTGCCGAGAACTCCCTATAATGCGCCTCCACTGACCGGGAACAACGACTGACAAGCCGCCGGGTCAGCGAGAAGACAGCGAAATAAACGCTTGACTCTCCGGGCTAAAAGCGTAATATACGCAGCCCGCGCCGATGAGTTTCTCGGCACTGCTCTTTAACAATTTATCAGACAATCTGTGTGGGCACTCCACAAGACGATATCCAGCATCTTCGGATGCAAAAAAATATCAAGTCTTGAAGAGTGACTAACTGAAGTAAAATTCATGCAGTAAATCTTTGAGCATCGCTTCTCGAGTGGAAGCAAATCAAGCTTTTAATTGAAGAGTTTGATCATGGCTCAGATTGAACGCTGGCGGCAGGCTTAACACATGCAAGTCGAGCGGTAGCACAGGGGAGCTTGCTCCCTGGGTGACGAGCGGCGGACGGGTGAGTAATGTCTGGGAAACTGCCTGATGGAGGGGGATAACTACTGGAAACGGTAGCTAATACCGCATAACGTCGCAAGACCAAAGAGGGGGACCTTCG